>NZ_PJCA01000027.1 GCF_002836355.1 Moritella sp. Urea-trap-13
ACGTGCGTGAAAGGTACGTGTAAGTGCAAAAGAAAGTGTAAATGAAGACGAAGAGCGTATATGACAAGTACGAATAAGTAGTAAGTAAGTGTAAGGAAGTTAGTAAGTGAAGAACGTAAGTAAAGTAAGTAAGAAAAGTATTGCGAAGATAGAAGTATATATTTCAGTCGACCTTCTTTTCCCATATATGTAAGTCAGGCTAACAACCTGGCTTTTTTTTGTCTTAAATTCCAGTCAATGATGCCTTTCAATTTAGCTGCCACTAATAATGCCAATAAACGAATGTTGATTTTTATCAGATCGTTGAATAAGTATGGTTTTTTAGGAAGAAGATGCAGGAATATATATAAAAAAAAGGGGGGGGATAGTATCCCGATATTAAAACTCTTTTTAGTTAAAACATCGGGAATTGGTATTGATGTAATTAGCTATTTACTAGCATATCAATAAAGTTACGGCGTTCTTTTACTGTTGCAAGTTGAGCAATTTTCTCACCTTGTGAATCTGTAAATGCTACTCGGTTTTTGTGAACTGAAATCGAGTGTACCGGTTGTTTAATTTGGATCTGTGTACCATTAAAAATAATAGTCATAATAAAACTCACTATATAGGCGTAGCTTAAGCTATCGCATCATTTGTAATAAGCTTCATTACCGTATAACGATAATATTCTGAAATCTCACTATCTTTATTCTTGTATAAATAGCTGACTTAATAAGAAGTGTTTACAGCACGCAACATTTGCTGTATTTCGTTGTTCAATAATTTAGCTTTATGTGTTGGATTTTTTAATCTGGCTTACGGAATTTTCTAGGTAAGGCTTAATCGTTGATTTTTATTTCGAGGATTGTTATTAAATAAATCTTAAGCGATAGTAGCAGCGTACTTTCTAAGTAGCAAGTTTATTTTTATTTTTATTTTATATATGTTTAATTATTTTTTAGTTATCGCTTAGTTGTATCTCACTTTTCCGCTATCATATCCCTTAATGATTAAGATAACCTGATGTTTTAAATGCAAGTTCATCTTTTTAATTCTAACTTTAATTTTTATTGTAACGGCTAGCCGTTGGAGTGATTTACATGAAATACCAATGGATCTTATTTGACGCCGATGAAACATTATTCCACTTTGATGCATTCAAAGGTTTACAGCTGATGTTCTCTCGGTTTGATGTCGACTTTAGCCGAGATGATTTTAGTCATTATCAAACGGTCAACTTACCTTTGTGGGTTGATTATCAAGATGGAAAAATTACTGCGACGCAGTTACAAAATCGTCGTTTTCAATCTTGGGCTGAAAAATTAAAGGTGGCGACACAAACTTTAAACAGTGCGTTTATGACCGCCATGGCGGATATTTGTTGTTTGCTACCGGGTGCGAAAGAACTTATTGCTGCATTAACAGGCAAAGTAAACATGGGTATTATTACCAATGGCTTTACAGAATTACAGCGTATTCGTTTAGAAAAAACGGGCTTAAAAGATGTGTTTTCACCACTGATTATCTCTGAGCAAGTTGGTATCGCTAAACCCGATATTGGTATATTTGATCACGCGTTAACCCACATGGGAGGAATACAACGTGAGCAAGTATTGATGGTTGGCGATAACCCCCATTCGGATATCTTAGGTGGCATGAATGCAGGTTTTGATACTTGTTGGCTCAATAGCGATAACTTAGCCTTACCTGACGGTATTAAACCCAGCTATCAAGTGACATCATTAACACAGTTACAATCATTGTTACTAGTAGAGGCTTAATTTCGATAGCGGTTATAAAAATGCTTATATTTTTTGCCTGCTTGCCGATATACTTTAGCTATCCATACAGTTATATTTTTAGTATCCAATATAGTTATATTTTAGCTATCAATTGAATATGTAAATCTCAGTTTAATTTTTTATAGGAAAAATTCATGTTGAAAGTTTCAACACTTGCCAGTATACCGTTACTTATTGTTGCACCAACACTAATGGCTGAACCATTTAACCATAATAATGCGCAGGTAAGTTATCGGGCGGAGCATTGGGCGTTAAATGTTGAGCGTGCTATTACTGAAGATTTTTATATCACCGGTTTTTACCATCATACTGATAATATTGCGCTTAGCCCGACCGTGAAAGCCAAAGCCAAGATATTGGGTGCTGGTATAATGACGTCTAGCAGTATTGGTCATATGACCGAATTTTATGCCGGTGCTAACCTAGTGCAAAGCTCTATTAGTTCTTGGGAAAACGGTGCTGCACGAGCAGACGAAACAAACTTTTATCCGAGTGTGATTGCCGGTGTAAAACTGTCTGCTAACGAACAGTTTGAAGCTGATTTCAATGTGAATCATGGTTTTAGTGATAGCCAATATACTTATGGTTATCTTGATTCAACGTCATTTACGATCGGCGGTAAGTATTTTATCGATCAGGCGATGGCTGTGGGTTTATCGTATGTGTGGATTAAAGAGCAAGATAAAGCGATTAGCTGGGATAATATAGGGCTGTCATTTAGCCTATACTTTGAATAGTGGTTGCTGATATGTAGATATAAAAAAAGACGAGATTGCTCTCGTCTTTTTTGTATCTGCAGGGAATTACTTTTTGGTTTTATTGAACCAGAGAGTAAAAAATAGCGGTAATTGAAATCAGACCAATAAGAGTAACGAAAACATTACTTAGCGCACCAGAGTACTTCTTCATTGCCGGTACTTTATGGATTGCATACATTGGCATAATGAATAATAGTAGCGCAATGATTGGGCCACCTAAGCTTTCAATCATGTGCAAAATGTTAGGGTTAATCGTTGCCACTGCCCATGCAGTCACAAGCATAAAGATAGTCGTGAAGTTGTTTAATGTTTTTTTACTGACTTCTTTACCTTTACTACGTGCCGCTTTTACAACTAGACCATTAAGACCTTCACTTGCACCGATGTAATGACCTAAGAATGATTTGGTTATAGCAATGATTGCTACAACGGGTGCAGCATAAGCGATGACTGGAGTATCAAAGTGATTCGCTAAATAAGTCAAAATAGATATGTTCATCTCTTTAGCTTCAACAAGGTTCGCCGGTGATAGGCTTAATACACAGCTGAATACGAAAAACATCACTGTTGCTACCATCATTATGTGTGCACACAATAAAATACGTGAACATTTCTTCTCGGCATCATCACCGTATTCATTTCTTTTTGCCACTGCAAATGAAGAGATAACAGGTGAGTGGTTAAACGAGAACACCATCACAGGTATGATCAACCAAACCGCCATCATTACGGTACCCATGCCACCTTCTGCAGGCATTACCTGTTCGAAGATTGCGCCATTCCAATAAGGGACGAGGTAAAACGCTAGCATTAATAATACTGCTACGAATGGAAAAACTAAGACACTCATTGCTTTGATGATGAGTTGTTCACCAAGGCGTACAATCGCAATTAAAGCCAAGATAAGAACAAGTGCTAAAATTGCACGTGGTGGTGGTTGAATGTGCAGTTGATTTAACATGAAATCTTGGACTGTATTTGTTAGTGCTACACTATAAACAAGTAAAATTGGATAGATAGCAAAGAAATATAGTAGGGTGATTAGTTTACCCATGCCCACACCAAAATGTTCTTCAACCACTTCAGTAATATCAGCACCAGGCTTCGAGCTTGATAATACAAAGCGAGTCATGGCACGGTGAGCAAAGAAAGTCATCGGTAATGCTAATACTGTCATTATCAATAAAGGAATAAGGCCTGCTACACCTGCTGTGATTGGCAGGAATAAAGTACCAGCACCAACGGCTGTGCCGTATAGACCAAGTACCCAAACGATGTCACTTTTAGACCATGTTGAACTGGTTTTTGTTGTTGTAGCTGAAGTCGAAATGTTTGCTGTTAACGTATCCATTATGGATATCTCCTATAAGAGGTATAAACCTACAAAGAGCTATAGTCATAATTCTTCCGTGCTTCACTGTAAAGTGAACAAATACACATGATAAATGGATAATGCGTATCTCTATTTTGACACCTATCTAGGTACCTATTTAGTACTATATATCTTCTTTCAGACTGCAATTTATAAAATATAGTTTAATCTGTCAAATATATTTGAACCAATAGCGGCTGTTGTTGACGTGGTCATTAAATAGTGTGATCCAGCACTTGTTATTAGCCCATTCGTTCGACAGACGCTGATGATGAATTAATCAAAATAGAGTTAAATAAGATCAGATACGGGAATGTATTTAGGTAATAATGGGGGAATATTTAGGTGAATAGCTGCAATAATGAAGTATTTGATAATGTACTTTTAGCGACAGGCCACAATCATACATAAGATACTGTATTTTTAATGGCGAATAATTAAATACTATTATGATAATCGGTTTAATTTGAGCATATTATTTATCGGTTGCGGTTTCCCTACGCCATAGCCCTGTGCAAAGTCGATACCAATGGCTTCAATTTTTTGCTTAATAGCATCGTTCTCCACGAATTCTGCAATGGTTTTTAATTCCATTAGATGACCGATCTCGTTAATTGATTTTACCATTGCTGCATCGATGGGATTGGTTAAGATATCCTTAATAAATATGCCATCAATTTTAAGGATGTTGACCGGCAGATTCTTAAGATAAGCAAATGAGGACAAGCCACTGCCAAAGTCATCTAATGCAAATTGGCAACCAAAAGTACTTAAGGTATTAATGAAGACTGTCGCACTAGCAAGGTTGCTTATCGCCGCCGTTTCAGTTATTTCAAACATGATCTGTTGCGGTGGTACGTTGGCTTGGGTTATCTTTGCCATAATATGCTGCAGCAGGTCGTTGTCACCCAGTGAAGCACCGGATAAATTAATACTGATATGATCAAAGATAGCAAGTTGTTGGCTATGTGTTTTCATCCACAGTAATGTGCGGTCTATTACCCAACGGTCTATAGGTTGAGATAAGTTATAGCGCTCTGCAATTGGCAAGAATATACCTGGGGCAATCAGCTCGCCATTTTTATCCAGCATACGTAGTAATACTTCAAAAATAGGCTTATGGTCAGGATCCTGCAGGGCGACGATAGGCTGAGCGTAGAGTTCAAATCGATCTTCATGCAGGGCTTCTTTTATTTCATTTACCCAACGAAACTCACCATCTCGAGTCGCCAACAACTCATCATTATCATGATAGGTATGTACCCTGTTACGGCCGAGATCTTTGGCGGCGTAACACGCGAGATCTGCATGGATCAAGACTTCACTGGTGTTCCCCGAAGTACTACAAATTTCAGCAACACCAATACTGACACCGACACTAAAACAATTTTTTTTCCATATAAATTGGAATTTTTTGACTTTTTCTAATATTTCATTCGCTATAATAACCGCTTCTGCAAGCTGACTGTTGCGTATTAATATGGCAAATTCGTCACCACCTAACCGTGCTAAGGTATCGTTTGGTTGTAAGTTATCACCGATTAATCCTGCCACTTGACGTAATAGTTCGTCACCGGCAGCATGACCGCAAGTATCATTAATTATTTTAAATTGATCTAAGTCTAAGAAGCATAATACGTGGGTAAGTCGGCTACCTTGGGCGCTGCATACTGCATCGCTAAGTTGATGCTCAAATTCATAACGATTAATTAGCCCTGTGAGCATATCGTGTTTTGCTTGATAGGTAATCTGTTTAGATATGACCCTTGATTTGGTGATATCAACTTGGATGCCGATGAAATGGGTTATTTCGCCACTGGCATTGGTCATTGGTATTATGGTGACTTTAGCCCAGTATAGTTCGCCATTTTTGCGTTTGTTTTGTACTTCATCTGCCCACTCTTCACCTCTTGAAATACTCCCCCAAAGTTTATTGTAAGTGGTATTGGAGGTGGTATTTGAGCGAAAGAAATTGGCTTTTTTACCGATAGATTCGGGAGCTGAATAACCTGTTATCTGCGTGAATTGTGGGTTCACGTATTCAATGATACCTTGGGTGTCGGTGATCATAATACCGTCTAAGCTACATTCGACAACGCGTGATAGCTTTTGTAAATTAGCTGTATTTTGTTGTTGCATGGTGATGTCGTCACACACGCCAACCCCGCCGTCTATTTCGCCTGAGCTGGAATAGAGCGGCACTAAGTCTACTTCTAAATAAGATTTCTTACGGTGTGATACCGAGATGTATTCACCTTCAAAGGTGCTCATCTGGCCTTTTAATGATAATTTTATTGCCTTAGAAAGACCTGTGTTTTGAATGTTTTCCAACATGTTAAATCCGACCAAGCCATTTTTATTCGCGCCGATAATGGCTTCCAAATGGCGATTGGTTCTGAGCAATACGCCTTGTTTATCATAATGAAAAATGCCCACTGGCGAATGTTCAAAAATAGAGTTCAACTTGGCTTCACTTTGCACCAGTTCATTGCTTCGTTGCGCAACTTTGTAGCGGAGATTTTTTACTTGTTGGCGATAACTGATGCTTTGTATCAAAAACAGAAAAAACACTGAGAACATAAAAATAGCTGAAAAAACCATAGTTTTGTTGAAGTGTTGGTTTAATTGCACGGCGACGGCATCGATGGTGATGTCGGCTGCAGCAATGTAAAGGCTACCATCAGTAGCATACAGTGGGATGAAGATACTGCGAAAGCGTCCCCATTTATCTTGGTACTCGACTAAATGTGGCTGAGGGTCTGCAAAAATAGCGTAGAGGCTAGGGTCGGCATCATCATAGACGGTTAAAAAATCGGTATTACTTTTATTTATGTTATTAGCATCAATCGGTGTGGTATTCGACGACGTAAATAGGATCTGATTATCACGTATAATGAGGGTATATAAATTGCTAATATTGACATTTTCAGCGTATGTCGTTAATGCATTTCTGTTATTTAAGTTTAGCTGCGCCGAATTTTCATCAGAAGTCATATTCTGTTGATGAAAATTATTGGGTAATAACGAGGATATGGTCAGCGCCGCAGTCTTTAATTTTAAATCAAGTGCTGTATATATATGACTTCTTTCTTGAAAATAGCTATAAATAGCCAAGCTAATAATAGATAAAATATAGATCGCAATTGAAATATAAATCCGTTTATTTGATTTCAAAGACTGCATTTTTAGTGAACTATTAATTGTTAACGATTTTTCAATATGCCTTTTTTGGATATTGATTGCAATACGCCTGAACGATTTATGCTACCTCTAAGGGTATAATTTTAAAGACTATCAGTTAAGTGCTGGTATTCGTATAGGTAATAGACGATTAATTATATATCTGATTTACATTAAACTTTTCCCTGACGGCGTAACTGACCAGGCGATAGGTTGAATCGTTGCCGAAATACTTTACATAAATAACTGCTATCTTGAAAACCTACTTCATCAGCTAAATTTGCTAAACAATGGTCTGAATTAAGTAATCGCCAGTGCACATGTTGTAAACGTATCTCGCTCCAATATTGATGCGCTGATAGCTTAAAATGGAGTTTGAAATGTCTATCTAATTGTCGGCGGCTTAACCCTGTGAGCGCTGCTAACTGTGCTATTGAGGTATCACTGGCCATGAGTTCTTGCATCAAGGCAATGGTACGACCAAGGTGGCGATCGTGATGCAGTATTTGTTGGCGTGATTTTAATTGATGTAATTGACTGCGGCTTTCATCAACTAGCATATCTGCTAGTCCTTTAACTGCCCAGGTCTGTCCAAGATGGCGACTGAGTATCGCCACGGCTAAATCAATTGCAGCACTCCCGCCGGAACAACTGATACGCTTATTATCAATGCAGTATAGCTGCTCGCTGGCGATCTCTAAGCGTGGATAAGCATGGCTAAATTCATTGATATGCCGCCAATGAACGGTGACTTTATGGTCATTTAATAAACCTAGTTCCGCTAGAGTAAAGCAAGCATTATCTATGCTAATTAAGGTTAACCCCTGTGCTGCGGCTTGTTTTAAAAGTGCACCGTAATGTTGGGCTTGCTGCTGTGCTTGCCGTGCGGTGCGACAACCAAAAATAACCAGATAATCATACTGGCACAGGTTTATATCTGCAGGCGTTGCTGGTATCTCAATGGGGATGCCGCTGCTGGATACCACATGGCCCTTGTCTAAACCGACAACTTGCCATGAACAATGTCGTTGTTGGCTATGGTCTGCATCATCAGCCGAAAAACGCAGCTTATCTAAGAATCCACCAAAGGGTAGCATATTAAATTCGGGTAAGGGCAGCAGTAGAAAGCGCACCTCTGCTGAATTCATGGTGGTGTTCATTGATGGCTTGCCTCACTGTTTATTTAGCTATTCATTTAACTAGTTGTCCAAATAGTACCATTAAGCGTCCACATTACACCGTTAGTTTTTATTGTTGGAATTTATACTCATGGTACTTTTATTAATGTGGATATGATGATGGCGTTTAATCTTTGGTTAGTCTTTTTAGTTGCAGCGATGGGATTAGCGGTCGTTCCTGGGCCTAATTCATTATTGGCATTGAGTCATGGTGCGCGCTATGGACATAGACGAACACTGTTTACCATATGTGGTGGTGTGTTTGGATTTTTGATCTTAATTGCCATCGCGATGTTTGGCTTAGGCGCGGTATTAGCAGCGCAACCTGACGCCATGACCGCGCTGCAATGGGTTGGTGCGGCGTATCTTGTTTGGCTTGGGTTCAAGCTATGGCATGCCCCTGCGTTGGAGTTGACTGAACTGGCTGAAAGCCAATTGTATAGTCCTGTTACTTTGTTTAGACAAGGTTTTTTTGCGGCACTATCCAACCCGAAAGTATTGCTGTTTTTTACCGCATTCTTAGCGCAGTTTATTGATCCCACAGTCGCGTTACTGCCGCAGTTTATTGTCATCGCGGTGACTTTTGTTTGTGTTGAGTTTTTAGCTGAATATGCTATTGCCTGTGTAGCTCACAGTATTCGTCCGAAGCTAATGAAAAATGGGCAGGGCTTTAATCAGTGCTGTGGCGTGTTGTTTATTGTACTCGGCATCTCGATGACTTTAGCCTAGCTAGAATAAATACCATGTTAATGCTATTTAATGGCTACATTGTTTTATATTCATATCTATGCACTTTACATTTTATAGCTTTGAGTCAGTATGTTAGCTCAATTTATTTTATGTAAGGGAGTAACATGAATTTATTTTTTAGAATGCTGATTATTATCTTTAGTGCCCGAAAGCAGGATGCGGTGGCGCTGGTTGATAAACGCAGTGATCGATTTCGAGTCTGGTTACACGATCTAGGTTGGCGTGATCACTTACCTAATTATCGGGTATTTAGTTTCATGGAGTTAGGTCGTTTTGGTATTTGGCACAGCTCTCGATTGGCACTGTCTGGTCGTTATAGTTTACGCATGATAGCGGCGCAAGATTTTATTTATTTAAAACCTATTCGTCCCTTTCAAGCGTTTACCATGACCACGGAAATATTAAGTTGGGATGAGAAATATTTCTATTATCAGCACCAATTCTTTTGTGGTGATAAATTGGTGGCGATTGGTTTGGTGAAAGAGATTAACTTGAAATCAGGCAAGGCTATTACGCCTAGTTCCCTCTTAATGGCAGACTCAGAGCTTAACGGCTCGGTTATGCATAATACCGATGATAAAAGTTTACACCCGGTGGTTGAAAAATGGCTGGCGATGCAGCAAGCGATAAAAGAAAACAGCTAGTCTTATTTTTTGATAGTGATACCGGACGAGCGGAAAAAGACCGAGGCGATGACTTCGGTCTTTTTGTATCTGTGCTTCTTAACCTGTGTAATTAAGCAGTATGCTTACACAGTATATTGGGCAATGGCCTGATCTAGGTTTTTAGCTTGAACTGCAACGGAGCTAGCTGCTTGTGCATTTTCATGGGCGATTTGTGAGTTTTGGCTGGTGATATCACGAATTGAAGTGACGTTACGGCCAATTTCATCGGATACCACAGTTTGTTGCTCAACCGCCGTCGCAATTTGGGTGCTGGTATCCATGATGAGTTGCATGTCAGTCATGATCTGACCTATTTTAGATTCGGCATTATCAACTTGTTGCACACTTAATTCGCCCTGTTCGTGACAACGAGCGATATGCACAACAACCTGACCTGTTTGTTGTTGCAGGGTCGAGATAATACCGGTGATCTCTTCTGTTGATTGACGCGTTCTTAACGCCAGCGAACGGACTTCATCTGCTACCACGGCAAACCCGCGACCTTGTTCACCCGCTCTTGCGGCTTCAATGGCTGCATTCAGTGCAAGCAGGTTAGTTTGTTCTGCGATTGAACGGATCACATCAAGCACTGTGCCAATATTGTCTGACAGTGTCGACAGGTTTGAGATTTCATTACTGGTTTTAGATAAGTCGTCAGATAAAACGCGAATACGATCTTTGGTCGCACTGACTTCTGACAAGCCTTCCATTGCGCCATTATGACTATTGTCCGCATTACTTGCTGCACTTTCAGTGTTGTTGGCAATTTCCCTAATGGTTGAACCCATTTCAGTGATTGCTGTAGCAACTGCGTCCGTTTCAGCTTGTTGGCGACTCATTGCGGTTTCTGAATCGACACTACGGTCTTGTAATTCAGTGGATGCTGCTCCAAGCTCATATACAGCAGATTGGACATTACTGACCAGCTCACGTAAGTGGGTTAATAAGTAATTAAAGTTACCTGCCATATGGGATAACTCATCGTTACCTTGCTCATCAGCTACGGCGGTTAAATCATGGCTCTGTGCGATTGTCGCCATCAAGTTGCTAAGGTTTTGTATACGACGTTGGATTGAGCTACTAATCAACCATGATAGGGTCAGCAAAGCGCCAATCACCACTAATATAGCCGCTATAATAAGGGTTATTGTTTGCTGCTGCTGGATTGCTATTTCGTCATTAAGCTGAACACTCATCGCTTTAAATATTTTTTCAACTTGATGGGAATAACCGCGCATTTCACCACGTAAGCCCAGCGTTGGGCTATCACCGATGATATTGTATTGTGTAATGATATCGCTCATCGTTTGACGGAATTCGGTGTGGCTATTACCAAAATCAAGGGTGAGTTGTTGGTCGTAAAGCGCTAGCTTGGCCTTATAGTCTAAGCGGTATTCTGGTTTACCCAGTAGAGCAAACATTTTTGCGGTTTGGGTAAGGTCGGTGGTGATCAAAATATTACGGTTATATCGGTCCGCGGTTTGCAGTAAACGTTTGTGGTTATTACTAAGACGCTGTAACAACCCTTGTTCAATATTGAGCCCCAGTGTTTGATAATGACTAACCAAGGCCAGCATACTGCGATTATAATCTTCCATGGCGTTTGGTAACGTTGCCACGCTGGATACGACAATATTGAGGCTTGTCAGTTCAGCTTCTAATTGGTTTAATTCCGCTTGGAATAATGTGTAGTTAGCTTGAAATTTGTCGAGATATTTTACATCATGTCGTAGTAAAAAATCTTTTTCGTTACGGCGTAAATTTAGTAAGGTGACTTCGAGTTGTTTCACATCGGTAGCTGCACGGTTAATCCCCATGACATTGCCATTAGCAACCCAAGACATACCGAGTACCAATAGTAGCGCACTGACTGAAATACCAGTAAGTCCTAATAATTTATCTCTGATTTTCATATCTACAACATCCTAGCTAATTAATATTGCCGAATTTACGGCTTAGTCTATATAGCGGCGTTGTATGTGATTTCTTTAAGCGAAAACAGGACTTGATTCACTCATTTTAGCCGTGTAAATATAAACGTTTTAAAAATTAGTTTGTTATAGATAAAAATATTTTTATTTTTATTTTCCATTATATATAGTCATTGTGCTTTATAGGGGTTGGTTTGAGGTATTAACAACTGAAGACTCGGAACCTTAATCTTCGGTATTAAATTCAAGCTCAAATAAACAGGTTTCTAAACCTGCGGGTAAATTTAATAACAGCCGATCGTTGTTAAGCTCAAACTCTATTTCATTAAACTGGATGGCATCAAGAATGTTGAGTTGCTCTGCAAACAATAATAACCCAGTAGTGACAAGGACTGCATAATGACATTGACGTGATGAAGCATCGTCAGTTTCCATGATGGTTTTAAAGGTTTCTAAAAATAGTATGAGCAGGTGTTCTTTATCTTTATCGCGATAAGATTCTTCTAGTTGAATTAATTGCCAGTAAGTGAGGGTAAATTTATACTCAAAATTACGCAGGTTAATACACACACTATTTTCTTTTTTATTATCGCTACTTACAAACCGCGCAACGCTATCACTTTTTACATCAACTAAAAAACTGACATTATTATCGTTATAAGTTGATTTTTTGATTGCATCCACACTAATGCCATCTTCATTTAAGCCACTGATATGGTAGTTTAATATTGCTTTTATCAGTTCGTTTTTACTGATTCCTGCCTGCAGCATTTGCTGGTAAGTATCGGTAAGGTGAATACCTGCGATGTCAGATGACTGCTGTTGATATTCATCACTGTCGATAAAAGAAGCAATCACTTGCTTTGAAAATTCAAAGTCAAAACCATTTAAATGAATATACATATCAACTCCTTGTTAGCTATTTGCTAAAGCGGGAGGAATAACGTGGTTGCTATAAGTATAACGGATTAAATTTGGTTAGCAGGATAGATTAAAAGAGTGTGATGATAGGTAGGACATAGGTAAGAATGTGAGCAGAGAAAATAACACTTTCTCTGCCTCAAAATAACGTTAATCAGTTAATGTTATTTTAATTTTAGTGGTAGCGTTTCAAATTGAATACCTGACCAGCCTGTACGCATGAAATAACGGATGTTGGCATGATCATCACCGTCTGGGTTATTTAGTACGTCATCACGGTAATAAGTACCGAAACACTCAAGCATTTGTTGCTTCGTGAATTTATTTAAACGACCTAATGCAAACAACTTGCATGAGCCAGTGTTTTCAGTTGCTTCGTTTGCTAGGTAGCCATTATAAAATTTAGTGGGAGTGAAATCATAGCTTTCATCAATAACAGCGATGACATCGTCGAACTGCATAGTAGTTGGCTGTGCTGCTAATTTATTTAAAAAATCATTTAACATGGAGTGTCCCATCAATTTAAAGTATTTGCTATCTTCCCCTAATTTACCATAAATGCGGGTTAAATGAGTGATAATTTACCAATTAGTTTTAATCTTGGGCTATTCCGCGCATTAAATTGGCGTTATAGCGTATGTTTTCTCACTCAAATTGTGATTTTTTTGTGATAAGTAAAGCTTAGTATTTGCTGTATGCTTTACTTAAAATAAGTAGTAATAAAAGGAGACGTTATGGTGATCGATCCCGTAGAACAATTTAAAACGGTAATTAAAGGTAATATCGAAGGTTTAGATCAAGGTATTGCTTTGCTGTCTGGAATGACTAATGAGCAGTATTGCATGCGTGCACAGCCTTATATCATGAGTTGTATTGGTGAGCATTTACGTCATGTGCTGGATCTTTATTATGCCGTAAAAGCAGATGTCGACGTGATTGATTATGATGTGCGTCGTCGTGGTGCATTAGTTGAATCATGTCGTCTGACGGGATTAGCTGAATTAGCATGTATCAAAGCCTGGTTGTTAACCTTACAACCACAGATGATGAATACTAAAATAGTCATGTCGACAGAGGTTTCGGTGGTTAATACCTTGGTCGCACAAGTTGAAACAACATTAATCCGTGAACTTATATTTGTCAGTACCCATGCGATCCATCATTATGCATTAATGGATATTTCGGCTAAGTTATGTGACTTCAATACCCCGAAAAATATGGGTATTGCACCTGCTACACTCACAGCATTAAGGAATAATCCATCATGTGTACAGTAAGTTGGTTGTTGGCAAATGATGGCTATCAAGTATTCTTTAACCGAGATGAACAAAAGGGCCGTGCACTTGCGCACTCACCTAAGTACTTTAACGATGTCGGCGTTAAATACCTAATGCCAGTGGATCCAGTTGGTGGTGGTAGTTGGATCGCGATGAACCAAGCAGGTTTATCGATCTGTTTATTGAATTATTATCAGCAAAAACCACCGGGGAAAGAATTAATCAGTCGTGGTTTATTAGTTAAATCATTAGTCAGTAATACCTCACTGACTAAGATCCGTTCGGCGTTAAAAAAACTGTCTTTACAGCACTATGCTGCGTTTACGTTATTAGTCTTCCCAAGCCATTTAACCGCGCAGACTGGCAATGTATACGCCGTTCGTTGGGATGGTAATACACTTACTACCGTGACTGCTATATCACCTATGGTGTCGTCATCAGTGGCTTTAGCAGAGGTGACGAACTACCGAGAAGATCACCACAACTCAATCTTATTGCAGCATCCGATTTTATTCTCAGGTGAAGGTTGTAATGATGATCTAGAGATGAAAGAAAATGCAGCATTAGTAGACGTTGAGAATGTTGAAGAAAATATTATTGAATTGACCAATCAGCGCTGCATCGAAGACAAAAATAGTCTAGCACTGACTCGATTTCACGCCAGTCATGAGCCAACTCCTTCTTATCTGTCTGTTTGTATGCATCGAGAAGATGCGCACACGGTGAGCTTTACCCATCTGGTCGCTTCTCGCAAGCAACTTAAAATGAATTATGTCTGTGGCTGTCCGTGTTCATCAAAGCAACATCAGTCTTATGCATTATATCCACAACGGGAAACGTACGTCGAGGTCGTCTAATGCTGCTGGTATTTAATGATGTGACGTTAATTCATATTGTTATGTAGTTATGTAGTAAAAAGTAAGCAGAAGCTGTCGCCGTAGACCTCGAAGAGAATGAGGTAATACGGCTTTGTTGTTTATGAGCTGAGGCATTTGTCGATAGGTTTATCCTTGCTATCAATCTGCTGATATAACACATAAACGGCGATCAAAGGTAAGACAGCCCAGTAAACCTGACTTAAGCTAAACGTGATTAGATTAGCGAGTAGGGTTAAGCCGCTAAAAAACACTAGGATACCAAGCTGAGAGTACAGACTCTTACTGATTAAGTAATGATAATTGGCTTGTTGCTTGGCTTTATCATAAAACCGCTTGTTGAAGTATAAACGGAACAGCGCGGTAGCAAACGCAATACTCAATAGGCCTAAGCCAATGGTAAAGCCGCTCCAATCTGCAGTGATCCAACCGCGTACTAACCAGCCACCAAGATACAGTAATGTCGCCACTTGATATAATCGCTGTTGAGGTTGTTTATCTATGGTGTTTTTAATGAAGTAAAAAATAACGCCTAAGGCCAAAGACAGGGCTATGACTGTTAAGCTAAATTGGCTGGTATCGTTGTTGGTAAGATGAAAAATACTTACCACCCACAAGTAACTTTCGAGGTATAAAAACGGGCCATCAACGAGGAACACTAGTTTATCGCGTAAGCTGAGCGCCGATTTAGCTTGTGCGTGATCGCTTTGCTTATAGACGAAAGCTTGGGTAGTGAGCGAGCTTAAAGCCATGACACAAAACCCCATACCGGCAATAAGGCTTAAGGCAAAAATAACCCAAGGGTGGGTTTGCATAAAATAACCACCCAACAAGATCCCCAGTTTTAGACTCAAGCCTAATATCAATTGTAAATTACCGAACAGTCGCCCAGTATTATTGCTGCCACTGATACTATTAAACAGGATGCGTTGTAACATCCAATAGCTGCAATTGAATAAACCATTAAGTAAGCCAAGTATGATTAAGTTAGTACTCGCTACATGAAATAGCGCGACGTAGATGAGTCCAACCTCAAACACGAACGACAAGGTTACTAATGTACGCCAATATCCGCGGATGAATAACTGATGCCAGCCCCATAATGCCATCACAAAGCCTGCGCCAGTCCAAGCAATAAATTCAGTCAGTGGCGCGAGTTGTTGGTATTGTTGCCAAATAAGGATGGGCAGATAGAAAGGTAAAAGGCCAATCACAAAGCTGTGAATGGCCGAAAATACAGTGAAGTAGTTAGCAGGCGCTAGCTTAAACAAGGTCGTAGACATTAGAAGATGTCGGCTTGTTGATCTGTCGCGACGCTAATTAAGCCTAAGTGCTCAGAAAGGTCATCAGCTTGTCCATAACGTGGGTAGTTATGCATTTTTAAGTAAGGACGTGAGTTTACTTCTAAGAAGATTAACTTTTGTTCACGAGCATCATGTTCAATACCTTGCTCCATGATCACATCAATACCTAAGATCTCAGCATCAAATAAATCTAATACTTTGGCAAACAACTCATGATTGTAGGCCGGTATCAGATCGCGCTGAATGGTCTCAACCACGCCACCAGGTGCTAACGAAATACGATAAAATAACTCAACTTGCTGTTCATTGTCTGGCACAGACGCCAAGCTTAGACCTTGTTTGGCAAGATAACTGACCGTTTGTGGGCCTTGAGATATAGGGTTGTTACATGGGTACAGGCCCATCTCTTCACGAATGGCGTTTTCGGTATTAATTAACGCGTTGATGGTATTTATGCCATCACCTTTCACAAAAGCAGGGTAGCGTTGTAATACCGAGATAACCCCAGCTTTAGTGATCACCACACGGTAATTTTTACCTTGTAAGTATTGCTCGACGACTGTTGTCGGCCACCATAATTTAGCCAAGAATATTGCCCGCCATAGCTCTTTATTATTACGGATGGGGAAATGACTGCCACGGGAAAAACCACTGACATTAGGCTTAATCACTAATGGAAAACCATGCTCTTTGGCAAATTTTATCGCGGTAAAAGGATTGAAGAAGATAGTACCTTGGGCATGGGGAATATTCCCCGCAGCAAACTTATCACGTGCCTGTTTTTTTGAGCGACAACCGCGGCGTACTTCTAGGCTGTTGTAGTTACTACAGCCATCCATGAATTTACTACTGATCCATTTGTAAATTAGTTGCTTTAGTAGTTTCATCTTGATTCAAAATCCTTGTATTTTGACCTCGTCTGGCGGCGATCAACTTATTAAAAAATATACCTTGCGTTACTTTGGTACTGTTTAGCTGTTGGGCTAATTGAGCAAGAGAATGCGTGGTTTTATACAGTAACTGGTATTTCTGTAAGCGGGTCAAATTATGACTTAATAAACTCAGTGGCATTGGCACATATAAATTTACTTCGACCAATTTAAACTGTCGTTGTAATAATGCGCCTAATGAGTCTGCTTTCAAACTGTATCGCGCAAGGGTAAAGTCGCCCATACGATTAAGTTCTTGCCATAGCTGTTGTTGCTCTGCAGATGTTAATTGTTCGGTAATATCTTGGTAGCGAGTATCGCTATTATAAATGCCATTGACAGGAAATTTATCGGCGCTGGCGTTAATCACTTGGGTTATCGACATTACTGCAAATTGTCCCGCTTTTACAGGGTGTTTAACCACAAATACTTCAAACTCAATGGCACCCGTTGCCGCTTGTTGAATTAAATAATTCTGCACCTGATAACTCGGGGTTGCTCTTAATGCTTCAAGCTCAGCGAAGTTATGTATACAGTTAACACCCGTTGAATTTTGTCCCCACTCTGGTTTTGCAAACACAGGGTAGCGAGCTGGGATCAATTCAGGCCTATCAATATACTGATTTAAACGCCATTCTACCGGCGTTATCGCATCTAAATCTTGCTTGGAGAATATCTTTTTTTGACGATTAAAGTAGCGCGCATTTAACTGGAAATAACGCCACGGAATAGTCAAAAATCGCAAGCAAAAGACCATGTAATGTAATATTAATAAGCCACGTATAAGCATAGGATCACTCTGCTTTGATTAGTTTTAAGTTAATGGCACATAACACTAAGCCTAAAATAAGAATTGATACAGCCGCCATAAATAATGACCCACCGTCACTTTTACCTTGATGTAAGACTTCAACACCTAATGGCGTGAATAGGTGAAAGAATACCGCTCCAGCCATAATAGCAGATGACGCTAAACCACCAAGGGCATGAATTTTAGCGCGTAAAAGTGCACTGCTTTTACCGGACATTTTATCTTTCACTAACAACACTAAAGGACTTAATAGCAATAGGCTTGTCGCTAACTCTGCACTACCAACAACAATCGCACCGTACTCAGCAAAGAAGCTACCTAAATCAACTGATAAGGTCGTTGCCATCCATGAACCGATAGTGGAAAAAATATGCATAGTATCTGGGTGGCCTGAAAATTTGTATGGGATTGATGATAAAAATACTTTAGCAATCCAAGCTACGATGACCCAGTTGGCAATAGTGTAAATACGGTTTTTTGTTAGCATATAAAATGTCCTTTTAATTATGTTTATATTCCATTACTCTGTGGCGACTTGCTTAGTTCAATACGTTAGGCCAGTTTTGATCGGCTTTTTCTATAAAGTTTAGTTTGTCTGCTAACCATTGTTGTTTAATATCAGCATTATAATTTAAATAAAGCTTACCATCTTCGATTGTCCACTGGGTTGGATCTGATGATGCGGTATCATTTTTAGCCACTGCAAAGGCGCAGTAACCACCATATTGTGGCGCGTATTTTTCTGGGCTTTGTTTAAACAAAGCCAGATGTTGGCTGTTACTAAAGTACCAGTCTTCACCTTGATATTCATAGCTGAATTTTTTCAACCCTTTCACTGCTTTCGATTGGGTGAAATAAGCAACAGTATCGTATCCGCTTACCGCTTCACTGCTAAAATAACCGGTATAGATAGGATCTTTAGCAAAACTGTTAAATGATAAGAGTAGGGTGCTGATAGCTAACAACTTTATTATATATTTCATCTCTATTCATCCATCTTATAGATTATCTAGTGAGGTATGCACTAGCTGTTGTATATACTATAGCGGTAATTCAATTTATAATTATCACGAAGTTATCACAATTTAATAGCAAAACAGTGCATGGTGATAAATTTTGCGCTGTTAGCACTTATTGTTTATTGTTTATTGTTTGTTGTTCTTTACCAAGGTTATTTTATGGATTTTTATACGTTAGCATTAGGTCTATTCATGTTCTGTCACGGCGGTTATATTTTAGTAACACGTGCTAAAGCAAAACATCAAAAAGCTCGTTTAGACTTTATGACCAAAGCATTAGGTCGACCATTTGGTTTTACCATTTATTCTCTTATATATGTAGTCCTACCAATTGTGTTTGGTGCATATATATCGTACGCGGGTATCAATAATGTGCCATTAAGTGCATTATTTGCAGGTTAATATCCTGAGGAACAAACATGTCTGATAAAGAAAAAGCCTATAACGTGAATATGTTGAACCTCGTTAGAGAAGGTTTAACGGCGTTATCTGATGCGCAAGCAGAAAAACGTAGTTTACAAAATCCAGTATCTGAAACACATTTTTTGGGTAATTGGATCATTACTGCGTTAAAAGAAAAGCGTTTTGATATCATCTTAGCGGGTGATTTAAGAATTTGGTTGCAAGAAAGCCGAACATTAGGGCCAAAAGCTGATTTTAAACTGCGATTTGAGACCATCGAACGTGTTTATACCCAGATCTGCGAACTAGAATATAAAAATATAACCCAGTTTATTTTGGAAGATATTTTAACTGAGCTGGATAAAGACGGCTGGTTGATTGAAACTGAAAGTAATGTGACGGATAAGTTTAAATTAAGCTCAAGTGGTGAAAATTCACTGGTGATTTGTGCTGAAGTTTATGATCGCGCTTTTTCTGATACCGACGGAGCATTGGAAAGCCCGCTTTCTGTATTTATTCGTCATGGTGATCAGGCATTTATTGATAAAATGTACTCACACGGTTATTTAGTCTTTGGTTCAACCAATCGTTCGATTGTAAAACGTCATAACCGTTATATCTTACGTCCGTTTAATCACGCTAAAAAATTAGCTATTCTGCCGACGTTAGCAGACTAATTTAGCCTGCTATACAACAGGGATGATCTTGATTATCCCTGTATGCTTTTGCTATTAAATACCTTGTTTACCCGCTTCGATATCTACACTTTCTTTCTCTTCTATTACTACCTTTTCTGATAATACTAACCTAGCTGGATACTGTTCTGGTAGTGGTTTCAACAAGCTAAATATTTGTGAAAACATCACCAAGACAAAGGTAATAAACAAATAGAAATGCTGGATGTCAGGTAACGGTAATATCACGCTAAACAAAATAAAGATGAGTGCAAATTTACAAGCATGACCGAGGATCATAAAAGTATTGGCTCGCATCATATTTGCTGAGCCTGTATACAAAAATGATAATCGAGTAAAGATATACTGTGGTACCAAGAAAATCATCCCACCTAACGCTGCCGAGCGTGTCGATTTATGATCTGTACCAAGATAAGTCGCTGAAACAATAAATAATACTAACAGCAACTGACCTAAAATTAGTTTTAGTGCATAACCTCTGATGGCTAATTCATATGCATGATGTGGCATTTACAGCTGTTCCTCCAACGATATTAAATGAATTATACGATTGCTATTTTACCGCTTTCTAGCTAGTTATGCATGGAAATATTGTGTCATTAAGTGTAAATATTCCCAAGCGAATCCTAGATTGCCTAGCTAGCCGCATACTTTTATCATGAGATAACAGTTAATATGTTGATGTAAAACAAGATGTATTGGTTACCATAACGCTTATTTGAATTTGTAGTGAAGAGTGAGAAGCGGATCGCGTATTTATTGTTATTGGTAATATTATAAAGAATTTTGTTGAATAAGGATAAACATATGTCCGGTAAAGATAATGCTGTTAAGGTATGATTTTGTTAGCATAACGTCATCACTATCAAGGAAGCGATCAGCATGGACATTGAATCGAGTTACCACACGTTTACACTCACAGTTGCCAACAGCGTTGCGCATTTACAATTTAACCGCCCGGAAAAGTTGAATTCGATGAATTTAGATTTTTGGCGCGAGTTTCCAGCCGCTATCTCAGCACTTTCTATGAGTGATGATCTACGTGTTTTAGTTATTTCGGCGCAAGGCCCACACTTCTGCGCTGGTATGGATTTAGAAGTATTCCAAAGCCCTGATAAGTTTCCGATGGGTAAAGATAAAGCCCGGGTTAGTGAGGCTATGCGCCGCTTTGTCATGCAATTACAGCAAGTGTTTACCGATCTTGAGCAATTACGTGTGCCAGTATTAACGGCTATTCAAGGCGGCTGTATTGGTGGCGCGTTAGATTTAGTCGCAGCATCAGACATGCGCTATTGTACCCAAGATGCGTTCTTTACCATTAAAGAAGTAGAATTAGGTATTACTGCTGACCTCGGTACATTGCAACGTTTGCCGAGCATTTTACCGCAAGGTATTGTGCGTGAACTTGCATACACGGGGCGTAATTTTAGTGCTGCTGAAGCAGACAAGTTTGGCTTGGTTAATCAGGTGTTTACAACACAAGAGGCGATGTTGGATGGGGTATTACAGATCGCCAGTCAAATTGCCGCCCACTCACCATTGGCTGTGACGGGCAGTAAAGAAATGCTTAATTATAGCCGTGATCATAGCGTCGATGACAGCTTGAAATACATGGCGACTTGGCAATCAGGGATGTTGTGTTTAGAAGAAACGATGACGATCATGCAAGCGAAAAAGCAGCGAAAAGCGCCGGTACTAGATCCGCTACGTAAAGTAACAGGCTTATTTGCTGAGTAAGTATTATCTAACGTAGTTAGCGGTCATTACGTTACATTTACGTTGTATTTACGTTAGGTGTGTGTCGTGACAATGTATTGCCTGGTACAAGTTGTTTGTTCGAAGACCTGCGAGAAACATTTGTAGGTCTTCGTTATTGGTTGGTTCATTATCGACAATGATTAGGGATTCATAATATATTAAGGGCTATAACAAATTGTTAAATAGATAACCTTCACCCGAGATGGTTATAATTTTATTATTACCAATGATGCTTCTAATTTCTGATATCGCCACTACCACTGAAGAATTACTGACAATGCGACCTGGCCAGCCAATGTCTTTAATATCTTGCTTGCTAAAGATGATGCCTGCGTTGTTATATAAAACATTAATGATATTACGTTGTGGTCGAGAGATAATTGCTAGCATTAAGCCCGTTTTAGAGTCGAGGATCACCTTCGTTTTTGACGATATTATTTTGCCATCAATCTCAACTTTAAACTCTTCTAGCAAATTATTCCTGTCTAATGTGTCATTACCTAGCTGCATCATATTCTCTTGTTTTAATCATCGCTTTAAAGTTGGCTTATGATAATCAACGCAAGGTATCTCGAGTACCGTAAAATTACTTCATTGATAAAACAATAAGAAATTAATTTTATGTTTTTAAATTGATTCATTTAATACTTGGCTAAGAAAATAAGTAGACTCGTTTAGGCATCGAGTGATAGGTGTTGTTTGTAAAACCCTAATGCCTGTTCCCGCGCCGTTTTATGATCGACAATGGGCGGAAAGTAGATAGCGGTTTGACCCGTATCTTGTAAATACTGGTGGGGGAAATGAATATATTTGCTGGGTAATGTTGCTAACTCAGGCACAAACTTGCGGATGAACGCACCTTCAGCATCAAACTTTTTACTCTGGGTTATCGGGTTAAAAATCCGAAAATACGGTTGTGCATCACAACCGGTTCCTGCTGCCCATTGCCAACCGCCATTGTTAGCAGAAAAATCACCATCGATAAGGTGTTGCATAAAGAAGCGTTCGCCACGTCGCCAATCAATTAATAAATGCTTGGTTAAGAAGCTCGCCACGACCATGCGTAATCGATTGTGCATCCAACCTGTTTGTAATAGCTGACGCATCGCGGCATCGACCAAAGGATAACCTGTCTGGCCTTGGCACCAAGCCTCAAACAAGGCGTTGTCGTTATGCCAATGCAAGTGGTTATATTTTTTCTGGTAATTTTGATGCTTGCACAATGCCGGATAATGAAAGAGTAAATGCTTGTAAAAATCTCGCCACGCCAGTTCATTGAGCCAACAAAAAGCGGATGACGCGGTATCATCGAGTAATGTTGGAAATGCTTGTGTCAGGGCATTGACTACAGTGCGCGGACTTATCGCGCCAATGGCTAAGTAGGGCGACAAACCTGATGTACCTTTTACACTTGGGTAGTCTCTTAATTGTTGGTAATCCTGACACTTATTGGCAATAAATTCGGGAATAACCTGCTGTAAAATGACGGTTGCTAGCGGCCATTTTTGGGAACTCGTTTTATTACCTGCTAATACGATGTCTTCGGCTGGCTGGTGGACTGCTATGACAGCTGTGGGTTCAGGTAAAAAAGCCAAATTGAGCGGGTGCTGTCTTAATTGTTTTAACCAGGCATTGCGAAAGGGGGTAAATACTTTATACATTTCTTGCTGGCCATTGAGTACAGAGCCTTTTGGCACGATGACATCGGCCTCGCTGAGATGTAATGGCAGTCCATTGGTTATGATCTTTTCATCACGGCGATGTTCGTTAAGTTCGACTTCGCTGTTGGCGTAAATATGCTTAATGTGTTGGGTTTGGCAGTATGAACTTAAACAGCTAACTTGCTCGTCAAAATCAGTGACTGTTAAGCAGGTTAGCTCAACGCCTAATTCAGCGAGCTGATCACGTAATAAATTTAAATGTCGTTCAATAAAATCAAGCTGAATCGGCGCCATATCATGTTGCAGCCACTGTTCAAGCGGCGCCATGAACAAGGCTTTGGTGCAGCCTTGCCTTAATGCTTTCGCCAAGGCTGGGTTATCTAATACGCGTAAGTCGCCGCGAAACCACATGACACTTTCTGCGTTGTTTTCCATTACCTGACTTTCCATCACATCAAATACCGTATCTTAGTTTCAGAGAATCAGGATAAGGGGATAAGTAAACTTGTGACGTTAAATATTCATTCGCATGCTGTTTTAAATAGTGGTTAAGCAGCGTTAGCGGTACTAACAATGGCGATAATCCAGTACGGTAATCATCGATATGCTGAGTCAGTTCAGATTTTTGGTCACTGTTTAAATGTTTTTTAAAGTAACCCTGTAAATGGTTGAGGGTATTGGTATGGCTTTTACGGTTTGCCATGTGTTTTAACCCTGTCATTAGCCCTGCGATATATTTATCTGCCATCTCTTCTAAGCTCATATCTGCGCGACCTAGCAATTGACCCACGCTTTTATATGATGGGGTGTGATGGCTCATCAATAGATACTTTCTTTCACTGTGGAATTTAATCAGTTTATGTTTTGTTAAACCACTGGCGAGCAGTTCTTGCCAAAGTTTGTAGGTATATACGCGAATAATAAAGTTTTCACGTAATCCTGCATCATTTAAACGGCCATTTTCTTCACAAGGTAATAGTGGGTTCAATGCCATTATCTGTTTTGCGAATAGACCTACACCATCATTCTCACAGCCTTTACCGTGTTCGTAATAGACTTTTACCCGTTCCATGCCGCAACTTGGACTTTTTTGGCAGAATATAAAACCACTTAAACCATCAATGTTGCGACCTACCGATTGACCATAGTCTGTTAATGCTTGTGTTACGTCTCCGCTACCATCTGGGCGACTGACGGCAATGATATCGCCGTGTTTAATCTGGCGAATTGTTGGTCTTGGGGTAGGTAAACCGACCGCCATTTCTGGGCAAAAACCTTTGAACTCCATATGTTTGCTTAATTCATTCATACAAAAGTCTGATCTTTTATGACTCTTATCAAAACGTACCATTTCGCCTTTAACACAAGCACTGATACCTAAGGTTATCGTTGATGTAGGAGTATTCATAGTGGCCGCCATTTTCAAAAAATCAATTTAAAAATCATCCATGTTGGAACGATTTGATGTCTTATCTATTTCTTCTAAAGAGCAATACGATAGTGATTAGAGAATAGATCACAATTGATTGAAAAATTTATTATTTAGTTAAGCAGCTATATTAAGTAGCAACTTAAGTTACGTATAAGTCATCATATTCAGGCAAGTTTATGCGTCTTGATAAGGTGTATAGATAAGGTACATAGATAAGCTGTATATTTTAACATTGTCGTATTGAGGTGGGATGAGAGAAGACTACGAGTCACATTGCGTTCCCCGTCCTGACTTTATTGTGTATGGCGTTGAACTTTATATTGATGAGTGATGATGTTTAGCTTCTAAGTCCAATAATCGTTGTTTTATATCTAACCCCCCCGCGTAACCTGTCAGACTGCCATTTTTACCTATCACGCGGTGACATGGCACAATAATCGATATTGGATTTTTACTATTTGCCCCACCAACAGCTTGAGATGCTTTTGGGTTACCAACTGCGATAGCCAAGTCTTTATAACTCCATGTCTCGCCATAAGGGATAGTCGTGAGTGCCTGCCATACCTTGTTTTGAAATACAGTCCCATTCGCCGCTAACGGAATAGAAAATTCATGACGCTTACCATTAAAGTATTCTTGTAGCTGAATGACCGCGAGTTGCAAAATAGGGTGGTCATCGGCTTTCTGCCCAAAATCACTGAGCTGTTTTGCGTGGCTTTCATACCAAATACCCAGTAAACCATCATCATTACCATGCACAGTAACGGTACCTAATAGACTTTCAAATTGGGTGTATACGTCCATTGCATTGTTTCTCTTGAGGTCGTTAAAGTGCTCGACGCTGTCTTCGGGTTAGCCAGCGCCGCTGTCCGATTACTCTACTTATTACTTACTCGCAAAGATTGGAATTTGCGTAGTTTGTTGTGCTAATGAAAACTCAATCAGTTCAAGCATTTTATCTTGGATCATCGGTAGGCTTCTCGCCTCTACAGCTGCCGCTAAAGGTTCATTAAGCGCAGTACTATAACTGCGGTAACCTTGCTTAACTGGAATTGACATAGACATAGGTATGCCTTGAGCAACACCACCACCAATTAACTCGATTGCTTGCGCTGTGATTAACACTGTCTTAGGATCTCGAATTGGCTGAAAAATGATGCCATTTTCGTCTGAACGCAGCATTATGCCAGACAGATCTGGTCGCCAGCTCTCGTCTAGCTGCGCCATGAAGCGCCATGCACAATGCCAATCTTGGCATACTGAAGGTCTTTTGGCATAGATCTTACAACCGCCTTTTGCCATCAAATTTGAACAGACTTGCTCGGCAGGCTTTTTAAAATTGTCATCATCAATAAGAAGTACAACGCAGCAGGCGGTACATTCTCCACACTCTCGACTTGGAACTAAATGTGACTCGTTGTTTTCACTCAATTATTTCACCTACACATTACAATTTAAAAATATAGCTTATCAGCACGCATAAAATAAGCACTGATAACTTAACACTAAGTAATACTTTGACCGTCATACTCAAGTCTATACGTTTACCTAGTTAGGATGGACAAATTTAGCTGGATTATACAGATTTCAGGGCTGGGTGGTATAGCGAAAATTATATTTCACTTACCCTGATATGACAGTGTTAATGACTTTCTGGTTCTAGTTCATTGCAGTAGAGTAAATTTATAAATCCGTAAAATTACCGTATTTCCAGTTCTCGTCAATCCTTATAATTTCTCAACACATAGATTTAATCTAATTTGAGAAACGGGCTATGAAAAAAAATATACTTATCATTGGTGCCTCTTCAGGTATTGGTTACGATTTAGCTATTCAACTTCTGAACGGCAATCATCATGTTTATTGTGGCGCTCGTCGACTGCATAAATTAAACCATCTTGCCGCCCTTGGTGCGAAAGTGCATCAAGTCGATGTATGCTCAGAAAAAGATCTTGCCCACATCGTCGATGTAATGGCTAAAGAAGTCGGGCATATTGATATTGTTTATGCCAACGCCGGATTTGCCATTGCCGGGCCAGTAGAAGAAACCAGTATCGATAAAGTGCATCAACAGTTTGATACCAATGTCTATGGTGCTGCAAGATTAGCGCGCGCTGTATTACCACACATGCGAGAGCAAGGCGCTGGTCGCATTGTGTTTACCACCTCGATTGCCAGTCGTGTTTCTACCAGTATGAATGCTTGGTACTCAGCGAGTAAACACGCACTTAATGGCATGGTTAAAGGCTTAGCGCAGGAAGTAGAAGGCTTTAATATTCAAGTTGTCACGGTTGAACCTGGCTGTGTGCAAACAGAATTTGATGCTATTCAATTAGCAGATATGAAAAAAACCAATCAATTAGCCTGTTATAAAGAGGTGGTGCATAAATCCCATGATTTTTTAGACAATGCTTATCAGTCTGGTTCGGACACCACCTCAACGGTTAATACCTTGATAAAAGCAGGCTTTAGCAAATCACCTAACCTCAGTTATCAAAGCACACTTGATGCGAAATTAATGTTTTGGGCGCAGCGTATTTTTGGCGAAAAATTAATTGGTAAACTGTTTGTTTTCTTGATTAAAAAAACCAAAGTGAATCCGTAATATTACTGATTTTTTCACGATGCTTTCTATCTATCATGTTCGTAGATTTTAATGACCAATATTGATGGATATTCTGATGAAAAAAACACTATTAGCATTATTGATTTGCTCGACATACGCCAATGCCAGTGGACTGCTGTTACAAGAAGCTGTTGTTGCTAACGCAGGTACAACAGGTGCCGGTGATGGTGTATATACCGAAACCGCGACAGCATCTTGGACTAACCCGGCGACGATGACGCACATGGGGGAACAGAAAACCACGGTTAATATGATGGTGCTAGATCTGCAGATGGATTATACCGATATTGATACAAATTCAGGTGCTGAAGGTGCTAGATATACAGGTGATGGTGATGCAGAAACTGTGATGCCTTCGATTGGTATATTTCATGTAATGCAAGTGAGTGAGGATATCCATTTAGGTGTTAACTTTGGTGCGGTTGGTGGCTCGTCCGTTGATTACGGCACTAATTGGGATGCTGGTAATCATTTAGATACAGCGGTAATGAAGGCTGTGCAGCTAAACCCAACGATGAGTTATAAAATTGATCATAACTGGTCGGTTGGGATTGGGGCGCAAATCAACTACGGCATTATCGAAGTGAGTACGGCGGGTTTTGATACTGAAGCCGGTACTGACTGGGCATTTGGCTACAATGCGGGCGCCATGTATAAAGCTGAAAAATGGGCTGTTGGTTTAAGTTACCGTTCAAAAATAGAATTTGAGTTTGATGATATTAATGCGGATGTAATCGCTCCAAATCTTGGTTCAGGTCCTGCCAATCCAAGTATATTGCCACTCCCATCATCTTTTACCGTCGGCACTGAGTTACTTGCCCCCGCAATCATCGATTTAAGTGGGAGTTATGATGTTAATGGGCAACTAACGTTACTTTCTTCAGTGCAGTTCCATCAATGGAGTGACTTTAGCGGTACGCCTGTTTACAACGATACTCTAGAGAGCTATGACGTAGATCTTGAGATTGATCGTGACTGGGATGATGTATGGAAATTTGCAGTCGGGGCAGACTACCAATTAAATGCTGAATGGGCATTAAAGGCAGGCTTTTCTTATGAAACATCACCGCAAGATGATCCAGCTAAACAGTGGGTTGATCTACCTGTCGGTGAACAGTACCGCTACTCTATTGGTGCTACCACGTATTGGGATGATACCCGCATTGATATGTTCTATGAATATGCTGATTTAGGTTCAGTTGATATTGATAGAAGTAAAGCAAACGTGAGCGGTACATTTGACGGTAAGATCCACTTTATCGGAGTCAATGTAACATTCTAAATGCTTCGCCATGTAGCACTATTATGTAAGTAATCTCATATAGGAATAGACTATGTTTTTTACACGCCATTTAAAGCCGTTTCTTGTTATCGGCGGTTTAATAACTATGTTCGCGGGTATCTATGCGATCAATCCTGAATTAGCGTTGCGTGAAATGAATAACCTGCCATATGACGCTAACTATGTGTTCTTATTTAGACATTGGGGCATCATGGTCGGTTTAATGGGGTTTTTTATCACCCTGTCTGCATTTATTGTAGAGTGGCGTGGTTTGATAATACTTTATTCGTTTATTGAAAAATTATTCATGGTGTATTTATTTATGTCGAATTTTTTCAATCCAGAAACGGCGCATTTGAACGTAGACTTCATTCCTTTTGCGATCACGGATGTGACTATTTGTGTTTATACGATAGGTTATTGGTATGAGCAATATCGTCATAAACAGAAACTGTAATTGATGATGAAATAGGTGGGGAATACAGATGTGAGTTGGTGTCTTTTTTATTTGGGACACTTACTCACGAATTTCAGGCACAAAAAAAGATGCATAAGCATCTCTAAGTAGTTTAATGGCGGTGACGGAGAGATTCGAACTCTCGATTCAACTATTATCTACTTTAGATGTTGTAAAACAAAGGCTTATGGATTTTCTTCTATTTGCTTTGTACCACTTCTTTGTACCAGCTGAGTAAGTGTTATTCTGATGTATTTGTACTCGATAGTCAATGTCGACATAGCTATCGACATACCATACCCAATGGTTTGGACTAGGGTGTTTATTTCAAAGCTGTCAAATCCCGTTTAAATACAATGCAATATCTTCCATGGCAATATTTCGACAGGGGTGACAGGGCTATAGTGAGTTATTTTCTTATATAGCCGGCTTAACAGGTATATTCAGAAGCTAGCTCACTTATCGCATCTTCTGTACTTACCCTCGGATCAACTCGATGACCAGCTTCAGCCATTAGTTTATCATAAGCAGCCCTACCTTTTAGCCCATTGAGAAAGTACCCCGATACTTTCTTTCCGTTAGCACCTTGTGGACGGCTTTTATGGTATCCAGCAGCCTCAAGTTTGTACTTGAAGTTATCAGTCATAGATAGCTGGTGGAATAAGAATTCATCCTCAAAACGATTCGTTTGAACACAATTATTCCAGCTATCTTCAGTAATGCATTGCTTGCCTGATGTCAGGTACTGCTGAATTATGGCGTCCACTGGATCAAGGCACATGTTGAGATAATCACGCTTTGCTTCAGTTAGTGGGCAGACATGTGGACTCCATTCCGAAATATCGTATTCATCTAGAAAAGCGAATACAAGTTCCCAGTGTACGTTGAACCAGTCGATAAATTCAGCCACGAACTTTTGAGTTTCAGCTTTATTTTCTTCGTGAGTAACGTACTGCATCACGTATATTCGTCTATCTTCTTGTTCGATGTTAAATGCTCTACCTTCAGTGTTGTCAGCAAACATGAAACGACTGAATATCTCTTGTTTGTAAGGACGGATATGCTTAGGGTTAACGAGTAATTCTTTGGTTGTGAGCAAGCTTTTCAGTTCCAAATAAACATTCATACCTTTAGCTTTACTTTCATCTACGAAAACAAGCAAGTTACTAGCTGCACTTTCACTGTGTGAACCTCGTATTTCTTTAAGACTGGTTGTCACAGTTTGCTTGCAGAGTAACTTGTCGATAACCACTTCGACGAGTACGTTCTTACCTATACCATGTTCAGTTCTGAATAACGGGTGAACGCTTGGTCGTTCACTTGGCTTTTGCAGCATGTGAGCGATCCAGCAAAGTAACCATTCGAGATCGTCACTATTTGATACAAGGCGATTGCAGAACTCAAGAAAGGGTCTTAACGCTCTCTTTCGTGATTTTGGATCACTAGGTAGCAGTGTGCTATCTGTATCCCAGTAGCCGTGTTCTTCTTCAAAATCGAGCTCATGTGATTTGAATGTATTGATGAAGGTGCAATTGTTCTTTACCACAAACTCAGGTAGCTCAGGAGCAAAGCGTTTACCTGATACAATTGGTATACGCTTCTCTAACGGGGTTAGAGCCGTTTTTTTGTCAATGCCAACTTTGCTTGCTCGAATTAGCATATTGCCGATGCTGCTTGTTACATCTGTGAAGCGATTCCATAGATGCGGTTGAGGTTTATCATCTTCATACCAGCACCAGCCGTTAAGAATTAATTCATCAGTCCATTGTTCTACTGTTTGTGATTCGGGTTGAGTCCATTCGTTCATGTGTTGCCTTTCCTTGTTGGATAGTATTTTGTTCTAGTATTAGATTGATATAGCTTGCCAGTGCCATACCTGCATTGTTTGCGTTATCAAGCAGTTGTTCGTACGTTGCTTTTTTAAGTTTTAGGTACATAACATCTACTTAACCCCCTCTTGCCTTAGCACCTTACCTACAGTATTTCGGTGGCATCCAACTTGTTCAGCGATCGCTGTGTGGGCTAGGTTCTCATCTCGAAGCTCGATTATTTTTTTTCGTTTAGTTCTAGTTATGCGGTTTGTCAGCATGAATCCTCCGTGTTTCTGTTGATGACACTTATATTTTAATCGTTTTGAACAGGTGTGAACGCTAAAGACCGTTTGCGCACACTTAATTCAATATCTGATCATCATTTCGTTATAAGTAAGGTAACGATAACTAACGGTGGAGTAGGCTGACTTAATAGGTAAACCACCAGCGTTTGGTAGTGACTTGGGGTTTAAAAATGATGAATTAACACGTGATAGAACTAATTGCGTCATCGTGCTTATAAGCCTATCTGAGGCGTTATTAACACAAGCCTTATTAAGGGTTATTTAGTTCGGAATAATGGCTTGTAGGCTCTTATAGAGACCTAAATGTGAGCTGCAGGTATATCAGATACCGTACATATCAGCATGCAAGTTTAGACCTCAACACACTAAAAAAGTTCAATTCACACTTACTTTAGACAAGGGTTAACCTAATGAAATTTAACAAACTGTATATCGATATTCTGAAATCAGTTGCTATTACAATACTGATTAAACTACTTGAGTATTTACGACCTAATAATGATTTCTCATATCAGTAACTAACCATACTCTGTGCGCAGTGGCGTACAGGGTTATCAAATTCAAGGAACAAATAATGGCAGTAGTCGGGTATGCAAGGGTAAGTACGGCAGGACAGAGCTTAGACGTTCAATTACAAGCGTTAGCAGGTTGTGATGTGGTGTTTCAGGAGAAAGATAGCGGTGCAAAGACTGAGCGTGAAGAGTTAAAGCGGATGTTGGAATATGTACGTGAGAATGATGTGGTCAAGGTAACTAAGTTATGTCGCCTTGCTCGTAATACAAAGCATCTATTGGAAATAGTAGAGTTGCTAGACGAGAAGAAGGTGTCATTACAGGTATTGAATCTAGGTATTGATACAGCTAGTCCAACAGGTCGCCTTATGGTTACGCTAATCGGAGCTATAGCTACGTTTGAACGGCAGCTGTTACTTGAGCGACAGGCGGAAGGTATCAGGTTGGCTAAACAGAAGGGGAAGTACAAAGGGCGCAAACCCACAGCCAGAGCTAAACAGGTACAGGTTTCTGAGCTTCTGGCTGGTGGAATGAGTAAATCACAAGTCGCGAAAGAACTTGGTATAAGCCTTTCAAGTATCTATCGAGTAATATAAAATTAGCTTTTTATACTGTAATTATGACACATATACTCTAGTAAATATTTAGGAAAATTCAATTGATAAGTGTCAGCATTGATAATTATTGACGGTACCCAGTTAGGGCATTTATATTGCTGAATAGCTATATTTTCAAAGGCTTTTTCAGCAATTTTTCTCATCTCTTTATCTTTCGGGTGCATGTTTACACCGTTATGCTCAAAGCGACTTTTATTTAAGTTCTGAGTAGGAAAAATATCACCAATATAAATATAGTGAGCATTATTTGCTTTACATGTTCTTTCAATTACTTGGTCTACATGAGATTTGCCCCAGTAAGTAGATAAACAAAAAACTTCGAGTTGTGGGTGAGATAAAAAAACATTATTAAATAGGCCTAGTAATGATTTTTCTAGCTCTTTTGTTTTATCAATTGCATCTGGTACATTATCACCCAATTGAATGATAATAGTTTTTGTCTGAGGACCAACTTCTTTGTTTAGTTCCTTGCTAAATCGTTGGAGTGGTGCTGAATTAATCTCTAAAGGGTATAAATTTCTTACATAAGCGTTATCACTAGGGATGTTTAGTAGCTTTAGTAATTGATGAGAATAGTCATTACTTCTAGCTGATGCTGCCATCCCGTAATCACCAAACCATTCTACTTTATTGGACGGATCATGATGGGTTAAACTATTTCCTAGTATCAAAATATCAGAATTTTCATTAACAGTTTCTGGTGCTGCAAAACTCGGTAGGGATTTTCTTCCTAAAGAATCTACGTAGCCAGCTTTATCTTGGTTCGCATAGGTATGCGGAATCAAGCTAAAAAAAATAAGTAGAGTTAGAATAGGTTTCATAGGTTTCATAGGTTTCATAGGTTTCATTATCAATACATTATACCCTTGTGACAAACTAAAAAACCACCGTAAAGTCTTTCTTTAGGGTGGTTTTATCTATTCTGACACTATTTTTTCATTGGGTAGATCCTAATGACACATTACATGCACTTAGGCATACCTTGGATAATACTATTCATCATTGATAGTGGGTATCGACCATACTGACTTGCAACATCAGTCTGTGAGTGACCAGTAATTGCCTTTTGCACATCGTATCGCACATCGCGTTCACGACATGACGTAATAAAGGCATGGCGTAAACCATGAAGCGGTTGTAGTCCTGCTCGGTTGATACCGAGTTCTTCTCGAACAAATTTCGCAAACCACTTGCCAACACCTCGATGATACTTTTTGATGCTACCTGCTGTTAACTTGGGAAATAGTCGACCGTCAGATGGTAATGAGCTGATGTAGTCAATAAGACCAAGATCAAGTAAGTGCTGGTGGATAGGTACTTTTCTTGCGATACCAGTTTTGATTGATTGATCATGTCTTTCATCATGAAGCCGAAAGTGTTGTATGCCATGGTTTAAATCAATGTCTGCAACGTATAGTTGTGCAATTTCTTCTGCTCTTGCGCCTGTATAGTGAAGAATCAACGGTAACCAGTAATGAGCTTTACCATAGTCTGAACGTGCTGGTTTATAGTTATCTTGAAATAACTTGGATGCAAAAATAGTCGCTATTTCTTCAGGCGAATAACCTTTTTCATCATTGGATTGTTTTGATTTTTTAATATCAGATACAGTACCGATGACTGGATTACTTTGAACTTTGCCTTGTTGAATAGCATAAGTAAAAACTGCGGATATAGTATTTATCTGCTTTCTAGTGCTTGATTGTGAAGTCGTGTTTAAATTTAGCTCACTAACTTTAGCAATTTGTTCGGTCAACGATAACTTGGCAATATCAGCCTTCGGTCTAGTTGGTAGTTGCTCCAGTACATTTCTGAACTGTGCTATGTCCGCCTTAGTTAACAGAGCGAAGGCTTTGTTTGGGTACATTTTGATAAACTTATTAGCAGCACTAGAATAGTCACGAAGTCTAATGTCAGCTTTATCTGGTTCTCTGCGGGTAATTGCTGTTTTGAATTCGTTCCACACATCGCTAAATGTCTCACCTGAGTGATTTACTTCTTTAGTCGATGCGTAATGTAAGGTCGCGCCTTGATGAATTAAGTCAATATCACTCGTTTTCTTCTTTAGTGCGCTTGATGTCATCTTTATATAAGCGAATGCAAAATCATTTAGCAGTTTTCGGTATTGAAGGCTGCTAGGGTTTGCGACTATTTGATACTTGTCTAGCTGGTTGTTAAAGAAGCTTCTAAGTATTGAGTCTAATTGTGCGTATTTTGATTCTAACCGTGGACTGGTTGGCTTAAGTCGGTCAATATCTTCGAGTAGACTTGTAATAGGAATACAATTGCCTTCAATTAAGCCGCCACATTCAAAAATGTATGGATTAATTGCATCCGATTGCGAACTAAATGATGTAGCAACATCTTTACGCCATGCGAAAATGATATTTTTAATAACAGCATCAGTTAGTTTTGATTCGGTTTCTAGTGAGCGTCTTGCTTGCTCTAGTATCGTTTCGAACTCAGCAAGTACGATAGGATGCTTTAATTTAGCTTCACTTTCGCTTTTAGTGCCTAAAGATCGCTTTAACTCTGACTTACCGATAGTATCTCGCAGATTTGCGGGAACACCGATACGAGTTTGGTAAGTGCCGTTTCTATTTGTAGTTGGACGAGTCATCGCTAACACCATTTTGTACCACCTCTTTGTACCACTTCCAGAAAGTAGCAGGCACAAAAAAGAGTCGGTTATGTAATATAAGTGCTTATATTAGCGTAACTTATTGGTATAAAGCGAGAATATCATAAGAATTGTTTTAACGAAGAGAATGGCGGTGACGGAGAGATTCGAACTCTCGAAAAGTTTCCCTTTACACGCTTTCCAGGCGAGCTCCTTCAGCCACTCGGACACGTCACCAAATTTTGTTTTGTACTGTTCATCTAGGTAATAAGGTGCATTCAATAACAACCTTATATAAGAACTCTCGAAAGGTTACCCTTTACACGCTTTCCAGGCGTGCTCCTTCAGCCACTCGGACACGTCACCTAATCAGAATGTTATATAAATATAACGATTCGTACTTTAGATAATCACTCTGTAAAGGTCAATGAAAAACTAAGATTTACAGTTTGACTGCTGCATTACTGAACATACATACCGTATTACATATTTTCCTACCATGACTAATTGGCACATAAATAGCATGTTTAATTGTATATTTTAGGCGGCAATACGAATTGCCTAAAGTTGTCAGCAGAGCTGACGATATAAATATTATAATTTGTGCGATTAAAGATATCGCGATTCAAATATCATAAGGATCCATGAGCCGATGAAAACTCAACGCCGCCAAGCATTATTATTGCCTCTATCTCTGGGATTTGCGCTCACAAGTTGCTCGCTGTCTGCGACTGAGTTTGACGCGCGCTCATATGCAATGGGTGGTGTTGGTGTCACGACGGCAGATTATGTCACCGCTTCGTTTCATAACCCGGCAATGGCTGCTAAGCATGATGTACGTGATGATTTTGGTTTGCTCGCGCCTGTACTTGGTGTTCAGATTGATGACGAAAATGATTTATTTGATGATCTACCGTCTGATCCGTTAGAACTTATTGGTGATAAATCTTATTACGAAGCTGGCTTTGGCCTCGTTGCATCAGTACCTACGCGCTATTATTCCACCAATGTATTTATCAAGGGATATGCCGATTCATTTGCATTTGCAGATGTAGTTTCCGGCGATATCAATTCTAAAGTAAGCGTATACGCCATCTCTGTTTTAGAATTAGGAATGACTTTTGCGCGTAAGTTTGATACTCGTTACGGTGGCATGCATTTTGGTTTTTCACCGAAATATAACGTTATTTCCACTTATAATTATTCTGAAGTCGTTAATGATTTTGATCCTGACAAGTACAAAGATGGTGCTAGCAGTGATGAAAAAGGTTTTAACCTTGATTTAGGTATGGAGATGGGATTGTTATATGGTTTAAGTGTCGGCGCGGCAGTAAAAAACTTAATACCACAAGAAGTTGATTTAAAACCAATGAATGGCTCTAGTGCTAGTTATAATCTCAATCCTGTCGTGACTACCGGAATTAGTTGGAGCGGTAATTATGCCATGCTAGCGATGGATATTGACTTAAATGCCACACAACGTTATGAAGATATGAATACATTATCTGGTGTGGGAAATAGTTTTGACGACACTCAAATGTTGAAAATTGGTGGTGAAATAGGTTCAGAGTCAGCGATACAGTTTCGTGCCGGTTATATGTACGATTTACAAGGCAATAAAAGCCAAGCCTTTACCGCCGGTGTAGGTTTATCACCGTTTAATGTTTTCCAACTTGACCTTGGTGCAAGCTATGGTGGTTCAAATAAATTTGGTCTTGCAGCACAAACCATGGTGTGGTTTTAAGTAAAACTTATAGTAGCCTCTATAGTTGAACCTAAGTATGGTATTTCAATCAAATTCGGGTAATTACTCTAAGAGTATGAAAGCTTGAGATAAGTCATGAATTAAATGCGTGCTTTACTCTACTATCTTGTAATACGATTTATTATTGAATCTAATACAAGGAGTGTTAAGAGATGCCAGCAAATCAAACTGCAATACAAGGGCCACGCGTTACTGTTGATATTAACGATGATGTCGCCATTGTTACCCTTAATCGAGGCAGTAAATATAATGCGTTAGACATGGATATGTTTCATGCATTAGATAATACCGCATCAGCACTCGCTGATAACAAAGCCATCCGAGCAGTGATCGTACGTGGCGATGGTAAGGTGTTCTGCGCTGGCCTTGATGTCAAAAGCATTATCAAAAATCCCCTCAATCCCGGCAAATTATTGAAACGCGAAGAAGGCGAACTGGCTAATCTGGCGCAAAAAGTCGGCTATCTGTGGCGCCAAATTCCGGTACCTGTCATTGCTGTCACCCACGGTGTGTGTTTTGGTGGCGGGCTGCAAATTGCACTCGGGGCTGATTTTCGTTACAGCACCGCAGATTGTGAATTCTCGGTGATGGAAATTAAATGGGGCTTGATCCCTGATATGAGTGGCATGGTGACCATGCGTGAACTTACCCGTATTGATATTGCCAAAGAATTGACCATGACAGGGCGTAAATTTAGCGGTGTCGAAGCTGAAAAATACGGTTTAGTCACCCATGTTTGTGACGATCCGATGGCGGCGGCTATGACCTTTGTCGATAGTTTGAAAACCCGTTCTCCCGATGCCATTGTCGCGGCCAAATCATTACTGAATGAAACCTGGGTGGCATCAGAACAAGCAGCTTTAGTGCTGGAAACCCAAACTCAGAAAAAAGTCATGGGCAAGTGGAATCAAATTGCGGCTGTGACTCGTAATTTCATTAAAAAATCATTACCCTATAGAAAACGTAGTATTTAAAAGGCGGTCTTATAACTATGTCCCAACTGAATATAAAAGCATTATTAGAACCTTCATCAATAGCCGTTATTGGCGCTAAAAATAGCACTGAGAGTATTGGTTATTGGGTAGTTAAAAATTTAATAGCCAGTCAGTATGATGGTCCGATTATGCCGGTATCATTAAAGGCTAATAATGTCTGTGGGATTTTAGCGTATGAGAAACCAAGTGACTTACCGATAGCACCGGATCTTGGCGCTATTTGTACCCCGATCCGTTTTGTTCCCAAGATCGTTAAAGAACTGGGTGAGATTGGCTGTAAAGCCGTTATTTTATTTAGTGACGAACCTTATGAAGGTAATGCTGATACTTGGGAAAAAATTGGCTTGATTGCGGCAAAATATAATATTCGCGTATTAGGCCCAAGTAGCTTAGGTGTATTAAATCCACGGTTAAAATTAAATGTCAGTGTCGCTCACGTGGCACCGCCTGCCGGTGATGTTGCGGTTATTTCCCAGTCTGCGGCGTTTGCTACCTCGATGATTGACTGGGCTGAAACCCGTGGTGTCGGCTTCTCTTGTTTCATTTCCATTGGTACCCGCATTGACGTTAATTTTGCCGATTTAATCGATTACTTAAGTCGTGACCGTTTTACTAAATCGATTGCCTTGTATGTTGATAATATTATCGATACTCGCCGTTTTATGTCGGCAGCTAGAGCCGCGGCATTTAAAAAACCCATTGTGGTGGTACGTTCAAGTTCCAACATAGGTGGGACCACCGAGTTATTGCAAAATCGACGTAATAAGGTCTCTTATAACACCGCGTATACCGCCGCATTCCAACGTTCTGGTATGTTGCGTGTTAATGATACCTTCGAGTTATTATCGGCAATCAAAACCATTGCTACGGTCAAGCGATCTGTGCGTGGCGATAAAATGTTGATCATTTCTAATGGCGGTTCACCCGCTTATATGGCCGTTGATGTACTGCTAAAATCTGGCTGTAAACTGGCAGAATTAAGTTATGAAACAGAACAAAAATTATTAAAAGCACTGCCGGGTAAAATCACCAGTATGAATCCGATTAACATCCTTGGTGGTGTTGATGCTGAGGCTTTCAGCAAAGTGATTGAAATTGTATTGGAAGATGCACAATACGATGCGCTGCTTATTATTCATGCCCCGCAAGTGACTGAAGCATGCCATGTGACGGCTGAAAAGTTAATCCCGCAATTAGTTAAAAATAACAAAAAAGGGCCGATTATATTCACCTCTTGGATGGGCGAAACCAGTGGTCGCATTGCCCGTCAAACCTTGATTAAAGCAGGGATCCCGTCATACGGTACCCCTGAAGTGGCGGTGAATGCCTTCAATTATATTGTTAAGTTTAGACGCCACCAAAAGCTCCTTATTCAAACACCTGAAACCTTAGCCGATTTAAATCCAAATTCGATGACTGCAGCGAAGGTGATGATTGATAACGCGATGCGCAAAGGCGTCAAAGAAGTGAATGAAAAAGGCATTAATTTGTTGCTTAGCGCTTATGGCATTACCTCTGATACGGCGTTATCACGAGATGAGGTCAATAAATTCCGTATCGAAGTGATTGATGATGCGGCATTTGGGCCGATTATCTGCCTCGGCGAAGCGGGTGGTGATTGGGACATAGATCAAGATGCTGAAGTTGCTTTACCGCCATTGAATATGGCGCTATCGCGCTATCTTGTTGTCGGGGCTATTAAGCAGGGCATTATCCGTGAGCGTAGTTTATCGGTACGCTTAAATATGGACGGCTTGTGTGAAATATTAACCCGTATTTCGCAGATGATTATTGATTTCCCGATGATAAAATCGATCTTGCTGGAGCCATTAGAGTTAGGTCGCACGGCGTATAACATCAAGATCGAAAACGTTAAAATTGGCTTACGTGGTCGCCGTTCACAGCAAAAACTGGCGATATTACCTTACCCGAAAGAGCTGGAAAGTATCTACACCATGAAAAATGGTAAAGGGGTACTACTCAGACCTATTCGTCATGAAGATGAGCCTGAGCATCAAGTATTTGATTCCTCATTAACTGCAGATGATCGTTATTTACGTTACTTTGGCGCTCGTTCTAAATTCAGTCACTTTGAAATGGCGATGTTAACGCAAATTGATTATGAACGGGAAATGGCGTTTATTGCCAGTGCTAAAAATCCGATGGGTCAAGCTGAAACCTTAGGCGTGGTACGGGCTATTTTTGATTGGGATACTGGTGAAGCAGAATTTGCTATTTCAGTTCGCTCAGATTTGAAAGGCCAAGGCTTAGGTAAAGCACTGATGTTGAAAATTATTGATTTTTGCCGTCAATCAGGCTTAAAAACCATGGTTGGCTTCACCATGCCAACTAACTCAGGCATGATTAAGTTAGCAAAATATTGTGGCTTTAAAGTGGTAATGGATTACCGAGAAGGCAACGCAGATTTGAAATTAAAGCTAAATGATTAATTTACAACGAATCAATCTCAACTTATTACTCAGTTTGCAGTACTTGTTGCAAGAGCAGCAAGTGACGGCGGCTGCACAGCGCCAATTTATTACCCAGTCGGCAATGAGTAAAAACCTGGCTAAATTACGCGAAATATTTGCTGATCCTTTACTGATCAAAATCGATAATAAAAGTCAGTTAACTGAAAAGGCTAAGCAGTTAAAACCACTATTAGCGCAGATCTTAAATAACATTGATGGCTTATTGATAACGGGCGGCTTTGACCCTTTGCAATCACAACGTCAATTTACCATAGCCTCAACCGATTATGTGACGGATTATATTCTGCCTATGGCATTGGCGCATTTGTACCAACATGCACCGAATATTAAACTTAATCTGACCTATTGGGATACGTTTACACTTGCGGCGATGGAGCGGGGTGAGATTGATTTAGGGGCAACGATTATCCGCCCTGAACATAAACACCTTTCTTATTTACCGCTAGAGCAAGACAGTTATGTTTGTATTATGCGTCAAGGCCATCCGTTAGAGCAGGTGGCACTGACCTTGTCTAATTACACTCAGTATCCGCACGGTATTATTACCTCGGGTGCAGACAAATCCAGTGATATTGATGTGGCGCTGTCGGCACAAGGGGTATTTAGAGACGTGGCATTACGTATCCCATCTTACTCTTCGGCCTTTAGTATTATTGCCAAAACCGACCATTTATTAACCATTCCTAACTCGATTGCCGATAAACTCATCATCGGCGAGCAATTCAGTCGAAAAAAATTACCAATTAAATTACCTGTTTTACAGGCGGCAATCATCTGGCATCCGCGTTTTGACCATGATTTGGCGCATAAGTGGCTGCGTGATGAACTACATGCTCAATTAAGTAGCAATATTCCAAATGGGACTACAGAGGAGTAAAAGAAGTCATTTTATTCATTTCAATATGCGTTCTATTATTACTGCAACGCAATGGAATGGTGAGCATCATGTACGAAATTATAGTGTCTTTATTAGTTATTAACTTCTTTGGTATGCTCAGCCCTGGGCCTGACATGATGCTGGTTTTAAAATACGGTAGCCTAAATGCGAAACGTGCTGCTTGGTATTGTGTTGGCGGCATCATTAGTGGTCTAGCTGTACACATGATGTTAGGTCTATTTGGTATCTCATTACTTATTTCCAGCAACCCAATGCTATTCAATGTAGTACGTTGGTTAGGTGCTGCTTACCTTATTTATATCGGTATTAAATCGCTGCGAGCGGGTAAAAGCGAAATTGAAGTAGATGCGGGTACACTAAACTATCGTCCCACTAAAGCTTATTTAGACGGCTTATTGTGTAATCTATTAAATCCTAAAATCTTGATGTTCATGGTCGCTGCATTCAGTCAGGTTATTGCCCCTGAAACGCCCACATCAGATAAGTTATTAATCAGCTTATCTATCTTCGTTGAAACGGCAGTACTGTGGTCTTGCTTCATTATATTGCTTAACCGTGGAGGCTTAAAACCTATGCTTAACCGTTATCAAGATAAGATCAACAAAGCAACCGGTGGTCTGTTAATTACCCTCGGTGGTTTCATCGGTTTAAGTAGTTAACATGCGTTAACGATAAATTGATAAAAGAAAGGCGCTGTGGGTGAATACCGACAGCGCCTTTTTTGTGCTTTTAATTTAGTACTTAAGATCTCGAGTGAAGGGCTTAAAGCTCAAAAATATTACTTTGTTGTTGGAAGGTTTCTACATCGCTAATATAGGTGCCTTCACACTTATCTACAGGACGTTCTTCGTATTCATCTACTTCTTCATCATGCGAGTTTGATGGGTTGATTGTTGCCATGATCAAGCGGTCAGAAGTCCGAGACTTTAATTCCACCATGAAGCGGATCAGGTCGACACGTTCTATTTTTTCCAATTCTTCGGCAATTTTATCGGACTTATCAAAGCTTTTATCTTTAATGCCAATAGAGTGCCACAGCCGTTTACTTTTGCTGTTTATGTTAGAATCTGGTTCACGCAATTTAGAGACCAATCCCTGCTTACTTGATTGCCATTGCTGCTCGGTAAACGAGATCATCCCGAACGGGAAGAAATCAATAAAGTCGTTGATCGCATCCAGCAATTTGGTTGGTGACGTATGCGGTGATTGCACATAGAACATCAAACCCGCGTGGCGATTCAGCGGTATGTTGCCAGTACCGACCACATAACCCAGTTGTTGCTGGGTACGCAGTTCATAGAAGAATTTAGATGACATTACATGATTCGCCAAGCTGTAATAGGCTAGTTCTTTCGGTGATATCTTCGGTGCCTGATAGTAAACAATCAGCGCAGCATCGTTATGTTCAACAGCGACCTCGTGTATTAAAGAGCCGGTATCTTGGATATCCACCAGTTTACGTATTGTTTCTTTGCCTGGCGTGCTAATCGGATGTAGTTTATCTTTGACGTATTGGCCAATTTCGAGTGCTTGAGATTGATGCCAGTCACCGTGGATCAATATTTCCACACTGATGTTTTGATACACCTTTTCTAGATACTCGGGCAATTGTTCTTGCTTAATACTGGCCAAGGCTTTGGCTAAGCGCTCACTTGACGGGTTATTGGGTTGCAGCACCGAAGTTAACTCTGAAAACAAGCGATTGATCGGTTTCGCTTGTTTATGATTTTCCCATGAAATAAGCATCTGATTACGAATACTGGCGAAGGTTTCATTGTCCACGGTTTGTAAGTGACGATGGCCAATGATCAGTTTTAATAACTCGAACTGTTTCTGCGCAAACCCTGCAAGGTGTAAGGTGAATCCGCCTTGATGGGCATAAATATGGTAATTAATACCGGCAATTTCTGCTTGATAAGTCAGGCTATTTAATTGCTCCATCAACAGCTCAACCGCTAATCGGGTCATGGCTATATTATGGGTATTAGCAATGGCATATTCACTGTCAATGGAAATGAAGATGTTGCCCTTGGGTAGATGGAACTCATGTTCTTGCATAAACCAAGTTTTAAAGCCGTCACTGTGATCAATCAACTTTGGTTGCTCTGAGAGGTTGGCTTTATCTAGCGCAAGGGCTTCTAAAGACGGACTCATGAACAGGTTCTTGATTGGTAGCGCTAGGCTTTCATCAATCTCGACATTCGCCCAGCGTTGTTGTTGGCTCGCTGTAAATGCATCCACGCGATAAGGGGTATCATACCAAGCGGCTTTTTTATTGGTGTCTAAATTGGGTGCCGATATCATCAAGCGCATATTTTTCGGGTTAAGCTGCTGTAAAAAGAAACGGCAAGCCTCGATATCAAATCCCTTCATCATGTAGTCACCGTAAATGACATGCTCAGGCTGATAGATATGCAAATTTTGCGATAGGTGTGAAACGTTTTTAACGGCTGGTATTTTCTCTTGATAGCGGAACGCTTGTTCTAAGAAATTTTTCTTCTCGTCATAGCGCCACGCTTGTAAACCTTGCTCGGCGATCAGTTTGATATATTGCAGGCAGAACTCAACAATCTCGGTGATATGCTTAAAGCCATCACTGGTTAAGCCCATAATGACATTATAATCTTTAAAGTTAGCGCCACTTTGGCCACTGCCTGCTGATAACGCCGTTACCCAACCTTTACGTTTCAATAACGACAGTAAACTGCCTTCCGTTTCATCACCGATTAACTGACTGATGTAGCTCAGCGGCTTAATTTGGTAATAAGGTAGGGTATTGCCTAACGGGAAGCAGATATATAACTTCTTGTGACCGCTGAGTGATTCCACCCATATTGCTTGCTGTAATTGTGCATTGGTATACAGCGGGGTCGCTAAAGGCACGGCATTGATGCCGCGATTTGGCACGGCCGAGAACATTTCATTCAGCATGTGTTCTTGCTTATCGAGAGTCAGTTCGGATTGGATCACTAACTTCATTAAGGATGCACAGTAATGCTGTTGGTAAAATCGTAACAACTCATCACGTAACGTATAGCTTTCGGTATCGGCTAATGTCGTCAGGTTACCCACCGAGAATTTACTAAAAGGGTGGGTCGGATTAACGGTTTCTTTGTGCGCTTGGTAGAAACGGCGCACGTCATCTTTAAGCTTGAGCTTATATTCGGAATCAACAGCATGACGTTCGCGTTCTAACAAGTCAGCATTAAAACTGGGCGCGATAAAAAACTGCGCGAAACGATCAAGGGCGTTATGGAAGTAGCTGTTGTTAATATCAAAGTAATAGTTGGTATATTCGGTGCCAGTCCAGGCGTTGTTACTGCCACCATGCATGGAAATAAATGACTGGTATTCGCCAGGTTTGGGATATTTATCTGTACCGAGAAATAACATGTGCTCGAGTAAGTGTGCAAGCCCTTCATGTTGCTGGGGATCATCAAAATGACCAACGGCAACAGACATGGATGCGGCAGATTTTTTACACTGTTCATCTTGAATGAGTAATACGGTTAAACCGTTAGGGAGCGTGATGTGACGGTATTGTTTATGATCATTAGGGCTAGTTATCAAGGCAGATGCTCCATGTGATGACTGCATAGAAAAATAAATTAGATCAAGTTCAAAGAATGAAAAATCTAAAATGCAGTAATGAATGCTGAGGTTTAATCTTATTAAATAAGAAACAAATCGTGCGATGACGATACAATTTACTCATAATATATAAGTCAGTATGGCGCTAAAATGACTGTAAGTAATTATTTTTTGAAAACAATGTTTAAAAACATAAGCTAAACGTGGTTTTTAATATTTCTGTCATCAAGTAGCGTTATCATGCAGTCGTTTTATAGGGGTATGTTAATATCTATTAAAGGATTCAACAGATATTATAGTGTGGTGGTATGAAAATTTATATTATGCGACACGGTCAAGCGGGATTGTATGCAAACAGCGATGCGGAACGTGAATTAACGGGTACTGGACGCCAGCAATCTGCTGATATGGCTGATTGGTTAAGTGCGATTGAACCGACGTTAGATTGTGTGCTACACAGCCCTTATGTACGCGCTGCACAAACTTGGCAAGTTATCGGGAACTTTTTCACGGTAAACAAGGTCGAAGTATGTGAAGACATTACTCCTTATGGTGATGCCGAATTTATTGCTGATTATGTTCGAGCTCTGGTAGCGCAACATAATTATAAAACTGTGTTACTGGTTTCACATTTACCAGTGGTGAGTTATTTAACCTCAGCGCTAACAACCAGTAAACATATGCCCGCATTCGCAACATCGGCGATTGCTTGCTTAGAACTTGATGAAAAAGATTGTAATTTTAAGTGGTTAGAAACACCAGCGAGTATAAAGTAGTTAACTGATTTATTATTTATTTTTATGATTAGTGCTTACACTTTATACAAAGGTTAATGCAGCGTTAAATCCCTTTGCATTACCCAATTGTTAGTATATTATGCCGCTTCTGTTTGGGTACTTGGATGGTACCTATATAAGCGTATAAAGGAGTGCTAAATGCGTAGTTTTAAACAGTTTAACTCGTTACGTATCGCAAGATATGTAAAAAGTTTTTTTCGTGGAACTCTCTATGTCACAGGTTTGGGATTATTAGAGTTTCAGCAAGGTATGTTAGTCATGCCGAGTAACGCAGGTAACAATGTTAAAATGCGCATCTCGGAAGTGAATCGTGAAATTAAACGATTTGCAGTTTAACAGACTGAGCTTGAAAGGTTAGTGTCACGCACTAGCCTTTTTTTGTGCCTATTTTTTAGTGCTGAACGATAAATAATTTAGTACTGATTGATAAATAGTTTGCTGCTAACCGAAAAACATAGCAACATTAAATCCTACCGTAATGCACAAACCCAGCAGCATCAGAATAATGACATTGTAACGCTTTAGAAAGCTAAGCCTTGGATGTTTGGCTTTGAACGCTGCAGCAGCAAGCGCCTTTACCCTTGCCCTTTCTTTTTTGATTGCGTTTAGTTGGTCTTCAGCAAGCATTGCTTGTTCTAGCTGCGCGAGTCGCTCATTATTTTCTTGTTCTAGCTCTGCAAACCACAGCTCTTGTTTATCAGTCTCCATTACTCTATTACCTCATCGGCAACTAAAACATGTCTTCTTTAGTTGTTAGTTCAACCAAGATAGATATGGCTGCACTGCCACCCCAAGTTTTGGTTGCTTGATGAAACGCTTCGATATCCGGATGTTGGGCTAACCACATCGGTAATTGGCGTTTAAGAATGTTCTTGCCATGACCGTGCATCACATTACAGCAGCGAATATGTTGTTTACGACATTCGGCAATTAATGCGGATATTTCTACCTTGGCAATCTCTTGGGTTAAACCATGTAAGTCCAACAGCAATTCAGGCTCGTAATCACCACGACGTAATTTTTTCAACTCATACGGAGAAACGCCTTCACGTATATACCGGGTAGGGCCTTCGTCAGCAATGTGTGGCTCAAATTGATCGGAGAAAAAATGTTCACGTTGCGCTGATTCTTGTCGGATTGAATCATTTGCTTGAGTTTTAGGTTTATTTGCCCTGATTTTTGTTTTGCGTATGGTATCCTGTGCCAAAGGTTTTATACCTTTCATACTATCAGAGAAAAGAGCTTGTTCATCCGGTTTCAATGCGGCTTGTGATACTTTCACTTGCGCTGCTTGTACCTGTTCTTTTGCTACATCTATTTGTTGCAGCATCTTTTTTTTCATTTGTTTATTAAACATAATGTTAGTTACCCAGATTCAACTGCTAAGCTCAGTTGATTAAACATTTTGTTACTTTACCAAAATTGGAGTCAATTGTGGACAGGATTTTTATTGACGAAGCAGTCAAAGAGTTAACGACAATACAAGATATCATCCGTTGGGCGGTTAGCCGTTTTAACGATGCCGGTATTTTTTATGGTCACGGTACCGATAATGCGTGGGATGAAGCTGTACAGTTGATCTTACCGACACTACATTTACCATTAGATATTGACCCTCAAATTCGTCATGCGAAACTGCTTACTTCTGAACGTCAAAAATTGGTTGAGCTCATTGTTCGCCGCGTTAATGAACGTATCCCAGCTGCATACCTGACTAACAAAGCTTGGTTTGCTGGTTTAGAGTTTTTTGTTGATGAACGTGTTTTAGTGCCACGCTCACCGTTCGCAGAACTTATCATGAACGGTTTCCAACCTTGGTTGACACACGAACCTATGCGTATTCTGGATATGTGTACGGGTAGTGGTTGTATTGCGATTGCGATGTCACACGCATTCCCAGATTCAGAAATTGATGCGGTTGATATTGAACACGGCGCGATTGAAGTTGCCGAAATTAATATTCAAGATCATGGTGTTGATCAGCAAGTAACACCAATTCAATCTGACTTGTTCTCTAACTTAACGGGTTTACGTTACGATATGATCGTATCTAATCCTCCTTACGTTGATCAAGAAGACATTGATAACCTACCTGAAGAGTTCAAGCATGAACCTGAGATTGGTTTACAGTCTGGTTTTGATGGCCTAGAGCTAACGCTTAAAATGATTGCTCAAGCACCTGATATGCTAAACGATGGTGGTTTACTGTTCGTTGAGATCGGTAACAGCATGGTTCACATGCAAGAGAAGTTCCCAGAAGTACCATTTACATGGTTAGAAATGCAAAATGGCGGCCACGGTATCTTCGTGATCAGCAAAGAGCAGATCGAAGATTCAATGGCAGAGTTTGCTCCGTTTAAATAAATAGTCGTACTGTTTAAATAGCCTTGCGAGCAAAACGAAGAGCAACCTAATGTGTTGCTCTTTGTTTAACTGTCATAAAGTTAGTATTGTGATCAATCGAGTATGATCACAAATAAGCAATCAAATGCAATTGGTTCACCAGGATTGCCTGCAAAATTCGTCATATCAACCATGCCAGACAAACGTACTGTTCCAGTACTGTTCCTAAATCGTCCTGTTCCTTCTAAGATCGCATTCTCTGTACCAGCAGCGCCAGTGACATGCGTTATTAATTGCCCATCTGCAGTGGTTATACCGTGCGTCACTGGTTGCACTGTCGTGTTCCCTCTCGTGACTAGGTTTCCTTGCGGTAAATTAAAATAAGTTGTGCCAACTAAGCCTAGACCAGAACCAATGGGCGTAATGTTAGAAAGGCAATCTGTAGCCGTTCCGACCTGTTGGCCATTTTTTGAATTGATTAAGTCGACATCAAAACAGATCGCAGGATCATCGACATCATCGCCATCAATATCTGGAACCGTTCTTTCGTACATCGCACCAGAGCCAACTAAATTCATCACCAGTATCTTCCCTCCTTTCTTATCTGCGGCTGACACTGCTGATGAAAGACCGAGGGAAATAGAGATAACAGCTATAATTACAATTTTTATGTTCATAATAAATTGTCCCTTCACAACAATACTTACAATGATAGAAAGTATGTTTGTGATAATGAGTAAATTAATGTTATGCATTATTTTTGAACTTGTTTGTATGGCAATGAAAATAAAGTGGTTTTATTTTCAAAATGTTTTTTTAATTGGACGCACTGACATCCATGATTTCGAATCACCATGTAGCCGTGTTTATGTTGATACATTTAGATGTAAGGAAGTAACACAAACAATAGCACAGCACTTAAAGTTTACAAGGCGATCACTCTGTACGACACTTGGTATTAAGTGTTAAATTCTGCGTTTGTTTTTTTATCTTTAGGCGGTTATATATTGTTGGCTGGTTGAGGCATTTTCTAGTTGGGTTTATGATTCGCTCGGTCTTAACTTTTTTCTCTGTTTGCTATTGTCGCTAAGCCGCGGGTCTTGTATTCTCGAAGGTATCGGTAAGCATTATATAAAGGAAACGCTGTTATGGCAGGGAATAGTATTGGGCAATTATTTAAGATCTCCACATTCGGAGAAAGCCATGGTCCAGCACTTGGGTGCATTGTTGACGGCTGCCCTCCAGGACTGGAAATTTCACTAGAAGATCTACAGCTTGATCTTGACCGCCGTAAGCCTGGCACATCTCGCTATACTACCCAACGACGTGAAGCAGACGAAGTTCAGATCCTTTCTGGTATTTTTGAAGGTAAAACCACAGGTTGTTCAATTGGACTGATGATCAAGAATACCGATCAACGTTCACAAGATTATTCAAACATCAAAGATACCTTCCGTCCGGGTCATGCTGATTACACCTACCATCAAAAATTCGGTCACCGTGATTACCGTGGTGGCGGTCGTTCATCGGCACGTGAAACTGCAATGCGTGTTGCGGCAGGTGCAATCGCCAAGAAATATCTAGCACAACAACACGGTATTGTTATCCGTGGTTATTTATCCCAACTGGGTCCAATCAAAGCAGAAGTACTGCAGTGGGATCAAGTTGAACAAAACCCATTTTTCTTCCCTGATCCAAGTAAATTAGAAGCGCTGGATGAATACATGCGTGGGCTGAAAAAATCAGGTGATTCTGTCGGCGCTAAAGTAACAGTTGTTGCGCAAGGCGTACCTGTTGGTTTAGGTGAACCAGTATTTGATCGTTTAGATGCTGAAATTGCCCATTCACTGATGAGCATCAACGCAGTGAAAGGCGTTGAAATAGGTGACGGTTTTGGCGTTGTAGAACAGCTTGGTAGCCAGCACCGTGATGAGATGACACCAGAAGATGGTTTCCTTTCTAATCACGCTGGAGGCGTTCTAGGTGGCATTTCAAGTGGCCAAGATATCATTGCTCACATTGCTATGAAGCCAACTTCAAGTATTACCATTCCTGGTAAATCAATTGATAAGTTTGGTAACGCCATTGAAGTGGTTACCAAAGGTCGTCACGATCCATGTGTAGGTATCCGCGCAGTGCCAATTGCTGAAGCACAACTTGCTATCACGCTAATGGACCACTTGCTAAGACACCGTGCGCAGAACCTGCATGTAGTAACAGATACACCAAATATGTAGTTTTTGCTTGGCTAGGAATAGTTAGACTGTTAATTGAAAAATACCCATCAGCTTAGGTTGATGGGTATTTTTTTGTCTGTTCTATTTTCTGAGCATGATTTTTTCTAAAGCCTAATATCTGATATTTCATTATATGTAATTATTTTATCTGCTGTACCTTGAATGGTTGTGCTGATTTCAATGCCATTTTTAATTGTTACAATAAGTTCTTTGCCTTTCGCCTTAGCGTATCCAGCTTCAATGCCTAAACCGACTCCCTTTTCTGAAACATCGATGATAACCATATCTGATTGATCTATTTTAGCGAAGGTTTCTTGCATTATTTCTGTTGCTGAAAATGCACGTTCACCCCATTTCTCCATATCCCTTACAACACAATATGACTTTAACTTATGTTTAGAAAAACACAGTTCAAATTCATTGATAACGTTTCGATTTGTATTATCGGAATGATATTTAATACCAAAATATACACGTTTCATTAAGGTTCCATTTAATGTGTTTTACTTGGTTGTATTATATCAAAAATAAAAAAGGCACTGATGATAAATATCAGTGCCTTTACGTTTACTTAGAATTTATCTATTTCTAATCAGGTTTACTTCGCTGAAGCTAGAGTTTGCTTCGCTGCAGTTTCACCTTGTGCTTGCTTCTTTTCAAAGCGAGATATCCACCACCATGCAAGGGCAGAGAACACCATGGTCATGAATACGTTAATGAAGAATGCATTAACTAGGTCAACACCTGTTGGGAATGCAGACGCTGTCATACTTACCACAAAGATAACGATAAGTACTGAAACAATACTCATACCCACTTTACGAGAACCCATGCGGAAATCACGTGGCGTATCATCGTATTTAAGACGGAAGATGAAGTAAGCAACCATAATAAAGATAGGTGGTAACATCGCTGTACCAGCCGTTAAGTTAATCGCAGTGCTCATCATTTCTTGTACAGATTCAGAACCGAAACCATTCACTACTAACATGATCACAACGAACAGGAACTGCCACCAAGCGGCGCGTACTGGTACACCGTGCTCGTTAAGTTCAGTTGTTTTCTCGCCGTAAACGCCTTTTGGAATTTCTGAGAAGTGAATTTTAACCGGTGCAGCAGTCCACATCATCATCGAGCCAAACATCGCAATGAACAGAACGATACCAACTAAGCGACCCACTATGTTTTCATCAATATTGAAGTATTGTGCCATACCAGTAAAGATTTCAACCATACCGCCAGCGTAAGTTAATGACTCACGAGGAACGAATACGTTTACTAATAGCGAACCAACTGCGTACATAATACCGATAAGGATACCTGATGCTATGATTACACGAATGAAGGTCTTCTGACCGCCTTTCACATCTTTCAAGTAAGCGGCTGCGGTTTCAGCACCACCTGCTGCTTGGAAGATCCAGCACATGATACCAATCGTTGCCCAGTTGATCGTCGGCGTCATTGCTTCCATCGTAATCGGTTGAGCCGGAACATGATCACCACCAAGTGCCATTACTGCACCCACAACATAGATACCAAACAGCGCAAATACACCGTAAGCCACAAGCTCAGATATTTTACCTAACCAAGACGCACCTTTAGTCGAGATGTGTGTTGCTGCAGCAAACAACACAATCGAGATAATAGATGTCACCACAGGAGAGAAGTTATATTCATAACCTAACATTGCATAAGACGCATAAGCAATTACGTTTGGTAGTAGTGATACAAACCAGAACAAGTTAACGAACCAATATAGGAACGAGCCAAGGTAAGCATTCTTGGTGCCAAGTGGTTTTTTAAGCCAGTCGTACATGCCTGATTCAGAGTCTTTATTTGCTGATACAAATTCAGAAATAATAAACACAAATGGAATGAAATAGACCAACGTTGCAAGTAAAAATATCGGTGCCGAGCTTAAGCCTAATTCGATATTATTATTAACAATGTTACGGACATTAAATACCGCCGCGAGAGTCATTGATAGCAAAGCGAACTTTCCTATCGTGCCACGTACAGATTGAGACATAATTAACGCATCCTATATTAATTAATATTATTAAGTGATCTTTAGTAAATGGCCACTATTAGCTTACTAAAAATTACTGTGGTTAAAGTCATTAAACAGAACATAAGCAACAAGCCAAGTGAGTATAATAGAACAGGTGGCTGTGCTTATTGAACGGTGTTTAACGAAGGTGTTTAACAAAGGGAAGCACCGATGTCACTGGTGCTTCATGATGTAATTCAACTCCTATAATTGAATTGTCGGTCTTGCTTCTTCAGCAAGTTCCTCTTGTGTAAGTGATTGTTCATACTTGTTGTATTTCCACCATGCGTAGCCAAGGAAAATAACAATCCCGCCAACGTTGTAGAAAATAATAGTCATGATGTCTGCGTCCGTAGGGAAGGTTGAAGCAAAGAACCCAACAGTAAAGATAGCGATAAGTACAGACACAATAGCTATACCGGTAAAGCGAGAACCCATGCGGAAGTCACGCTCTAGATGATCTAATTTTAATCGAAGGTTGAGGTAAGCAATCATGATGAACAGAGGTGGTAACATCGATGCTGCAGCTGTCATGTTGATGATCGTGCTCATTAAGTCTTGAACTGTGTCAGAAGCTAATGTTGGGATAAACATCAGAGGTATAACAATTAAGAATTGAATCCATGCTGCACGTACTGGTACACCTTGTTTGTTGAGTGCAACGGTCTTTTCACCAAAAATACCTTTTGGAATTTCAGAGAAGAAGATTTTTACTGGTGTTGCTGTCCACATCAATAATGAACCCAGCATGGCCGTAAACGACACGATACCAACAAAACGGTTCATCATTATTTCAGGTAAACCGAAGTGTCTTGCAAGACCTTCAAATACTTGCACAGAGCCACCAGTAAACTTCAAGGCGTCACGCGTCACAAAGACGTTCGCTAAGATAGAACCCACAGAGTAAAGCGCGCCAATAAAGATACCTGCAATGATGATGACTTTAACGAATGACTTGTGGCCGCCTTTAATATCATTCACATAAACAGCAACGGATTCAGCGCCACCGGCTGCCATAAAGATCCAAGTGATCACACCAAGGAATGCCCAATTAAACGTTGGTGTCATTGCTTCTATCGTAATTGGGTCGGCAGGTACAATACCCCCCATCAATGCACCAGCAGATAGGATGATGTAAGACAGTGTGAGTAACAGCATTAATGACGATGTAACGGTTGTAATTGGACCCAGTAATTTGGCTCCGTTATTTGATACGTGCGTTGCAACAGCGAAGAGTAGGGTACTTAAAATTGCTGTTGTCATTGGGGTGAATATATACTCAAACCCTAAGAATGCATAAGACGCGTAAGCGATGATTCGTGGTAACAGAGACGTAAAAAAGAATAGGTTAACGAACCAATATGTATAAGCAGAAATGAAAGCCCAGCGACCACCTAACGAACTTTTTACCCAAGAGTAAACACCGGCTTCAGAATTTTTGTTGAGAGACACAAATTCAGCCACAATCAAGCAGAACGGGATAAAATAAAAGATGGTTGCAAGAAAGAACATTGGGGCTGAAGATAAGCCGATCTCAATATTATTATTGATAATATTATTGAAGCTAAAAACTGCTGCAAAGGTCATTGACAGTAGGGCAAATTTGCCTATCGTGCCCCGTTTAGATGTTGACATTAGGTACTCCGATGTATCGTGTTTCAAATGTAGGTAAGGAGAGGTTTGGACGGTTAGGGCCCAATCCCTCTCTTATTTTTAGTTCTGGATACGTGCCCAGACTTTATTATTCATGTAGCTATTTATTCAACTACTTATTCAAAAAGTAGCCATCTTCAATAGTCACTTTTAGTACCACTTTTCGCACGCGATTATCACCGTGGAATCGATACGCTTTGCTATTATCAAATACCGCCACTTGGCCTTCACAAAGTTGTTTTATCTCACCGTGACCCGCAAGGTATTCACGGTCAGTTTCATCGGCGTAAGCGTGTACTAATTCAAGTTCAGACTTATCAGCGACTTCGACAGTTTCACGACCTTCAAGGTAATAGTGCACATCAAAATAACGACGATTACCTTCAAACGTGTCGGTATTTTCCGCCACGCCATCGGCAATCATATACACCAATGAATCACCAATGGAATACATCACGCCATCTTTTAGGTTGCCGATGTTGTCAATAGCTTCAATACAACGATTCCATTTACGCCCATCGCGGTACACTGATTTGAAGTGGTCTAGGTTGTCTAAAATGATCATTACTTATCTCCGCCTGCAGGTTGGCTGGTTGACGTGAACGTGTGATTAGCTAACGCGCTTGGCTTACAACCACCTTGATGAAAAGGCACTAGCGTTAATGCGTAGTTAAACTTCTCCATGTACACACGGTATGAATCTAATACTTCCGAGCCCCAAGAGTTTGAACCTAAGCCCATTAACTTGTGGTCAAGGTTAATTGTGATATAACCGCTCTTCTCAAGCTCAATAGTGTGCTGCGCTGCGTGGATGTTTTGGTTGGTATAGAACCAGGCACTGAAATTAATTTCTTGCGCTGGTTTCACCAATAAACCAGAGCCTTGGCGATTAGCTAATGATGCCCAGCGTACGTGTTGGCGGTTACCGTTGTTTTGTGGGAATGGGTAGTTCTCAAACATATCGGCAACGTTAGTTTTATACACATCAATCAGGTTCGCTTGCTGGCTGTCTTGGTAGTTTTCTTCAGGACCGCGGCCATAGTATTGCACTTGGTCAAAGTCATTATTAATACCTAAGTCCAGACCAAGTACAGGTATCACGTGTGGGTAATTACCGTATTTCTCGCCTGATAGTTGAATGTTTAACTGACCTTCTTTATTGATTTCGTACACGTAAGTACAGCGCATACCAAAATCAAATACCGGTGGGGCAATAATGCTGGTCACGGTGAAAATTACTTTGCCATCGACTTGTTCAAGATTAATTGAACGGAAGTGCTCTTGCATAATGTGTAAGTGCGCAGGCTCCCACAGACCATCGTGTTCTTGCTTGTGGTTATCAACCATCGGCTTGAAGAAGTTCAGTTTTGGGGCGCTAGCAATCAGCTCTTCGCCATTGACTAACCATGAGTTCAACTTCCCATTCACTTTAGAGAATTTAAGCGTAAAGTTTAGCCCTTTCACTACATAATCTAAGCGAGATTCAACAATGTCTAAAGCAATGGCATTACGATTAGTGAATACCGGTAACTGCTGGGTTTGCTCTTTTAGCTGTACTTGATAAACGGCTATATCGTGATTGGCTTCGCTGTAACGAGTACGAGAATCTTTACGTACAGTGAAGTTAATGAAAGCTTCACGGCCATCTAATTCAGGCAGAGTGATCTCGATATCACGGCTGCTGTTTTCTGCTAGCTCAGTGACTTTTAATGTCGTGCTTTGTACTGTTTCACCAGCAACGCGTACTTCTGCGGTAATGGTGTAATCATCAAGGTTAGAGAACCACAGTTTGTTGTCGACCGTGAAAATACCCTTGGCTGCATCTTTAGCGTGGATTTTCACTGGCGCAATGACTTGCTTGTATTCTTTTAGGCCTGGTCCCGGTGTTTGATCTGAATAAATGAGGCCATCCATACAGAAGTTATAGTTATTTGGGTAATCACCGTAATCGCCACCGTATTTTAAGAATTCAGTGCCGTTTTCATCTTTCGCTAGAATACCGTGGTCACACCATTCCCAAACAAAGTGACCTTGAATAGAGTTATGTTTGTAGAATACGTTTTGGTATTCCGTTAAACCACCAGGGCCGTTACCCATCGCATGGGCATATTCACAGATGATGCGTGGTTTGTTATGTGGGTGTTCACCAAAGGCATTCATTAGTTGTGCGCGTGAATACATGGTACTGATGATATCAACCACTTCAGCATCACGATCTTCTTCATAATGGACTAGGCGAGTATCATCAATGGCTTTAGCTGCTGCGTACATCGCTTTGATATTGCAGCCATAACCTGATTCATTGCCGAGTGACCACATGATAATAGAGGCATGGTTTTTTTGTGCGTGAATGTGGCGTTCTATACGTTCTACAAATACCTGTTCCCATTCAGGATCATTGGTAATACGGCTTAAGTCATCAACGTTAGCAAAACCGTGCGTTTCCACATCTGTTTCGCCCATGACGAATAAACCATAGACATCACACAGTTCATAAAAACGTGGATCATTTGGATAGTGCGCAGTACGGACTGAGTTGATGTTGTGTTGCTTCATCAAGATGATGTCTTTCTCAACACGATCCATGCCCACTGCGCGACCTTTTAGATGATCGTTATCGTGGCGGTTAACACCGTGTAGCATCACGTAGTTGTTGTTGATGTAGAACAGACCATCACGGACTTTAATATCTCGGAAGCCAACACGCTGTGGAATGACTTCTAGTACCTTGCCTTGCTCGTCTTTTAACGTCAGTACGAGTTGATACAAGTATGGATTTTCAGCAGTCCAGTGAGTCGGGTTTACCACATCAATGGTAACGTTTACATCTTCAGTCGACGAAAAACTCAGTGACTCGATATTGCCTGCTGCCAGTGCGGTAGCACCATCGAATAAAGTATATTCAAGGGAATAGCTAGCCACAGGATCTGCAGTTAAGTTTTCAATTACTGCTTTGCAAGAAAGCGTTGCGCTTTGATAAGACTCATCAAAGTCTGTGCGAACTGTTAGATCTTGCACGTGTACTTGTTCTTTACCAATTAAGTAAACATCACGGAAGATCCCGCCTGTCCACCACATGTCTTGATCTTCGATGTAAGTTGAATCAGCCCATTGCATAACGCGTACAGACAATAAGTTTTCACCTTGCTGTGCGAATGCAGATATATCGAATTCAGCGGTTAAGCGACTGCCTTTACTAAAGCCAACGTAGTGGCCATTCACATAAACTTCAAAATAAGTTTCAACGCCGTCAAATTTGATAATGGTTTGTTTATCTGTCCATGTTTCGCCAAGCGTAAATGTACGTTGGTAAGCGCCGGTTGGATTGTCGCTTGGCACAAAAGGTACATCAATTGGGAATGGGAAACCTTCATCGGTATATTGAAGATCGCCGTGGCCTTCCATTTGCCACATGTTCGGAACAGTGATCTTGTCCCAGTTATTCATGTACTGAGTATAGAATTCGTCAGGTACTAACAGCGGGTTAGTGAAGAAGTTAAAGTTCCATTGGCCACTCAATAGTTGGTAGTGGCTGCTTAATTCACGTTGGAACGTTGTTGCTGTTGATACTGAGTCATATGAGAAAAAGTAAGCACGTGGTGCCATTCTATTTTCATTAAGGCGGAAGAAGTTTTCCCAGTTGTTCACGTGTAGCCTCCAAGTCGATAACGACAATGCGAATAAATAATACGAGTTAATTTTAGCGAGCTGCTTTCTGGTAAATGATATTAACTAAAGTTTTAGTAAAACAAATAAAAATGTTGTTTTAGTTTTAACTTGATCACACTTGATGGCGAGGTTTGTGAGCTGGCTAACGTTAATGACTCGTTGCGATGTAGCTAGAATGTGGTGCTAGTGTGATGTAGATCTCGTAATGTTAATGCGTAATTTTAAATGTTAATAGCGGATTGGTAGGTAAAGAAAGTCGAATAAAAATTAAAGGCAGAATTAAAGCAGAATTAAAGCAGAGTTAAATGAAGGTTTAATGGGGATTAAAGGAGGGTAAGGGCGATTTGAAGGAAAGTAGCAGCGTAGTCATACACTGCTTTCTTTCATTATTGAGGTGTTTAAAGCTTATTTTTTGGTGGTGCCACGTAAGCGTAAATTACTTGGAATGTAAGCATTAATAGGGATCACACGTTGATCACGGCGACGTTCCATTAATAAGTTAACCCCTTGACTGCCCATCAGTTCTGAATGAATGCGTACGGTAGACAAAGACGGGAAAGTAAATTTAGCAGTGGGAATATCGTTCACACTGATCAAGGCAATATCGTTTGGTATCGATAAACCTTGTTCATGAATAGCACGTAATACCCCAATGGCAATCGAATCTGACGCGATGAAAAATGCATTAGGGTGATCCGTTTCCAGCATCTTCTTTGCCAGTTTATAACCTGATGAACTTGAGAAATCACCACGGTATAAATCAGCTTCTGAGACAACACCTTTTAACTGACCATATTCAGTAAAAGCTTGTTCACGGATGTCCGGTGTATTGATGTCATCTTGCCCACCAATAAAACCGATTCGACTATATCCCTGATTAGTAAAGAAATTAACAACTTCCTTACTGATCCTGACAAGGTCAATATCCACGGAGTCAAACTCTTGGTCGTGATCGGTATAATCAATATAAACAATGTTTTTCGTGATTTTTTTAATCGCGATTAACTGTTCGTCAGTTTGACGACCAACTAATAAGATGCCATCTACTTTTGGATTCTTAATATCGAGATTGTTATCGTAGCTATTCGTCAGCACGATATCAAACTTGTCACATTGCGTTTCTATGCCGTGACGGATCGCTAAATAATAAGGATCATTAATCTCGGTGTCTTGCTTGTAATTATACAGTGCTAAGAAATGCAGATGCTCTTTTGCTTTAGCCGGTAATGCGCTAGCAAGTTTACGCGTCGAACTGGTTTTGTATTCCAGTTTTTCTGCGATTTCAAAGATCCGTCGTCTGGTTTCTTCTTTTACGCTTAATGTCGGATCTTCATTTAATACTCGCGACACTGTCGCTAATGAAACCTTAGCTTCGTTGGCGATTTCCTTTAATGTTGCCATTCATCCTCCAGCCCAGTCATATTATTCTTTATAGGGTAGTTATTTTACGGAAAAAATGATGATTTTGATACCTAAATCTCACTTTTAGTAAAATGTTTACCAATTGGTAGTTGTTTTTGTGGAAACGTTTACATTTGAGCGGTAGGGTACGTAAATATCTTATAGATTTACCTATTTTGTGTTCAAAATTGCGGGAGAATTCATTGTGAAAGTACTGGTAACAGGTGGCATGGGCTACATCGGTAGTCATACATGTGTACAGATGATTGCAGCGGGCATCGAGCCTATCATTATCGATAATTTAGATAATAGTAAATTAGCTGTACTCGATCGTATTGAAGCATTAACGCAGGTGCGCCCTGTTTTCTATCAGGGAGATGTGCGTGATGAAGCCTTTCTCGACCGTATTTTCACTGAGCATACTATTGCATCGGTTATTCATTTTGCTGGATTGAAAGCCGTCGGTGAATCAGTACAAAAACCGCTGGAATATTACGACAACAATGTAAACGGATCTTTAGTACTGGCGCGATCAATGCGTAAAGCCAATGTCAAAAGCATTGTATTTAGCTCTTCGGCTACCGTGTATGGCGATCCTGAAACAGTCCCGATTACTGAAGATTCACCAACCGGTGCGACAACGAATCCTTATGGCCGCAGTAAATACATCATTGAAGAATGTTATTCAGATCTGTTTGCTGCAGATAATGATTGGAGCATTACGTTATTGCGTTACTTCAATCCGGTTGGCGCGCATCCGTCTGGCACCATGGGTGAGGATCCTCAAGGGATCCCAAATAACTTAATGCCGTTTATTGCCCAAGTGGCTGTAGGTCGTCGTGAATCTCTGTCGGTATTTGGTGATGATTACCCAACACCAGATGGCACTGGCGTACGAGATTATATTCACGTGATGGATTTAGCTGATGGCCACATTGCTGCATTAACGACTGTGGGTAAAAAATCAGGTCTGCATATATACAACTTAGGCACAGGTAAAGGCTCAAGTGTATTAGAAATGGTCAATGCGTTTGCACAAGCCTCTGGTCAACCAATTCCATATCAAGTATGTCCACGTCGCGCTGGTGATATTGCCGAGTGTTGGGCAAGTACAGCAAAAGCAGAAAAAGACTTAGGTTGGAAAGCCAGCCGTAATGTAATGGAAATGAGTGCCGATACATGGCGCTGGCAGTCAACTAATCCACAAGGATATTAAGCTTATGTCTAGTTCAGAATTTAATAAAGAATGTAATGAAGAGTTTAACCCTATTGATCATCCGCACCGTCGTTATAACCCACTAACGGGTCAATGGATCTTAGTATCACCGCACCGAGCAAAGCGCCCGTGGAGTGGTCAAGATGAAGCTCCGGATACGGCGGAATTATCGACGTATGACCAAGACTGTTTCTTATGCCCAACTAACAAGCGTATCTCCGGTGATGAGAATCCAAATTACGACGGCACTTATGTATTTAGCAATGACTTTGCCGCGCTGATGCCTGATTCGCCTGAAGCGCCTAAATCAACTAATCCGTTGTTCAAAACTGAAGGTGTACGTGGGTTAAGTCGCGTTATTTGTTTTTCACCCGATCACAGTAAGACGTTACCAGAACTGCCAACGGCAAAGATCCGCGGCGTGATTGATACCTGGAATGAACAAATTGAAGAATTAGGTAAAGAATATCTGTGGGTACAAGCGTTCGAGAATAAAGGCGCTGCAATGGGCTGTTCACAACCGCATCCACACGGACAAGTATGGGCAAATAGTTTTTTACCTAACGAAATTGAACGTAAAGAAAAGCTACTGAAAGCATATCAGCAAGAACACTGTTCGAACTTATTAGTTGATTACGTGGAATCAGAATTACAAGACGGCGAACGTACAGTCGTTGAAACCGAGCATTGGCTTGCGGTTGTACCGTATTGGGCGGCGTGGCCGTTCGAAACGATGTTGTTGCCCAAAACACATATCCGCCGCATGAGCGAATTAACTGAAGCGCAGCGTGATGACTTAGCGTTAGCGATTAAGAAACTGACTTGCCGTTATGACAATCTGTTTCAATGTTCATTCCCTTATTCAATGGGCTGGCATTACGCACCGTTTTTTGAAGAAGGCACGGATATAGAACATTGGCAATTACACGCATTATTCTATCCGCCGCTATTACGCTCTGCATCAGTGCGTAAATTCATGGTGGGTTATGAAATGTTAGCTGAAAGCCAGCGCGATTTAACCGCCGAGCAAGCTGCGCAAAAACTGCGTGATGTCAGCGACGTACATTATAAAGAACAAGCGTAAGCACGTTAACAAGAATAGTAAATAGCAACCCTACAAAATGTGGAAGGCACCGATGACAAATTTAATTGAAAACGTAAAAAATGCATTCAACGCAGTACTTAACTATGCACCAACGCATATTGTGCAAGCCCCAGGTCGTGTAAACCTGATTGGCGAACATACCGATTATAACGATGGTTTTGTATTGCCTTGTGCAATCAACTATCAAACCGTGGTGGCAGCAGCAACGCGTGATGACAATATCGTGCGTGTGGTTGCCGTTGATTATGATAATGCCACGGATGAATTTGATATTACTCAGCCGATCACTTTCCAAGACGATAAAATGTGGGCGAATTATATTCGTGGTGTGGTTAAGTGTTTATTAGAGCGCGGTTTTGAATTTAAAGGTGCCGATATTGCGGTGACTGGTAATGTGCCGCAGGGGGCAGGGTTAAGCTCATCTGCAGCGCTTGAAGTGGTTATCGGTCAAACGTTTAAAGAGTTATACCATTTGAATATCACCCAAGCAGAAGTGGCCTTAAACGGCCAGCAAGCTGAAAATGAATTTGTTGGTTGTAACTGCGGCATTATGGATCAGATGGTCTCAGCACAAGGCAATGAACATCATGCCATGTTACTCGATTGTCGTAGTCTTGAAACGACTGCGGTATCTATGCCAGAAAACATGTCGGTAGTGATCATCAACTCGAATAAGAAACGCGGGCTGGTGGATTCTGAATACAATACTCGTCGTGAGCAATGTGAAGAAGCTGCACGTATTTTTGGTGTGAAAGCATTACGCGATGTCTCTATCGAAACATTTAATGCCAAAGAACATGAGCTGGATGAGATGGTCGCAAAACGTGCTCGTCATGTGATCACCGAGAATGATCGCACCGTTGAAGCGGCAAGTGTGTTGGCTGCTGGTGACATTAAACGTATGGCGGAGTTGATGGCAGAATCGCATGCGTCAATGCGCGATGATTTTGAAATCACTGTGCCGGAAGTGGATACCTTGGTTAATATCGTTAAAAACGTTATCGGCGTTGAGGGCGGTGTGCGCATGACGGGTGGTGGTTTTGGTGGTTGTATCGTTGCATTAGTACCACCGGCATTAGTCGATTCAGTGCGCAGTGCAGTTGAAGAGTTGTATGAGCCAGCGACGGGTTTAAAAGAATCTATCTATGTGTGCCAAGCAAAAAATGGCGCTGGATTAGTGTCAGCAGTATAGGGTGTCATGATGATTGAACAATCAAGTTTGTTCGACAGCATGACCGCAGAGGCAGCCTTTGATGGTCGCCCAGCTCAGTTGTTTGAATTAACAAATAATAACGGCATGTGCATTGTCTTAATGGATATCGGTGCCACTTGGCTAAGTTGCAAAGTACCTGTTACAGATAAAGGGGCTGGTAAAGGTACTGATACAGTCAGGCTGCGCGAAATATTACTCGGTCAAAACAACATGGCCGATTTCCAATACCAGCAAAGTTATATGGGCGTGACCGTTGGCCGTGTGGCTAACCGTATCGCCAAAGGCCAGTTCTCTATTGCGGGTGTTGGCTATCAAGTCGATGTGAATCAAGCAGGCAATACCTTGCATGGTGGCACGGACGGTTTTAATAAACGTCGCTGGTTAGCCACGGATAATCGTGACATAAACCATGGTGTAAGCACTGATGTAGAAACTGATAAAAGCACTGACATAAGCTCTGATAAAAGTAGCCAGCAGAACAGTGTCGAGTTTGTATTATTTTCTCCTGATGGCGACCAAGGTTTCCCCGGTGAGTTGACTGTGAAAGTTACCTATCAACTTACTGATGATAATACCGTTGTCATTAGCTATCAGGGACAAACCAATAAAGCAACGCCGATTAACCTGACCAATCACGCTTACTTCAATTTACTGGGGGCGGATAGTGGCGAGTCAGCGTTAACTCACAGCCTAACTATCAACAGTGCTACGTTTGTGCCAACAGATGAAGTTGGGATCCCGACTGGAGAGTGGTTAAACGTTAAAGGTAGTCACTTTGATTTCACCACTGAGAAGTGTATTGACCAAGATTTCATGCTAGATACACAACAGCAAACTGCGAAAGGTTACGACCATGCTTTTGTGTTAGCTAAAGACTGTTTGCAAGGGGCGCTAGCAGCCAGTTTAACATCGCCAGATAATCTCGTGAGCTTGAATGTGTTTACCAGCAAACCAGCCATGCAGTTGTATAGCGGAAATTGGTTAGCGGGCACGCCAAATCGCCTGGGTGGTGAGTATCAAGATTACGCCGGTATCGCCTTAGAAACCCAGTTTGTACCTGATGCGCTCAACCGTCCTGATTGGGAACATCCAAGCAGCATATTGCAACCTGAAGACGTCTACCAACAGCAAACTAGTTATCAGTTTAATCTGTAGTCCGATCATTTTCTATATCATTTCCTATAGCAAGCTCTTACCAGTCGTGAGGCTTGCTAGGGATAATCTGGCGCAAATAAATGAGTCTTAGATCATAGTTAGGCTAATTTTTTAATGCAAAGGACTGAGATTACTTATACTACTAGGTAAGTGATTGGTTTTTATGGTGGTCAAATGTCTTTAAAGAAAAAAAGTATTATTGCGCTGGGTTTTTATACTTGTTTACTCATGACCATAATTGCCAGCATTACCTATTATGTCGTCGAACCACCTATCCGTGATAATCTCGAAAATAACCTTAATTTAAGAACTCAATTACTGGCCCATGAAATTGAAGAGCCTTTAGAGCGTTCAGTCGCCACTTTGCATGGATTAGTTGGCGTTGCGGTTAGTGGTTATCCTGTCGACGTACTTAAAAAAATGACTTTTTCGGTATTTAACCAGAGTAATAATATCATCATCAGTGGTGGTATCTGGCCTGAACCCAACAGCCTAATTACAGCACAAAATTTAGCGAGTTTATTCTTTTCCCGAGATGAACTGGGCAATGTTGAATTCATTAATGATTATAACAATCCTGCAGCGGCACCTTATCAGTTAGAGCCTTGGTATACCTCTGTCGCACATGAAAATAGTCAGCGTAAAATATCCTGGTCAGCGGTATACGTCGACCCTTTCACTAAGCAAAAAATGATTACCGCATCACAACCGTATTTTAATAATGGCCAATTTGCGGGTGTAGCAACGATAGATATTTCGTTAAAAGGCATGGTGGGGGTCATAGAATCTCATGCCGCAGAACATCAATTAGGCGTGCGTATTTACAGCGAAAGTATTGCCATTGCAGACTATAAATTCAATGTAATAGAAGGGATGTACGTTGTTAAAAATAGCCTGAGTAAGTTTAATTGGCAGCTTGAAGTTATTAACTCTCACCATACCGTGGCAGATGATGTTTATACGCAAGTTGTTAATATTGAAATGGGTATTATACCGTTATTATTGGTCTGTGTGATTATTGGGTATTACATTATAAATCATTGGTTAATAAATCCTATTACTCGAATATCAAAGCAGATTAATGAAAATGATGTCGGTGAAATCATCGATATTAATTATCGTTATAAAGATGAAATTGCCAATTTGATTGGTTCTTTTAATAAAAAGACCGAATATCTTGAAATAGAAAAAATAAAAGCGGAATCATCAACCAAAGCGAAAACCTCTTTTTTAGCCAATATGTCCCATGAAATTCGCACGCCGTTAAATGGCATTATTGGTATGTCGGATATTCTTGCTAGCACAGCGTTAACCCCTGTGCAGGTGGAATATTTACAAACCATAGATACCTCATCGAAAATTTTATTATTACTGATTAACGATATTTTAGATCTATCGAAAATAGAATCAGGTCATCTTGTGCTGGTGGCTCAGGAATCGAATGTCGCTGAAGTGGTGTATGACACCGTCACGATAGTGCAGAGTAAAGCCGCTGAGAAAGGTTTATCGTTACAAATTGAATTGTCACCAGAACTGCCTGAATTAGTGATGATCGATGCTCACCGTTTACACCAAATATTGATGAATCTGATGTCGAATGCGATTAAGTTTACCCTGCAGGGCACGGTGACGTTATCGGTGGGTTATGAACCGAAAAATAGCGAACAGCAAGCTAAGGGCACTGGACGATTACTATTTGCAGTGCAGGATACAGGAATAGGGATCAGTGAGGATAAATTAGAACAAATATTTGCGCCTTTCATCCAAGAAGATGGCTCTATCACACGACAGTTTGGTGGTACCGGACTTGGGTTACCCATATGCCGTCAATTAGTGGTGTTACTCGGTGGTGAGATTAAACTTGAATCTGAAAAGGGCGTTGGTAGTAAGTTCTATTTCACCCTTGATGTAGCTGTGATTGACCCCAGAAGTTCTGCTTTAACAGCCTTTAGTGGTATGCCATGTTTAATTATCAGTGAGCAAAATAAGGCTCCACAACAGCTAGAGTCAGAATGCCTAAAATGGGGACTAACCCCGACAGTCATAGCGCAGGATGCTAATTTTATGACGGTCGCTAAGCAATATGCGCTGATTATTTATTGTCAGAATACATCAGCGTCAACACTGACAGACATTGAAAAATTGAATGGTTTAGATAACCACCCAGCATTGATTATTTGCACACAACAAAGAAATGAACATATTGATTTTAACCACACTATTGATGGTTTAATTACCCTACCATTGTTAGGTCAACGTTTTGCAAAAATCGTACGTAAAGCGTTAACAAAATCACCGCAAAGTCGTACTTCGTTATCAACTGGTGTACCTAAATTGATGATAGAAAAAGCCGATGTTCTCGTTAATGACGATAGTAAAAAGAAAATTATTCTAGTCGTAGAAGATAATCTTATTAATCAAAAAGTAGCGACGTTATTACTTAAAAAAGAAGGCTTTATTGTTGTCTTAGCCAATAATGGTAAAGAAGCGCTAGAGATGATTAAAGCTGAGTCTCTCGATTACTCTCTGGTATTAATGGATTGTATGATGCCTGTTATGGATGGTTTTACTGCCACTGGTGCTATTCGTGAATGGGAGCAACAACAAGCGAAAAAGCGACTGCCTATTATTGCTTTAACCGCGAGCGTGTTTGTCGAAGATATTGAAAAATGTTACCAATCTGGCATGGATGATTATGTCGCAAAACCTTTTAATAAAGACGTCGTTTTTGAAAAAATTGCGGCTTATACCTGATGTGAATGACCCATCTAAGGGCATGATCTCGGTGCTGAACTGCAAGTGAGCACGCTTAAGAGGTTTATCGCTTAGGCTCATCATTCAGTTTTATCGTTTAGGCTAAGCGCGCTTAGCCACGGATAACCGTTCCACTAATATCGCCTCAAATACCTTACCTTTAATGTCACTATTCGAGCCTTTCGCTAGTGCTAAAGATAATTCTGCTGCTTGCTCGGCCATGGTTTGAATTGGATAGTGCATGGTACTGAGTTTCGGGTGCAGGTATTTGGCAATTAGACCATTATCAAAACCCATCAATGAAATGTCATTTGGGACTGAAATATGCTGTGTTTCAAGGGCTGTTAACGCGCCTGCCGCCATATAATCGTTATAACAAACGACGGCAGTGATCGGTAGCTTACGGGCTAACAGCTCAGTCATCGCCGCTTCCCCCCCTTCATCTGTTGGCTGTCCTGCCACTATGTAGTCTGTATTTAGGCTGAGGTTATGGCTGGTTAATGCTTGTAAGTAGCCAGCTTGGCGATCGTGTGAATCGTCAATATCGTGGCAAGAATTAATATAACCAATATGCTGATGACCTTGAGCTATTAAATGCTGGGTTGCGATATTGGCACCTTGTTGATTATCTAATGCAATACAGCGTTCGGCAATTTCAGGAATATGGCGGTTGATGAGCACTAACCCTGGTACTTCTTCGGCAAATTCGATCAGTTCTTGGTTGCTTAAACCTTTGGCATGGATCACGAGAGAATCGCAGCGGTTATTGATCAGCAGTTCAATCGCTTCTCTTTCAGTTTTGGCATCATGGTAACCATTGCCAATTAATAAATGCTTATGATGGCTGCGAGCAACATTATCAACTGCTTTGATAAGCGCCCCAAAAAAAGGATCTGAGACATCGCCAACCATCACCCCGATAGTATTGGTGCTTTGGTTTACCAGTGCGCGAGCATTAGCGTTAGGACGGTAAGCTAAGGCTTTCATCGCCGCATTAACCGAGACTATTGCCGCTTTACTGGCTTTTGGTGACTTGTTGACGACTCTAGAAACCGTGGCAACTGATACGCCTGCTGCTTTTGCTACATCTTTGATAGTTGCCATAATACGCTGTTTAATCCTTTAATTTTATCTATGTTAGGGTGACTTATGTAAACGTTAACACTAGTTTACTTAAGGGTAAAATAAAATGACAATAATTACCTAGGGGATGTTGAAAAATTAGATATTGGTGTCGGCAAGTTCACTGATGTTAAAGGTCATGATAACGCAGTAAAATTGTATTCACTTTTTGAAGGGGAGAGTTAGGGTTGGGTCATGTTTTGAGAGTAAGGGCTAGGGTGATGTCTTCTCAAATGACAGATACAAAAAAACCGGCGAGGTTACTCGCCGGTTTCGTTCTACTCTTAACTACATTAATAAGTAGTCGTTAAGTTCGATTTAGAATGAACCGTAGATTACTGAAGTGATAGCCATAAGACCACAGATAGTAACGAAGATGTTCGCTGCTTTAGAGCTAGCATATTTTTGCATCGCAGGTACTTTCTTGATTGCGTACATAGGCATTAGGAACAAGATAGCTGCAATCATTGGTGCGCCAATTGTTTCGATAAGACCTAGTACACTTGGGTTGATAATTGCTACAGCCCATGTAGTTAGTACGATGAATGCGATAGAGAAAGTACTGATGTTCTTCTCTGATGCTTTTGGAACAACTTGCTTAACTAGACCGTTTAGACCTTCTTGAGCACCTAAGTAGTGACCGAAGTAGCTAGACGTAATCGCTGCGAATGCTACGAAAGGACCAAAGTATTGAATTAATACTGAGTCATGTACGTTTGCAAGGTAAGACAAGATTGAGATGTTTTCTGCTTTAGCTTGTGCTAGTTGCTCTGGTGATAGTGATAACACACAAGAGAATACGAATAGCATTACAAAACCAAGTAACATTTGACCAGCACGCTTACAGATAAGGTCAGTTTTTTGTACTGCGTTATCACCGTAAGTTTCACGTTGTGCTTTAGCAAACTGGCTGATGATTGGTGAATGGTTGAATGAGAACACAATCAGTGGAATCGATAACCAGATAACAGGTAGGAAAGACGATGCTTCCGGTACTTCTGTTAGCATTGTAGTGTTCCAGCTCGGGATTAAGAATAAAGATAAACCGAACAGGATGAATACTAGTGGGTAAACTAATGCTGATGTTGCTTTAAGCATTAACTCTTTACCGAATAGAATCAGCGCAGTCATTGTTAGAATTAGACCACCAGATAGTAACCAACGTGGGATACCGCTTACTTTATCCATTAATTGAACACCAGCTTCGTTAAGCAAAGGTGCGCCATCAGCCGCTAGGCGTGGGATTTCAGTAAAGATATCAAGTTGGTTAACAATGAAACTTTCAAATGTATTCGTAATACCAACACCGTAGATTAATACGATAGGGTAAATAGCAAAGAAGTAAGCAAATGTAATTAATTTTGCTGCGCCTTTACCAAAATGTTCTTCAACAACATCAGTGATGTCTGAATTTGGATTTTTTGATGATAGAACGAAGCGAGCAAGTGATCTATGCGCTAACCATGTCATTGGTCCAGCAAGTAATGCTAGAACTACTAACGGCCAAAAACCACCTAAACCTGCTTTAATAGGTAAGAATAAAACACCAGCACCTACCGCTGTGCCGAATAAACTTAATACCCATTCTGTGTCTGCTTTGTTCCATTTAGCAGCGTTCGTAGTGCTTCCCTTGACTGTTGTAGTTGCTTGCTCTGACATTTTGTTCTCACCTGTGTTTTTATGCTTAATCTCAACTGCTGCATAGGATAATGATTTGAGTTTTATTTAAAGTGATGGAGATCGCTTTTTTGCTTCGAACCTAAAAAATACCCCGTATTTATCAAAATATTTTGATGTTTTACGTGTTTTTTATTAACAACCTTTTTATTTGTATGCTTATTGAACACCTGATTGTTTTTGTTCTGAGTTGTAGTGTCATATTATAGTTTAGCAGAGTTTTATGCTGCCCTTTGTTGTCAAATTAGTTTTAACATTGTTCCTATAATGATCAATAAAACATAGTGATAGCTAGAAAGGGGTAGCTTTGTGGGTTTTAACAAATTGTTAGCAATTTATTTGTATACACAGATCACACTAATGATAGTAGGCCTCAACTTTATTTGAATAGTACTTTTAGCTGTTTCGAAGTGAAATTAGTGTAACTGCCTAGTTTTGAGTATTCATCTAGTAGTAATATCGAGTTTTAAGCCGATTTTTCAGCATCTAATAGAGAATAGACGCTGAAATATTCAGGCGCAGAGTTTTATCCTGCTATTGCTTGTTCGAGTAGATAAAATATCCGCGAGCGGCGTAATGATCGGATAAGTCCCAAATTCCCCAAAGAGATTCTGTTAATGCTCGTGGTGCGAATATTTCTTGGCTTGCACTGAGAGGTTGTAAATTGTCGTTACCCGTTAAGGTGTAATCCAGATATTCTAAATAAGGTTTCTCAGCCCAGTGATTCGTGTTGGAATCAAAAGACAGGTTATGACCTTTATTCTCAGGTTCGCTGGCATTAAGAATCGTTGTCATCAGATCTCGATCACCAGGCAAGCCAATTTTGTTGACGTTAAAATCGCCCGCTAGAATGACTGCTTCATCTGCCGGAATATTTTGTTGGCGAATAAACTCCCCCATTTCTTCTAGCTGTGCTAAGCGTGCTGTGCGGTTAACATCGTCATCAGATGATTGTGTATGCGTAGCAAAGATATGGTAAATGTGACCTTGCTTATTAATACGGGTATAGATAACGCCACGGGTTGCAGCGCACTGAATGCCATTGCAGTTGCTATACTGCAGGCATTTCCGTTAAGCGGGTATCGACTTTTTTAGAACCAAATATGGTGGTAGCCCAAATGTTGTAACTTAATAAGCTAAATTCGTTACCCGGGCCAATGGCTGGTTTTTGATCTTGCAGCTGTAATACATAATTCACCTTACCGCCTTTACTGAGTTTCTCGCTGTTAAAAGCTAACGTGTTGGTGTGATCGGCAAGTTGTAGCTCTACGCGCTGGATTGCACTGTCAGTTTGTGGCTCGATGGTTACCGTTTCACTCTCTATGCCAAAGGCAAGTTCACTGTTTATAACGCGTTGGGTTAAGTTAAAGCTATATTCTGCATTGCTTAATGCAATGGTAATGTCATCGTCAACATCAGTGCGGGTAATATCGGCTAATGCTACTGTGCTTAACGGCATTACTTGTGTTGCTAGCAACTCTACATTGCTACCTGCTGCAATATAGGCAGATAAAGTATGTGGTGTACTATTCGTAAATTGAATAATGGTATGACGTTCAACCGGCACTTGGCTCATTGCCCATAGCGCTGGGGATAATATAAATAAACCCAGTAATATTGTTATCTTCCTTAACATGTTTTGCGTCCTTATTGTTGATTACATGTGCTGTGAATGTGACACGTTGTTTTTATTGTACATTATGATTTGATATGGCAAGTACGGATATTAACCAGTAAATTTGACGATTTGATGAAAGTTATAATATTTATGGGGCAGCTCTCTTGGCAGGGGTTGCTATTTGCGGGCTATAACATGGATGGTTGCGCAATTTAATCGCGTGACATGTTATTTTGTTGGTTTTATATTGCTGTGTTAAACCTTTAAGTTAGATTTAAATCCTGGTTTTTATGTATTTTTATAGTTTATAACTGTTGCTTCGGCTTTTTTTTCAGGTATAAATCCTATCATTAGTTGAATTTAACAAACTTGGTACGGGTAAATGGCTGGAATACAGAATAACGACGGCGCGTCTCGAGGACACTTTGGTTCTCGGTTTGGTTTTATAATGGCTGCGGCAGGTTCTGCTGTTGGTGTGGGCAATATTTGGGGGTTCCCGACGCAAGCGGCAAGTAATGGCGGCGGTGCATTCTTAATGGTGTACATGTTCCTTATCTTCTTACTTGGTTATCCAATGTTGGTTGCTGAATTGATGGTTGGCCGTCACGGCCAAACTAACCCTGCTGACGCGATGGCGAAATTAGGTCGTAGTCCTGCAACTAAAATGATTGGTCGCTTTATTGGTCTTGCATCTGTTATTTGTGCGGCGCTGATCTTCAGTTTCTACGCTGTGTTGTCAGGTTGGTTCGTGAGTAATACGCTGGCACCGATTGCAACTATGGTTGGCGCAGATGATGCAAGCCGTTGGTTAATTGATTTTTCATTGTCTCGTAATATCGTCTTTACTTTAGTGTTTGCTTTAATGTCTGTATATGTGATTCAAAAAGGCGTACAAGACGGTATTGAAAAATGGTCGAAGCGTTTAATGCCACTCTTGTTCGCTATCTTGATTGCCAGCGTTATTTATATCTTGTTCCAACCAGGTGCAAGTGAAGGTGTTAAAGCATTATTTACTGTTGATTTTGACAAAGTATTACACCCTGATGTGATAATTGGTGCTCTGGGTCAAACATTCTTCTCGCTATCGATTGGTACGGGCGCAATGATGATCTATGGTTCATACCTGAAGCCTAAAGAGAACATCAGCAAATTAGCTGTACACGTTACCTTGATGGATACAGGTGTTGCAATTTTAGCGGCTATGCTTATTCTACCAGCCATGTATGTTGCTAAGCATAACGGTGTGATCATCTTTGATGCCAGCGGCAATTTATTAAGCTCTGATACTTTGGTATTTACTGTACTACCTGCGTTGTTTGCAACGATGGGGGCAGCTGAACATGTCGTTGCTATTATCTTCTTTGCCTTGATGTCTGTTGCGGCATTAACATCCGCTATCTCGGTTGTAGAAGTCCCAACAAGTTATATTGTCGATAAGACGGGGATGGCTCGTAAGAAAGTAACTTGGATTGTTGGTGTTGTATTGATTGCATTAGCCATGATTGTTGTGAGCAATTTTGACATCATGTTTGGCTTTATGATCACACTAGCGACTGAAATCATTCAGCCTTTGGTATGCTTAGGGCTTGCTATCTTTGTGGGTTGGGTGTGGCATCGTAATAGCCTACTGGCTGAAATTAAAGCTCAAGACGGCGCCGACGTAAACGGTATGTTCTGGAAAGTATGGCCATGGTATGTGAAATTTGTTTGCCCTACTTTAATCATCGTATTAATTGGTACTTCGCTTTAATTAGCACTTAGCTTTAATTTAAACATTGAACCAAAATATTTTGGTGTAAAAAGCTCAGTAGTTCACGCTACTGGGCTTTTGTTATTTATAGCGCTCGTTTCACTGCTCATTATTATCCTAGAGTTCTATAAAACGAATCGTTGTAAACGCACATTACTTAAGATTAACTTTCCAAAATACTGATGCGCGATCACTTTTTAGTATAAAAAATCTTGCCACATCATCACTTTCCCAGAAAACAACTACCATTTACTAGTGGCCAACTGTAAGGCTGCAAACACTTACCTTGAATAACAATTTACTTAAATAATAGCTAAATAAAACATTACTTAAATAAAAGTTAAATAAAAAATTACTTAAATAGACAGGGAAGAATCATGAAAAAGACATTGTTAGTCACAGTAATACTCGCGAGTCTTGTTCCTACAGCACAAGCTACTGTGAATGTGTATAAGGATGATGCTAATCAGGTTGATTTGTATGGCCGAGCTTATGCCGCTTATATTTATGAAGATGGTAAAGATGTAAAAAGTGATGGTCGTTCAGATAGCTATTTTCGCACTGGTTTTAAAGCCTCTTCAAATTTAGATGATGATTTAAGCGCGCTTGGGCATATTGAGATGCAATTTGAATCCCGCGACAACAGTGACGCTAATTCAACATCTAAAACGCGTTTGATGTATGCCGGATTGAAGAATGATTGGGGACAGCTGACCTTTGGTCGTAATTATGCTGCAGATGAAATCATTGCTGATTGGGCTGATGCCGGTACCACGAACTATTCAGGTAATCCCGCGCTAGGTAACTTAGGTCGACAAGCTAATATTTTAAAACTTGAAGCTAAGATGCTTGATGATAACCTTAACTTAGTGGCGCATGTGCAACCTGAATCCAGTGTTGATACTTCAAAAGATAAAAGTGGCACCGGATCAAGTCAATCGAGTTATTCGCTTGGTGGTGTTTATGGCTTTGATTTCGGCCTGGAGTTAGGTGCAACCTATACAGGTGTAATGGCGGAAAATTATACGGCTAATGCAGATTATGACCGCTCCACCATTCTCGTCGCAGCTCGTTATAAACTTAAGGGCTTAACCGCATCCATTGTTGGCGATAGTACCGATAATGATACCGGAATAAATGACTGGATGGCCTATGAGTTCTCTCTTGCTTACAGCTTAGATAAGCTAACGGGCACGGTTACTTATAAACAGCGTGATACCGATAATATAAGTGAAAACTCTGTCGATCAAACCGCATTGGGTCTTGCGTATCAGTTTAATAAAAACTTCCGACTGGTGACTGAATACGTCATTATAGATGAACCTATTTTAGATAATGCGATAGTGAAGACTGAAGACCAGTGGCACATGGCTGCCCGATATGACTTTTAGCTAACTCGCTATTATTTGAGCCTTTAAATAAAAAAACCAGTAGAGCGATCTACTGGTTTTTTTATTTTTCTATAAATAGAAATAGAAATAGAAATAGGATAGTCGTTACTAATTGTTATTCACTACTAATAGCCGCAAACTCAGCATTGGTTAACTGCTTTAAGTCTAAGGGGCTTAGTTCGATCTCTAAGCCTCGGCGACCGGCACTCACATAGATAGTGTCATGTGTGAGTGCAGAGCTATCAATGACGGTGAGTAAGCGCTTCTTTTGTCCTAACGGACTAACTCCGCCAAGTACATAACCAGTCGAGCGCATCACATCATTCTTATCTGCCATGACCGCTTTTTTGGCTTTAGCTGCCTTGGCTATGGCTTTTAGATTGAGCATCGCGGTGACGGGGACAACGGCTACGACAAGCTTTTTATCTCCCAAATCCACCACTAAGGTTTTGAATATGCGCTCTGCAGCGACAGCCATTTTTTCTGCCGCCTCTAAGCCATAAGATCCAGCGTTTGAATCATGCTTATATTCATGCGTCTTATGCGCTATTTTTGCCTTTTTAGCTAATTTTACTGCTGGAGTCATACTATTCATTCAACCTTTGCTGTGTCGCTTTATTTCTAAATATCGTAATTTATTGGTTTTTCAGACTTATCTCGATTTTTCATTACCTCGGCTAAACTATCTTCAAGCTGTAGATACAGGTCTCGATAAGCGGTATTAAACTTATCGTCTTCACTATTATTCAACCAAGTTTGGTATAAAGTTTTTTTACTTTGTTTCTCTATTGCTTTAAAGGTGAGTTTGACATCTTTTGCTTGTTGTTCACTAAAGCCAAGGTTAGTCAGTGCTTGCGAGCCTAGCACTAATGCTGAATGGTAGGTCTCGCTGACGACATGCTCAGCCCCTGCGTGACGTAACGAATAACCGTGGCCACGGTCATATGCGCGCGCTAGGACTTTAACTTGTGGGTAATGCTGCTTGATGTAACGCACTAAATCTACTGCTCTGGCTTTATCGTCAATCGCAACGATAAATAAGCTGGCGTTAGCTATGCCAGCTGTTTCAAGCAAGCTAGGTTGGGTTGCATCACCAAAATAACTTGTCATTTTAAATGAGCGCACTCTTTGGATCATATTAACGTCATGATCCAGTACCACTGTTTTCACGCCGTTCGCAACTAATAGACGGTTAACAATCTGGCCGAAACGGCCGATACCAGCGACGATGACATCGCCATGCTCTTCGATATCGTCATTTTCTTGCTGATTAGTCTTATCCATATAACGCGGTAAAATTACGCGATCATAAAAGATAAATAATGCGGGTGTTAAAAACATCGACAGCGCAACTGACAAGGATAAGGTTTGCGCTAGGTCAACGGGTAGCACATGGTTGTTAACGGTAAAGCCAAGTAATACAAAACCAAACTCACCCGCTTGGGCTAAACTCAGCGCCAGTAACCAGCGGTCGCTGCCTTTGATTTTAAATACCACAGTCAGGATAAATAATACTGCTGCTTTCACTAACATTAAACCGAGCGTTATCGAAACGATAGTGCTGGTGTCGTTAAACAGAATTGTGAAGTCGATACCAGCGCCAACTGTCATGAAGAACAAGCCCAATAACAAGCCTTTGAAAGGTTCGATAGTAGCTTCAAGCTGATGTCTAAATTCACTGGTTGCCAGCACGACACCAGCCAAAAAGGCGCCAAGGGCAGGGGACAGACCGACTAAATTCATGATAGCGGCGATACCGATCACCAACATTAATGAGGTCGCGGTAAAGATCTCGTTAACTTTAGAGCTAGCGACAAATTTAAATAACGGACGACTGAGGTAATGACCACCAACAATGACGCCGGTGATCGCCACTACAATGACTAAGGCATAATAAATACCTGAGATATTGGCGACTAGGGATAACTCTTCATGCTGCGCACTCGCGGCTTGCACGGCATTTTGTGCTTGTTCAACCAATTCAGGGATTGCTAATAATGGAATTAACGCCAGCATCGGGATCACGGCAATATCTTGAAACAGTAACACTGAGAATGCAGAGCGTGCGCCTTCGGTTTTGGTCAGGCCTTTTTCGTTAAAGGTCTGCAATACAATAGCTGTCGAAGATAACGAGAATACCAAGCCAATTGTCAGGGCCAGTCCCCAGTCTAAACCTAGCGCAAGCGCGATCCCCATCACTGCAGCGATCGTTAAGCCGACTTGTAATCCACCTAAACCGATAAGACGGTGGCGCATATCCCAGAGCATACGCGGCTCTAATTCGAGTCCGACCAGGAATAACATCATCACCACACCGAATTCGGCAAAGTGCTGAATCGTCGCGGTTTCACTACCCACTAAGCCAATAACAGGGCCGATAATAACACCGGCAATTAAATAACCGAGCACCGAACCGAGCCCAAGACGTTTAGCAATGGGTACCGTGATAACGGCAGCAAACAGGTAAATGAATGCTTGAATGAAATAACCTGTCATGGTGCTTCCTTAGGAGGTAATGTGATAAATAATTTACAGAACTAAAAAAGCCCTTAGCGCTATGTTATCTAACCATCGTATTGCGATAGTCATAATAATAGGCACTAAGGGCTTAATTGGTAAAGCTTTATATGTCGTTAATAGCCAAGCATTTAAATAATACTTGGCTATAGGTTAGCTTACGCGCGTGTCGCTGCTTTCATTGGCGTCACAAATGCAGCTAATTCTTGTAGCATTTGCGCATTATCACCCAAGTTTTTCTCGATGATATTGACAATAGCAGAGCCGGAAATGGCCCCCGCTGCACCAGCTGCAATGGCTTTTTTAACTTGTTCTGGTGACGAGATACCAAAACCAAGTAGACAAGGCGCAGCATTAAACGATTTCAGTTTTTCCAATAATGGACCCACTGGCATTTCTGCTTTCGTTTCGGCACCCGTTACACCAGCGCGGCTTAGTAGGTAAGTATAACCAGCACCTTGCTCAGCAACTTGTTTTAGGGTCTCGTCATTGGCATTTGGCGGCGCGATGTAGATACTTTCAATACCCACTTTGTCACCAGCGATTTTAAATTGTTGACCGTATTGTACCGGTACATCGGCAATTAATAATGAGTCAACACCAGCAGCCGCAGCTTTCGCCATAAATTTATCGGTACCGTTACCGTATACAAGGTTGGCATACAATAATAAACCGATTGGCATTTGTGGATATTTAGCACGGATCTCAGTGAGCATTTCAAAGCAGATATCAGGGTTGATACCAGCGTTTAGTGCACGCGTGGTGGCTTTTTGGATCGTTGGACCATCAGCGACTGGATCTGAGAATGGAATACCCAGTTCCAAGGCATCAGCACCCGCCGCAACCAGTGTTTCGATGATCGCCATTGATTGCTCGCGGTTTGGATCGCCAATCGTTACAAAGGGAACGAAAGCGCCTTCATTTTTTTCTGCTAGCGCTGCAAACGCTTGTTGATAACGTCCCATTACATTTCCCATTATAGTGCTCCTTTACCTTCAAGAATATCAGCCACGGTGAAGATATCTTTATCGCCACGTCCTGATAAGTTAACCACTAAAATTTGTTCTTTATCCATATCCTGTTCCATCATCTGCAGCGCATAAGCTAATGCGTGCGATGATTCAAGCGCAGGAATAATCCCTTCGCGTGATGATAATAACTGGAATGCCGCAAGTGCTTCATCGTCGGTAACAGATGGGTATTGAGCGCGACCAGAGGTATACAAGTGTGCATGCTGTGGACCAACCGATGGGAAATCTAGACCAGCTGATACAGAGTAAGACTCTTGGATCTGACCGTAAGTATCTTGCATCAATAGCGAGTGCATGCCAAAGAAAATACCGTTAGTACCTTCGGCAATTGGTGCGCCATGCTCACCAGTGGCAATACCTTTACCTGCAGGTTCAACACCGTACAGTTTCACGCCTTCTTCTTCGATAAAGTCGTTGAAGATACCAATGGCATTTGAACCACCGCCAACGCAAGCAATAACTGCATCCGGTAGGCGACCTTCCGCTTTTAAGATTTGTTGTTTGGCTTCTTCACCGATCATTTTTTGGAATTCACGCACTATCGTTGGGAATGGGTGAGGACCAGCGGCAGTACCTAATAGGTAATGCGCTTTTTCGTAGTTGGCAGACCAGTCACGCAGCGCTTCATTACACGCATCTTTCAATGTGCCAGCACCGGAATCAACGCCAATCACTTCAGCGCCCATTAATTTCATGCGGAATACGTTGGGTTTTTGGCGTTCCATGTCTTTCACACCCATGTAGATGCGACATTTTAGACCCAGTAGCGCACAGGCTAATGCTGACGCTGTACCGTGTTGACCAGCGCCTGTTTCAGCGATGACTTCGGTTTTACCCATGCGTTTAGCTAGTAGCGCTTGACCTAATACTTGGTTGGTCTTGTGGGCGCCACCGTGAAGTAGATCTTCACGTTTTAGGTAGATCTTGGTTTTTGAACCTGCGGTAATGTTACGGCATAGCGTCAAGGGTGTTGGACGACCTGCGTATTCATTCAATAGCGTTTGAAACTCTTCTTCAAATGCAGGATCGTTTTGTGAATCGATAAATGCATCTTCTAATTCATCTAATGCAGGTATTAAGATTTGCGATACGTATTGGCCGCCGAATTCGCCAAAAAAGGCATTAAGTTTTGCCATGATATAGTTCCTTTAATAATTTCTAAGCGCGCTAAATGCCGCGATAATTTTGTTTGTATCTTTAATACCTGGAGCTGATTCTAATCCTGAGTTTAGATCCAGTCCTAAGCAACCGAGTTTCGCTGCGTCTGCGACGTTGTCAGGGTTCAATCCACCTGCCAACATAGTTTTACTGCAATCTTCTGGTGTTAGCAGTGACCAATCAAATGCTTGTCCTGTGCCGCCTGATTGTCCTGCTACCTTGGTATCGACTAAATGACGATCAACCTTGGCTGTATCTAGGTCTTTACTTAACTCTTTACTTAATTCTGCTGCTTGCTCGCTAACACCGTGCGCCTGCCAAATTTGAATGTTATCGTCGAGTAAGACGCGTAACATCGCAATGTAACTGTCGTCTTCGCTGCCATGCAGTTGCACCGCGGCTAAACCTAAATGATTAGCTAATTGCGCAACCAGTGTGACTTGTTCATCTACAAATACACCCACGTAAGCCAGTGGCGCTGCGGCAATAATGTCTTGCGCAGTTGTTAAGTTAACACAACGTGGTGATTTTGGGGCAAAGATAAGACCGCCATAGATAGCGCCTTGTTCATGTACCACTTTTGCATCTTCAGGACGCGTTAGGCCACAGACTTTATTGTCACCTAAAATTAATCGGCGACAGGCTAAATCGACATCATCTTTTGACATCAATGAGCTGCCGACTAAGAAGCCATTAGCGTAATTAGCTAAGTCACGGACTTGTTGGTTATTATAAATACCAGACTCTGAAATAATGATGCGATCACTTGGGATCTTTGGTGCTATTTCTTTAGTTCGATTCAAGTCAATTGACAGATCGCGTAAATCGCGGTTATTAATACCAATCACTTTTGCATCTAAGGCAATTGCACGTACTAACTCAGCTTCATTACTTACTTCGGTAAGCACGCCCATGTTTAGGCTGTGAGCTACTTTCGCTAAGGCAATGTACTCAGCGTCATCCAATACCGATAACATCAATAGCGTTGCATCTGCTTGATGTAAGCGGGCTAAATAGATTTGGTATTCGTCAATGATGAAGTCTTTACAGATCACTGGCTGTGTCACTATGCTACGTACTTTTGTCACGTACTCAAAGTCACCTTGGAAGTATTTTTCATCGGTTAATACCGAGATTGCTGCGGCATAGTTTTTGTAGACACCGGCAATTAAATCTAGGTCAAATTCGGGACGGATGAGTCCTTTTGATGGTGATGCTTTTTTGCATTCCAGAATAAACTTGGTCGGCTTACCTGATAACGCGGCATAAAAATCACGATCTGTTGGTTCTAGTTCAGCAATAAAACTCGCTAATGGTTGGCTGGCTTTACGCGCGGCAACCCAAGTCACTTTATCGTCGACAATATTACCGAGAATGGTTTGCTGTAACTCTTGCGTTAACATTTATGCTTCCTTCCTTTTATTAAGACCAGTACTCAAAGCTCTACTAAGAACAAGGTAAGATTAGGCTTGCTGACTTTTTACGGCTAGTTGGTTGATTAACGCTAATGCGCGGCCATCATCAATTGCCGCCATTGCTAATTCTGTGCCGTGTTTAAAGTCTGTTGCTATCTCTGCAATCACTAATAATGCCGATACATTGATCGCCACTGCGGCTTTTTGTGCATCACTGCCATGACCAGATAACAGGCGCTCGATAATGACTTTATTTTCTGCTGCATCACCGCCACGTAGTTCAGCTACATCATAACGTTCAACGCCAAAATCTGCTGGACTGATGGTGTATTCAGTGATCATGCCGTTATTCAATTCAGCCACTTTAGTTTCACCGTGCAAGGCGACTTCATCTAAGCCACTGCCGTGGACGACTAATGCGCGTTGCACCCCGAGTTTATCCATGGTTTCAGCGATTGGACGTATGAGGCATTCATCATACACCCCCATCAATTGTACTTGTGGGCGGGTTGGGTTCAGCAGTGGACCTAGCACATTGAAGATGGTGCGGGTTTTTAGTGCTTGACGCACTGGCATTGCATGGCGAATACCGGCGTGGTATTGCGGTGCGAATAAAAAGCAAATGCCTAATTCATCAAGGCAAGCTTTGGCTTGTTCTGGAGTTTGGATTAAATTAATCCCAAAGGCTTCTAATAGGTCTGACGAGCCTGACTTACTTGATACACTGCGATTACCATGTTTGGTCATTTTTAATCCACAAGCAGCAGCGACAAACGCGGCTGTTGTTGAGATATTAATGGTATTCATGTTATCGCCACCAGTACCACAGCAATCGGCATGTAATTCGTCAATCGCAGGGAAAGGCGTCGCTGCTGCCAGTAATGCTTGTGCAGCACCGGCAATTTCATCGGGTTGTTCACCGCGAATTTTCAACGCCGTAAGCACTGATGAAAGTACGATAGGATCCATTTCACCTTTTACAACCGCGGTAAATACCGTTTCTGACTCTTCGAGTGTCAGAACTTGGTTTGCATATAATTTTTCTAGAATGTCGGCGATTGTTGGTGCTACTACATTATTATTTTCCATTGACCTACTCCTTAGGACTTGTTGCTGATGCTGTTGCCCATGCTAGGGTATTCTTTAACAGCTCGGCGCCTTCACTGGTTAATATTGATTCGGGATGAAATTGAAAGCCAATCACTCGGTCTTCAGGCTGAATAATGGCCATTGGCATACCGTTAAATTCGGCATTAACCGTTAAACTACTTGGTACTTCGGTTGCCACTAATGAGTGATAACGGGCAACGGGTAGCGGCTGGCTTAAACCAGCAAACATTAATTGACCATCATGGGTAATCGATGATGCTTTACCGTGCATGATCTCTTCTGCACGGCCAACTACGCCACCATATTGTTGTACCAGAGCTTGGTGACCTAAGCAAATGCCAATCATTGGATATTGACCACGACATAAGCGGATTAGTTCCAACAAACAACCTGCTTCAGATGGATTACCGGGACCCGGTGAAAGTACCACAATTGGGTCATTTTCACATGCATCGATTTGTTGTTTAATCGCTTCTGCACTGATGCTATTACGATAAATTTTAACGTCATGGCCTAAGCTACGGAATTGATCCACTAGGTTGTAAGTAAAAGAGTCAAAGTTGTCTAATAAAAATAAAGTGTTGCTCATGTTGCCTCCGTTACTTAGCGTTGCTAGTTGTGCTTGAATAGTTTGTGTTTGAGTTAGCTTGTGCTGTCATGATCGCAGCCAGTGATGAACCTTGCGCGAGTGCTACGGCATTTAATACTGCCGCCGCTTTACTGCGGGTTTCATCGGCTTCTGCTTGTGGGTTGGAATCGTAAACCACACCAGCGCCTGCTTGTACATAGGCTGTGTTGTCTTTTACAAATGCCGAACGAATAACAATACAAGTATCCATAGTGCCATCACCAGTTAGATAGCCTACTGCACCGCCATAACTACCACGGCGTTGTTGTTCAACTTGACGTACCAATTCAGCGGCGCGGATCTTTGGTGCGCCGACTAAGGTACCCATGTTCATACACGCTTGATAAGCATGCAGAGCATCAAGGTCGTTACGTAGTTTACCTTTAACACGAGACACTAAATGCATCACGTGGCTGTAACGGTCAACGTTTAACAGGTTGGCGACATAACGGGTGCCAGGCTGACTAATGCGGGCGACGTCATTACGGGCTAAATCAACCAGCATGATGTGTTCTGCGGTTTCTTTTTTATCTTGGCGAAGTTCTAATTCAATACGACCATCTAAGTCTGGGCAAATCGAACCATCAGCGCGGAAACCACGGCGACGTGTGCCAGCAATTGGGTAAATCTCAACGTCATTGCTTTGTGCATCATATTTCAATGCACTTTCTGGTGATGCACCAAATAATACAAAGTCTGAATCGTTGAGGTAGAACATGTACGGACTTGCGTTCGTCTGCTTGAGCTTTTCATAAGCAGCAAGTGAATCAGGGCAAGGTAGGTTAAAGCAACGTGATGGTACAACTTGGAAAATATCACCTTTACGAATGTAGTCCTTTAATCCTTCTACCGTTGCGCAAAATTCACTGTCGCTGATATCGACGTTGAGTGTTAGGTCTGCGGTTTTAATGTCGGTGTTAGCGGCTAATACCGTTGTGCATTCGGTTTGGATGCGGGCTAGTTTTGCTTCCGTTTCGTTCAATGCCGTAGCAAAGTGCTCGCCACCAAATACGCTACCAATTAACTTTGATTGTTGGGTTTGACGATCAATGACAATTAAAGTTTCAGCGACATAAAATACAAAGTCAGGGCAGATATTAGCGCCATCCGGTACTTTAGGTAATTCTTCAACACTGGCAATCATGTCATAGGCAAAACAGCCGCCTAAGAATAACGCTTCGTGAAACGGAGTTTCTGGAATGACGCGCTGGATAATGGTGCGCAGTGCATCGAACGGTGATGATGACTGTAAGCGAGAATCTTCATCGAGACTGTCGTCTGTCGGCGCAAAGCTTAATGCTAATTGGTTATGACTCAGAGATGTAATGGTATCGGCACCAAACTGGGCAGTAAATTCGCCAGCTAAGAATGGCAGTAAATTTTCACCATTCTTGGTTAATGCACTGAATTGAACCGTGCGGCCAAAACAAGAGATTTTAACCGCAGCATCTAGCAAGATTAAACTTTGCAGTGCGGCTTTGGTAACGATGTCAGCAGATTCTAATAATAAGCTGTTACCGCTTGGGCGATACATGTGACGGTAGAATGCAAGGGGATCATCAATGTGCGGACAATCTTGCTGAATTGAATGTAATTTACCTGGCGCTAATCGTTGCGTCATAGTACTTTCCTTGCTTTAGAGTGCTAAAATTTCCAATAAAAAAGCCCGTTTCAATGAAACGGGCTTTAATGTTTGTTATTTTTGTAGATTTACATTTACTGCAGATATCACAAAATCACATGCCCGTTTAAAGAGGAATGTGCCACCACCAACTGATTGTTTGGTTTGTAATAATTTGCATTGCTTCTGAGCCATAAAGTTATCTAAGTAGGTTAAACTTATGCGTTTTGGGCTATTACTGTCAATACATTTATTAATATTTGTGTGAAATTGTTAAATAAAACTTATAATGGGACTTTATTGTTTCTTTTTTGACACTCTTTATCGCTGGATACGCTTTATTTTTATGATATACGACTTACATTCTCATACTACCGCCTCTGACGGCTCTTTAAGTCCAGCTGAATTGGTGCAACGTGCGGTTGAACGTCGCGTTGATGTGTTTGCTATTACCGATCACGATACCACTGACGGCCTGCAGGAAGGACATGAGACTATTGCCGAGATGCAACTGCCGCTGACGTTAATCAATGGAGTTGAAGTTTCAACTAACTGGCAAAATCATGAAATTCATGTAGTCGGCTTAAATGTAGACATCGCTAACCCAGCGTTACAGGCTTTTTTAGCGGAGCAGCGTAATAAGCGTGAAGAGCGCGCCGTGGAAATGGGTAATCGTTTAGCTAAAGCACGTATTATTGGTGCATATGACGGCGCAAAAGCGCTGGCTGGTGATGCTAGTATTACGCGTAGCCATTTTGCTCAATACTTGGTTGAGCAAGGCGTTGAAAATACCTTCCAAAATGTATTTAAACGTTTCTTAGCCAAAGGCAAGACTGGTTATGTGCCACCCAACTGGGCAACAATTGAACAAACGATTGAAATAATTCATCAATCTGGTGGCCAAGCTGTACTGGCTCATCCGCTGCAGTATAAACTGTCAACTAAGTGGTTTAAAAGATTACTCACTGCCTTTGCAGAAGCGGGTGGTGATGCCATGGAAGTAGGGCAGCCACAACAAGGTATTACCGAGCGTACTCAGCTGGCTACTTATGCCCGCGATTATAATTTATCTGGGTCTGTTGGTTCTGATTTTCATCGACCAAGCAGCTGGACAGAGTTAGGTCGAAATTTATATATCCCTAAAGATTGCACCCCTGTGTGGTCGTCGTGGCCTGAAATAGATACGAAACGAGTCTCCACTGCTGAGCAAAGTGCTTAAGTGGGGCAAGATGCTTAAGCGTAACTAAACGTAATTAAGCATGAGTTGAATGGCTAAGCAGCCGTTAAGCAGTATCAGCAAAGGTCATTCAACAGTTAAGGAATCATTATTATGAGTCAATTTTTTTACGTCCATCCTGATAATCCGCAAGCGCGTTTAATCAGTCAGGCCGTGGCTATATTACGTGACGGTGGTGTAATCATCTATCCGACAGATTCGGGTTATGCGTTAGGTTGTCATACTGGTGACAAAGCCGCGTTAGAGCGTATTTGTAAAATTCGTAAGTTAGATAAAGAGCATAACTTTACTTTATTGTGTCGTGATTTATCTGAGCTGTCGTCGTATGCACGTGTTGATAATAGTGCTTACCGCGCGCTTAAAAATAATACCCCAGGTCCGTTTACCTTTATTTTTAAAGGCACTAAAGAAGTGCCGCGTCGTTTAATGAATCCGAAACGTAAAACCATCGGTATTCGTGTGCCTGACAATGCGATTGCATTAGCCATACTTGAAGCGCTAGGTGAACCTATGATGTCAACATCGTTGATATTACCGGGTAATGAAGGCGCTGAGTTTGATCCTGAAGCTATTCGCGATCAACTTGAAAACCAAGTCGAACTGATCATTAATGGTGGTTATTTAGGTGAGCAAGTGACAACAGTAATTGATTATTCTGAAGGGGATGCAGTGATCCTCCGTCAAGGTGCTGGTGATGCATCATCTTTTGTGTAACCAGTGGTAGAGTCTAGCACTGCGATTGCCAAGGTTAATGGCGAGTTATTACGTAAAGTACCCAAGGACTTGTTTATTCCGCCAGATGCATTGAGTGTATTCTTAGACGCATTTGAAGGACCATTAGATTTATTACTGTATTTAATTAAAAAACAAAAACTGGATATTTTGCAATTACCGATGCAAAAAATCACCGCGCAGTACATGGAGTACGTGGATCTGATGACCACGTTGAAAATTGAATTAGCCGGTGAATATTTGGTGATGGCAGCATTACTGGCGGAAATTAAATCGCGTTTGCTGTTACCTAAATTAGTAATGGCAGAAGAAGAGCTGGATGACCCACGTTTAGTGCTGATCCGACAGTTACAAGAATACGAAATATTTAAAAATGCAGCAGAAGATTTGGACAAGCAACCGCGGATCCAACGGGATATTTTTGTTGCTAACGCAGAACTGCTAGAAAATATTACTACTACACCGTTATTAGCAGAAGTATCTCTGCGAGACTTGGCGTATAATCTGCAAAAATTACTCAAGAAAGCAGAACACTTTGAGCATCATCAGATCCAGCGTGAGATATTAACCACGCGTGAAAAGATGACTCATATATTGGCATTACTGCAAGATGGTAAAGTGCGAACTTTCCATCAAGTTATCGATCCTGCAGAAGGACGACGCGGTATTGTGGTTAGTTTTCTGGCGATCCTTGAGTTACTTAAAGAGTCTTTAATTAGCCTTATCCAGAATAATCCTTTGGGTGAGATATACTTAAGCTTAGCCGAATAAGTATGAGACCTGAGTGTGAATACAACACCTTATAAACAGATCATCGAAGCGGCTATTTTTGTTGCTAAGAAACCGTTATCATTAGCGGCTTTATGTCGTGATGTGCTTGCCGATGAAGGTTTAAGCCGTCAGCAAGTAGCCGCTTACATTGCCGAGATAATGACAGATTATCAAGGCAAAGGTGTCGAGCTGGTGGAAGTTGCCAGTGGTTACCGCTTTCAAGCGCGTTCACATTTAACGCCTTGGTTGCAGCGGATGTTGCAGGAAAAACCGCCTAAATATTCGCGCGCGACATTAGAAACATTAGCATTGATTGCTTATCGTCAACCCGTTAGTCGGGGTGATATTGAAGCAGTTCGTGGGGTTGCAGTGAGCAGCCAAACGATCCACACCCTTGAAGAACGGGAATGGATCAAAGTGATTGGCCGTAAAGAAGTTCCGGGACGACCGGCTTTATATGCGACAACCACACAATTTTTAGATTACTTTGGTATTAAAAGTATTCAAGAATTGCCCCCATTGGATGAAGCGTTATTGGCTAAATTGGCCGCCATGGATGATGAAATTGTATTGGATATCTAACGGTATCAAATAAAAATAACTGTGTTGGATATTTAACTATATCTTGCACATACAAAATTTTTTAATTGCGAAATAAGATCGTAACTTAATATTTAGGAAAACTGATGAGTGAAAAGCTACAGAAAGTACTAGCACGTGCTGGTTTAGGTTCCCGTCGTGAGATGGAAGCTGTGATCGCAGAAGGCCGTGTCAGCGTTAATGGTGACATTGTGACATTGGGTAGCCGTGTTGAAGAAACGGATCAAGTTCGTCTTGATGGCCATCCGGTACGTGTTGTTACAGTAGAAGAAGACGTATGTCGTATTCTTGCATACCATAAACCTGAAGGTGAGTTATGTACGCGTAAAGATCCAGAAGGTCGTAAGACTGTATTTGATCGTCTACCACCATTAAAAAGCGGCCGTTGGATCGCAATTGGTCGTCTAGATATCAATACATCTGGCCTATTGTTATTTACGACAGATGGTGAGTTAGCAAACCGTCTAATGCATCCGAGTCACGAAGTAGAACGTGAATACTCTTGTCGTATCTTTGGTGAAGTAACACCAAAAATTATTCAGAATTTACGTATGGGTGTTGAGTTAGAAGATGGCCCTGCTAAATTCCAAAAAATTAAAGGTGTTGCTGAAGGCACTGGCGGCGAAGGTCTTAACCAATGGTACAACGTATTATTGAGTGAAGGTCGTAACCGTGAAGTACGTCGTTTATGGGAATCTCAAGGTATTCAGGTAAGTCGTCTTATCCGTATCCGTTATGGTTCTTTAGTACTTGATCGTCGTTTACCACGTGGCGGTTGGTCAGAACTTGCACTTGATGAGATTAACTACTTACGCGCTATCGTTTCATTACCACCTGAAACAACTGCTCGTAACTTAGATCGTAAAGAAACACGTATTCGTCAAGGCCGTATCCGTCGTTCATTGAAAAATAATGAAGCACGTCAAAAGCCGAAGAAAGACGGTCGATTGGGTAAAGAAATTGAAGAAACTAATGAACCACGTGGTAAAGGCCAAGGCCGTACTAAGCCAGCTGGTTCAGGTATACCGCTACATGGTAAGAAAGCACCAACTAGACAGCGTAGCCCTAGCAAAGGTAAAGCTAAGACACGTACACGTATCTAAGCACACGCTTCTAAATGGTAAGTCTTTAATTACCAGAGCATAGACTTTATTGCCTAACGCGTTATCCTGCTGCTAATCAGCATTGGGATAGCGCGTTTTTTTTGATACGTTGTTATCAGTTGTTTTAATGGCAGTGGACGGTCAAAATAATAGCCTTGAACCAAGTCACAGCTATAATGATGAAGACGAGCATACTGCTCTTTTGTTTCGACGCCTTCGGCAATAACTGTTACGTCACAAAGCTCTCCAAGCGCGATAATGGTTTTGACTAAGGATTCACTTTGATCATTAGTCAGCAATTTATCGATAAATGAACGATCAATTTTTATTTCATTAATCGGTAGGTTACTCAAGTAGCTTAAAGACGAGTACCCGGTACCAAAATCATCAAGTGATAACTTAAAGCCATTGTCCCTGATCGATTGCAGAATCGGCTGTACTTTAGCTAAATCATTAATCAATACATTCTCAGTAATTTCCAACGTCACTAGGTTATTATCAACCGCCATGTCAGTGGTTATCTTAATCAGGTTGCTGACAAAATCGGGTTCCATCAATTGCTTGGGAGAGATGTTAATTGATAGCTGCAGCTGAATATCGCTGTCGCGATTAAAGCGTAAAATATCCGTTAATGATTTTTCAATGACAAAGCGGCCAATTTCATTGATCATATCTACGTCTTCTGCCACTTTAATGAACTCCACTGGCGAGATATGTCCCAACTTGGGATTATACCAGCGGACTAATGCCTCAACCCCGTAAATAAGCCCTGTGGCTACATCAATTTGCGGCTGATACAGCACGTCTAGTTCATTTTTTTCAATCGCTAAATGTAATTCAGACTCCAGTAACAGATCGTGTTTAACCTGAGTATTGATCGCATCATTAAAGAATAAATAATTGCCTTTTTGTTGTGACTTGGATTTATACAAGACAATATCAGCCTTACTAATCAATTGCTCACTCGCATCACCGTCATCTGGATACATTGCCACACCGATACTGCAACTTGAATGAATTGATTTACCATTAATCATAAAGCTTTGTTTGAAGATCGCGCAGATACTTTGTACTTTTTTCTCGGCATCGATTAAACCGTCTAGCTCTGGGAAACAAAAGATAAATTCATCACCACCAAAACGAGCGACGTTATCACCAGGAGACAATAGCTGATTAAATACAGTGCCGAGTGTTGATAGCAACTTATCGCCAACGGAGTGGCCATACAGATCATTTATTTTCTTAAAATCATCGAGATCGACAAACATGATGGCTAATTTTTTATTATTTTTCTTCGACAGAGCAATACCTTGTTCTATCTGAATATCGAGTAACGTGCGGTTTGGTAGTGTCGTTAACGAATCGTGTAGCGCCTGATATTGCAGTTGTTCTTTAATTTGATTTAATTCCGCAAAGTCGGCACTAATTTGGTTTTCGTATAAGGCAAATCGGCGGCCTAAGTAATTCGCTAAAACCAGCGATAAAGCCACAAAAAATAAGGTGACGAGTAAACTCAGCCATAATATATTAGATAACTGCTCATTATGCTGTTGGCCAATGGCTTGTTCGCGCGTGGCGAGGTAATCTTCAATTTCGCTAATATATACCCCAGAGCCGATTGCCCATTCCCAGTCTGGTAAACCCATAATATAACTTATTTTTTCAGCTGGTTTCGAGGTGCTAGGCATCACTGTACTTATATAATGCAGATAGTTTTCACCTTGTTTGGCAACGTCGATAATTTGCTGAACAGTTGCTACACCCTTTTGGTTAAGCACGTTATATCTATTCGTGCCTTCAAGGTCTTTTTGATAATGAGATAAATAATTACCCTGATAATCAATAACGAAAATGTAACCATTGTTACCATAACGTATCTTTGAAATCAGCTGTAATAGACGTTGTTTAATGTCATTTTCGACATCTATAACATATTCACCCGTGCCTATAAACCAGTCGTAGGGGGCAAAACGTTTACCAAAACCAATTTTTTCAAACTCTTGTTGTTTATTTTGGGGTTTAACAAACCACCATCGGTAAAAACTTTCCCCTTTATTTTTAACTAATTGCCCCATATTACGAGCAACGTAATTACCTCTTACATCTTGGAAATCCCACTTCGAGGTGCCTTCGAATGTTGGCATGGTCGGGTGCATGACATTCATACCATTGGTTTTATAAATGAAATAATAACCACGGCCTTGATTAAAGCGGACACTTCTTAATGCATCAGAAATTAATTTGGTGACTTGCGCTTCAGATTTATCTTTATTTTGTTCATAAATACTGGTCGCAATTGCATGAGCTTGATACACACGTGCTTTGATATCTTGCTTTAACAATACTTCGGTATTATTTTTTTCGTAAGTGATTTGCTGAAATATTTGTTTAACTTGGTATTTAACTAACTCTTTTTCTTTTTTTATGAAATCTTGGCGCAGTATCTTTATGTCATCTTGTAGCGCTGCTTGATTATTGCTAATCACAATAATGTTAACTAAGATGGCAAATATAATGACAATGGTAGGGGGGATTATTTTTATCAACCGCAGTATTTTAAGATCATGAGTCATTTGCATTGAATAGCTTACGGTTGATTATCAGTACCTCACAATATAATAAAAACAACCAATAAAAGAAAGGTTTGTTCGGCAATAACATTATAAGCCTACTCTGGTAAAACCAGAGTAGGCTTATATGCATACGTTTGACTTATGCTGATTGCTGACGCTGTAATCCTTGAATATCATTGCCACTGGGCTGTTGAAAAGCCTGTAATCCAAATGCCGGTAATACCGAGAAAATATGGTCGAATATATCGGCTTGTATATCTTCATAAAAAGCCCAGCGGGTTTCATTGGCAAAGATATAAATCTCGATTGGCATACCTTGTGTCGTCGGTGCTAACTGTCTTACCAACAACGTCATGTCTTTACGTACTTTTGGATGTTGTTGCAAATAAGCGAGTAAATATGCCCTAAATGTACCGATATTGGTTAAACCGCGGCTATTTATCGCGTGTTCATTGTCACTAAAAGGCAGGTTAAAAGTATTAATATCAAAACTTTTATCAGCGAGGTAATTTTTTAATAAATACACATGGCTAAGACGCGCGATATCTTCTTGGCTTAAAAAACCAATACTTTGAATGTCGATAAAGGCACTACGCTTGATACGGCGACCCCCTGATTCCGTCATGCTTCGCCAGTTTTTAAAGGCGTCAGATACCAAGGCATAAGCAGGTAGCATGGTAATGGTTTTATCAAAGTTACGCACTTTCACTGTGGTCAGAGTGACTTCTTCAACAGTACCGTCAGCGCCGTATTTATCCATTTGGATCCAATCACCTTTAGTGACCATTTGATTGGTTGCTAGTTGAATTCCGGCAACAAAACCTAAAATAGTATCTCTGAATATCATCATGATGAAACCAGTTGCTACACCTAGACCACTTAAAAAATAAATAGGTGAACGATCAGATAATATGGATACGGTAATAATGGCAGCAACACAGAATAAGAACAGTTTAAGTAATTGATTGAAACTGGTCACCGGAAGTCGCTGTGTAGCTGTATGTTCATCTGCAATCTGGGCAATGGCATTAAGCACCGCATAGATACCGCGTATCAATAATATCACCAGTAGCGCACTGAGAATTCGGCCAACGACTTCGGTGATAAAAGGGGAGAGTACCGTGAATAACGGCAGTAATAAATCGATCACTAATAGCGGCACTAATAAAGCAAACTTCTCTAATACGCCATGAGCAACAAAGGTATCATCCCAAGTGACTTTAGAGCGCACAGACATTATTTTCATGGCTTCGACCACAATACGCTTTACCACCCAATAAGATATGCTCGCTAAACTCAAACAGAGTACGATTAATATTAAATTATAAGTATTTGAATCTGCTTTATTTAATGCATCGCTGTCTGCGAGCCATTGGGAAACGATTAATCTTAATTCTTGATCCAATGTGGGTATCCTTGCTAATGCCGAGTAACGGTAATGAATATTAATAAGTACTAGATGGTAGGCAATAGATAGTTTTTGATCAAGGGCTTATCCGATTCTTCCTGTTAATTGTCATCAGCACGCAGGATTAGTGTCAAAACGTATTTATCGTGAACGATTAATTAAAAATGAATTGATAAAAAACATTAAAGTAGCTATTACCTCACTAAAAAGGATGTTGCCAATAGCGAAAAACAATTTTATAACATACATTGAACAAGTTTTTATCATTTTGAGAGGGAAGGCACATAACATGGCAATGAAGCTTATTTTAATTATTTTGTTTGGATTGGCACCGGCAACGTTCGCGTTTGCATCAGGTGGCGGTGGGGAAATCGTTGACCTCACTACATCCAGAATAGGCTATTTTGCTATCATCATCTTTACCTGCGCATACTTGCTGGTAATGGCGGAAGAGCACTTACATTTACGAAAATCAAAACCTGTGTTGGTGGCTGCAGGTGTGATTTGGGCACTCATCGGTTGGCATTATGCTAACTTGGGCATGTCTGATCTCGCTGAGACTGCATTTAGGCACAACTTGTTAGAGTATGCAGAGCTATTGCTATTCTTACTGGTAGCGATGACTTACATCAATGCGATGGAAGAGCGTCAGTTATTTGATGCATTGCGCAGTTGGATGTTAAGTAAAGGTCTTGATCTTAGAGGCCTATTTTGGTTAACCGGTATTCTCGCATTCTTTATTTCACCAGTTGCCGATAACCTGACTACTGCATTGTTGATGTGTGCTGTGGTGCTTAAGGTTGCAGGTGAAGATAAGAAGTTCATTAATCTTGCCTGTATTAACATTGTGGTTGCCGCGAATGCGGGTGGTGCGTTCAGCCCATTTGGTGATATTACAACCTTAATGGTATGGCAAAAAGGCATGGTCGCGTTTGATGAATTCGCCGCGCTATTCTTACCATCTGTGGTTAACTTTATTGTACCAGCGACGATCATGACCTTCTTCATTCCTAAAAACGCTAAGTTATCTGGCGTACAAGAAGTCGTGCATACCAAACGTGGTGCCAAGCGTATTGTGTTGTTATTCCTACTGACTGTTGCTTCAGCAGTTGCTGCGCACAGTGTACTGCACATGCCGCCAGTACTGGGTATGATGACAGGTTTAGGTTATCTACAATTCTTCGGTTACTTCCTGCGTAAAACATTACCAATCTCGTTAGAGCGTAAACGCGCGAAAGCAGAGTTGGAAAATGACCAGAAAGCTTTGCAGCAGCTTGGTGGCGTTGTTCCCTTTGATGTGTTTAACAAGGTCGCAAAAGCCGAGTGGGATACTTTGTTATTCTTCTACGGCGTGATCATGTGTGTGGGTGGTTTAGGCTTTATGGGTTACCTAAGTCTGGCGTCTGGCATTATGTACGGCACGTGGGATACCACGGTTGCTAACGTTGCAGTCGGTTTCTTGTCAGCGATTGTCGATAATATTCCAGTGATGTTTGCAGTACTAAGCATGGAACCTGATATGTCATTGGGACAATGGTTACTTGTTACCTTAACAGCAGGCGTGGGCGGTAGTTTATTGTCTATCGGTTCAGCAGCTGGTGTTGCGCTAATGGGTCAAGCACGTGGTTTGTATACGTTTGCAGGTCACTTACGTTGGGCACCAGTCATCGCACTGGGTTACATCGCGTCAATTCTTTGCCATCTATGGCTGAATAAAGCATTGTTTTAATCTGTAAGGTTTGAACTTAACACTAACCAAATACACTTGTGTTTGGTTAGTGTTTTTTATTCCACTTTATTCCATTTTAGTCTCAGTCTGTTTAAACGCTAATCCTTAACTATTCTTATCAATCTCATCTGCTTGCGTTTGTACTGCATATTGCAACTGTTCTTCTAGCTCATCATGCTCTGGTTTGTCTTGGATCGATGTACTCAGATCACTATCATTAAACACATCTGAATCTTGTAAGATCTCTACCATGTCAGAGGCTATGTCGGGTACCGAGTCAATCATAGTACTGGCAATATCGGCAGCGTATTCAGGGATGGTTTCAGCAACTTGAGTTACATAGTCATTAACCGCACTTTCAATGTTCGCCGTTGCATCGCCAGGTGTCGCTTGTTCGCTTTCAATTAGATTGCTGACGTAGGCTTCAGCAACCACATTTGATGATTCTGGGTATGCTTCCGATACCGCCAAGGCGAAGTCGGCTGATTGGGTAGGGGATACATCGGTTAAACGGCTATACAGCTCTGTTGCAGTTTGCTCAGTGGCGGCTGCGGTACGATCGACAGGACGCATATCATCTAATGAGTCAGATAGGCTGGTCATGTACTGGTCGGTCATTTCTAGCAGTTCATCTTGGTGATCTTCAACCATATTCTCGGCAGCAAGCTCCATCATATCAATGCCGTTGTCTGGCATTGAATTGGCGATAGCGACAATAATACTGGTAAATTGGTCAGGACGTTCGGTGGTGATCCAGTCAACTAATTCGTCCGCTTGTTCTGGCGAAGCGTTGGTGAGTGCTTCTGCAATATGTATGCTCATCTCGGGTGCGGCAGTGGTGATTGCATGGTACAAGCGGCTGATGTCAATTTCGTCAATGGTACTTAATGCCGCCGCTAAGTTAGAGGCGTTGTTAGGATCGCGCATCGCTAATGATTTGGCCATGTTCACGGCAGCCGCAGGGTTTTTAGCAGCTAAACTAATAGCTACTTCCACTTCAGAGGTTTGTTCGAAAGATGGCTGTGCATACTGCGTTCTAGGATCCAGTTCTGATGCCACACCGGAAGGCGTTTGCATGATAAAGTTTTCTTGTTCATCGCGCGGTAACGCTGTCTGCTTCAGCATATTACCGATAATCAAAGCCAATAAGGTAATGGCGGTTATGCTCGTAAATGAAAATAATGCTGCACTGCCAAACATGTTCATAGCGATAGACGCGAGATTAGGACCGAGAATACTACCCAGCGCATAAATCAGTAGTAGTGAGCCCATGGCAGCTAAAATTTGTTCCCGCAATACCTTATCAAACGTTTCTGACATGCTCATTGGATAGAGGCAAGCGGTTAAGCCCATGACGACAGCTATGACTAATAAGGTAAGGTTAAATTGCGCAGTATTAATTAACTGCGGCACTAATAAAGACAATGCTGCGATGATTAATACCATGGCGATCATGATTTTACGACGGTCAAAGCGGTCAGATAAATAGGCTATTGGATATTGAAAAATAATAGCACCAAAAATAGATGCGCCCATAAAAATGGATAAGCTGAAGCCTTGAATACCGTTATCGCTGGCAAAGATAGGCAGCATATTAACTAAACCCGCGTACAGAAAACCACCGTAAAAACAACAGATAACCCCCAGTGGAGATAGTTTTATGATGGTCATTAAGGACATGGATTGACTGTCTTCAATTTGTGGACCCAGTTGCTTGCTGATCACGATAGGGGTGATAGAAAGGCTAAATAAAATACCTGAGATAATAAATAATGTCACATCGGTGATTGGTGCAACGTTTAACAAGAATTGCCCAGAAAACAGTGCCGACATGATCACCATTTGGTTAATTGATAATACCCGTCCACGGCTTTCTTCTGTGGCGCTGTGACTTAACCAACTATCGAGCGTAGCATTGGCACAGGCCATACAAAACCCGGTTAGCATACGCATTGCTGCAAGCATTAATGGTTCTGGATATAAACCTGAAAGTAAGATCGCGACCGAGGTTAAGCTACCACACATCGCAAATATGCGGATATGACCAACCCGTTGTAATAATTTACGGCTATAAATCGCACCCAGTAAAAAACCCACAGATAGCATAGATAAGATGATACCGATGTTATCGACGCTGATACCGTCATTTTGCATGCGCACAGGCAATAAAATATTACTCAGGCCGTAACCTAGCATGAGTAAAAAGCCACTGACGAGTAGTAAGATAAAAGGTTTAAGGGTTGCGGTCACAAGCGTATTCTCTTCTTTATTAAGTCTAAAATTATTAATTCGTTATTCAGTTAGGCTTTATAACATATTTTAAACAGATGATGATATCCGATTACATGTTTGTGTAAATATTTTCACGCTTCTAAAAATGCTGTACACTTAACCAGTCTTAAACTACTTTTTTTGGTTAATTTTGTCAGCTACATATCTGGGTTTTTTATTATCGCGCCATAGCCGTGATCGTAATGGTAATAATGAATTAAGTTACTGGTTAGCATCTGAAATGGGTGCGGTTAAATTGATCCCGGCAACTCAGCCGCTGGTCATGTTCATTCCTCAAGACCAACTGACTACTGCTTTAGCCTGTTTAAGTGAATTGAATCCACGCTTTAATTATAAAGATCTGCAGCTACGTAGCTTTGATTTAGAGTTGATGAGCGCCTTTTATTTCCAGACTTCACATGACTATCATCGCGCCCAAGAATTATTAAGACGTAAGTTGGTTACGGTATTAGAAGCGGATATTCGCCCGGCTGAACGTTACTTAATGGAGCGTTTTGTTAAAGGGGCTGTGGAGTTCACCGGCACGCCTGTACAACGTAAAGGTTATGTGGAATTTCAGCAAGCTCAACTTAAGCCAGCGGAACTGCCAGACAGCTTAGTAGACAAGATTAAACAGATCTCGCTGGATATCGAATGTTCAGAACACGGCGAGCTTTACTCCATTGGTTTATATTCATTAAGCCCTGCTTATTGTCCTGACGGTAAGTCTTTTAAACGGGTTTACATGATAGGCGAGCAGCTTGATAAAGACCTCGTTCAGGCACAAATAAAAGCGAATGAAAATTTAGCGCAAGATCCTGACGATGAGCCGTTGATCCACTGGGTTGCTGATGAGAAAAGCTTATTACAAGCGCTGCAAGCTTTTGTGATCAGTTACGATCCGGACATCTTTATTGGTTGGAACGTGATTAACTTTGATTTCCGCTTATTAGCGCAACGTGCCACATTCCACAACCTAAAATTGGCACTGGGTCGTGGTGGTCAAAACTTGCATTGGCGTGATGGCCGCACCCCACAACAGCAAGGCTTCTTAACCTTACATGGACGAGTCGTGGTGGATGGTATTGATAGTCTAAAAACCGCTACCTATAACTTCCCGAGTTTTAGTTTAGAAAACGTCGCGCAAGAAATACTCGGTGTTGGTAAAGATACTGACGATGTTGATAACCGCATGGAACAGATTAACCACGATTTCTATTTCAATAAACCTAAATTAGCCAAATACAATCTGCAAGATTGCGTATTAGTGTGGGATATCTTTGTTAAAACTCGATTGTTGGATTTCTTGTTATTACGCTCACAATTAACCGGATTGGAATTAGATCGTAACGGTGGCTCAGTATTGGCGTTTACCAATGTGTACCTGCCTAAGTTACACCGCGCGGGTTATATCGCCCCAAATCTACGTGAGAGCGGGGTAATGGCCAGTCCCGGTGGTTATGTGATGGACTCATTCCCTGGGTTATATGATCATGTCATTGTACTGGATTTTAAAAGTCTGTATCCGTCGATTATTCGCACCTTTAAGATTGATCCGGTTGGTTTATTAGAAGGTGTACAAAACCCAACTGAGGCGATCCCTGGTTTCCGTGGTGGTTTGTTTGATCGAGAGAAGCATTACCTGCCCGATATTATTACCGAACTGTGGTCGCAGCGTGATCAAGCTAAACTGGATAAAGATGCTGCCCGTTCGCAGGCGATTAAGATCTTAATGAACTCGTTTTATGGGGTGTTAGGCTCTGGCGGTTGTCGGTTTTATGATACCCGTTTAGCCTCGTCGATCACCATGCGTGGACAAGAGATCATGCAGACCACGGCAGCTTGGATCGAAGCCAAGGGTTACAAGGTGATCTACGGTGATACCGATTCCACTTTTGTGTTACTTGATGCTGCCAAATTTACTGAGGGCTACAGTGGCTCGCCAGCTAATCGTAGTGTGGAAGCCGACCGTATGGGCGCTGAACTGTCGGCATATATTAACCAACAATGGCAGCAACACCTACGTGAAGACTACGACATTGATTGCTTCTTAGATATTGAATACGAAGTGCATTATCACAAGTTCTTAATGCCCACTATTCGTGGTTTGGATAAAGGTAGTAAAAAGCGTTATGCCGGTTTAGTGGATACCAAAGACGGTGAAAAGCTGATCTTCAAAGGGCTGGAAACCGTGCGCACCGATTGGACTGATCTGGCGAAGATGTTCCAGAAAGAGTTATACCATCGGGTATTTCATAATATCGCGGTCGAAGATTATGTGCTGGAAATAGTCGAAAAAACCTTAGCCGGTGAGTTCAACGACAAGTTGGTTTACCGTAAGCGTTTACGCCAAGAACTCGCGTTATACGTGAAAAACGTGCCGCCACATGTAAAAGCGGCGCGCGCGGCGGATGAGAAGAATCGTCAATTAGGCCAGCCACTGCGTTACCAGCACAAAGCGTGGATCAGCTATGTGCTAACCCTGAATGGTCCTGAAGCAGTCGAGCATCAACATTCAGTATTGGATTTTGAACATTACATTGAAAAACAAATTAAACCAATTGCTGATGGTATCTTACCTTTTATTGGCCTGAGTTTTGATTTGATAACCGATCAACAAATGGGCTTATTTTAACTTTCCTTAAAATAAAGCGTCCTGACAATACTTTACCCGTATTTGTGAAATCCATCCTGACAGTGCCTGCGTAACTGGTTTATCTTGTTCAGTTACGCATTTATTCACGACTATCGACAACTAGTTATGTTCATTATAAATAGTGGCTAACTGCTTTGACATGATATCGACAATCTTAGGTTGAGCTGTACGGTTGGGGTGAATACCGTCATTTTGCATTAGGCTTGGATCTATCGCGATCTGTTCCATGAAGAACGGCAACACGGTAATGTCTTTTTCACTGCCAACTTGGGCAAATACATCGGTAAACATTTTGCTGTAGCGTGGGCCATAATTAGGTGGAATACGAATATTCATCACATACACAGGAATATTCTGCGCGTGTGCTAGATCAACCATTTGGGTTAGATTGCTCTTGATTAACTTCGGGGGAAAGCCACGTAAACCGTCGTTACCACCCAGTTCGATAATCAAGGCATGAATGGATTGCTTAGCCAGAATACCGGGTAACCGCGACAGACCGCCTGCGGTAGTCTCACCACTGATACTGGCATTAATAATGTTATACGGGGCTTTTTGTTTCGATAACTGCTGATTAAGCAGGGTTACCCAGCCTTCATTTTGTGTCATACCATAACTGGCGCTAAGGCTGTCACCCAATAACAAAATTTTATGGTTAGCTGTCGCATGTGCTGCAGGTAACAAGATAACCATCAATAATAATACTTTAAAGGCATTTTTAAACATGAAGCTAAATTCCGACGTTATATTAAAAGTAAGTGCCTTAACTAAATCAGTTAAAACAGATGCTAAAACCTTGGATATCTTACATCCGATGGATTTAACTGTGGTAGCAGGTGATTCATTAGCGATTGTTGGCGCATCTGGCTCTGGTAAGTCTACCCTATTGTCTATTATAGCGGGGTTAGATTTACCTTCGAGTGGTGAAGTTTTTCTAAAAAATAAGCCATTGCACCAATTTAATGAAGAACAGCGCAGTGCCGTTCGCGCGAAACATGTCGGTTTTATTTTTCAGCAGTTTTTGTTAATCAATAGCTTAACGGCGTTGGAAAATATAATGTTACCAGCAGAGTTAGCTGAGATGGACAACCCTGAGCAACTCGCGCGGGAATTATTAGCCAAAGTTGATTTAGCCGATAGAGCCGAGCATTTCCCTTCACAGCTTTCCGGTGGCGAACAACAGCGAGTGGCGATTGCCCGCGCGTTTATCTCTAAACCGGATATTTTATTTGCTGATGAACCTACGGGTAACTTAGACACCAAAACGGGCTCGCACATTGCAGACTTGTTGTTTGAAATTAACAAGCAGCAGGGCACTACTTTGATACTGGTGACACACGATCCTAAATTAGCCGCGCGTTGCCAGCGTCAAGTGACCATGGAGAGTGGCGAGTTAACGGAAACGCATGTTGCGTCTGTCATTGCTGAGCCTTTAGCAAAACAACAGACGAGTGAACAGCGATGAGCTATTGGCATAAACACTCCCTGCGTTTATTGAAACACGAGTTAAAACGCGGTGAGCTAACCATTATTTTGTTGGCCATTGTGCTGGCCGTGTCTGCCGTATTCGCATTGTCGGGTTTTTCGAGCCGAGTTAAACAAGCATTAACTGCCGAAAGCAGTACCTTCATTGCTGCCGATAGGGTGTTGGATACTGGCAGTGTAATAGATCCTGCGGTATTAGCCAAGGCCACCAGTTTAGAGCTAATTCAAGCCCAGCAGATCCAAATGTCATCCATGGTATTTACGGATGAAAAAATGGCGCTATCGGCTTTGTCTGCGGTATCGGATACTTATCCATTGCGTGGTGAGCTATTAGTGAGTCCGTCATTAGATGGTACGCAAGCGGTCGCGTCGAATGCGCCAAAATCAGGTGAAGCTTGGTTAGAGGCAAAAGGGTTAAGGCAACTAGGGATCGCGCTGGGTGATAGCATTGAAGTTGGGGTAATGCGCTTTACAGTCACTGGGATTATCACCCAAATACCGGATGCATCGTTTAGTGTATTTAGTTCTGGTCCCGTGGTGTTTATTAACAGCCAAGACATACACAAGACTGAATTAATTCAACCAGGAAGTCGATTAAGTTATAAATACCTGTTCGCAGGAGAAGGCGATAATATTGCTGCTTTTGAGCAGTGGTTCAAACCACAGTTAAGTGATAACCAACGTTGGTATGATATTAAATCACAGAACTCGCCGTTAGCGAGAGCGCTAAGCAAAGCGGATAAATACTTATCACTGGCCAGTATGCTTGGCATTGTTTTAGCGTCCGTTGCGGTGGCAGTTGCAAGTCGCCGTTATAGCCAACGTCACCAGTCAGTCGTTGCTGTGTTTAAAGCCATGGGTGCATCTAAGCGTTATGTGTCGAAATTGTATTGCCTGCATTGGTCGCTATTAAGTGTATTAAGTATCAGTTTAGGCTTGGTGGTTGGTTATTTGATATTGAACCTCGGCTTGTACGCCATGCGTGATTATCTTGATACCTCGACCACCGGTAACATGGCGTATCCCTTCGTAGTGGCAATTGTTACTGGTATTATTTGTGCCTTTGCATTTGCGATCACGCCTTTACGAGAGTTGGTACAAACTTCACCTATGACGCTGCTACGCGGTCGTGGTAATGGTGCTGAAAACAGCTTTTTCAGCCGATTAATGAATCCGCTACCGTCGGTATTAGCTATTTTTACCTTATTGTATTTATTTAGCCAAGATGCAGTACTCAGTGCGGCGTTATTAATTGGTGGCGTGCTGGTGGCGTTAGTACTGCTGGTTATTGGGCGCTTATTTATGCTTGCCGGGCGATCGGCTGGCAGCAAAGCCGGTAAGTCTTGGCATTTAGCGTTAGCGAATTTAAAACGTCGCGCCAATGAAAATGCAGTGCAATTGATTAGTTTTACCATCGCCATTCAATTACTGCTGATTATCGTGGTAATGAAAAATGGCTTGATTGATGATTGGCAGCAGCAGTTGCCGGATAACAGTGCTAACCGTTTTTTAGTCAATATTACCGCCAACCAAGTTGAGCCAGTGAATAATTTTGTTGATTCGTTAGGCATTGAGTCCAGTGGACTGTTTCCTGTGGTGCGTGGTCGTTTAACCAAAATTAATGATGATCAAGTGACCAAGCGTGTCAGTAAAGAAGAAACTAAATCAGCGGATAATGGCCGCCGTGGTGTTGGCCGCGAGTTAAACATGACTTGGCGTGATGGTTTGCCTTATGAAAACAGCTTAATTGCTGGTAGTTGGTGGCAGCCTGAAGATACCCGTGCGCTGGTATCGGTTGAATCGACCTTAGCAGAAAAGCTGGATGTCGAGATCGGTGACAACTTAACGTTTCAGTTAGGTAGTGAAGAAGTACTGGTGATGGTGAGTAGTATCCGTAAGGTGAACTGGCAAACATTACAGCCTAACTTTTACATGATCTTTAACCAACATGTGCTGGCGGATTTTCCCGCCACTTATATTTCGTCGTTATATGTGCCGGATGACGCGACAGATGCATTGCAAGATTTTCTCACCCAATATCCTACAATCACCTTGATTGATGTAGATGCCATTATCACTCAGTTACGCAGTGTGATAGGGCAAGTGTCTATCGCCATTGAGTTTATTCTGTTGCTGGTGGTGCTAGCTGGGAGCTTAGTATTAGTGGCTCAAGTACAAGCTAGTATGGAAGAGCGTGAACGTGAACTGGCAATTCTAAGGACATTAGGCGCGAGTGGACGCTTACTGCGTAATAGCGTGTTATTTGAATTTGTCGCTTTGGGTGCTCTGGCTGGGCTGATGGCGAGTATGGCCATGGAGCTGGGTGTCTATATTTTACAAAGTCGTATTTTTGAAATGCCAGGTGCATTCCACTTTCAATATTGGTTATTAGGCATAGGCGCAGGTGCGATTTTTGTCGGGTTGATTGGTTTGCTGAGCTGTTGGCGTTTATTGAATATGTCCAGCGTGACGTTAATTAGACGGACTATGTAGTAAACTATATAACAATGTCTAGCTATGAAATAAGTGGTGTTATGAGCGTTATCATTGCACCACATAATGAAATATGATCTTTGCCACAAAACGGAGCTAAATAATCATTATTTCCGAATGAGGGCTATAAAACTAACCAATTGTTGGTAGTGTTTGATTTGTTAATGGATTTAACATTATTTTTAAATACTAGTTAAAAGAGGATTTTATGGCTTTCTATTATTATGCGTTATTGGCTGTTTTTATGATGATGATGCCATGCTTGTTTTTTGTTAACAGTATAGTCAGCTATAGCCGCCATTCAACTAAGCTGGTTAAAAAATAATATTATTAGTATGTTAATACGTATTAATGCATTATAAATGCTTATTAATGTGAGTGACTAATGGTTAAATAAGCTATTGATATTCACATACCTCCTTGCTATCGGTAGACTGTAATCCTTGATGATTATTAATTGATGTTTAACGCTTACTGACATTGCGGTAATGCTTGTTAATCAAAGGGAATACTTTGCTGATAATTCGACCTATGGTTTCTAGATTTATTATTATTTTAACGATTGCATTGATCCCCACATCATTATTGATGTCATATCATACTTGGCATGCTTTCAGTACCGAAAAGCAAAAAATACGTAATGACGCATTTCAATTTGCAGAGAAAGTAATTACTCAGCAACAGAATAAGATTAATTATACCAAATCTATTTTATTTAAATTAGCTCAAGAAAGTGCTCTCCGAGATCCTAAAGACCCGCTCTGCTCTATTTTTGTTGCGCGTGTGCAACGCCTTAATCCACTGTTTACTAATATCGGTGTGCCATTGGCAAATGGTGATCTGCTTTGTAATGCGCTGCCGCTACAGCAAGCGGTGAATGTGGCTGACCGAGCCTATTTTAGCAATACTATTGAAAATGGTACGTTTTCAATGAGCCGATTTCAACATGACAGAGCCAGTGACCTCGCTTCAATGAACTTCTCAGTGCCTGTTTTCGGTGATGATAAGCAAATTATTGCAGCTGCAGTGGCGGTTGTATCGCTTGAATGGTGGAGTGAGCAATTAACCGATGATTTCTTTCCGAAAGATGGCGCCGCTTTTATTGTCGATAGCGATGCGAGTGTTATTGCTTCGCATTATGGTATTACAAGAGCGAAAGAGAGTTTAGCGCTTATCATGACAGAGCCGTTGCCAGCAGCAGAAGAAGGGGTCTATGAAGTCACGTCGGTGGACGATATTCCTTATTTAGTTGCTTATAAACCGATGTTTTCTGCGCAAGGCACAGCGAATGCTTCGGTGCTCATCGTACTGCCGTTAAACAGTGCTTATGCCAATGCTTATAAGAAGTTAGAGCAGAGTATATTAACCTTATTGTTCAGTTTCGTCACATTAAGCACAGCGTTATTCTGGGGTTTACGCATTAAAATTATTACGCCAATTTATCAGTTACTGGATAATGCCAAAGATTTTGTCTCAGAACATCTTGAAGATGATAATGCAGTAAGAAAGACAACGTTGAACACTCATCAATCTCGATATGAGAATGAGCTATCAGATTTATCTGATCATTTTAATTTGGTTATTACAGAGCAAAAGAAACAACGTAAAGCGCTAAAAGATTTGGTTTACCTTGATCAATTGACACAATTACCCAATCGTTATGCGTTATTAAATAGCATTGAAAACCGCTTTCCCGAGCAGCATGCGCCCTTTGCATTAGTGCTGATTGATATTGATAATTTTGGTATGTTAAATGACCGATTTGGTCATGATATCGGGGATGCGTTATTAATCGAAATAGCCAATAGGTTAACGGTATTATGCCGAGAACATGAAGAAGTCAGCCGTTGGTGTGGTGATGAGTTTGTGTTGATTTTACCTTATAGCAAGCGTGAGTTATTAGAACATAGAATCAATTACATTTTAGACACAATTTGTAAGCCCATTCAAATTGGTGCTATCACCCATGCCTGTCAGGCGCGTTGCGGTGTGGTCATTAGCCAAGAATGCAAGATTAAAGATGCAGGTAAACTGATGCATTTTGCTGACCTTGCTGTCGAAAAAACCGGTGATAATAAAACTTATCAGATTAATTATTTCAAGCCTGAAATGGAAACGGCAGGGCATGAACAGTTTGAATTGGAAGTTGAACTGCGTCAGGCACTCCCTCGTGATGAATTACGTTTACATTACCAGCCTATTATTAATTTAAAAACCGGTAAGTATCGCTTAGCCGAAGCACTTGTACGTTGGCAGCATCCAACACTAGGGTTAGTACAACCATTACAGTTTATTGAGTTAGCGGAGAAAACAGGTCTCATTATTAATATTGGTCGTTGGGTTGTATGTGAAGCGATCCGTCAATTAGCACAATGGGATGCTGACGAAAATATTGATATAAACGAAATCGCAGTAAATTTATCCCCGATACAATTACAAGATGTTGACCTTATTATCATTATCGAAGATACATTAACAAAATATGGCGTTAACCCTGAACAACTTACCCTAGAGATCACTGAATCTGTATTACTTGATGGTGGTGATACTGCGCTTGATAAAATTGCTCAATTTAGAGCGATGGGCATTAAAATTGCGTTGGATGACTTCGGTACTGGTTATTCAAGTTTAAGCTACTTATCGCGTATCACGTTAGACAAAATTAAAATTGACCGCTCATTCGTGAGTGAAATTGGTCATGCTCGCGATGATATTCTAATTGAAACAATTATGACCATGTCCCACAGCATGAATTTAGATGTGGTTGCAGAAGGTATTGAAATCCCATCTCAATTGGCATTCTTGCAACAACATAATTGTGAATATGGCCAAGGTTATTACTTTAGTAAACCGTTAGAAGCAAGCGCAATGACGACCTTTTTTGAGAAAAGTAAGACTGTGAGTTTATGTTGAAGTATTATTCCGGCTAAGTGATATATGTCACATCAATGGCTATAGTTGATGTATATTTCTTTATTAACGGGTAATGTTTTGAAATTTATTAAATCTTGTTTGCTTGTTGTATCATCTTCATTGTTGGTTGCTGCTTGCGGTGGTGATAATGATGATACTTCGTATTCCAATGTCTCCTTTTCTGTTTCCGATGCCCCTGTTGAAGGGCTATCAGCCGTGGTAATTGCTTTTGATCAGCTTGAGTTTATTCATGCAGACGGCGAACGTACTTTTCATGACATCGATGGCTATGAACAAATCAATTTATTAGACTATCCAGGCACTCAATCGGCATTGATAATTAGTGATATCGCATTACGTACCGGTGAATATAAAAATTTAATCATTCATATCAAGCCTGAACAAGCGCTTAATTATGTTATAAAAATAGCAGCGCCTGGTGTAGAAGAAGATTTAAAACAACCCAGTAATGAATTAAAACTAGGTGGTTTTACCGTTATTGATGAAGCCGTGCAGGCATTTACCATTGAGTTTGATTTACGTAAATCTCTAGTAATGCGTGGTAATAACGTCAATAACAAGGGCTATATTTTAAAACCACATGGTGTAACGATTGTTGATACCGATAAGGCTGCTTCGCTGAGCGGTAATGTGGAAGCGAGCTTACTTGAAGCTGAAGATTGTGACGCTGCAACAGGCAATTTTGTGTATTTATACCAAGGTCAGGGATTGTTGATTGATTCTCTAGCTGATAACTTTGATATTGAGTTCATTGATCCATTACCAGACCCTAGTTTGACTGCTCCTTATGCATCTACATCTGTTGATTTAGTTACCGGTGATTATGCTTTCGGGTACCTACCATCTGGATATTATACCGTAGCGTTTAGCTGCAGTGCGGTCGGCGATGACCCGGTGAAATTTGATGGTTTAATCATCCCTGATCCTGCTGAGCAATTCAAAGAGCTGATATTACCGGACTCACAAGAACTCATTTTTGACTTTAAACAAGCAATATGAACCCAAGGTGAATTGATAAATAATGAGGTTATTGTTGTGATCTTTATTAAATTTTAATGATTTTTTATAAATAAAATCGGATTTTATGTTTTATATTATTGTCATAAACCGAGATATTTATATCGGAATTTAATAGGGGAATCATAATGAATAGCAAAGTAATTAAATATGGTCTTATACTCGCCGCTTTGGTTAATATTGGCGGTGTGCTGACATTCTCACAATTATTTAGTAATACCGCCATTAATGAGGCTGACCCGGTTGTCATGTCTAACTTTGGTTTGGTGATGATTATCGTATGGGGACTGGCTTACTTTGCTGCCGCTCTGACGAAAGGTAGTATCCGTTTATTAGTTTCTGTTTTTGCGATTGAGAAAATGGTGTATGTGTGTGCATGGGTTTATTGGTTAGCAACAAATAGCTTATTTACCTTGTATGAGACAGACTTGTTTGCCGGTATCTTCTATACCATTTACGGTTTAAATGATTTGTTGTTTATGGTGTTCTTTATCAAAGTCGCCATGTATAAAGGTGAGCCTGTTAATACTTACAAAGCAAAGCGCGGTGAAGCTGAATCAGCAACGGATAATACAATTCCTGCCGCATCTAAATAGTACGAAAAAGGCAGCCTCTGTTATTGTGAGAGGCTGCCTTTGCTTTATATTGACTGATTTACAGGGTCTGTTTAATTACTGCGTTACTTTATCAATTCAAAGTCACTTGGCTGCCAAGTTTTATCGAACCAAGGTTGCAGCGGGCCGTATAAACGTAACATAGCAAACCAAGCTTTACCGGGTGTGGTTTCGGTCCAGTTTACCTCTAAACCTTTTGGTGTATCAGGTCCAAAGTACAAGGTGACTGAGCCGTCTTTATTATAGATAAGTTCATCACGTTTATTGTTCTTACTTGGGAAAAACGAGCCATTCGGAACTTGTAGTTCTGAGCGCGTTTGTGGATCGTAAGCAACCATGGACCAGAAGTCTTTAGCTGGTGCATCAGCCGGTAAGGTAACTTTATAATTCTTTTCACCATAAAGAATGTCGCCATTGTTATCGCCTGTTGTCATGGCGTAATTAGACCCAACCCCCGGTATTTGCAATGCCATTGCTGGTGTATTTACAGTTGCAATGTAGAAAAAAAGCGTTCGTGCATCCATGTTTCTTCCGCCATTTCCGTCATCCTTTAACCAACGGTAATCTCGTCCAATAAAGCCTGTAAACCACTGTTTTCCTTCAAACAGATAAGCACTCTTATCTCGAGACTTAAAGGCGATACCACGCGCCGTTGCATTACCAACTGCTACCGCATCTTTTAAAATTGCCTTCATGCGTGCATCGGGCTCGAAAGGTTTGCCTTTCTGAATACCAATAGCAGCAGCCTGGCCACGAAGTTCTGGGTCGATGAATGCTACTGGCTCTTTTTGGATCACATGCCAAAGCTCCTCATAAAACTTATAATCATTAGCGTGAACGGTATTAAAATACTTACCCGAGCCATTAATAAACTTCATTTGTTTGGGACTCTTAGCGTCAGCAAGCGGATAGATTTTGAGACCTGTACGCCACATGTTCGCAGCATGATCAGGCTTTCCATCTTTCAAGAAACCGCGCAAAATAAGCCAGTTATTATAACTTGTTGATTGTGCAATCCACACTTTCTGTTGTGTATCGCCAATCATGATACTTGCTCTAGTGTCCTTATTTCTGTCCTGCATGGCATTAAGGGTTGGCTTTAGCTCTCCCTCATAATCTGGCGGCAAAATAACATACGTGCCACCTTTCTGTGCATCAGGTCCTGGTGCGCCCATATCGACTACAAAGCGGAAAAAGGCATCATTCAGCGTTCCTGGTCCTGCTCCAGCAGGTATCTCAACCACAGTAACCCCGTCTTTTTCAAGGTCGAGCATAGCACCAGCGTAAACAGTGTCTGTGTTACCGGTTAAAAATAATGGATTAGAATCCATTAGGTTATCGAATACTAAGACTTCATTTGAGTCATCGGCACCCATAGATTTAAAGCCTAAACGGATCCCTTCGATTGATGTTGCGGGAATAAAATTAAGAAATACATCGACACCACGAATGAAATCTAAATTATCATACACCTTGTCGAGAGTCGCTTGAGTTGGGATCCCATCATAAAAATTAAGCTCGCCAATACGAGTTTCAACCTTATTTGGGGTCATTATCTCTTCAGGGATTTTATGATTAAACCCTAGTGTTACAGTACCTTCAGGAGCGGGGGAAGCAAAAGTAGTACCTGTAAAGACTGATATAATGCAACTGCTAAGAAGTGCGAATTTGATAAGTTGTGTTGGTTTTTTCTTCATCAACGGTGTCCTTTAGTCATGGTGAAAAATCATTAGAGGAGCGAATTTTTTTGTCGATTTTTATATCAATGGCTGTGGTGTTAGCGTATATCCGAAGTAAGGAAAGGTGATTTATGGCGGGCGTTTTAACCTATACAATTGAGAACGCTATTTTGACGCTCTCAATTGTAGTTATTCTCTAACTCGTAAGCGATTGAACACAAACAGCAATACTCTAAGTATAAGGTAAACTTCTCGAGTCGGCCGCTACTGTGTCACATTTATCGCAAGAATGTTTCTATAGCACTGATGTTTTAATACACCTATGTGGTTAACCGACTTGCTCTAATAGTGCATTACGATAAGTCACAATATCTTCAATGGTTAATACCGGTAAGTTATGCTTTTCACCAAACGTAATGATTTCAGGTAAACGCGCCATAGTACCGTCGGGATTGGTGACCTCACATAATACTCCTGCTGGTTTTAGTCCGGCTAGCTTCATTAAATCAATGGTGCCTTCGGTATGTCCTCGACGTGTTAATACACCGCCCGGTTGTGCGCGTAGTGGGTAAACATGGCCTGGACGGGCAAGGTCGCTTGGCATGGCGTTATCTGCAATCGCAGCTTTAATCGTCGTCACACGGTCCGCTGCTGATACACCCGTTGTCACACCAACAGCAGCTTCGATACTGACGGTAAATGCAGTGCCATACTGACTTGAGTTATTCTCAACCATAGGCGCAAGTTCTAAATGTTTAACACGCTCATCAGGTAGACAAACACAAACAATACCACTGCCTTCACGGATCAATAGTGCCATTTGCTCATTGGTAAGCGACTCTGCCGCATACACCATATCGCCTTCATTTTCGCGGTCTTCATCATCAACAACTAAAACCCCTTTGCCTAAACGTAATGCCGTTAATGCTGTTTCAACACGTGTGATTGCGTCGCCAAAAGGGGAAAGTAAAGACTGATTCATGGTTTTAATCCTTAATATACAACTATAAAAATATTGGGTTCCAGAATCAGGGCGTGCAGAATTAGAGGTACGTTATTCGCCATCTACCAAGGTAGACGTTAACGCATCTTATATTCTCTCTCATCCGGACTTAGCCATATCTTATGATATGAACATTACCGTCGGCTCTGGACTAGGCTATGTGGCATAGCGTTCACCAGATCTGCTGACCCTAAGTGATGACTTTATAAAAAAGACGACTGAGGCGCTCGCGGGCTGAAATAGGTTACGAATAAATCGTAGGCCTGATTATTACCGCCGGTGGGGAATTACACCCCGCCCTGAGAATTATATCGTACAGCGGATTATATGATCACTGCCGACAGGGTTATGTTGCCTTGATTTGATAAAAATGACAAGTGTTTAGAGAGGTATGTAACTCGGCGTTAAGGTGACGCCAATCACTCTAGGAGCTATAGTTAATTTATAATTAATGTATCGCAGAAAATATTAGTAAAAATATGAGGTGTGAATGATGAAAACCGTGACAAAAATTTGGATGATGCTCATCGTTATATCAGGTGTGTTGAGCGCTTGTAGTAGTGATCCACAGGGAACGGATGGTTATTTTGAGGAGCCAATAGACAATAACGATACGCCTTATATATACCCTCATCCGCTGGGGAACTCGAATACCTATTTAGAGATGCGAGAGGATACTGAGGAATATGTAGAAAGCTACAGTGCGTTTAATTACCCCTATGGTAATTCTGCTACCCACCTTGATGACTAACTTACTGCAATAATAACTTATCAATGTGCTTTGTGTTATTGCTGCCGCACATTGATAAGGGGTGTTGTAACACTATTTATAAAACTATTTATAAAATGAGGAGAACTAACCGCCAGCGAGTTTAACGGTATAACCTTTTTTCTCTAAAAATTCTTTCGCCATCTCACGTTGGTCGCCTTGGATCTCGATGATGAAGTCTTTAACGCTACCACCCACACCACTTTTCTTTTTTAATTCTTTAGCCAGTGCTTTTAATTCTTTTTCGGGTAAGTCGATACCGCTAATTGTCGTCGCGCCTTTACCTTTACGGCCTTTAGTTTCACGGCGAATACGCACAATACCGTCACCTTCTGGTGCCGCTTCAATTTGTTTTTCTTCTTTAATACGGCCAGTTTCAGTCGAGAAAACCATGCGGATATTGTCATCAAAATGCATATTAGTACTCATTAACAGTCAATAAAGGGATTGTTCAGCAAGGCTGAATACAGCGGATTATACCAAATAAAAGCAACAATGATAACTAAGATGGAGAAGAGGAACCCAAACGAGCTGACGGCGCTTGGGTCTGTATCGGCTAACTAAGCGTCATGCTCATTAATGATATAGCTCAGCAGGCCACCTTCTAATAATGATTTACGTACTAACGCGACACCCGCCATTGATGGTTCATTTTGAAACTCGGCTTCACTGATGATCAGGTTTGGTACAAAACTGCCTAAAGCGTGTTGTTGCACACTGTGTTCAATCATCGGGAAAATTAAATTCTTAGCGGCTACGATCTCGCCTTTGATCAACACTTTTTGAGGATTAAATAAGTTAACAATAATGGCGATTGCTTGACCGAGTAACTTACTCACTCGTTGCAATACCTGTACGGCTAATTCATCGCCACTATTCGCGGCATTACAAATGGCTTCGATAGTTAAGGCTTCGAGTGTCAGCGATGTTTCGTGGCCTTGTTTAATCAACCCTGTGACCTGTTTCAGAATCGCTTCATTAGAGGCGATGGTTTCTAAGCAACCATGACTGCCACAGTGACAAGGTAAGCCGAGCGGATCAATACGGATATGACCGATTTCACCGACTTGGTTATTGTAGTTAGTAAAAATTTTACCGTTATTAATAATGCCAGAACCGACACCGTCATGCACCGACAGTAATACACTGTCTTCGCAGTCTTGCGCGGCACCAAAATATAGCTCCGCCAATGATAACGACTGAGTATGGTTGGCAATAAAAGCGGGCACATTAAACGCTTTAGTGAGCATTTTTCCGAGTGGAATATCTTTTAAATTGTGTTTTGGTAGATACACTATGGTACCTGATTCACGGTCGATCAAGCCGGGAGAGGTCACCGCAATGGCGATCAGACTTTGTGTGTCAGGTTTAAGGTTTACGTTAATGAAATCGGCTATTTGCGCTAATAAAAACGGTATCACATCGTTGTTAGGGGCAGTATTTAAAGCAACGTTATAATCAACCAGCTTCGTTCCTGCAATATCATGCAAGGCGATAGTTAAATTATTACGACCGAGTTTACAGCTAAGAAAGACAAATGGTTCGGTCTCACAAGTTAGCGATATGGCTGGTCGACCACCAGTTGAGGCTTGTTGTGCAACTTCTTTAATCAACCCCGCCGCCATTAATTGACGTGTCATCTTAGTAATACTTGCAGGCGCTAGCTCGCTAAGTTTTGCTAAATCAACGCGTGAAATTTGCTTCTGTTCATCGATAAGGCGATAAACAGAAGCCGTATTGACTTGTTTAATAAATTCAATATTGGCGACTGGGCTATGTTTCATAATTAGAAGCTTTTCACTTGTCCGTTGACGATCGTTTTGATAACAGTGAAGTCCGCATCAAAGGCTGTTAAATTCGCAACTTTGCCTTTAGCAATGCTACCAAGTTTATCGTCCACACCAATTGCTTTTGCAGGGTATAGATTTGCCATGCGCAGTGTTTCGTCTAGCGGTAAGCCAACGTGTTTCACTGTATTTTCAACTGCTTCGATCATAGTTAATGCTGAGCCGCCTAGTGTACCATCGGCACCAACACATTTACCATCACGATAGAACACTTCTGTGCCTACGAAGTCAAAAGACTCGATGTTAGCACCGGCTGGCGCGACAGCATCAGTCACTAAGACTAATTTTTCGCCCATCAGCTTGTGGCTCATACGTACATTGGCGTAATCGACATGGTGACCATCAACAATAATACCGGCGTAAACGTCGTTATGATCGTAAATCGCGCCAACTACACCAGGGTCGCGACCGGTAATCGAAGTCATCGCGTTAAATAGGTGAGTCGCAAAACGAGCGCCAGCATCAAAACCTTGCATGCATTCGGTATAAGTTGCATTAGTGTGGCCAACGGATACCAATACGTCTGCTGCGGTTAATTGGGCAATATGTGCCGCGTCAGTATGTTCAGGTGCTAAAGTTACTTTACAAATTACGGCACTGTTGGCACAGATATGGTCGATCATCGCCTGCTCACTACGACGAATCAGGTCAATGCTATGAATGCCTTTTTTCGCAGTAGACAGGTAAGGACCTTCTAAATGTAAACCCAATGCTTGGTTACTGTGCTTGTCTAAATAAGCCGCCATGGTATCGATAGCTGACTTCATTGCATCATCGGTCGCGGTGATCAATGTTGGTAAGTAACTAGTGCAACCAAAGCGTTCATTGGTTTTTTGCATGATTTCAAGGGTGTTAATACTAATATCAGTATTAAATAATACCCCACCACAACCATTCAGTTGTAAATCAATAAAACCAGCCGTTAAGTTTGCGCCTGCAAGATCAATCTTGGTGATCTCAGTAGGGCAGTCAGCAACAGGCACTAGGTCATGAATGAATTCACCATCGACAATTACACAGTGCTCAGTTAACACTCTGTCGTTTGTGTAGATAGTACAATTAGTGAGAGCATACATAGACTTACTCCGCGATAAAGCTTTGAATGTTCTGCGCTTCTAGCTGTTTGAAGTAGCGTACAGTTTTAACTTTTAATTCCATCGTTGCTGGTTCGTCGCAAGCAATGATTGATTTGGCGTGTAGTTGTAGTGCAGAGATAGTCCAAAGGTGGTTTACGCTGCCTTCAACTGCCGCTTCAAGGGCTAATGCCTTGTTGTGGCCTGTGATCAGTACTAAAATTTCTTTTGAATCTAATAGTGTCCCAACACCAACAGTCAGTGCTAGTTTTGGCACTTGGTTAATGTCGTTGTCGAAGAAGCGTGAGTTAACGATACGCGTATCTTCTGTTAGTGTTTTAATTCGTGTGCGTGAAGCCAGAGATGATGCTGGTTCGTTAAATGCGATATGACCATCAACACCGACGCCACCCATAAAGAGGCTGATTTGACCGTAGCTTTTGATTTTATCTTCATAACGCTGACATTCAGCTTCTAAATCTTCAGCTTGACCATTTAGTAGGTTGATGTTGTCTGCTTGAATATCGATGTGATTGAAAAAGTTACTGTGCATAAATGTGTAGTAGCTTTCTGGGTGATGCTTGTCGATGCCAACATATTCGTCCATATTAAACGTAACTACGTGCTTGAAGCTAACGTCACCAGCTTGGTGTAATTTGACTAACTCTTTATATGTAGTAAGTGGAGTACCGCCAGTTGGTAGGCCTAAAACAAACGGCTTATCTGCAGTCGGATTAAACGCGTTAATTTTATTAACGATGTAAGCTGCGCTCCAGCGACCGACTTGAGCTGGGGTATTCAAAGGAATTAATCTCATGCGATACTCTCTATAGTTTTTTAATGATAATTGATACTTTTTTTTAATTGTAAATTAAGTTTTAGGATCCAGCCATCAAAACTTGTCTTTTTATGCTCAAATGGTTGAATCAGATCACAATGCAGGGAATTAAAGGCGAATTTGGTTTGTCATTAGTGCCTTCTTACTTTACATTACGAAATAAGTTATGAAGTAAGTACGAAGTCTGTTCTTGTAATGGTATTGCTACAGTTTCATAACAAGAACAAAACATTTAATTGGATTTTAAACTTAAGATAAGGATGATGGCTGTATGTTTAGCTATTTGCAAAAAATTGGTCGTGCACTAATGGTTCCAGTGGCAGTTTTACCTGCTGCTGCTGTATTAATGGGTATTGGTTATTGGATTGATCCAGTCGCATGGGGTGGTGAAAGCATGCTTGCAGCATTCTTCATCAAATCTGGTGCTGCAATCATTGATAATATGTCTCTGCTATTTGCTGTCGGTGTTGCTTACGGTATGTCAAAAGACAAAGACGGCTCAGCCGCGCTTGCTGGTCTTGTTGGCTTCCTAGTTGTGACAACGCTACTTTCACCGGGTGCAGTTGCTGCTATCCAAGGTGTTGGCGCTGACCAAGTTTCTGCAGCCTTCGGTAAAATCAACAACCAATTCGTTGGTATCCTAGTTGGTGTTATCTCTGCTGAACTTTACAACCGCTTCAGTGAAGTTGAGTTGCCTAAAGCACTTACCTTCTTCAGTGGTCGTCGCCTTGTTCCTATCGTAACGTCTTTCGTCATGATGGGCGTATCATTTGTACTTATGTACATCTGGCCAATGATTTTTGATGGTCTAGTAACTTTCGGTACTAGCATTAAAGATATGGGCCCTACAGGCGCTGGTATCTACGCATTCTTTAACCGTATGCTTATCCCTGTTGGTCTTCACCATGCACTTAACTCAGTGTTCTGGTTTGACGTTGCTGGTATTAACGATATTCCTAACTTCCTTGGTGGCGCACAATCACTAGAAAACGGCAGCGCAACTGTTGGTGTTACTGGTATGTACCAAGCTGGTTTCTTCCCAATCATGATGTTTGGTCTATTAGGTGCAGCGTTAGCGTTCATCCATACTGCTAAACCTGAAAACAAAGCTAAAGTAACATCTATCATGATGGCTGCTGGTTTCGCAACATTCTTCACCGGTGTTACAGAACCACTAGAATTCTCATTCATGTTTGTTGCGCCAGTACTATTCGTATTACATGCATTCTTAACGGGTGTATCTGTATTCATCGCGGCTTCAATGCATTGGATTGCAGGCTTCGGTTTCAGTGCTGGTCTAGTTGATTTAGTATTATCTTCACGTAATCCACTTGCAACACAGTGGTACATGCTACTAGTTCAAGGTGCTGTATTCTTCGTAATCTACTACGCTTCATTCCGCGCTATCATCGTTAAGTTTGACCTTAAAACTCCAGGTCGTGAAGACGCTGGTGAAGAAGCTGCAGCTCCGGCTAAAGCGGGTAAAGCTTCACACGCTGAAGTTGCTGCTAAAGTTTTCGAACTTGTTGGTGGTAAAGACAACTTAGTACACGTCGATAACTGTGCGACACGTTTACGTCTTGATGTTAAAGATTCTGCACTAGTAAATGACGCTGAACTTAAGCGCCACGTACCAGGTGTAATCAAGCCAAGTAAAACTGCTGTTCAAGTAGTGATTGGTCCACAAGTTGAATTCGTTGCTAACGCACTTAAAAAACTTGTTTAATATCCTTACCGTGAGGTTAGCTACTGGGTAGTTAACCTCTAGGTACAAAAAGGGCGATGCAGTTAATGCATCGCCCTTTTTTTATAAGTATTTTAGTGGAATAACTGGATGTCATAACAAGAACTAATAGGTATGACCTTACACTCCCTTACATATTTGGCGTGTACACTGATGTCGTTACGTTATATATTTCAATTCACCTTGTTGATCTAGATCAATTTCGTGAGCGGTTTTAAATTAATAGTATTCATTCAATAAACGGATAACAATATGACTCAAGTTACTTTTCAAGGCGACGCAGTAAACATTTCAGGCACAATCCCAGCGGTTGGTTCATTAGCTCCTGCATTCTCATTAACAGCTGGAGACTTGTCTGATTTAACGCTTACTGGTTTACAAGGTAAGAAAGTTGTACTTAACATTTTCCCAAGTATCGATACGCCTGTATGTGCTGCTGGTGTACGCGCTTTCAATGAAGCTGCTGCAACGCTAGAAAATACTGTTGTAGTATGTGTTTCTGCGGATCTACCTTTTGCGACAGGTCGTTTCTGTGAAGTTGAAGGTATTGCTAATGTGCAACATGCATCAACATTCCGCAGCCCTGAATTTGCAGAAGCGTATGGTGTTGCGATCCCTGATGGCGCATTACGTGGTTTAACAACACGTGCTGTTGTATGTATCAATGCTGAAGGTGTTGTTACACATAGCGAATTAGTAGCTGAAATCACAGACGAAGCTAACTATGAATTAGCGCTTAAAGCACTATAATTAGTCGTTCCGAATAAATAGTGGTTAAACGTTTCAAGCTTAGTTTGGAATGATGAATAAAAAATAGCGCTGCAGCATCTGTAGCGCTATTTTTTTATCGGGAGTAAAATTATTGCTGGTTGGTTAACAGCGTTAATATTTGCTGATAAGGGTAGGCTTGCAGCGCGGCAAAGTTACTGATCTTCTTGGCTTTCATCTTCATGAACAAGGGGGTACTGATGCCGCACAAGAAACGCGTGATCAATACGGGCGTTGGCTGCTTATCGCAAGCACTGATAAATCCTTGGCTAAGCTCCATCACTTGTTGTGCTGATAAGGCGGGCATGGTTGCAGGTAAAGGCAGTTGCGCCACACGTCCCTGACAGACAGAGCAAGTGCCACATTGCCCTGGTGCTTTATCATCACCAAAGTAGGTTGATAAGCCTTTACTCAAACATTGCGCACTTTGAATATACTGACCAACCGCATGCACACGCTTTATTTCACTTTGTTCTTTATGGGCAAATTGTTTATGCAGGGTTTCGGCTAATTGTTGGCTATCAAAACGCGAGTTCAATATCTGATATACATCTGTCATCAATTTACTTTCTAGCACTATGTTATTACGTTCATGCAAAAATTCCAGTGCGGTGATCACGCGGCTACGCTGTTCTTGATAACCTTCGCTCATGCGTTCAAAGTTAACCGTTGCCCAAGTACGTTTTGCTGGTGATGCGTTAAATATCTCTTCAATGAACACGCGTTTTTCATCGGTGAACTGATTCAGTATTTGCGCCGGATCTTTTAAGAACTTAAAGCGGTACTCCGCGAAATAAGAATACAGTGGCTTGATGATGCCCTGCATTTCTAAATACACTAATAAGGTTTTTAACGGTGCTTGACGCAAGTTACTGCCCATAGATAGCCCGTATAAAGTATGTTCCCATTCAGTACCAGCAGATTGGATCTCGCTAAGTACTGCTTCAATACCATTGAGCTCTGGGGTATCACCATAGACAAAGTTCTCTAGGATACTTTGGTTATCTAAATTGGCTAATACCAGACATTGTGAATCACTGCCGTCACGGCCTGCACGACCAATTTCTTGGCTGTAGTTTTCGATTGATTTCGGTAAATCAAAATGCACCACGTTGCGGATGTTACTTTTATCAATGCCCATACCAAAAGCGATAGTGGCAACAATACAATCGATGCCATTACGCATAAATTTTTGCTGCACTTCTTCACGTATATCGGTTGGCATACCCGCATGATAGGCCACCGCTTCAATACCTGATTGTTGCAAGGCACTGGCTAGCTCTTCGGCGGTTCTTTGTAAGGTGACATAGACAATTGATGCTTGCCCTGATTTCTTACCTAACCAGCGAGTTAGTGCATGCAGCTTTTTATCTTGGGCAATCGGATGCATTAACAAACTAAGATTGGCACGATAGAAACCGGTTTTGATTATATTGTTCGGGGCGATATTAAACTTGGTTTCCATGTCTTTAATAACCGATGGTGTTGCTGTTGCGGTTAATAACAAGGCTTGCTTAATATTCAGCTCTTTTTGATATTGCGGTAGTTTCAGATAATCGGGGCGAAAGTTATGACCCCATTCTGAAATACAATGCGCTTCATCGACCACTAATAATGAAATGGGTACTTGTTTGATGAATTTACGAAAGCGTTCATTCTTCAAGCGTTCAACCGAGATCATTAAGATCTTTACTTCGCCTTCACGCACTTTCGACATGGTATCGCGGACTTCATCGACGGACATGCTTGAGTCAATTTTAGCTGCGGCGATATTATGCTTTTTTAAAAACAATAATTGGTCTTGGATCAAGGCCAGTAACGGTGAGATAACCAAGGTTAAATGTGGCAGATGTAACGCCGATACTTGATAGCATAATGATTTACCAGAGCCTGTTGGGAAAATCGCTGCACTTGAACTGCCACTGACAATATTTTTAATTACAGCTTCTTGGCCTTCTCTAAATTGATCGTAGCCAAAGTAGTGTTGTAACGTTTGGTGCAGCATATCTGTATCTCGTATTATGAAAGCAAAGGGCGATTGAGCAGGGGAGTATATAGTTTTTTGTTAAAAAAGTGATCCCGTTTATGCAGATAAACACACGGTAGTGCTATATTTTTAACAGACAATCACGATATTACAGGATGTATGATGAAGTATAAGCAAAGACTTGGCGTTAGCGTGCTCGCGATGACTGCCTTGATGTACACAGGGATTGTGGCTGCAGACGGATTTGTCGCCGCCTTTGGTGGTTACGCTTTTGGTACCACTGATTTTTCAACAATAGACAGTATAACCGAAGAAGAAAGTACGGTTAAAATTGCCGAGTCTGAGCATTGGGGGATCATGGCTGGTGTGACAACGCCGGATCCAGGCAGTATTTATTTACTTTATAGTCATCAATCGACAGAATTTAGTATTGGCGATAATTTAAATCAACCAGAGGTCACCAAGCTGGAAATCGACTATTTACACTTAGGTGGTGCTTTGTATTTCCCACAAGGTAAATTTCGACCGTATATCACCACCAGTGCTGGTTTAACGCAAATGCGTCCCGATAATGGCTTCTCTAATGAAACCAGTTTTTCTATGGGCATTGGCGGCGGTGCTGAGTATCAATTCACCCCAAATTTTGCCTTGTTTGCAGATATGCGCGGGTATGCCACATTTATTAATAGTTCGCAGGCACTGTTTTGTAATAGTGGCAATTGTAAGTGGTTGGTTGATTCCGAATTAATGTGGCAAGGACAGGTCAACGTGGGCACAAAACTGACGTTTTGAGCCGTTTTGAACTATGCTAAGTTAATATTTTAAATGTTCATTAAACACTGGCTATTTAATTGTGTGTTGGTGTTTATTTATGTATTTCAAATAGATGTGATTACCACTTGACCCACTATGTTGTGGAATGATTCATTTCGAATGAAATCACTTTCAATGATGATAGGTGGTCATGAAAATATATAAGGGAATAAATAATGACATTAACAAAAAAGCTCGGTGCTGAGTTTATTGGTACATTTTGGTTAGTACTCGGTGGTTGTGGTAGTGCTGTGTTAGCGGCGGCATTTCCAGATGTAGGTATTGGTCTGTTAGGTGTATCGCTGGCCTTTGGTTTGACTGTATTAACCATGGCGTTCGCGATTGGCCATATCTCTGGCTGCCATCTCAATCCGGCAGTTTCAATCGGCCTTTGGTCGGGCGGTCGTTTCTCTGCGACAGAACTGGGTCCTTATATTTTCGCCCAAGTACTGGGTGGTATTGCCGGCGCAGCAACCTTATATGTAATTGCTAGTGGTCAAGCAGGTTTTGATGCTAGTGCTGGTTTCGCATCGAACGGTTATGGCGAACATTCTCCAGGTGGTTACAGTTTAGTTGCGGCACTAGTGGCTGAAATTGTCATGACGTTCATGTTTTTGATTATTATTTTAGGTGCAACGGATAAACGCGCACCACAAGGTTTTGCGCCTATTGCCATTGGTCTTGGCTTAACCTTAATTCACTTAATTACTATCCCTGTTACCAATACGTCGGTTAACCCTGCACGTAGTACTGGTGTGGCTATTTTCCAAGGTGACTGGGCCTTATCGCAGTTATGGTTATTCTGGGTTGCGCCCATTGTTGGTGCGATATTAGCGGGTATTGTTTACCGTTGGTTTGAATCCGATGACCAAGAACAACAAGCTTAATAACATGCACTAATTTATAATTAAGTTTATAAAAAAGAGGGGGGAGTCGTAATCGCGATTACGCCCCCTTTTTAGTTGCAACCAGCGCCGTCACGGTTATGGTTATTAACCCTGCGACAACCCCCCACAGTGCCGAGCCTATATTCCATAAGGTAAAGTCAGACGCGGTGACTAAGAAGGTCATCAGTGCGGCTTCTCTATAAGACGATTCAATAAAGGCATGCTGCAAACTACCGCCAATTGTTGAAAATAACGCAATACCCGCTAGCGCCATAATTAAGGCTGTAGGCATGGCTTGGAACAAGGTCATTAGGCTTAATGCACAAATCCCCATTAATAGATAAAAAGCGCCGGCACTTACTGCCGCCCAATAACGTTTCTTCGGATCTTGATCGACTTCTGCTGACATACAGATTGCAGCCGTGATAGCGGCTAGATTAATACCAAAACCACCAAAGGGCGCAATGAGAATATTGGTTAAGCCTGTCACCGTCATTAATTTGGATACCGGTGCTTGGTAACCGTGGGCTTTTAAAATGGCAATGCCGGGCATGTTTTGAGTTGCCATCGTGACCAGAAATAGCGGTAAGCCGATATTGATTAGCGCAGTAATATTCCACTCTGGTTCAATGTAAACCAGCTGGCCTAAGTGCCATTCTAAATCAGGTACAACAAACAGCCCTTGCAGCCATGCAGAGGTAATACCGACGATTAAAATCGCCAGCATGGCAAAGCGAGGAACAAGCGCTTTGCTAATTAAAAAGCTGATAAACATCAGTCCAACCAACAGGGGAGACTGATTCATGACATTGAATACCTCAATACCAAAAGACAGTAAGATCCCTGCCAACATGGCACTGGCGATTTGTAGTGGTACCCGATTCATTAATTTTTCAAATAACCCTGAAACACCTGATAAGGTAATTAGACAAGCTGAGAAGATAAAGGCGGCCACGGCTTCGTTAATGCTAAAACCTAGGGTACTGGTGATCAGTAATGCTGCGCCGGGGGTCGACCAGGCGATTAATAACGGCGTGCGGTAATAAATAGATAAGCCGATAGAGGTGAGTCCCATACCAAGCCCTAGCGCAAACACCCAACTTGATATCATCACTATATCTGCACCGAGATTAGAGGCAGCCTGATATATGAGGGCAATGGAGCTGGTAAAGCCGACCAAGGCGGCAATGAAACCCATGTTTATTCTGTTTAATATTGTGCTGGTCATTGTCCCGACTTCTCCAACTAGGCATTACGTGATAAAGTGTTTGTGCGTTATAGCGCACGGCTAATTTAATCAAAATAACACTGTATGTTATAACGCACAAGCTTCTTGTTTGTTATGACAGAGAGTTATACAAAATTCTTATATAAGAAAATTATAAAAAGAGACACAGAGGACATTACTATCAATATTCACACATCTTTAGGCAGTCGTCTTAAAACTGCGCGCAGTAACAAAGGCTGGAGTTTAGATAAAGCCAGTCAACATACAGGTGTATCAAAAGCCATGCTAGGACAAATTGAACGCGGAGAATCAAGTCCCACCGTGGTACGACTGTGGAGTATTGCGAATGGTTTTGAATTACCGCTTTCTTACTTCCTGACGGACTTAGCGCAAACACAGACAAATCACGTTGCCAATACAGCGCTAAATATGACCCTAAGTAAATTACAGAATCGCGAAGATGATATTCACATAGTGACGTTATTTCCTTATGACGCGCTGACCAAACTAGAAGTATTCCAGATCACTTTAGATCCACAACGTCAGCACATCTCTGCAGCGCATAATAGTGGCGTAGTCGAGCATATCATTGCGGTTGATGGCACGATGGAATATTACTTAGCCTTAGCAGCGGATGGTACTGAGCAGGAATGGCATAGTTTGCAGCAAGGGCAGAGTATTAAATTTAACGCTGACCAGTCACACGGTTACCGTAATATGACGGATAAACCAGTGACTATCCACAATATCATTAGTTATACCCACGCCTAATCAGATTGGCTGTGAACCACGATCGAGTGTCCACCTTCGGACATTCGAAGTTGCTCTAGTATGACAATATATCTGCTTTATTCACTCCTTGATAAAGAGATTGATACTTGTGGAATACACTTTTATTACCATCATTATAGCCCTGATAATACTCCCTGCGATCATAACCGAAATGATTCTTTTACCGTATAAACCGCATTGTGCTTTGTGCGACAAAAAACTGTCATTACATCGAACAAAACACCATTATCAACATATTAGTGGTCAGCAGAAAAGAGTCTGTAAAAAGTGCAATCGAGACCCCTTGGCAACCCTTACTGCGGCATTATTCAAGTTATCTGACTATCGCCGTCATTAATTGGTTATGAACCTCGCAGAGGTGACGATGTTAGCTATTTTTATTCTACATCTGTGATCAGTTACCTTGTTTGAGGTATGAATAAGATCTAGTATGAAATATTGATATCCTATTGGGAAAGCTTATGTTTACACTAAATATCGGACCAGATTTACAATTAGCTATTGTGCAACCGTCATTTGCGAGTTGCTATTTAGAGATAGTTACAGCTGAGCGTGCTTATTTATCAAAATGGTTACCTTGGGCGGCAGAAGCCAATGATGAAGCCTTCTTTCTTGATTTTATCCGCAAATCATTACTCGGGTATGCAGAAGGTAAATCCATGACGTGCGGGATTATTTATCAGGATACAGTGGTCGGTAATATCAGCTTTAACAGTATAGATCAGGAACTAAAAAAGGTTGAAGTGGGTTATTGGTTAAGTGAAAAATATCAAGGTTTAGGCATAGTTACTAAAGCCGTGAGTTTTTTAATCGAATACGCTTTCTCTGAGTTGAACATGAAGAAAGTAGAGATACGCGCAGCAGTCGATAATACTGCAAGCCGCAGGGTATGTGAGCGTTTGAACATGACGTTAGAAGGTATTATCAGTAATTTTGAAAATGTTAATGGTGAGATAATCGCCCATGCGATTTATGGAATACACCGTACAGACTTACGTTAAGTGATGACTTATATGTGAGTGTTATCTTATATGGACATTATCGTTTATGGAAGGAACTACACATGGAAATAGTCGCTTACACTCCGCAGTATTTACCGGCATTACGTGCGCTGTATATGGTAACGAGAACGTCAACGTTTACTTGGCTAGATAGTAGTGGCTATCAGATAAAAGATTTTGATGAGCACATTACCGATGACACTGTTTATTTAGTTGTTGCGGATGACAAGGTGCTGGGCTTTATTGCGGTTTGTGAACCGGATAACTTTATTCATCATTTGTTTGTGGCCGATGCTGCGCAAGGCATGGGCGTTGGCTCTGCATTGTTAACGATGTTGAGTGAATTAAACGGCAGACCACAGATATTAAAATGCATGGTCGAAAATGAAAAAGCAATGCAGTTTTATCTGCGAAAAGGCTTTGCTGAAGTGGGTAAAGGCACGGGGAGTGTAGGGGATTATTTAGTATTGAAAAAGTAAAAAGTAAAAAGTAAAAAGCAGGCCTCTGACCTACCTTATTACTATCAACTATCAACTATCAACTATCAATCTGAATCACCAACCGCAATAGCACTTAGCTAGTCGTATTATGATTAACCAGCTCGTTTCTCACTGACTTTATCTACCAGATACAAGATCGAGCGGTACTCAATTCCACTGTGCTCAGACAAACCAATCTCACAAGTTCGGCTATTTGAATAACCTTCGCTGCAATTACTCGGTACTTGACGTGCTAGTGGCGATAATGCCGATGCGTTTAACTCGGGCGTGGTAAAGCCTTTATCACCGGCAAAGCCACAACACTGAATGTCGTCTGGAATAATAACTTGTGTTGCACAGGCGCGACTTACTTTCTCCATCACCCCTGCTAAACCTTGCTTACGTGAAGTACAAGTCACATGTAACATCACCGGTTCTGCTTGCGGGGTAATATCCACATGCTCCATCACGAACTCTGCCACAAAGCGGAAAGGTTCGTAGATAGCAATGTCTTTAGTCATCAATTCAATACTGGTGCTGGCACATGGACTGGTATCCATTAACACGGGTAATTTACCTTGCTCTGACGCTTCCCAAAGCGCTGCTTCTAACTGTTGTGACTTGGTCAATGCAGTATCGACAAAGCCTTTACTCTTATACGGCATACCACAGCATTTTTCAGATAGTTTGCTTGGCATAATGACTTCAATACCAGCCTTTTGTAGAACAGCTTGAGTGACGTCAGCCAGTGGACGGTTATCCATGGCATTTTTGGCTGTGCCCATATTACGCGCGGCGCAACTTGGGAAGTAAACCACTTTCTTATGTGCAAGACCTAAACCATCACTCGTACTAGCTAATAGCTTCACCTTACCTGCCGCTTTAGGCATGCTTGGTGTCCATAATGGCACCGCGCCGCCAGTGATCTTATGAGTTGCTTTAGTCACAGTGCGCATGGTTTTGGTGCCTAATACACTGTGGATACCGTTAGCGACAGTTAAGCCAGCTTGGGTTACACTTGTTAGTCCGGCGAAATGATCACTACTCCAACGAGCTATCACGTTAGCGATAGGAGAATGCTGTTGGCGTAATTTACGGATCAAGTCGCCAGTATTAATATCAACAGGGCAACGCTCTGCGCATAGCCCCGTTGCGGCGCAAGTATCAATGCCGAGGTATTTAAATGATTTTTCTAACTCGGCAAGACGCGCGGGATCTTCTTGGCTGCGTTGCAAACGACTGATTTCACGGTACACGGTATTACGTTGGCGTGGTGTTAGTGATAATTCTCGTGATGGGCAAACCGGTTCACAAAAACCACATTCGATACATTTATCAATAATGTCATCTGCAGCTGGCATCACTTTTAAATCAGTGATGTGGCTATCTTTGTTATCATTTAAGATCACGCCGGGGTTTAAAATACCGGTTTTATCAAAGATACGTTTGATGTCTTGCATCAAGGCATAACCTTCGCTGCCCCATTCCAGTTCAACGTACGGTGCCATGTTACGGCCTGTACCGTGTTCTGCTTTTAACGAACCTTGATATTCAACAGCAACAAGTTGCGCCACATCATCCATGAAACCACTGTAACGGGCGATCTCTTGTTCGGTTTCAAATGCTTGGGTAAACACAAAGTGCAAGTTACCGGCGAGGGCATGACCAAAGATGATCGCTTCATCATAATGGTACTTTTTAAATAAAACTTCTAAGTCGCGTACTGCTGGCGCGAGTTGCTCGATAGGGAAAGCAACATCTTCGATGATCACAGTGGTCCCCACTTCTCGCACGGCTCCAACGGCAGGGAATAGTTCTTTACGGATCGCCCATAGCTGATTGTAGACCTTGGTATCGGTGCTAAACTCGACGGCCTCAGTTGGATTAAGCTGGTCGATTAGCGTATTTATTTGGACCACTTGTTGGTTTAAATCCGCGTCACTCTCGGCGTGGATCTCAACGAGTAAGGCCGCGGCTTCAGTATTATTTTCTGCTGTAAGTTGAGTAATGAAGTTAGGCATGCCAGGTTTATTGGCGACTGAACTTAAAGCGCGATTATCCATTAATTCGACAGCGGCAACACTGGTATTGGCTAGTTGACTCACCGCTAAACAGGTTTGCTCAATATCAGCGAATAAATACAGACCCGTGGCTTTAAAGCTATGGTCGATCACCGTATTGTAAGTAACATCGGCAATGAAACCTAACGTACCTTCTGAACCAATAAATAGGTGCTGTAATACCTCAATCGGGTCGCTGTAATCGGTTAATGAATTAAGGCTATAACCTGTGGTGTTTTTAAGGCGGTATTTATGACGGATCTTATCGGCTAACGCAGTATTGTCTTTACAGGCTTGGGCAAGCTTGGTCAGATCATCGAGCATGTCTTTATGACTGATTTTAAACTGCGCAACACTGTCCTTATCTAAGGTATTCAGAATGGTACCGTCGGCAAGCACCACCGTCATGCCTGCTAAGGTTTGATAACTGTTCTGCGCTGTACCGCAACACATGCCTGATGAATTATTGGCGGCGATACCACCGATTTTACAAGTATTGATTGAGGCTGGATCTGGACCTATCTTACGTTGATAAGGGGCTAGGATCTTATTCGCTTCAGCGCCGATAATACCCGGTTGTAGCCAGATCTGTTCGCCGTTGTTGAGTACTTTATGTTTGCGCCAATCTGAGGTGAGCATGATAAGCACAGAATCTGACAATGCTTGCCCTGATAAGCTGGTGCCTGCGGCGCGGAATGTCACGGGAATTGCCATGTCATAACAAGCCTTAATGACCGATACCACTTCTTCTAAACTAGCCAGTTGTAAGATCAGCTTGGGTATTAAACGATAGAAGCTGGCGTCCGTTCCATAAGCTAAAGTAAGCGTAGGGTCGGTGATAATACGTTTGTCATCGATGGACTGGCGTAATTTACTAATCAGTACGTGATACGGGTCAGACATTGTAGGCTCCTAGCCATGTGGCTATGTTATTTTTATTTTGTCGTTAATGTGCCACATTATGTTTATTTAAATTTTGTAATGATGCGGTTTCAGACGTAGTATTTATACGGCCTATATACAGGTCTAGATACAGATCTAGATATAATACCGAGCTATATATAGTACCTATCTAGCACTGTTTGATATACTAGCTCGATTACACATGACTGTTTCATAAAGTGGACCAATAATGCGAAGTACCGATGATTTTTTAATTTTTTATCACCTAATTGAACAAGGTTCTTTTAGTAAAGCGGCTGATATTGTTGGTTTAACTAAGTCAGTGGTGAGTAAACACATTACCCGTTTAGAAAAAGAGATGGGTGTACAGCTGATCTTCCGTACTACGCGTAAGTTAACGTTAACGGAAGCAGGCAAAGTTTTTTTTGAACATGCCAGAACCATTTACCAGTCCGTGCAAGGTGCCGTTGATGCCATGAATGGGCTAGGGGATAGCTTGTCGGGTTCGATCCGCTTAACTGTGCCGACTGTGTCTGGCGAAATCATCTTAGCCGAAGCGATTGCCGATTTTAGTGCCAGCTATCCCGACATTCATATCCACATGGATCTGGATAATTGCTTTGTCGATTTGATTGATAACAACTTTGACTTGGCGATTCGTACTGGCGCCTTACAAGATTCGAGTTATATTGCCCGGCGTCTAGTGCAAGCACAATGGGTGATCTGCGCATCGCCAACCTATTTAGCCAAAAACGGCACACCAAAACGCCCTCAAGATTTAGATAAGTATAATTGTCTCGCTTACAGCCAGCAGGAAAGTGGCGCCAACGAGTGGCTATTTAAAGGCCGTGAAGAAGACTACAGCGTCAAGATCTCTGGTAACTTCAGTGCCAATAATTCGGCTGCATTACGCAAAGCCGCCTTGTTTAATTTAGGCCTAATATACGTGCCGAAAGTGCTGGTGGCCGATGATTTACAAGCGGGTACTTTAGTTGAAGTGCTACCGCAACAAGTGGCTAAGTCATTAGGTATTTATGCGATTTATCCGTATACCAAATTGCAGCCATTAAAAGTGAAACTGTTTATCGAACATATCTATCAGTTTTACCAACGCCAAGCAGATAACTTTAGTTAAGTTGCGGTTCATGGAAAACAAAACAAAACAAAACAAAACAAAACAAAACAAAACAAAAAAGACAAGCAAGCAAGCAAGGAAGATAATAATGCTTAAATATACCGAGATGTTACTCGACCGTGCATCTAATCAACGTAAAAGTCCGGAATGGCTAGCAATCCAAAAGAATAATAATAGCCGTTGGGTATTAACCCATGCCGACCAGAATTATTTTAGCCAAGCGGATAACGCGCCATTATTTTTAACCCTTGCAGCTGTTCAGCACCTTGATCTAGCGGATGCGGTATTTTTAGGTCTTGATGAAAATAATGAGAATACGCCTTATTTTGGTTTGGATTTAACCCATGTTGATGTTGCGGTCATCGGTAAATTTTTACTTGAAGGTGAATTTCACGACCTGCGTAAGATGACGGTGATGTTAGATAATCCATCAGCATCATTAATGGCACTGGCTCGGGGCTTGGCCTTTTGGCATCGCTCGCATTGTTTTTGTGGTCGCTGTGGCACGGTGAATACATCGGTAGCCGCAGGACATGCGCGATTATGTAGCAACCCTGATTGTCAGCATCAAACTTTCCCACGTACCGATCCTGCGGTGATTATGGTGGTGCGCAAGTTGTTCGCTGATGGCATTGAACGTTGCTTATTAGGTCGTCAAGTAGAATGGCCAGAAGGCGTGTATTCGACCTTGGCGGGCTTTGTTGATCCCGGTGAAACATTAGAAACAGCTGTCGCTCGTGAAGTCATGGAAGAGTCGGGTATTGCCGTCACTAATGTGCAGTATTTAGCGTCACAACCTTGGCCATTCCCGTCCTCTATCATGCTTGGTTTTATTGCCGATGCTAGCAGTGATGATATTCAAGTCGATAAACATGAAATTGATGACGCCCGCTGGTTCTCTCGCGCAGAATTACAATCGTTTGGTGAATGGGGCGATGAAACAGCTGGTTTTAAAGTACCAAGAGTCGATTCAGTTTCGCGTTATTTAATTGATCACTGGGTTAGTTTAGGCGATTAGTTTTTGTTGGAGCGTTGTATTTGTATTTGTATTTTTAAATGTAAATGTAAATGTAAATGTAAATGTAATGGTAGTAATCACAGGCAGATAAAATGAAAGAGTTTTTACAGCACAGAGCCTATCAGATCGTATTTTTTAATGCCTTGGCGACAAGTGGCAGCCTGACGAAGGCGGCAGAGATGCTTAAAGTATCTGTGTCTCATGTCAGTAAGCAGCTGCATAGCCTAGAAGAAGACTTAGGCGTGCAGCTGATTAATCGCAGTACTCGCACGCGAACCCTGACTGAAGAGGGCAAGCGTTATGCCGAATACAGTGCTCAAATAGTCTCGCTTATTCAGGAGGCTGATACGTTAGTTACCGATACCCGCGATGAAATTTCCGGGCATATTCGCTTGGCATTATCGCGCTCTTTTGCCACGCTACATATCATCCCTGCGTTGGACAAGCTGCAAATAAAATATCCGCAACTCACTATCGATGTCAGCCTGTTCGATCACAAGGTTGATATGTTGGCTGAGGAGATAGATCTCTGGGTTACCACCTATGAAGATATCAACGAAGGTTATGTGGCTCAGCGCATCGCTGATACGCGTTTCTTGTTACTCGCCGCGCCTGAATATTTGCAGGCTCATGGCACTCCGCAGCATCCTGATGAGTTGACTCAGCACAATTGCGTGACTTACCACAGTAAGAGCCGTAGCTGTAATCATTGGTCTTTTGCTAAAGACGACGAAGAGTTCAGCATCAGCGTATCGGGTAACTATCGCGTTAACTTAGCCGAGGCTGTTAGAGACGCGCTTATTGCCGGTAAAGGCATTGGTTATCTGGCCAGTTACTTGCTCACCGATGAATTGGAAACCGGTAAGTTAGTGCAACTGTTACCAGACTGGCGTGCTAATCAAAAGATGCCTGCCTATGCCGTTTATCCGCGCAACAAACATCTGCCAGCCAGAGTGAGAACGGCGATACATTTCTTAAAAGATACTATCGGTCATCCACCATACTGGGATAAAGCCTTAGCTAAATGGGCTAAATTCTAAATTAGGAAAGCACTTTTTCAGCAAGGTAAACGCAGGACGTTTTCTGTATGGAAAAGCTGTTTCAACTAATAGCCTATGGGACGATGCACTTTAATTCTCTATGATAGCCGCACATTAAAGGCTGACCAGCGGGTAGTAAATTCCCTTAACCCGCGGTTACATCCAAGCCCACTATTTTAGTAATTCAGACGTTTAGTTGTATTTGTGTTTTACAATTACAGTCGTAAGCGTCCTTTTGGAGATATGATTCATGAGCGATTTAAAAGCAGTAGCCTTAAAAGCACTTAGCCTGATTGACCTAACCACACTGAATGATAACGATACCGATGAAAAAGTGATTGCCTTGTGCCATGACGCTAAAACAGCCGTTGGTAACACAGCTGCAATCTGTATTTACCCACGATTTATTCCGATTGCGAAGAAGACATTAAGAGAACAAGGCACGCCTGAAATCAGAATTGCGACAGTCACTAACTTTCCACATGGTAACGATGATATTGCCATTGCTGTCGCAGAAACAAAAGCCGCGATTGCTTACGGCGCAGATGACGTGGATGTTGTGTTCCCTTACCGTACGCTTATTGCTGGTGATGAGAAGTTAGGTTTTGAATTGGTTAAGCAGTGTAAAGCAGCTTGTGGTGATACATTACTTAAAGTGATTATCGAGACTGGTGAGTTAAAACAAGCGCATTTAATTAAGCGTGCTAGCGAAATTTGCATCGAAGCAGGCGCAGACTTCATCAAGACGTCGACTGGCAAAGTCGCTGTTAATGCGACACCTGAAGCAGCTGAAATCATGCTTAACGTGATTAAAGATATGGGTGTTGCTCATCGTGTTGGTTTTAAACCTGCGGGCGGTATTCGCACGACTGAAGATGCGAAGTTATTTTTAGATATGGCCGCCGATATTATGGGCCAAGAGTGGATTGATGCTGAACATTACCGTTTTGGTGTATCTGGTCTGCTAACTAGCTTACTGAATACTTTGGACGTTAGCGAACAAGTTGCGGATCCAACTGCATACTAATCGCTATTAGCGCCGTTTTATGACGGCGCTTTTATATTAATAATTTAGCTTAAGCTTGCCACTGCTGTTATTAAATTAATATTTCTTTACCACTCTTCATCATTACAACTTTCTATCGCTTCTGGTCCTTCGTTCTAATCGCTTAATCAATCATATTTCGTTGACTTAACGCTGCAAATTGTCGCATCAATATGGGCTGTACTTATTCTGTTTTATGATACGGGTTACGAGTCGCCATAAACTGGTATTTTTACGAGTTACGCGCTATTAGCTTAGCTAATACAATGATCGCAAGCAAAGCAGGTACGCGTGCTATAACTGAGAGTATTAATGACGCTTATAAATAGCGACAGCGTGAAAACTTGTTTTTAATCTAGTGTTTAGAGAGTTATTTAGCTTTTTACATTAAATCGCTATGTAACCTTCGACCTTACTATTGACCACTCAAATTTGGAATTGTTCATGAAAAAAATAAATAAAGCATTATCTCTCACATTAGCAGCAGTTGTATCTATGCCGACTCTGGCTGAAAGCGTAAATACTGATGATTTTTCTTTTGGTGGGCGTATTGAAGCTAGGGGCGTACTTGCCGATAGCGATTTTTCAGATGCTTCTCGTGTGCGTTTAAACGGTCAAGGTAAGCACGAAATTAATGACGATATAACAGCAGTTGGTAAATTCGAATATGAACTAACACAAGATAGCGCAGAAACTGATACAACAGTAAAAAACAAAACGCGTTATGCTTATGTTGGTGCTGAAACAGCTTTTGGTACAGTAACATACGGTACACAGGATAACGCTGTTACTTACCTGACTGACTTCACCGATATGGCTGAATACTTCAGTGGTTACACCAACGAAAACATCACAGCAAGTGGTGACCGAGCTGAAGATACGATTCTTTATAGCTTTACCAAAGGTGATTTAAAATTCAACGCATCTGCTAACCTAAAAGAAACCGAAAATGGCGGCGGCTTAATGGTTGCTTACCAAGTAATGCAAAATGTTGAATTGAGTGCTGGTTATGCGGCAACAGAAGCGGCTGAGAACGAAACTAACTCATCAGATGTATACATGGTTGGTGCGCGTTACACTAAAGATACTATTTTGGTTTCAGGTTTAGTACAAACAGGTACTTTAGCTGATGATGACTTCAATGCAGTTGATGCATTCGCATCTTATGGCTTTGGTCAAAATACAGTAAGCGTGTCATATAACTATTACAGTGCTGATGAGAACGAAGAACTAGACCTTAACTTCGTGGCATTTGAATATGGTCGTTATATTGGTGACGTAGCTGCATATGCGGGCTATAAAGTGGCATTCAACGATGATAATTCTGCTGGTACTACCAAGAATCCACTCAATGCTGATGAATTCATCATGGGCGCTCGTTACTCTTTCTAATCTTGGCTAATGAATGCCGAGCTTATTGAGATAGCCGCTCCTAGTGAGTTGCGTGTAACTTAGTTCATTGCTTCTGCCGGTTTCTTAGTCTTTACCGTAGCAGCAAAGCATATATCCTTTATGAAAAATCCCGCTTATTTGCAGTAAGCGGGATTTTTTTTGCTTTTTAAATCAGATAGTCTCCTTATTTAAAGACCTTTATTTAATCCCAACCTACATGAATCGCCTACTGTTGATTTGACTTACTAGCAAAAAAAAGCTATAGTATTCGACTGACCAAATCAAAGGGGTTAAAATGTTAAATTTAGATGAATTGCACTTTGTGCCACATTCTTCATTTCAATCTTTATTTGAACAGCAAGAAGTTAAAGAATTATGGGCATTTTTAAAAACACCCAACAATCTGATTCGTATTGACGCAGCTTTATATCTTGGTAAAAGCCCACTTGAGGTAATTACTCCAAATCTACTAACCTTGTATATATTCTCTGATGACGTAGATAAAAGTCTAAAAGACAGATATAAGAAAATATGTGGCGCTTTTATTAAAGCGATTGCAAATGAACTTGGCTACTCACAGAATCAATCACGCATTAAATTAAAAGCTGGCACGGTTGCAAGACCACAGCTTTTTAGTACTTCAACAACTTATTCAAAGAAGGCTTGTTAATATGAAAAAACCACTATGGACTAAAGAACGTGTTGCCCAAAAAGGGTCTGTATTTTTACAATCTGTATTGAACAACATGGGTAGTAAAAGCTTAAATGCAACAGTCAGATTTGGCACCACAGGTACTGGTGATTTACCTAATTATCAAGTGAAAAAAGAATTCGGCCCGATTGCACCAGATCGCCATCTTATTACTGTTTATCAAAGTCGCAGCCATAAAAAATATACCGGCACAGCAGTTTTTAATGATGATAATTTATCTGAAGAATTTAGTTATGCCGATATTATTGAAATGTTAGCGAATGATATTAAAGGTATGTTAGCGGATGATAATATCCATAGCTAAATAGCGTTTGTATAAAGACGAAATTCGAGGTTAAATTTAAATGTTCACCGTTTAAAGAGGCGTTCGAAAGCACATGACCAAAAGAGAGAAGCTTAGCATTCTTCACGTGACTGACCTGCATTTTAACCGCGCCGTTTGTGAGTAGTTAGGTGATCAGCACGCTGTGGATGCTATCTGTATTTCTGGTGATTTGTTTGATGACAGTATTAACACTGCGCTTTCTTTATCTGAACAGGCAATATGGTATGGCTTCGCAAGAGATCACGGAAGATCTTGATGCTACCCTTGATACAAGCTTGATGATGACTAATAACGCGGTATCGCCAGCGTTATCATTCCTTCTACAATCATACCTTCGACATGCACTCCTGATGTTTGACTGGCATATTAGCGTCAAAAAATTGAAAATTGTCACGGCCACTATCTTTCGCTCGGTAAAGGGCAAGGTCGGCATACTTCAGTAACGCTTTTGGCTCGTAGGTATGTAACGGCGCTATACTGATGCCGATACTGCAGGTGATTTTAAAGCTGTATTTCTCAATGTTTATAACGCGACGCAGCGATTGCAGGATCTTTTGTGCGACCGGTTGAATGTCTTCTGGGGCTGATACATCCTGTAGCAAAATGGTGAACTCGTCACCGCCTGGGCGAGAAACCGTGTCTTCTGTACGCACACAGTCAGTTAGCCTGCACGCCACTTCTTTTAACAGTTCGTCACCGACATCATGGCCATAAGTATCATTAATGGCTTTAAAGTGATCCAAATCAAGCATGATAACCCCAATACCAGCACCTTGCTGGCGTTGTAGGATCTCAGTTGATTGATTCAGGCGATCATATAACAAACGGCGATTCGCTAAGCCCGTCAATGGGTCGTAAAGGGCAATTTTCTCAATTTTAATTTGCTGATCTTTTTGTGTGGTGATGTCTTCACTGACACTAATAAAATGGCTTATTTCACCTTGATCATCCATCACTGGAGAAATGGACATCAGTGACCAGTAATACGCGCCGTGCTTGGTCCGATTAAAGGTTTCACCATGCCAATTTTTACCTGCAAGTATGGTACCCCATAATTCTTCATGGCATGCTGGTGGCGTTTCCTTAGTACTAATAATACTCGGGGTCTGACCGATGGCCTCAGCTTCACTGTAGCCAGTGACTTCGCAGAATCGGGGATTAATGTATTCAATGATGCCGTGTTTATCGGTGATCATGATAGAGCTAGCACTGTGCTCTACAGCTCTTGAGAGTTTTTGCAGTTGTACTTCCGCCTTTTTATGAGCGGTAATATTAGTAATGAAAGCAAAAAAACCAGTGCCATCATCCATGGCCGTGGCTGTCAAACGTACGTTTAGCGGCTGGCCATTTTTATGTTGAATAATAAAATCTTCGCGCCAGTGTTGTTGAATACCGGGTCGGTTCAATGATGGTGTAAAAATATGTTTGAATTCAGGCGCGATATAATAAATGACAGAATTAGCTTTTAATTCTGCGAGTTCATATCCGCTTAGTTGGCAAAAGGCATGATTGGCAAAAGTAATATTGAAATGGTTGTCGACGATCAAAAATCCTTCCGACGTTGTCTCTATCACGGTTCGAAATTGTTGTTCACTTTTGACTAAGGCTATTTCGGCTTGGTGTTGTTGGGTAATATCATGGACGATAGAATACCATACCGTGTGGTCACCAGGCTGCAGGGGGCCGGAATAAACGCATACATCACGAATTTCGCCGCTATGGGTGATGATCCTATAATGCTGCTGGAACGATTCAATATTAGCAGCTAAGAATATATTCATTTCGGCGGCAACACGTTCTTTATCGTCAGGATGGATAATGTCGGAAAACACATGTTGCTTCGACTGGAATGCTGCTACGGTATAGCCAAACTGATTGATATTTTTAGTGACGGATAATACCGGCCAATCGGCTGTAAAGCGCCAAGTAAAACATATACCCTGAGCTTGTGTCATTAATCCTTTATCTGATAATCCCATCAGTAGACTCCTTTTCTAAATAACATCGTTTGTCCATAGTTGCGGCCATGATACAACTAGTATCTAATACAGAGTTATTTTAACATTCATTTAACGAGCATAAATTGACTAATGTCAGTTAGTTACATTTATATTTCTCTCGTTATTCAGGAAGGGAAATACCTGTTTCCGTGAGGAGCTCTTTGTATCTAAAATCGGTCGTCGTGTACTTTAAATGAGTTTAAATGACGATATCTATTGTTGTTCGCGTTGGTAACTGAAACATACTTTCTGTGTGTTGGTTTACACCCAAGCTTTGATATTGGGACATTAGTTCTACGGCTTCCAATCGTAAGGTTGCTTGTTTTAACTGTTGCATCATCATTTTTGTTTTATGTGTTTCTAAGCGAAGCTCTTCTTTTCGGCGATATTCACGCATTCTCATTATTTCTTTTGCTTTATTTTCGGCATTTGAATTGAAAAAATCTATTAATGTCCTATTCATAGTAACCTCATCTTTAATTTGTATTATTGATTAATGCTCAATCGACCTCGTATAAACCCTTGTTGATGTGATTAACCTTCAATGCCACATACTTTTCCATTTGCCATTATTACGGTGTGAATATTGTAACTCTTCAATACATTGATTATTTCTTCTGGTAATTCAACTGTATCGTCAAGAACTAAGGCATGGAACTCAAGTCGTAAAGCGTTAATCTCTTCTTTTGTTAGTAAATTTTTCATACCCCAGCCTTGTATTTATGTTGTTAATTTTAATGGCGGGGCATCTCTAGTGCTGCCTCACCACCTCTCAATGGAATAATCATAACGTTATATTTTGGTGTGAAACACGTGAATCACTGGGCTATTTTCACATTGCAAATTTGATTAGGTAAGTTGAATAGAATAGATTTAGTGAATCAGACCTTTTCTAATTCGCTATAAATCGCCAGTAGCAACTCTGTTGAGCTGTAGATTGGGTGGGGTATTGTTGCGGTCGGCCGTATTTTTTATAAAGGATCAGGGAAATAAATAGAAGCAGTTATGAATGGGTAACAATTACCCATGCACCTTAAGATATGTATACAAACAACATTATTTTATAAGTTCATTGCTATCACTCGCTTTAATTAAAATAGCTTTCAATTTGACTAACGCATCAATCTCATCATTTATTTCTTTTTTGATTTTTATTATTTCAGTAGGGCTGATCTTATTATTTTTTAAGGCCTCATGTATCTCATTTGATACATCGCCATGCTCCTTACTTGTTCCCACCAATGCGTTTGAGATTGATTTATAATTTATAATTATATTCGGTTCTGCGTAGTGTTTGTCACATTTCAAGCTGAAAACTTCTAACATATCTGTAAATACACTGACATGCCGTCCACTGTCGTCTAATTCTAAAACTTTCATTACAGACATGAACTCTGTCAGCGTTAATTTATGTTCTTTAGACGTCGGAGTGAATTTATTACTGAATGTGCCTGCTGAGACTTTTGTTCCATTCATTTTTAATACTTCACTATAAATCTTAGTGATCCCTATGTCTTTTGAATGTGAATGTAACGTGGTTAAAAAGTTTTCCATCAAATTGTTGTCCATTTCTAACGCCCTTTTTAATGTTTTAATTCCAATATTCTGATTTTTAATTAAGACTTTTTCTCAAACGAGTCTTTTATAAACACTATCTAAACTAGAAAGCTATTGCTTTTAAGACGTTAACGGATATTACATATTATTAAAACCATGTAGACGTTTTGAGTTATAAAACATTCCAATATAGTTAAATACGTCACCTTTAGTCTTATCTCTTTGAATCTATGTATTAAAAATAAACTATCGTAGGTTTAGGTGGCACTGTGGTAACGGGGAAAAAAACTCTGCTATTTTTACATCTGTAATGGCTTAGGTAGGTAAGGCACTGGCGTTGGTCAATTAAGTAAAGATGATAAAGTCCATGGTGTGGAATGGACTTACTTTAGCGACGTTTTGTGGAATAAAAAGGACCTGATTTTGACTTTATTCAAAAATCACTCTACCACTACAATAAAGTTGGCCGTTGATACTCCGAGTCGCAGTAATGAGTTGTATTAAGGTTAATACTCTAGCTATACAACTGTAAGAAAAACAGCCAGCTGTATCTGTCCGTTTAAAGCCTTATATTTTTATACCGGAGAATATTGCTACGCAGCCAACAACCTTAATTTTCACATCATAAAAATGCGCTTTCAACGCCGTATCCAAAGACACAAGATCATCATTGGCGTTGCTAAATATGCCTTTCTTATTGTAGAAAGCCATTAGTTTCTTCGCGAGATTATTTTGTGAAGTGTCTTTACCTAAGATAGTACTACCAAATAACACAGCGCCTTTATTCATTACGTCTCTAAGGTGTGAAAACGCGATGCTTTTTTCAGATAGATCACCTGGTAAACAATGTAATAGATAATTGATGCTAACAGAGTCAAATTTCTCATTGCTTAATGTTAAGGGTTTTAAGATATCTCGGCAGTAAACTTCAGGATTTAAATGCTGGATAGCCTTAGAGGTTGACTCTAAACTATTGTTATTTAAATCCACTAAAGCAACTCGCTTAACAGCGCTCGGCAGATAATTTTTTAAATAGTAACCAGTGCCGACTCCCACATCTAAATGGTTATCAGATACCAAGGCTACGAATTTTTTGCCAATGAGGCTCGTTGGGCATTTCCATAAATAGCTATTTGAAAAACCTAAAACCCATATGTCATAGATTGAAAGTACCTTTTTTGAGTAAACAGCCTGACCTGTAAATGAGTCTTTATTCATCGTGTTATCCAATATTCTATTTAAAATCAGTTTTTTACATCAGAATAATCATAAATCAAAGCTTACCAGTCGCACGATACATATTGCGAATGTAATTTTCCTAGTGGAGAGTAGCTAGAATAATTGTTATCTAGCTCAAAAGATATTTATTAAGTAGGGCGATTAATCCAAGATGTCACGACTCGATTGGCGTATTTGTTATTGTCGTGAGACGCTGTATTGGGTGGGAGATTTACTGAAGGCCCAGTGAGAAATTATATAGCACTTAGCCTTCAATTTTTTATATCGTAGGTGTTATTTGATTATGCCTGCGACTTTAGTTTGATCAACACCAATGATGCGGTTTAACACACCTACAACTGATGAAGTATCCGAAACTGTTGATTTAATTGTAACGATTTCAGAATTTTCAGGTGCTAATGCCATTGCTCGTTCTTGCGTATCACCACCAGGGAATTGCATAAATAAAACATTAACATTTTCTGCATGTGAACCAAACGTTTCGTCTGTTTGGCGAATACCAGAACAACCAGATAAACCTATAACAAGGGCAGATATTACTAATAAATTTTTCATTTTAATCCTTTAATATTTGTTAAAAAAAACCACTTAATTAGTCATTTTAATGATTGGAGCTGTCAGTCAAAATTTAAATCTAACGTCTTCAGTTTGGTGAGCCGACGTAATAAGGTGTCTGCATCGGTAATTATGCTACGTTAGTTTTATCCTAGCGTAAATTACGATAATGTAAGTGTGTGTCAACGGCATAGGGGCGTTGTAAACATGGCGGAACATAGATTAACGACGTCTTACGTATTTAACGTTCTGCGTAAACGGTACGATTAATTTATTGTTTTGAGGTGGTTTCATGGGATTTTAATCAAAGTTATTAATGGCCTTGATATAAAGTTGGCCGTCGATACGCCGAGTAGTAGTAATGCATTCGGTGAAAGCAATGAGTGGTACTCATGTTGTCACTCAGCTCAGGCTGAATAAATGAAACAGATTGAGTTATAAGGCTACAAAAAAACCAACAGCTCTCGCCGTTGGTTTCTCATTTCAAACAATTATCAAGCAGGGCTATTCACCCTACAAGTTACCGTTAGATTAGCGTACTCATTACCGCTGCAATCAGACCGTAGATAATCATCGGAATAACTGTACGTTTAATGATGTAACCTTCTTTATTCGAGATACCCAAGATGGTCGATACCGCAATAATATTGTTAATACATACCATGTTACCCATAGCGCCACCAACAGATTGCAGAGCCAAGATAGTCGTTTCTGGTAAACCAACGGTCGTTGCAATCGTTTGCTGAATACCACCAAATGTTAGATTCGATACCGTCGCTGAGCCTGAGAAGAATGCACCTAGCGCGCCAAGATAAGCGGAAGCAAACTGCCAGTTAGTGCCCATCAAATCAGAGAACGCCATACCGATGATAAGGATAGGGGAGTTTTCACCGCCAGCCATCATCAGCTTAACCATAATCAATGCGCCAATCAGCGTAATGAATGGCATTTTAATACGGCTACCCGTCTCAGTGAATACCTGCTTAACCATGCTGCCTTTAAGCTTAAACAGTGGGATAGAAATCAATACCACTAATAAGAAAGGCACCAATGCCGGTACATACAAGGCTTTATAGGCCCAAGCTACGTTAGTGCCGAGAATGTTGCTTAACTTGAAAATTAGCGCTTGGCTAACACTAAAGTCACCGAAACCACCCAGTGATACTGATAATGCTTCAGTCGCATCAGTCAGCATTGATTTAATACCAAGCTGTTTAATACGCGTCACGATTAAGATAACAATTAACAAAATAGTCGGTGTCATGGCTTTGAATATCTGGCCACGGCTGATTACCGTTTTTACTGTGTTGCTATCGTCTGTGCTTGCCGCTACTTTACCCAGACCGATGTTTAACTTCGCTAAACCAATCGAGATAGTCATACCAATCGCGCCACCGACTAATGCTGGGAATTCATAGTTCCATTGTGCGAACAAGAAATAAGGCACAGTACAAGATAGGGTACTTAATAGAATGAAGAAGTAGTTACGACGGATCTCTGTCCAAGACGTGACAAAGCGCAGTGCTAATACCGGAATAACAAAGGCTGCGACAAAGTGGATCATCGCAGTTTGCTGACCAATCTCAAGCAATGCTGAATCAGTTAAACCTAAGTTTGAGAAACCAAACCAAGTTGGCGTACCCACTGCACCAAACGATACTGGTACCGAGTTCATCACTAGCGCTAGCATTGCCACTTGTAGTGGTGGGAAGCCTAGGCCAACCAAGATAGGCGCGGCAATCGCTGCGGGTGTACCAAAACCTGACGCACCTTCAATCATGAAGGCAAACGCCCAACCAATGATCATTAACTGAGCAACTTTATTACGGCTGATGCCTTCTAACCAACGACTGATAGTATTCTCAGCCCCGGATAAACACATCATGCGGTTCATCAAAATTGCCCCGGCAATAATCGATATTGGGGTAATAGCTGACAAGCTTCCGGCAATTACATTTGCCCAGATAAGTGTCAGGTCAGTTTGGAAGTAAAAGATCTGCAGTGCTGCTACAAACAATGCCGTCACTGGTAGTGCAATGTACGAAGGTACACCATTCTTTTTCGTCATCATCCATATAAGGACGAGAATTGGCATCATTGCCAAGATTAGGGATGTCATTGCTACCCACTCCATGTGTGCTCAGGCTATAAGTCTATCGGGTTTACGCTGATAGTTATGCATGAGTCTATTTATAATATTGTTTGAATGTATTGTTGATAAAGTACAAGTCAGTTAATGCCTGCGCTTTTCGAATACCCGTGTCTTGTGGGGGATGGATTGTAAGAGCTTGAGCCGCAAACTCCACCCCTCTTATTAGGTATGCAATTAGGCGTATAGGTGACAAATGTGACATAAACAATGACGTGTAAAAAAGCGTAAATCATCAAGTTATATATAATCAATGACTTAGATGGTTAACTGTAATGGTCTATAAATGATTGTAGCGGTATTAGAAACAGTGATTGTCATAATACACGGTAATAAAATGGCGTAGCATTATCGATAAATTAATCGATTCATGGATTTAGTGCAATTAGGTAAATAATTTTGATGAAATTCAACCACAAAAAGTAGGGTTTATCATTTAATTAGCATGAATGCGTTATTTTATTACACAACGAGCCCCTCTCAAACCCCTTGTCCTATCTATGTTGAGTATTCTGTTGAGTATAGTGCCGAGCTTGATAACTGCTGACTAATTGCACTAAACTCAAAAAGGCGGTATTACCATTAATGTCGAACTTCATTGTTTCCATATTTGATCTAATAAGCCTTGCCGGGAGCTCTTAATTAAAATATAACTGCTTGTTTTAAAATAAATTGTTCTATTTAAGATAAAGTTAAGATCACACAAGTCGATCTATTGATATATTTATTAGCGCTAATCACGTTCGTTTTTTGCCATACTTACTTATATCATGCTGCAAAAAATAAGCTCGGTGAGCAAGGTGAGATGATGAAAGTTAATTTTTTTGTAACCTGTCTATGTGACGTAGTTAAGTCAAACGTAGCTAAAAAAACAGTGCTATTACTGGAGCAGTTAGGCTGCGAGGTATTATTTCCGAAAGAGCAAGGCTGCTGCGGTCAACCGTCATTGAATAGCGGGTATATCGAATCAAGCAAGCCAGCGATGAAATCATTAATCCGTGCTTTTGAAGGTAATGACTATCCAATCGTGACGCCAGCGGGTTCATGTGCAGCAGCGGTAAAGAAATACCCTGAGTATTTAGCAGATGAACCAGAGTGGGCGGCGCGTGCCCAAACGGTATCGGATCGTTTGTTCGAACTGACGCAGTTTATTGTTAACGAATTGAATATCGTCAACGTCGGCGCAAAATTACCAGGACGCGGTGTTTATCATCCTTCTTGTAGCCTTATCCGTAAATTAGGTGTGCGTGAAGAGCCACTTAAATTACTGAGTAATGTCGAAGGGCTAGAATTAGTCGACATTAAAAATCAAGAAACTTGCTGTGGCTTTGGCGGTACCTTCTCGATCAAGATGGCAGAGATCTCTGGTGAAATGGTCAAAGAGAAAGCAGCAAACATTAATGCTGTCACCCCTGATTATTTAATTGGTGCCGATGTTAGTTGTCTGATGAACATCGCCGGACGTTTATCGCGTGAAGGCAAAACCGTGCAAGTCTTGCATATTGTTGATGTGCTAATGAGCAATACTGTTGATAGCCTTACCGTGGAGGTTAACTAACATGTCGATGAAAACCAGTGATGTGATCTTTAAACAGCGTATTAAAGATCAAATGCAAGATAGCTTTATGCGTAAATCGGTGGCCAACGCCCAAGAGCGTATGTTCACTAATCGTCAATTAGCCGCGGATAAACTCGGTAACTGGGATGAGTGGCGTGAAAACGGTAAGCAGATCCGTGAGCATGTATTAGACAACCTTGACTACTACTTACATCAGTTAAGTGAAAACGTGCAAAAGGCTGGTGGTCATGTGTTTTTTGCTGAAACATCGCAACAAGCTACAGACTACATTGAAAATATCATCCAAGAAAAAAACGCTAAGAAAGTCGTTAAATCTAAATCGATGGTGACTGAAGAGATTGGTTTGAACGCTGTCATTCAACGTAACAACTGCGAAGTGATTGAAACCGATTTAGGTGAATATATTTTACAAGTGGATGACTGCGATCCACCGTCACACATTGTGGTACCAGCGCTGCACAAAAACCGTGAACAGATCCGCGGTGTATTTGAAGACAAGATTGGTTATAAAGGCAGTTCTGATCCAGAAGAAATGACTCGTTTTGTCCGTGAACATATTCGTCATGACTTTATCGAAGCAGATATTGGTATTACCGGTTGTAACTTTGCGGTTGCCGAGTCAGGTTCAATTAGCTTAGTGACTAATGAAGGTAACGCCCGATTAGCCACTTCATTACCAAAAGTTCACATCGCTGTGATGGGCATGGAGCGTATTGTTCCGACCTTTGAAGAGCTGGATATCATGGTCAGCTTATTGTGTCGTAGTGCGGTAGGTTTGCCATTAACTGGTTATGTAACCGCCATTACCGGCCCGCGAGAATCTAATGATATGGATGGTGCTGAAGAGTTCCATTTAGTTATTCTAGATAATGGTCGTTCAGACATTTTAGCCTCAGAATTTAAAGATATCTTACGTTGTATCCGTTGCGCTGCATGTGTGAATACTTGTCCTGCTTATCGACATATTGGTGGTCAGTCTTACGGTTCTATCTACTCAGGTCCGATTGGTGCAGTATTGTCGCCATTGCTGGGTGGCTATGATGATTTCCAAGACTTACCGTATGCCTGTTCGTTATGCCAAGCATGTAATGATGTCTGTCCGGTTAAGATCCCGCTATCAGATCTGTTATTAAAGCACCGTGAAAAAATGGTGATTAAAAAGATCACTCCTTTAGCTGAACGCATGACGGTATCGGCATTTAACTACCTTAATTCCAGTCCTAAGTTGTGGAACATGGCGATGAAGGTGGGCGGTAAAGTTGCGCCGAAAGTGATTAAAGATGGCAAGTTACCGATTAATGTTGGCGCTGTTGCTGAATGGACTGAAGCCCGTGACCTACCACAACCAGATGGCGAGTCATTTCGCAGTTGGTTTGCTAACCGTGATGCCGATGCAGCTGTTTCAGGTACTCCTGTAGATACAGATGCCGCTGCTGTCACAGGTATAGTTGAAGCTAAAGCTAATAAGAGTGAGAAATAATCATGCAAGCTAAGATACATAACCGCGATAGCTTTCTGGGCTCATTGGCCGCTAAGCTGGGGCGCGAACTCAATACCCAAGGTGTTGAACGTCCACCATTACCACATAACCCGCATCATGATGTGATGGCAGGGTTTAGTCAGCAACAACTTGCCGATGTGTTTCTAGAATTCACCAAGACTAACTTAGGTTCGTTAGGTGTGAGTTGCAACAAAGATGAGTTACATGAAACCTTAACCACTATTTGTAATGGTTTTGGTGCTGGTAAAATTGTCGTGTCAGGAGATAACCGCTTAGCTAAATTGGACGTCGCCAACAGCTTGAAATTGCAGTTTGATGATGTCTATACTTGGGATGCTGATCAAGCCAACGACGTCAATATCAAGCAAGCAGAGCAAGCGAAAGTCGGTATTGTGTTTGCTGAACAAGCGCTAGCAGAGTCGGGCACTATGGTATTGCACAGCGCTGCGTCTCATGGCCGTTCGGTAAGTCTATTACCGCAGACATCGGTATTCTTGGTGCCACAAAGCCGAATTGTGCCACGTATCACTCAAGCTGCTAAAGTGTTGCATGATAAAGCCCAAGCGGGCGAACGTTTACCGTCGTGCGTTAACTTTATTTCCGGCCCTAGTTCAACCGCTGATATCGAGTTAATCAAGGTGGTTGGTGTGCATGGTCCTATCCATGCCGCTTATGTTGTGATTGCTGATATGTAGCACTGTATAAGTTAAGAAGAAACGAGATCCATTTAGCCTAGAACTGGCATTGTTATTGGGTCTCGTTATCTGCCGTTGTTTACGTGTATAATTACTATAATCCAACCCTTTCTTTTTAGTAAACCGAGAATTGCATGCCGCAAATTGATGATTTAGTGTTATTTACCCAAGTGATTGAACTCGGTTCGTTTAGCAAAGTTGCTGAAGCGAACAAGGTCACTAAGTCTGTGGTGAGTAAACGTATCAGCCGCTTAGAAGAAGACTTGGGCGTGCAACTCATATTCCGTACCACGCGTAAATTGACTTTAACCGAAGCTGGTGAAATGTTGTTTTATCGTGCTAAAGGCATAGCCCAAACCGCCAAGAATGCCTTTGATACGGTGACCAGTTACAGCGAGACCTTAGCGGGTCATATCAAGATGTCAGTACCGACGATCTCGGGTGAGTTGTTATTAGCGCGAGCCGTGTCTGAGTTTTGTGAAAAGCATCCGGGGTTAACGGTAGATATGTCGATGAACAATGATTTTGTCGATTTGGTTGCCGATGGCTATGACTTGGTGATCCGTACTGGTCACTTAGAAGATTCCAGTTTGATTGCCCGCCATATCTTTAACTCGCGTTGGATGATCTGCGCTAGCCCTGAATACTTAGCTTTGCAAGGCGAACCACAATTCCCCGAACAGCTGGCGCCGTATAATTGTCTAGGTTATACCTGCCAAACCAGCGGTGCATTCAATTGGTTATTCACCCATGATGACGCCCCTTACAATGTCAAAGTATCGGGTAATTTCAGTTCTAACAATGCCGTAGCGTTAAAACAAGCGGCGCTAGCAGGCAAGGGCTTAGCTTATTTACCAAAATGTTTGGTTTATAACGAACTCGATAGTGGCAAGCTGGTGGAAGTATTGTCGCAGCAAACCGCGAAAGTCATCGGTATTTATGCCGTGTATCCGTATACCCGCAAACCAGCGAAAAAAGTGCAGCTATTGATTGAACATATCCGCGCTTGTTATTTGGAAATGAAAGAGAACTTTTAATAGCGGTGGTTTTCATTAATCTAGCGCGATCCATTAACGCCAATTAAGCTTTTGGTTATTGATTTCACTTACCGCTTAAAAAGTAGGTGAAAATATCGCTAATTGTATTACAATCCAGTTCCTTTTTTTGTAATGCGAACTCTTCATGATTGATTTCTCTATTTTACCCCTTTATTTAACGGCTGTTGTGGCGTTGTTACTTATCCCTGGTCCTGACATGTTATTGATTGCCAGTTCAAGTTTAAGTTATGGCCGCAAGGTGGGATTATTTGCCAGCTTAGGTAACGCAACATCAGGTATTATCTTGACGTTATTAGCGGCGATGGGTGTTTCTGCGATGATCGCCATGAGCCCGATAGCCCTTAAATCGCTGCATTTTTTGGGTGGTTTGTATTTATTGAAAATGGGTTGGGATTGTTTACGCACTAGCTCGGTAGTTGCGCCTGAAGTGAATCAAACCAGTAAAATGGCGCGTTCATTGTATCGCAAAGCGGTATTCAGCAATCTATTAAACCCAAAAGCATTATTATTCTTTGTATTGTTTTTACCCCAGTTTGTATCATCAAACATTGCCACTTCGTCTGGCCAGCAAATGCTAGCACTGGGCTTACTGCTTAATGTATTAGGTTTGTTGTTTAACTTACTGCTGGTGGTCACGGTTGGCACATTAGGTAAATCATTATTAACCAACGAACGTTTCCACATTTATCAGCATAAGATCATGGGTTCAGTGTTTGTATTACTTGGTGCATGGTTGCTATTTTCGCAAGTACCAACTGCAGTGGCCTAAGCAAGATATAGCTCTATACTTACAAAGCTAGATGATGAGAAGGATCTCGTCGCCCAGCTACAATTATTGTGAGTAATATTATGGCCTTCGCTAAAATCAGTCTTATTGTTATCTCTAGCCTTACTATTCCGTTTATTAATACTTCTTTTGCCGCCCCGAATCCAAACGCCGGGCTGAATCCAAATCATGCTAGTGTCCTTAAACATTGGGATAATTCACGGCGTAATGCTGCAGTGCCCAGAGACTTACTCATTGATCCGCGTGGACAAGGTTATATGCGGGTTAAGCAGGGTGAGTTAATACCTTACGGTCATACCATGAAGCCACTAGCTGGAAAACCAAAGCGTAGTCGGGATAGTACTGCACCAGTGATATCTAATCTGTCACCGGATGCTGGTGTACTTGATACCACTGTTATATTGGCGGCGACGGTGACTGATAATGTCGCGGTATCACGGGTTGATTTTTATATCACCGGGCCGACAGCTAACCCAACGAGTTATAGTGTTTCAGCTAGTTCATCTAATGCTGGTGGTTGGACTGCAGCAGCCCAAGATCTTACTGATGGTAAATGGTGTTGGTACGTGACAGCGAGGGATACCGCCAAACGTGGTGGTAACCGTAGTACGTCTCAGGAAGCATGTTTTGATATCGATACTGGTGATAATGTTATTGAGCCACCGGCAGCAGATGAAATTGTCGTTAATGGTAATTGGAGTATCATCGAACAAGATGTTAGTGCTGATGTGCAATGGGCGGCTGGGCGTATCTATTTTGAAATGCCAGCGGACCAACTTCAAAGACAGTGGAACGGTTATGTCTGTTCGGGCACGGTTGTTAAAGATTCGACAACGGGTCGCTCACTGATTTTAACCGCCGCGCATTGTGTTTATGACGATGCCAATAAAGCCTTTGCCCGTAATGTACTGTTCATTCCCAATCAAAGTGACTCAGGTAGCGGTACAGATACCAACTGCAGTAATGATGTGATTGGTTGTTGGAGTACAGCATTTGGTGTTGTTGATCGAGGTTGGGCGCAAGTTACGTTCCCGAACAATATAGAATGGGACCACGCCTATTATGTTGTCAATGATAGTGGCGCACACAGTGGTAATACTGCCAGTTCTGACATATTAGCGGATGCTGTACCTGCGATAAGCATTAATTTTGTTGCCCCTCGACATGATGAGGGCGGCAGTGTAAGTAGTGCGGTTGATTATAGCTATGGCTTAGGCTATTCCTATGCCGATGACCCGCACTTTATGTATTGCGCTGAAGGCATGACAACGGTAGGTGCTGTGAATTGGTGGTTACCAAGTTGCGGTTTATCAGGCGGTGCTTCGGGTGGCCCTTGGTTACAAGATAATGGTAATGGCGTTTGGGATATCATTTCGGTTAATTCTTGGGGTTACATTTCAAGTCCCGGAATGGCTGGACCCAAGTTGAATAGTGCTTTGGGTGAATGCTTATATAACATAGCCGATTCTACTGCAGCGCCAAGTTCGTTGAGTGATGGTGACGCCGGCATCATCACCGATTGCCCATAGTTTTATACAGAATATTTGCTAATACAAGGCCGCGATAATCTTTATCACGGCCTTGTATATGAACTCGTATATCACTAAATAGTAGACTTTTAAAAGTAAACCTCAATTATCTCTCCATAACTTTAAAATCCTTTCAATTTTACCAATCAGACTACGTGATTTACATCACATTAGGTGATATACTCCGCCAACTTAAAATTCAGTAATTTATATTTTAGTCCATTTTTGGACAGGAGCGTTCCCTATCATTAGCACAGCAAATATTACAATGCAGTTCGGTGCCAAGCCACTTTTCGAAAATATCTCAGTTAAGTTCGGTGGCGGTAACCGTTACGGTTTAATCGGTGCTAACGGCTGTGGTAAATCAACATTCATGAAAATCCTAGGTGGCGATTTAGATCAAAGCTCTGGTAACGTGAGTCTTGATGTTAACGAACGTCTTGGTAAATTACGTCAGGATCAATTCGCATTCGAAACTAACACTGTACTTGATACTGTGATTATGGGCCACGCAGAAATGTGGGCTGTGAAAGAAGAACGTGACGCGATTTATGCTAACCCAGACATGACTGAAGCAGATGGTATGCGTGTTGGCGATCTAGAAAGTGAATTCGCAGAGATGGACGGCTACAGCGCTGAATCTCGTGCGGGCGAACTACTTATCGGTGTTGGTATCCCTGTTGACCTACATTACGGCCTAATGAGCGAAGTTGCTCCAGGTTGGAAACTACGTGTACTACTAGCACAAGCACTATTCTCTGATCCAGATATCTTACTACTTGACGAACCAACGAATAACTTGGATATCGCAACGATTGACTGGTTAGAAGAAACACTAAACGCACGTCAAAGTACAATGGTAATCATCTCGCATGATCGTCATTTCTTAAACAGTGTTTGTACTCACATGGCTGACCTAGATTTCGGTGAACTACGCGTTTACCCTGGTAACTATGATGATTACATGTTTGCAGCTACATTAGCGCGTGAGCAACTACTAACAAGCAACTCGAAAAAAGAAGCTCAAATTACAGAGCTTAAAGCATTCGTTGCGCGTTTCTCTGCAAACGCATCGAAAGCAAAACAAGCATCATCACGTGCTAAACGTCTTGATAAAATTGAGCTTGATGAAGTTAAAGTATCTAGCCGTCAAACGCCATTTATTCGTTTCGAGCAAGCTAAACAGCTTTACCGTAATGCATTAGAAATTCAAGGTCTAACAAAAGGCTTTGATGAAGGCCCATTATTCTCTAACTTCAAGAGTATGGTTGAAGTTGGCGAACGTATCGCAATTATCGGTACCAATGGTGTTGGTAAAACAACGCTAATGCGTATGCTAGCAGACGAACTTACTCCAGATGCGGGTGAGTACAAATGGTCTGAAAACGTAAACATCGCTTATTATGCACAGGATCACGAATCATACTTCGAAAAAGATTTAACGCTAATGGAATGGATGAATCAGTGGAAAGAAAAAGGCGATGACGATCAAACTGTTCGTGGTTACCTAGGTCGTTTACTGTTCTCTAATGATGACATTAGCAAGAAAGTAAGTGTGCTATCTGGTGGTGAAAAAGGCCGTATGATTTACGGTAAATTAATGATGCAAAAACCAAATGTATTATTAATGGATGAACCAACTAACCACATGGATATGGAATCAATCGAATCATTGAACATGGCTCTTGAGAAATATGAAGGTACATTACTATTCATCTCTCATGACCGTGAGTTCGTATCTACAGTTGCTACACGTATCTGGGATATCACGCCAAACGGCATCGTTGATTTCGACGGTACTTACGAAGAATATATCGCAAGCAAATAATAATCCTTAACCGAGCAATTCGTTGCTTGGTTTAGTGTTTATCGCTTGTAAATAAAAAGGTCATCACATTATGTGATGGCCTTTTTTGTATCTGAAGCTTTATAAATGGGCTAATCTAATACCTTGGATCATTTATAATAATAGTAATAATCAGAATGCTATGGAGCAGTGCTGCGATATGAACATCCCTGAAGTTGGCTTTAATCACACCAAAACGGCAAACAACGAAATTGAAGTGATTGAGTTAGCAACGCTGTATCAAGGCAAAGATAGCCTGACTCATAATCCGACGTTACCACACCTAGTCGATTTTCATCAGATTATCCATATAGAAGAAGGTGAGGGCGCTCATTTAATTGACTTTGTTAACTATCCCTATCAATCTGGCGCATTTATATTTGTCCAAAAAAACCAAGTGCATGCGTTTGATTTTAGCCAAAAACCGCAAGGTAAAGTACTGCTGTTTACGCAAGCATTTATCGATCAAGCACTCATGAATATGAGATTGCCCGAGTTTACGCCAACGCACCTTGAGTACGCCTATCAGCCGGTTTTTATTCCTGACGCAGCAACCATGAGCAGCAGTGAAAAACTGTTGGCTGAAATTAGCAAAGAGCTAATACACCAGGAATCTAATGAACTGATTGTCATGTTGCTGTTTTCTTCGCTGTCATTGATGTTGCGCCGAGTCATGCCAGAGAATCATCATGATAAATTAAACCAAAGTCAGCTGGGTAAGTTCAATGACTTTGTGGCCCTGCTTGCCGCCAACTTCCAGCGCACCCGAGATGCGACTTATTATGCAGACCAACTGCACACTACCTACAAAACGTTAAATCAGATCTGCAAGTTGGCCACCAATCAAACCGCCAAACAACTCATCGATGCTTACACTATTTTAGAAGCGAAAAGACGGCTGGTGCTACATGGCATGCCAACCCAGCAGCTTGCTTATGAATTAGGGTTTGAGGATGCCAGTAATTTTGTTAAGTATTTTAAAAAGCATACCTTGATTACTCCCTCACGTTTTCAAAAACAATATCAAGGTTCGTAATTGACCATTTTCCTTCTGATTTTGACCATGTAAAGCATGGCTGTTTTTATTAATATTACCTCATTCCAACGAGAGGTAAGAATGATGAAAAAAGGTATTTCAGCGATGTTAGCCGCTACTGTGTTAGTGACTACAGCATGCACAAGTCAAGTTTCAACTGAGGATAATACAATGAGTCTATCTAACAAAGATAAAGCCGTAGCCCTGCTTAATAGTATTGAAACAGGCGACCAACAGGCTGCCGCTTATGTGAACCCAGATAACTACACGCAACATAACCTCACCGTGGCGGATGGTCTTACTGGTTTTGGTGCGGTACTGCAAGCATTGCCAGTAGGAAGTGCAAAGGTTGATGTTAAACGTGCTTTCCAAGATGGTGACTATGTATTTACCCATACCGACTACAATTTCTTTGGCCCTAAAGCTGGTTTTGATGTGTTTCGTTTTGAAGATGGACTAATCGTCGAGCATTGGGATAACTTGGCAGAGAAAAGCGTAGCCAACCCAAGTGGTCGCACTCAGCTAGATGGTCCAACAGCAGTGCGCGATTTAGACAAGACTGATGCAAATAAAGCCTTAGTGGGTGATTTTGTTGAAACGATCCTGGTTAAAGGTGATTTTGCCCAGCTTGGTCGTTTTATTGATGACGGTGACGCTAACTATCTGCAACACAATTCAGCCATTGCAGATGGCCTTTCAGGTTTAGGTCAGGCGCTGGAAGCTATGGCGAAACAAAGTATTACAATGGTTTATAGCCAAAATCATATCGTCTTGGGTGAAGGTAACTTTGTACTGAGTATCAGTGAGGGTAGCTTTGCCGGAAAACCGGTTTCTTTCTATGATTTATTCCGAATTGAAAACAGCAAAATTGTAGAGCACTGGGACATTATTGAGCCCATTCTAGCGAAAGATGCATGGAAAAATAACAACGGTAAATTTGGTTTTTAAGCTAACTAGACTAATCAGTTTTTTGAATCCAAGCTATGATTACCTGAACAGAGGAAATATTAATTATGCGTTATTTTAAAAGATTAACTTTAGTATTGTTAACTATGATTATGACCGTTTCTACCGCGTTTGCGTCAGACACTGCAGTTATTGAAATTGTGACGCTAAAGCTTAACGAAGGGGTTTCATATACCGAGTTCGCAGCAATTGATAAAGCGGTTGAAGACCAACATGTTGCTAAACAGCCTGGTTTTATATCACGAGAGTCGGCTGCTGGGGAAAATGGCGAGTGGTTGGTGATTGTGCACTGGCAATCAGCAGAAGATGCTGATGCGTCGATGGCGTCATTTATGAGTGTTCCAGCAGCAAAAAAGTTTGTTGATAATATTGATGGTTCGACTATGGTCATGAAGCGTTATTCACGAGCGTTTAAATAATCTTTAAGTCGTACTTTAGACTAAGGCCATCGCATAATGTGATGGCCTTTTTTGTATCGTAATTTGCTAATAGTCATTAAAGCGCTTTATCACTCACGCTTGATTCAGAGTGGTAGGTCACTGGCACAAAACGACTCAGTATCAAGGATAAGCAAGCGATCACAGCACCGGCATAAAATACTAACGACGGGTCATATAACCAAATTAAACCGAAGACAACCGGAATAACCACTGCTGCGATATGATTAATCGAGAAGCTTACGCCCATGCTACCGGCGATATCTTTCGGGTCGGCAATCTTCTGGAAATAGGTTTTCAGGGCAATCGCCATGGCAAAGAATAGATGGTCAACGACATACAGTACCGCCGCAATCTCTGCTGACTCCACCAAGGCATAACCAACAAATACCAAGATAAGCCCCGTGTATTCTAGCGTTAATGCGCGGCGTTCACCGACACGACCAATCCACGCCCCGATCTTAGGACCTAAATACAGATTAATAACGTGATTAAGCATGAACAGTGCGGTGATCTCAGTAACGCCATACCCAAACTTTTCCACCATTAAGAAACCAGCGAACACGACGAAGATTTGACGGCGCGCACCAGATAAAAACGTCAGCAAATAATACAAACTGTAGCGCTTACGCAAGATCAGTTTTTTGTGTTGCACATGCATATGGCTGACTTCCGGTTTGTGCGTTGCTAACCATGCAGTGATGGCTAAGCCGAGCAGACCACAGACCATGTAAACAGTAATGTAATCGGCTTCAAACACCGTAAATGCCAACCAAATACCAGCAAAGGTAAAGAGTGCGGCAAATGATTTAATCGCCAATAGACGCCCTAACAGGGCAGGGGCTTCGGCTTTACTAAACCATTGCAGACTTAACGATTGGTTGATTGTTTCATAATAATGAAAGCCCACAGACATCAACACAGTTGTGGCATACAAGCCATATACAGAGGGGAAAAACCCAGTTATTGCCACACCAATACAGAGTAACGACAAGGCGATAATGGCAAATATTTGCTCGGTTAATATCAGCAATACAAACGCAGCAGTGAAAGCCAGTAATCCTGGTATTTCTCTAATTGATTGTAACGTGCCTATTTCGGCGCCAGTAAACGCAGCATGCTCGATAGCAAAGTTATTTAGCAGTGCATTCCAAGCAGAGAACGTCATGGTCATGACTATGCCGGCAAGGGCGAGAAACACAAATGGGCTTTCTTTAGAGGGGAGTTTCGATAATGCTTTAGATCGTGCTTGAGAGAATACTTTGGATTGCGCTTTCATTACATCGACTGCTAATTGGCTTAGGGACAGTTAGACTAGCATTGTTAGCAGGTAAAGAAAAAGGCCATCACGTTGTAGTGATGACCTTTTTTATTGAAATAGCCTAGGGTAAACAACTGTTAACTAAAAGCTATTTTAGCTGGTTAGTTATGTACCTGTGCTTTACCTACTTTACTTTGTTTACGTTATTCACTCACTTAGCTTCTTCAGTAAAGAAATCGTTATACAACATGTATAGGTGAGCAGCACTCCACGAGAAGTTTGGCGCGCCTTGTTGTTCACCAGTAAGCGGGTTGTAGTTCTCACGAATAGGACCGTCTTGTACTAGGCCATCCGCGTTATCGAAGAACGCCGTTGCCATTTCAACAGCATCTTCACGGTAACCATATTGCTCCATGCCTTTTAGGCCGAAGTAGAATTGGTCAACCCATACACGTCCACGCCAGTAAATGTCAGGACCAAATGCAGGGCTTGAGATCGCGGCAGTACCCAGCGGTACGTAGGTATTGAACTCACTAGTATCCTTCATCACTTTAACCACAGCATCTGCATTGTCTTGTGTTGCTGCGCCATTGAATAACGGTGACCAACCTTCAGGCCCTTTACCGCGTTCAACGATTGGGCTACCGGCACAGCCATTTGCTAGTTCTTTGTCTTCAATACGAATATCGTAGAAGAAACCTGTGCTTTCATCAAACATACAAGTATTGATATAAGTCGCTAAGTTATCCGCTTTGCCACGGAATTCTTTCGCTTCATCATCTTTACCTAACATGTCAGCCATTTGTGCTAAGTATTTATTGTCGCTATACATGTAGCTTGCTTGGTCAACAGACTCTTGTAATAACGAGTAACCAAGTAAGGTGCCATCTTCAGCGCGGTTTTGTGCAAATGCCACATCCCAGTCACTGCGTTTACCACCGTTAGCTACGTAAGCATCAAGTTGTTTTTTATCGATAAAACCGAATGCTGCGGCGTCATCACGACCGGATTCCCAAGACGCTGCTGTTTGTGCTGGTACTTCGATATGATCAAAGTTACCTTCAGCCAGTGTCTTGTTGTACTTTTCGATACCCGCATAAGTGGTTTCTTTGCCATCACGTTTAACCGTAAACAGCATGTTACCGTCTACATCATTGTGAGCTTTATCGCGCGCCGCACCATATTCAGGTACACCATTGCCATTGTTATCACGGTTGCGTAACCACCAGTTATGATAAGCGACTAATTTCGGATACATTTCTTCTATCCAGGCTTTGTCTTCCGTGGTTTTATACACTTCCATCACAGCCCAAGCCGCTAAACTTGGTTTGGTATTACGCTCGTTCCAGTTACCACCGTCACCGCCACGTTCAGGGCTGGTGTTATAAGCCAGTAAATCTGGTACATAACCCGCATCCCACGGACGCACTGAATCGTTAGCTTGGATTTGATAAGCGAACATCGCACGGATGTTATCTTTCGCTACGTCAGGGTTAAAGTGTGCCATTGCATACGCTTGTTTCCAGGTATCCCACGGCCAAGTTTGGTTGCCCGAGAACCAACGTGCAGTTACTGATGGCGTTACAGAATCAAACTTCATAGCACCAGCCACACCACGCCAGTTACCGTTTAAGGTTTCCATTGCTTTAACTGCCACACGCTCTTGTGCTGGTGTTGCGTGTGTATTGGTTAAACCGCTGTCTAAATAGCCTTCCCAGCGTTGTGCTGAAGCATTTAAGTATTCAGTCGGGTTCGCTAGTATTGCTTTAATATTTTCTTGCTCAGCTTGATTCTCTTCCGCTGTTAACACATGCGAATAGGTTGTGTAGAAAGTTGTTGAACCAGAAATACTCGCTTTCGAGGTAAACTTATGCTCATCAATTACAGTATTCATCGGAATTGATTTATGGATCTGATATTCCGAATCACCCGAGGTCAGTAATGACCACGTCGCACGTACTTTACCAAAGGTAACCGTTAAGCCATCGTCTGTTGCGACAAGTGCACGGTCGTAATCAGGATAGGCTTGGTCGATAGTTTTATCTGATTGAGGTTTACCTTCTTTAGCGTGATTTTTTTCCAGTAATTCACCATCCCAAACTAGCTCAACCGGTGATGCTGACGTTACTTTTGTTTCTAGTAGTGATGTGCGGTTTGATGCAAAACGTAATGTTAGCTCAACTGTTACATCAGCAGATGTTAATGTTTGTACCAGAGCGCCCGGTAAGCTGTAGGCTTCCATGGTGAAGGCTACTTTTTTGCCGTCTTTGAATACGCTTAAACGGTCAAAGTTGTTTGACATAAAGTTAATGTATTCTTCCGTTAACAATGCCGTACCTGGGAAACCACCCATGCCTTCATCGTTGTCTGGCAGTAAGTGGCCATGCCATGCGCCAAGGTCAAAGAATGGGTTAAAACGTTGGTGATCATCAAAATCATAATCGCGCATGTATTCTGGTGAGCCAGAGCGGTCGATAACGTTTTTGAACTCTGTTGCTTGTAACTCATTCGTTGTTGAAAAAATTGATGACGGCGTTGTGGTGCAACCTGTCGTTAATACTGCCGCGCCAATCGCTAGCGCAATAAGTGATTTATTCAGTGTCATGATCTTAATTCCTTATTACCAGTAGAAGTACTGCATGATAAATACTTGATTGTCATCTTTTGATGTGTCGTTGCTTAAGTAAAATTTGCTGTCCATTGCGGTGGCAAATTTACCATCGCCATATTCCCACCATACGCCAGCATTGACGTAAGAGGTGACTTCGTCTTCAGCTGTTTCTAGTTCATTATTCGCATAGTTGTAACCTGCAGATAGGTATACGCCTTGGCTTGCTTCATACCAAGTACTGGCCATGAAGCCTGTTTCTGTGCCTTCACTGGTCTCAGTGCCTTGGTCGGTGTGATGCCATATGCGTGCCGCGACATTTTTGTATTCCGCACCCACTAAAATCATTTCACCAGCACCATCAGTTACTTCAGCGCCACCTAATAACGTGAGGTTTTCTATTAGGTCGTATTGTACGTAACCGTTAACCATCGCTGCTTGGGTATATTTATTGGCGTACTCATCGTATTTACCGAAATGTAATAATGCGTCATCTTCATCAAACTTGCCTTCTGGTGCTGCAGAGATGCTATAACGCATTTTGCCTTCCAGATTTTGTACTTTTACCGCGAAGTTTAAATCGCGAGTATTGGGCGCTGCATAACCATATTCAACAGTGGCATCACCCCACCATTGGATATCATCTAAAGAGGAATCGTTACGACCAACAATAATTTCTGTTTTATCATCGGTACGGTAACCAACGTAAGCACGGTTAAAGCCGCCTTCAAAACCGCCCCAGCCGTGTCCTGTAGCCCATGGATTACCCTCGCCATCGACTTGTACTGTCCAGCCTTCTGCATATAGCAAACCAAACCAGTTACCAATCTCCATTTCTAGACCGGCTTCGATATACGTACCATCGCTGTAACGGCCTTTATCATCACCTTCTAGTGCTGAGTGGCCACCGACACCGAGTTCGCCGTAAAAATTAAAGCTCGCTTCACTTATTTCAGCGGGTTGATTTTGGCTATGTGCTGGCGAAGTAACTTCTTCAGCATTGGCGTATAGTGCTGTAAAAATACAACTAGTAACAATCGTTAGTTTAGTAAAAATTGTTTTCATTTTATTTGTCTCTGTTTATTGGCAAGGGATAATAAACACAGGGCTTCGAAGTTGATCACCTTGTGAATTCAAACGGAGTCTACAAGTTATTTTAGAATATATTAACTAAACTTTTACTAAAGTGTGATCTGTTTTACTAAAGTTACATTAGGTTACATTCGGTAACTGAGTGACAAGGTTTTGCGGATTTTGAGGGGGCATCATTATAAATGGCATTTTAGTCGCCAAGATAAACAGTGGTGTAATGAACTAAAATGTTGGTATATATGGACATGTTGGTATATCGGGCATTTTGGTGTATAGAGGTATATAGAATATGCTGGTATATATGGGCGTGTGGGTATATATGAACGTTTACGGGGATTTAGCACTAGTATTAAGATAAAACACCAGACCGAGCAGCAAGCTTGTATCTGGTGTCTATCTCAATGTTGATATCCGCTTTTTATGTTTTATAACCAGTTTTTTATAAAGTTATTTATAAAAAGTGCTTTAGGCGCGGATTATCATGTAGGGGTATAGCGTTCGATTTCTTTTATATTTTAATTTTTGTTTCGATTACACTTAATAATTGAATTCAAATTACTTTTCGTTAACCGCTTTCGTGATAGCTTTAATTTTTTTGCTAATTTCGCGGCGTTCTTTAGATAGTTCAGCACCGTTAATGATGTGGTCATCAACACGGTCTTCATAATCTGATTTCATGTTTGAGATAATTTCAACAATTTCTGCTTGAGTCAATTCTGGTTTCAGATAGTCCAGTAGATTATCAAGTAGATCAACACGTTTTTGGTTATCGCGGATCTTCTTATCATTGTCGTGGATTTCACGTTTTAGTTTGTTTTTACGACGAGAACTTTTTACTGCATCAAAAGCGTTGTTCATTAGCACACCCTATATCAATTATGAAAAGTTAATAAAGAAATCCCCTTTAATTTAACAGGATAATGTCTTAAAAGCTCTGTGTTTTTGAGCTTATTAGCAGCAAATTTCAATTTTTTGCACTGAATCAAAAATGGTTATTTTATAAACCACTCATTAAAAATGGCTGCTGTGGTATCATTACCGGACAATTTTAACAAGGAATTACCATGCAATATCAACATCTAATCCAGCAGTGGCCTGCATTCTCTAACGCCATTCTCGCCTTTGCACAGCAACTGGGATTGCTCGAACAATCAGCCTCCAAGACGCAGGCACTATGGTGCGACCATGTGGCATTACGCGTCAATGATATTGCCCTTGCTGAGTCGTTATTGGTCGAATTCAAACAACGTGGTGAGGTTATTTCTGACAGTATCGTCAACGGTCGTGCCATTTATATTATTGTATTAGCTGAGCCATTAACCTTAGGTAATTGGCAAATTGATTGTGTTGAACTGCCGCTACCAGGGAAGCACTACCCACAACAAGGTTGGGAACATATTGAGCTTGTACTACCTGGTAATGCCACGGGTATGGATGAGTTAGATCACGCATTGCGTTTGATTAGTCCTAATATTGATACAGTGCTAACGAATGACAGCAGCATTCAAGTTAAGCGTTCAGCTCCACACGTGGAAGGTGAGCAATTAGCCAATCCGACTATCGCTTTTAAACAAGGTGATATCTGCATTAAGCTGCACAGTGCAGGCATTAAAGCTGTTGTTGCGAGTGAATCTACGGCATAATCTGCAATTGATAATCATTCGTAATAACTTAAGGGTGACGTGGGTTTTATAGACATTATGATAAAAACAACTTCTCAATCACAGCAAGAAGGCCAACAAGGCAATCAACCGACCTCTCTACAAAATACGTCGCAACAAAAGCCAGGTAATCGAATCAGCTGGAAGTTGATCCGTGCGCGGGTATTACGCCAAAAGAAACCCTTAATCAGCGCACATATTATAGCGGTATTTGCCACTTTGGTCAGTGTACCAATTCCTTTGATGATGCCGTTGTTGGTGGATGAGGTGTTGCTAGAGAAACCCGGCACTGCAGTACAAACGATGCAAAACCTGTTTCCTGAGTCATGGTGGGGGCCACAGTTATATGTCTTAGCTATCCTTGGTTTGGTGGTGTGTCTACGTCTCTCAAGTTTAGTGTTATCGGTTTGGCAAGCGCGACAATTTACCATTATCGGTAAGAATCTTAGCTTTTATATTCGTAACCAATTGATGCAGCATTTGCCGTTGGTGTCATTAACGGAATATGAAACTCAAGGCTCTGGGGCTATCAGCTCTCGTTGTATTACCGATGTTGAAACCATCGATAAATTCCTTGCTGAAACCTTATCTAAGTTCCTCGTTAGTATGCTTACCATACTCGGTACGGCTGCGATCTTGTTATGGATTGATTGGCAACTGGGTTTAATCATTTTGCTGTTGAATCCGGCGGTGATCTATTTTTCTCGCTCATTTGGTAAGCGGGTTAAAAACTTAAAAACTCGTGAGAATGCCGCCTTTGAAGCCTTCCAAGAAGCACTCATTGATACCTTAGATGCGATCCAACAGTTACGTACTGCACAACGTGAGAAGCAATACTTTAGCCGTGTTGTCGATGCCGCCAGCGAGCTACGTCACAGCGCGATCCAATCGCAGTGGAAAACCGATGCGGTTAACCGTTTAAGCTTTACTATCTTCTTGATTGGTTTTGAAGTGTTCCGTGCCATTGCTATGTTAATGGTGGTGTTCGCTGATTTAACCATAGGTCAGATCTTCGCTGTATTTGGTTACCTATGGTTCATGATGGGGCCAGTACAAGAATTATTGAGTATTCAATATACTTACTTTGCGGCCTCGGCGGCATTGAAACGTTTAAACAGTGTATTTGAGTTAACTCAAGAGCCACAGTACCCGTGCGTGATTGATCCGTTTGCCGGTAAAGAAGGTGTTAGCGTCGAATTTAAAGATGTGTGCTTTGCTTACAACGCTGAAAATCAGGTGATCCGCAATGTAAACTTGGTGATCCCGAAAGGCAAAAAAGTCGCTATTGTGGCTGTCAGTGGCGGTGGTAAATCAACGCTGGTGCAATTGCTGTTGGGTTTATACGAGAAACAGCAAGGCGAGATCTTAATTAACGACGTGCCGCTAAACCAGATTGGTTATGATAAAGTACGTGAGAACATTGCCACGGTATTACAGCAACCTATCTTGTTTAATACTTCTATTCGTGAGAATTTATCTATGGGTCATCAATTTAACGATGATGAACTGTGGAAAGCACTGCAAGTCGCCGAAATGGCAGACACCATTGAGCAATTGGGGCATGGCTTAGATACCTTAGTTGGCCGTAATGGCGTACGTCTTTCTGGTGGTCAACGCCAGCGTTTAGCGATTGCCAGAATGGTATTAAGTAAACCTCAAATGGTGGTATTTGATGAAGCGACATCGGCATTAGATACCAAAACCGAAAGTCGCTTACACCATAACTTGAGCGAGTTTTTACAAGACAGAACAACATTAATTATTGCTCATAGACTCAGCGCCATTAAACAGGCTGACTTGATCTATGTGCTCGATGATGGCGAAATTAGCCAGTCAGGACAACATCATGAATTATTACAGGTTGAAGGGCTTTATCAAACGTTGTACGGCCGCTTACAATCAACTCATTAACCGTGAGGAAAAGCACATTATGGATAAAAATAGTATGGACAAAGACCTTATGAAAAAAGACATGACTAAAACAGATGCCGAATGGCAAGCAGAATTAACCGATGAAGAGTTTTACGTATGCCGTAAAAAAGGTACTGAACATCCGTATACCGGCACCTTGCTGAATAATAATGATGTGGGCGTATACAAGTGTAAGTGCTGTGGTAGCGAATTATTTACCAGCGATAGTAAGTTTAATGCCGGTTGCGGTTGGCCAAGTTTTGATAAAGAAATCAAAGACGGCGCCGTGGTATATATCGAAGATAACAGCTTAGCCATGCAACGCATTGAAGTGACATGCAGTAACTGTGACGCGCATTTAGGACATGTATTCCCTGATGGACCAACAGAGACTGGTCAGCGTTTTTGTATTAACTCTATTTCGATGGCATTTGATGAAAAATAATAATCCGCTAAGCAGTGTTGATGCACTGAACTGTGATAATCATTATGCAAGATTACCCGCGCATTTTTATAACAAGCAAGTACCGAATGGCATAAGTGATCCGAAAATGGTCAGCTTAAATCCACAAGTACTGGCTTTACTCGGACTTGATGATGCGGTCGTAGGCAGTGATGCGTTATTGCAGTTATGTTCGGGTAATTATCTACCCAGCGGTTTTGAACCACTGGCAATGAAATACACGGGCCATCAGTTTGGTCACTACAATCCTGATTTAGGTGATGGTCGTGGCTTGCTGTTAGCGCAAGTTAAAGGCAGTGATAGTCGCGGAAATAGTAGCAAGAGCCCAACGTGGGATCTGCATTTAAAAGGCGCGGGTAAAACCCCTTATAGCCGTCAAGGTGATGGTCGCGCGGTATTACGTTCAAGTATTCGTGAGTACTTATGTAGTGCGGCGATGCAAGGATTAGGCATTCCCACCACACAAGCGTTAAGTATTGTTGTTGGTAGCGATGCGGTAATGCGTGAGCAAGTTGAACAAGCCGCTATGGTGGTGCGTGTTGCCGAGTCGCATGTGCGTTTTGGTCACTTCGAGCACTTTTATTATACTCAGCGTTTAGACGATTTAAAGTTGATGCTGGATTACACCTTAACGCAACATTTTCCTGATGCCTTAACTGCTGAAGTGCCTTATTTGGCATTTTATAAGCAAGTCGTGTCCACCACCGCAGAGTTAATGGCACATTGGCAAGCGGTTGGTTTTGTGCACGGGGTGATGAATACCGATAACATGTCTATTTTGGGACAAACTTTTGATTATGGTCCGTTTGCGTTTCAGGATAACTTCGATCCCGCTTATGTTTGTAACCACACCGACTACTCGGGTCGTTACGCCTTTAATCAGCAACCACAAGTCGGTTACTGGAACTTAATGGCGTTAGGCCGTTCGTTAACGCCGTTCATGGATGTTGAACCGTTAAATGCCACGCTGCAAACCTATGATGATATTTTCTTGGCTAAGTTACGTCAATTAATGCGTGCTAAATTGGGTTTACAGCAAGTGCAGGATGGCGATGGTGAGTTGATTAAAAACCTGTTAGAAATATTAGCGAGTAGCAGTGTTGATTACACCTATTTCTTCCGTTCGTTAAGCGTTTTCGAAAGCACTTTGGATAGCAGTTTTGAGCGTACTGAAACTGTGATGAATAGCGCTATTCGTGATCAGTTTATCGACCGTGATGCGTTTGATACTTGGGCGCTACAATATCAGCAACGCTTGACGCTTGAATCAAGCGTTGATGATGAGCGTAAAGTTGCAATGGATGCTGTGAACCCTAAGTATATTTTACGTAATTATTTAGCGCAGCAAGCGATTGAGCAAGCAACGGCTTATGACTACAGCTTGGTAAATCAATTACGGGAAGTATTAGCCAGCCCCTTTGCCGAACATCCTGAGTTTGAAAAATTAGCCGCGTTACCGCCGGAGTGGGGACGTAATATGGTGCTAAGCTGCTCGTCTTAAACACGATAAATGAATACTGCCTATATGCGCATATCGGCAGTATTAACCAAGCAAATATCCCCGCAAGCACTGACCAATAGCAACCCTTATATATCACGCATAGACTTTATCTGATCTGAGCATTATCGTATTTTTAAATTGTTGTGGGGCGTTATTATGACCCATACAACTTTCGTTTTAATTAACAAACGAAAGAAAAGAGCCCTACATTGTTAGGTGACAGTCACAACTAAACACTCGTTTTCATTACATGAAACAAATCTAAGGTAATATTTTCGTTCTGAGTATCATGCTGATACACGCAACTATTTATAGAGTCATGATGACTGTTAATTAATAACAGATGTGGTATTTCTTTTTGCCTTATAATTTGGAACGTAAAATGAAAATGAATAAGATAACCTTGAAAGCTCGATTGGTATTAACCGCATCTATTGCTGTTTTTATTGGTGCTGGAGCCGTTGGAGCAACTAGCTATTTATCTTCTAAAAATAGAATCGAAAATGAGACTTTATCAAGAATCGAAAATACCGCACATTCATATAATAAATCTTTAACTGATTGGTTAAGTTCTAAATCAGATACCTTGAATAGCATGCCTGAAAAAACGCCTTTAATGATGATTCGAAATACCTTAAAAATAATTAAAAATGCGGGTAGTTTTGAAAATGTTTTTTTTGCTTATCCTGATGGCCAACAAAAGAACGCCGATGATGTAGAACTTCCTGAAGGGAATGATGATCCAAGAGAATGGGGCTGGTATAAAAATGCCTCGATGGATGATATTTTTATGGATAACCCTACGGTTGCTGCTGCAACTGGAGATAGAGTCGTTTCTATGAGTCGGGCAATGACATTTTATAATTCTTATATGGTGATTGGTGCGGATGTTAAAATTGATATTTTAATTTCTAATTTAGCGCAAACACTTATTCCTGGAAATGGAAAAATATTTGTTGTGTCTAATAAAGGTGAAATTTTTGCAGATGTAAATACAGCGCTAATTAATAAGAGATTAACGGATATTTCTTTAGATAATAAATATTTAAATAATGAACAGCCCAAGCTTTATAATGACATGATTAATGGCATAGACAGTGCCGTATATGTTGCGCCAATTAAAGGTACAAACCTAAGAACCATTATCGTTATTGATAGAGCAAGTATCACCCAAGATATTAGAGATAATGCCTTTATACAATTATTTGCGGCATTAGGGGTCAGTTTAATTGTATCTTTGTTTATGTTCTTATTTATTCAAAAATTATTAAACCCATTACTTGCAGTTACAAAATCGTTAAAAGAAATCGCGGCGGGAGATGGTGATCTTACTCACCGCTTGGATGCGAATAATGAAGATGAAATAGGAGAGTTGAGCCAAGCCTTTAATGATGTTGCTGAAAGCCAGCGGTCTTTAGTCGAAGAAGTGAAACATCAAGCGACCATGCTTAAATCTATGGCTGAAATAAGCAAAGCAAAATCACATGAAAACAGTAACATAATCAAAGAACAACAAATTGAAGTTTCTATGGTCGCCACGGCTATTAACGAAATGACAACTGCAACCGTTGAAATCGCGCGCAATGCCGAAGAGGCTGCAAGTTCTGCGCAAGCATCCTCTGAAAGTGCCCAAAAAGGTATAGCCATTATTTCTGGTTCTATCAAGTCGATTGGTAATCTATCTACCGAGATTAAACAGACATCTGATGTGGTCGAAGAGTTGAATTCACACGTACTGGAAATTAATAGCATCCTTGTCGCTATTCAAACGATAGCAGACCAGACTAACCTATTGGCACTTAATGCGGCTATCGAAGCTGCCCGAGCGGGGGATGCTGGACGTGGTTTTGCTGTGGTCGCTGATGAAGTTCGTACACTTTCGCAAAAAACGCATCGCTCTACGGGTGAGATCCAAAAAACAATTCAAACACTGCAAGATATTGTTGGTAAAGCTACTGTACTGATGAAATCAAGTGAGAAATTAGCCTTGTCTACCGTGTCGGAGTCCGATCTGGTCGCTGAATCGTTCAATGACATCAATGTGTCTATCCAAAAAATTTCTGACATGTCGACGCAGATAGCCACGGCCGTAGAGCAGCAAACCGCGGTTACCGGTGAGATCTCTGAAAACGTAAATAACATCAATAGCGTGTCCGATATTTTATCCGACAACTCGATTGATGCTAATGAACAGTCCAACGTGCTTAATACTGAAGCCAATAAGTTGTATGACAGCGTATCGATATATACGGTTTAATTGCTGAAATATAATTAAGATAATAACCAGATATCTTGTACTATATAGGTTCAGGTTTCATGACCCTTAGGATTCAGATAAATGAATGTAGATAAAGCAAAAAAACGTATCGAAAAGTTAGTTAAAAAAGGCTTTAAAGGCTACCCGATGGTATCGATAGAGTACTTTGGTGCAACGGCAGATACTGCGACAGAAGTTGTTATGACATTCACGTTAGAAGAAGGCGCGGCACCACAAGCGCAAAAGTTTTTAAGTAAAAGTGATGCGCGCGAAGACGAAACAATTCAATCAGTGCTGGTTAAAACCATCGAACGTACTGAAGCGAGCACTGTGGCGCAAGTTGACGGTGTGTCGATTATTAAATAACACGATAAATAGCAACGTAAATATAAGTCTGTAGGGGGATTTGTCCCTACAGGTCTTTGTATGATGAGTGAATACTAAAAACTAAAGATAATGCCAGTTGAGAACATTGCGCTAAGGTCATAGGGTAAAAATGTTTTATCTCGATCAATATAGTTAAGATCTGTCCCCGCTCTGAAGGCAATATTATCCGTCACTGCAATCACCCAGTTAGCCGAGATACTGACACCTGTAGCTTCTGCGAATCTTACCTCATTACTCGCAAATCGTCTTTGCTGACCCTCATATTCAACCCAACCGGCTTCTAGCTGTAGTGACATTTTCGGTCTATTTACTAGCTGTTTTTGTGCCCCGATTCGATATGTTTTTAGTCTGTCTTTATCGAGATATAAAAATTCTGCTGAAGTATGGCTGTAAGATAAATAGACGGCATCCAAGCCTAAGGTATCAGTCAAACCTAACTGTATGCCCGCACCAGAAATACCTGTTCCCTCATAGGGGCCAATTTTCATTTCTGGAGAAATATGTACTGTATTAGCCAGCACAGATGTTGAACTGAGCAGTAGTAACGGAATAAGTGTCTTATTCATAGGATGCGCCTGTATTGAAAGAGTAATAATTTTTCGTTAATACTATTTAAATATCCGGCGCAGGGCTAAACGTTATGTCTTATATGGCTGATAAGCATTACTTATTATTGAGCTGTAATTGTGTTTGAATAACACCTGAGATTAAGTCGTGCAGCCAGTTGAACAGAGCACTATTACGGTGTCTGGTATGACAATAACTGTAGACACCAATATAGAAATCTTCACCTTGTATTTCCACATCCATGGCGCGCAGATTGGGATATTGCTGAATAGGGAATAGGTTAGTGTGGGGTAAGTACATGTCGGTATGTTGAATAATATCCAGCAATACCATTATGAATTCAGAGCGAAATCCGACCTTATGTTTCAAGCCATGGGCTTTCATCGTCTCTGCTGCTAGGCTAAAACTCTCATTCCAACCGGGAGATATCATCGAGGCAATTTCATAACCGGCATAATCATCAGGGGTGGTTAACGAGCGCTTAATTGGATGGGTATCTCTGACGATCACTTGGCCGCGTAAGTCTGCTAAGTTTTTACTATAGACTTCTGCAGGCGCGGCTATTTCATAATTAATACCAAGGTATACATCGTCTTTCTGAATGTCTTCAAGCGTCGACCGTGACCAGCTCACCAATTCAATACTGGCATTGGGCGCGGATGCTTTAAGCGCTTGATAAAGCGAACCTGATAGGCAGGAAAGTACCACGGGTGATAAGGCTATTCTTAGCGATGTATTGAGCGTTGCAGGGTCAAACTTTAGGCTATGATTAATGCTGTTCGCTAAGCCGTTTAAGTGGGGCGCAATAGATGCCGCTAGCGTTTCTGCAAATGGCGTTGCTTTGAGTCCCGTGGGAACTTTGACAAACAATTCATCATTAAAGTGATGGCGTAATTTGGTCAATGACTGGCTAATCGCAGGTTGAGACACAAACAGTCGTTCAGATGCTTTTCTCATATTGAGTTCTTGAGAAAGGATCAGGAAGACCTTTAATAAATTCAGATCTAATGTGTTATAGAGATCTTTTTTCATGCCTATCCTGCCGCTAAAAGGGAATCATTTCCAGTCTAATCAAGTTTGTATTAATAAGACAGTTATTACGACCTCGACACGCCTGCACTGCGGTTAAATTATAATGTTAATTAGCCACTCTAATTACTATGTTAACTAACTATTACGGTACGACTAAGTACATTATTGAGTTTATCTTCGATCACTTTTTTGATGATGTCTGCGCTAAATTTATATAAGGGTACGTGGTGGTTTTTTTCAAGATAATAGAATGCATGATTAATTTTGTTCGGTAGTTTGTCGTTCAGCCATTGCGGTTGGATGCACACCATGTCGTCATCGCAAACAGAGGCCGATAATGTTTCTGTGAGCGCTAGAATATCAGAATGCTTGGCCAAGCAGTTAAGCACGGACATACTTGCTGAGCGATATTTTAAATCGAATGACTTAAAATCACGAGACTGGAACAAGGATTCACTTTCAAGGGTATCGGGTAATAGACAGCCGCCCAGTGGATATTGATTAAACTCCGCTTGTAGCATACCGCCTGTAACCCAAGGGTGATCTTTTCTGGCCACGATCATGCCTTGGCTTTGGGTTAATGGAATGCAGCGTATCGATTTGGGTGTGCTGATTGGATCGAAATTCATCGCCATATGTACACGGCCCTCAATTATGTCTTTCATGGTATTTTCTGTCCACGTAGTGACATTTATTTTGGCATTGGGCAAGGATTCAAATATGACTGAGGTAGTGAACTCTGTGGCAAAACTTTCTAAAAACACACTTGATACAGCTACCGTAAGCTCGCCATGAAAGTGCTCAGGCTCAAAAAAACTCACTGGTAATAATAAATCGTCAATAGCCTGAATATTCTCGTTCAAGCCTTCATTGATGATGATCGCGCGTTGTGTCGGTGCTAACTCATTGTTGGCTGAATAAAATAAACGGTCACCAGTGAATGCCCGCAACTTTGCTAATGTTTGGCTGACAGCGGATTGAGTAACACCTAATTTTTTAGCCGCAATGGTGGTGCTTCTCGCCTGATAAATAGCATTAAATATCCGCAGGTAATTCAGGTTTATTTTTTCATTATAAGTGGTATGCATAAGTCTTTTCCATTACGGTGTTTGTGGTTTTATTAGCATCGCTAATAGCGGCTATAAGTGGAATTAAATGGCTGTTTAATTCATATTCCCCACCAAGTTAATCGACTCGTTATATCGTTATTTGGAGAAAGTCATGGGTATGAATAAAACGTTATTATCTTTAATCTCAGCTGGTGTTATCAGCGCAGTATGTAGCACAAGTGTATTTGCTAATGAGTCTCAGGAATCTCAGCATGATCAGGAGTACCATGATGCCGACCCGAGAAACAGTAACTTTAGAGCAGCTGTATTTGCTAGTGACGCTGGCGAGTTAAAGCTACTTGCTGGTGGCGGTGCTAGCGGCTTAACCAGTGATATATCGCAAACAATCGGTTTCGCGGAATATTACACTCAGTCTAACAATGCCCGTGTTCGCGCAGCTCATTTCGACCGATTTGGTGGCGCATACATGGACCTTTATCGCTTAGACGAGGCTGCCGGTATGTACACCGCAGGTTATATGCTGCCGTTAGAAAGTGATGATGGCACATTGTTTTTTCCTTCATTAAATTATACTTATATCGACTTTAAGACCGCTGATTTGTCCGAACTCGCTAATTCGAGCATGGCTGGTTCACCATTATCTGTGAGTGGTTTTTCAGTAAGTGATGCTGATATTCAGCAAACACTCAAAGGTAATGATGCTCATCTTGGCTCCGTAAACCTGTATGCGGTACACCCTTGGAACGAGACTCACTTCTCTGTATTCAATGTCAATCTTGGTTCATCATATTCAGGCGTTGATATGCAAGTGGCTAATATTATGTGGGTACAAGGTATCAAGACTCACGTCGCCGATAAGACCATTAACATCATGCTTGAAGTCAAATACGATGCGATGAAGCTCCAAACAGAACAAAGTAATTTATCTGATGGTGAAGAAAGATCAGAAGAAGTCACAGTCTCTGTCGGTGTTGATTACCGATTTTAGTAGTCGGTAGGTTTGCTAGCGCTATATTAAGCGTTATGGATATCGATTTATCATTGCTACCACTATCTGCCTATGACTGCTCTCTTAGCCTGTTTAGTGTATGTAGTAGCATAATTTTGCAGCAATGATAAATGACATAAAGGCGGGATTAAGCAGTAGAATTACTGGTTGTGTATTAATCGCTGGCGATCCCTAAGCCGTTACGTAATGCAAATTGGATTAATTCTGTGTGTTTATCGAATTCCAAAATATCGAGCATACGATATTTATGTGATTCGATAGTGCGTGAGCTTAAGAACAACTTATCTGCACACTGTTTAGCGCTATAGCCTTGCGCCAATAACGTCAGGACAGCACACTGTTTTTTACTCAGCAGTAGTAATTTTTCATTTTCATTTATATCTTGCTGTAAGTTGCGGGCAAGCGTTGAATGCTGCCAATAGCATAACCACATTTCACACAATAGCTTGAGGCGCTTTAAATCCTCATTGCCTAACGGCTGATCATTATCGCCAAATCGGGTGAAAGATAGCGCTCCCCAGTTTTGTCCAAACAGTTGCAATGGAATAATGCAGTGCCAGCGTCCACCTTGCTCGTGTAACTTATTTAATACCAGACACTTATCTTTTTGTAATTCCTGCGCGGTAAAGCTGTTCCAATCATGCTTGGTTTTTAATAACTTAAAGTAGTCCTGATAATTACCATCAATAAAATGCTGTTTAATTAGTGGCGGAATACCGGCTTTTTCGACCGACTCGGTTTTACCATCATTAAGTAAGATCATCGAGTTAGGAAACAGTGTAAGCCTATCAATATTAAACCAATCTAATGCATCCATGGCTATCTGACGCCAGAGTTGAATGAAGTCTTTTGGCGAGCTTGAAATTAACGCGCTCGATTGCGCCATGAGCAGTTGTTCGAAATCATTATTAGGAGATTCAGGCATTCTTAGTTCCATTTTTAACACGCAAGCGCGAGTGTGAAGGTACTAGGATAAAAGTACTAGCGTAAAAATACTGCAAAACAGACTTTGTGAGCTTGGATTATGATTTCAGTGATGTAAGTCAATTGACTATTTTATTCAGTAAATTTACTGCTTACTGAATACCTTAGCATATGGAGAATAGTCCCTGATGATTCTATTCACAACTTAGTAAAACAATCACAGGACATTATTATGTTTAAAAATAAGACGTTTTTGCAATTGTCGATAGGTGCTGTTCTTGCCTCGACTGCAACGGCAAGTTTTGCGACCACCGATGAGAACCGTCCTAATATCTTAGCTATTTGGGGCGATGATATTGGTATTGATAACATCAGTGCTTATACGCATGGACAAGCAGGTCATTGGACTCCCAATATCGACCGAATCGCCAGTGAAGGCGTGTTATTTACCGATTACTATGGCGAACAATCTTGTACTGCTGGCCGTGCTGCGTTTATTACTGGTCAACATCCAATTCGTACAGGTTTAACAAAAGTCGGTATGCCTGGGTCAACCCAAGGTATGCGTCAAGAAGATCCAACCATTGCTGGCATGTTGAAAGACAAGGGTTACATGACGGGTCAGTTTGGTAAGAATCATTTAGGCGACCGCCCTGAACAGCTACCGACTGCTAATGGTTTTGACGAATTCTTTGGTAACTTGTATCACCTTAATGCTGAAGAAGAGCCGGAGCACGCTGATTACCCTAAAGGCGCTGGCTTTAAGAAACGTTTTGGCCCGCGTGGTGTTATCCATTCTTATGCTGATGGCCGTACAGAAGATACTGGTTCGTTAACGAAGAAACGTATGGAAACGGTTGATGAAGAGTTCCTTGCTTCAGCTATCGATTTCATTGATCGTGCACATAAAGAAAACAAACCTTTCTTTGTTTGGTTCAACTCGACACGCATGCACGTTTGGACGCATCTAAAAGAAGAAAGCCAAGGTCTGTCTAAGCGTGGCGGTTTATACGGCGACGGTATGGTAGAGCACGACAACATGGTAGGTGTGTTACTGGACAAATTGGATGATCTTAAGATCGCTGACAATACCATCGTTCTGTATACCACCGATAACGGTGCTGAGAAATGGTCTTGGCCAGATGGTGGTGCATCACGCTTTAAAGGCGAGAAGAATACCACATGGGAAGGCGGTTTCCGTGTACCCGCGATGGTGCGTTGGCCAGCTAAGATCCCTGCGGGTCAAGTGGTTAATGAAATTGCAGCGCACAATGATTGGGCGACAACATTCCTTGCTGCCGCAGGCGAACCAACAATCGCGGCTGACCTGAAAAAAGGCACTAAGCTGAATGGTAAAAAATATAAAGTCCATTTAGATGGTTACAACTTATTGCCAAAACTTATCGAAGGCAAATCAACCACAGCTGATGATAATAAAGATTGGCCACGTAAAGCCTTTGTTTATGGTACTGATAGCGGTGATGTTGCTGGTGTACGTGTAGGTGATTGGAAGATCCTTTATTCATACCAAGAGTGTCACGGTATTGAAGCATGGCGCTGTCCGATGACTGAAGGTCGTATGCCTTATATCTTCAACTTACGTCAAGACCCGTATGAAGAAGCATTTGATACATCAGGCGCATATGAAACTTGGATGGTTGAACACCTACCGTACATGTATATGGGCGCTGGTTATACTTTCCAGTGGTTAAATACCTTTAATGAATTCCCACCACGTCAAGTACCTGGTTCATTCTCAATCGATAAGATTGTAGAGAAAATGCAAATTTGGGAACGTGCTCAATACCAATAATCATGACTAATTGATTATGCACAAGTAACGAGCTGCTTAGGTAGCTCGTTACGACAAACTAAGGAGAGTTTGCCATTACCAACACACGATACCGCCGATAATTAAGTGAGATAGCATGACTAATAATCTAGACACCATGACTGATAACCTGATAGTGCAAAAAGACGTGAACAGCTATAACCCGCATCAGCCGACCAAGCGCATGAACATCATGACCAAGCCTACTGGTTCAGCCTGTAATATTGATTGCCAATACTGCTATTACCTTAGCAAGGATGAATTACTCGGTGATAAAGACGGTTGTAAGCCCGTCATGAAAGACGCCATGTTAGAAGATTATATCCGCACTTATATCGAGCAACAAAATCATTCAGAAATTGTTTTCCATTGGCAAGGTGGCGAACCAACACTACTGGGTGTTAACTATTTTCGTGACGTAGTGCGCTTGCAAAAAAAATACGCACCAAAGAATGTCACTATCGAAAACAACATACAAACTAACGGTATTTTACTTAATGACGAATGGGGCAAGTTTTTAGCAAAGAATAACTTCATGGTAGGTATTAGCATTGATGGACCAGAAATGCTCCACAATACTTACCGCGTAAACCGAGCTGGGCGAGGCACGTTTAAGCAAACATTTGCGGGCATCAAGATCCTGCATAAATACAACATCAATTTTGCCACGCTGACTTGTGTTAACAACTTAACCGCTGATAACGCACTGGAAATATATCGTTTTTTACGCGAGGACGTTAAATCAAAGCAAATGCAATTTATCCCGATTGTAGAACCAAAAAGCTTTAAAACTACGGCACCACAACATTGGAAAAATGAAGAAGTTATATTCCAAGGCATGCCTGAAATGGATCCTAGTCACCCGAACTCTGTGGTTGAAAGCTGGTGTGTATCACCGTCGCAATGGGGCAAGTTCCTGTGCACGGTATTTGATGAATGGTTAGACAACGATATCGGCCAAATCAATGTGCCGTATTTTGAAGCAAGCATCGAAGCGTGGATGGGACGTGTTAATCCACTATGTACCCTTGCCCCTATGTGCGGCAAAGGTCTGGCTATAGAAGCCAATGGCGACGTATTCTCATGCGATCACTATGTTTATCCAGAATATAAGCTAGGTAACATCAAAGATAAAACCCTAGAAGATATGCAATTCTCAGCGGGACAGGAACAATTTGGCCGTGTGAAAGAGGCTACGTTACCGAAACAATGTCGCGAATGTGAATATCAGTTTGCGTGTTTCGGTGAATGTCCTAAAAACCGTTTTATCAAAACTTTAGATGGTGAATCTGGCTTAAATTACCTGTGTGGCGGTTGGAAGCAATTCTTCAGTCATATCGACCAATACATCATGATGATCGTAGTGACTATGGGCTATAAGGTGCATAAAAAAATTAACGCCGACGCCATGAAAATCAAATTTAAATAAAGGTACACGCAATGAAAAAAATACTCATTACAGCGCTATTCAGTGCCGCGAGCCTATTGTTGGTTGGCTGCTCAAACACGACGTCATTGGTGCAAGATAATGACCAAAATACAGCAATGTTCACAGATAATTCGGCACTAGAAACTACAGACATAATGGCCGAAAAAACGAAGCAAGGATCTGCCTATTTCCCTGACGATATCGTACAGCCGTTGATCGACCAATCATTCGCGACCATGGCACTAGAATATAAAATGTACGCAACGTATTTTAATATCTGTCAAAAGGCGCCTGATGATGCGGTATGTGACGCACCGTATAAAACAGCGATGACACGCTACAAACAAGCCAAAGCAAATCATGATGTATTAAGCCTGCTGTGGACTTCCGATTTGAAAGACATTGAGATCCAGCCAGCTGCAATGAATGAACTCGCTGAATTATTAGTGAAACTTGATTATTTACCCCTTATTAAAGAACAGGAAAGTATTAAAGGTGATGAAAGCAATCAAAGCGGTAAATTTACTGTAGAGGAAATAAGCCAAGCTACTTACCATTGGATGCAAGATAAGGGCTTACCAGAGACTGAGACTATCTTGTTATTACATGAGGTATTAATAAAGTCTGACGTACTTAAATTAACTATTTAGCTTATTAAATATTTAGCATAGGTTAAACAAGGAATGATTCATGATGAAATATGCTTTTAAGAAAACAATTGAAATGCCTGTTCGAGTTGTTATGGCTGCAGTGCAGTTGGCTGTTAGCTTATTTATCGCATTATTATTAACTATGAATGTCAGCGCGACAGAATTTAACAGCGTAACCTTGTCTGAAATTTCACAAAATAAAGAGGCGCCAATCCAGCAGCGTGTTGCTGCAACAATGGAATTGGGTAATATCAGCGATCAAAATGCTATCATTGCCATTGGTCGAGCAACGCGCGATGACGCGGTTGAATTACGACGAGCTGCTATTTTTGCGGTCGAACATTGGCAGCATTCAGCGCGTTGGGACATTATATCGCCGCTACTGAATGATGCTGTAGAAAGCGTGCGATTTGAAGCTGCACTGGCCGTTGTTACCTTATGGCCTGTTTTGAATGAGGGCCAACGACAAGTACTCGGTGAACAAATTGAAGCATATATGTTGGCACTGCCAAATGATGATGCTGCATTGGTACAGCGCGCTTATTTATACCGTGTGCGTGGTGATTATGAGCAAGCTGAGATAGTGTTTACTGTGCTATTAAATCGTAATATGAATAATAACCATAATTTCATGTATTTAGAATATGTGGAGTTATTAAAAGCCACTGACAGAAACCAGCAAGCAATCATTTTATTAGAAGATGTAGTGCAAACTCAGGTTACTCAACAAGGTGTTGCCAGCAGTGAATTGTATTTTAGTTTAGGTTTAGCGCACTATCGTGAAAAAAATAGCAGTGCTGCAATTGCAAATATTAAACTCGCTCATGAATTAAATAACCAGGATGCACAAGTAAGTTATACCTTGGCATTACTTACTAAAGCACAAGAGCCTATGGCGGCGGTTGAGCTATTATCACAGGCTTATCAGGTTAATCCACAGCCTAAATATTTGTACGCTTTGTGCGAGTTACAATTACAGCAAGGTATAGATGCGAGCACGTGTCTGAGTGATTTACGTTTGCTGATACCAAGCCAGATCGTTGATGATTTAATGCTATCGGTTAAGTAGCTATTCTTGATGAAGTGATGCAGTAAGACACATTAAAATCACTTTATAGAAACCCAAAAGGGGCGAAACAGTGATTGTTTCTCCCCTTTGGTTTGTTTTCTACTCGTTAACCGCCATTTAGTTAAAAATGAATGCCGTTCTCTAGTGAACTGATACGCGCTAATGACAAGGTATCAATGCCTTTCTCTGCTAGCATTGCCGCGCCACTTTGGAATGATTTTTCAAACAAAATACCCACGCCAACTAATGTTGCACTTGTTTGCGCTAAGATCGCTAACGTACCTTCAACCGCATTACCGTGTGCTAATACATCATCAACAAATAATATGCGGTCATTGTCATTAATGTGTTCAACATTACAGTTCAATTCATATGAAGAATTTTTCGTAAAGCTAAATACATTGGTTGTTAGTACATTTTCAGGATCTAACATGCTGCGCTTTTTCTTCATCACCACTAATGGCACATTTAGTTTTAATGCCACCAATGTTGAAATCGCAATACCGCCGCTTTCGATTGTTAAAATACGGTCGATTTTAGCGTCTTGAAAGTGGATCGCTAATTGCGATGCACACCAATCTAAAATTTGAATATCAATTTGCTTAGTCAAGAAGCTACTTGCGTCTAGGGCTACGTTGTTAACTGATTTACCGTGCTCTAAAATCGCTTTTTCTAATAAGTTCATGTGTTCGTCCCTAAATTATGAAAGTGCTAAATAAACAATAAATAGTAGTGCTAGTGAGTAAATAATTGGATGTACTTTTTTGCCATCACCTTGCACTAGCATTACGAAACAGTAGCTGATGAAGCCCATTGCCATGCCGTTTGCAGGCGAGAAGGTTAACAAGCTAAATACCATGATAAAGAATACCGGTATTGCAGATTCTTTCTTATCCCAGTTGACGTTAGCCAAGTTCTTAATCATGTAAATACCGATAACAACCAGTGCCGGAGCCACAATCGCAGTGGTAAAGATTGAGAAAACTGGGAATAAGAACATCGATATTAAGAACAACGCGGCAACCGTGATAGCACTGATACCCGTTTTCGCACCTAACGATGAGGCCACTGCTGATTCAGAGTAAGCAGTAATCGATGTTGTGCCTAATATTGTCCCTATAATCGTACCACCTGAGTCAGCAATTAATGCTGATTTCGCGTTTGGTACTTTACCGTCTTTACCGATAATACCAGCATCACGACCAACACCGACAATGGTACTTAGCCCATCGAAGAAATCGACAATAAAGAAGATAATGACTAAGAAGATTAAATCAGTTAGTTTTGGCATTGTCAGTTGTGACAAGTCAAAGATAGCACCGAATGTTGGCGCTAAGCTTGGCGGCATTGAAAACACTTCGGTTGGAATGGTTATTAAGTTACTACCTAAGAAGTGATCGCTTAATAAACTTAAAATAATCGACGAGATAAACGAAATAACCGTCGCTAGTTTCATGTCGCGAACTAAGCAACCAATCGCAATAAAGATGCTGACCAGAGCAATGAATACTTTCGGGTCGTACACATCGCCCATACTGACCAAAATAAACGGGTTGCTGACGATGATCCCGGCATTTTTGAGACCCAGAAACGAAACAAACAAGCCTAGACCAACGGCAATACCGAGTTTTAAATCTTCTGGAATGGCCTCAATCATGATTTTACGGGCAGGTGTTAAGCTTAAAATTAAATACAGACAACCAGAAAGGAAAATAGCAAACAGTGCTTCATGCCAAAGTAACGAGATACCGCCGCCGAGTAAGATAGCTTTAAAGAAGCCATTCATCGACATGCCCGGCGCTAACATAATAGGGTATTTAGAAAACGCACCCATAATGAATGTTGCGATAGCTGCAGACAGTGCCGTAGCGGTAAAAATTGAGCCTTTGTCTATCCCGTCGATGCTTCCTAAGATTGCCGGATTCACTGCTAAGATATAACTCATCGCTAAAAAGGTAATTAAACCGGCGTAGATTTCATTTTTTACAGTTGCGCCACGCGCAGACAGGAGGAAGTACTTGTCCATTAATAAACATCCATTACTATTAAGTTGGTTGATTTTAAATGACAATATTCCGAAGTATAAACTTGGGTAGGGGAACCATACCGATAAAAAGGTACAATTATCCTGCTTCATTGTAGGTCTGAAATTTACGGTTTCAGAGTAGAGACTTAAGGCCCATATTGCCAAAATTATACAACGTCACATTGCTTGCGGGGCATCTTAAAGATGTTGACGCGGTTGTCAATTTTTTTGTGCTAAGTGAACATTCAAAACAGGATTATATCTAAGGTGTAAACAGTCAGTATTGTGATGGGGAACTACTACTTATAGGGCTTTGAAGAGATTTAGAGTTATAACAGGGTAATATTAAAGTTTTTTCAGGTAACTGACTTTGTGGTCAATATTCAATCAGCTCGATAATATACTTTATGGCTTGGTTTTTGAGTGGAAAATGGTAAATATGATGTGAACTTATGCTTTGTTTTGTTTTAAAGAGTCTGAAACGAGAAATGGTGAGCCTAGGCTCACCATTTCTATCAACGTTATAAAGTGCTATTTAACGTTCAAAACAATTATTTTTTAAGTTCAGCAATTGCTTTCGTTAATTCGTCAACTTTAGCGTTTAGCGCGTCAACTTTAGTGCTATCAACACCAGAAATTTTAGTGAATACTTGGTTTACACGTGTTTCTAAAACATCTGTAGAGATTTTTTTATCAGACAATTTTTCTTTCGCTGATTCTTCAATCTTAGTGCCTTTAGCAACTAGTTCTTCGAATAATGTTGAAGATTTGTCTGAAACTTTGTTTGCTTCATCAATGCTCTTACCGTATGCACCAAGACCTGCTAACCAAATATTCTTAGCGATTTCGTCTTTGCTGCTCCAAAGTTTCTTAGCTGTATCAACTACGTTTAATTGTGTCATGGTTCTTATCCTTTCTGGGTGCGTTTCGATTTGATGGAGCCAGAATAGGGTTTTAAATTAGAAAATGCATACAAATTGTGGATTTAGTTTTACAGAAATATAAAGCTTAATTTAGAATGGTTTTTCAGTCTTTCTATGCTTCACTTTAATCAGGAAAATCGCATAATGACAAGATGGATAAACTGCTATTTATGTTTGTATAAATACTGGCAGGTTGTTAATTGAACAGCTATCTTTCTATTTGTAATCATATGTTATTTTTTATGACCAGTTGCATTGTTTTAACTAAAATTTAATTATATTCAACCTCTGGTTTTTGAGGATGAGGACTATAATCCAGCAGATTTAAATTTAATTGAGAGGCTAACGGTGGAATTTCATATATTAACGCAAGACGGCTTGGCTCTTATCTCACGTATAAAGCAAGAGATTAGCTATATACGTGCATGTCACTACACCCAAGCAAGTTTAGATGTCTTACACACTGCTTCTTTTAACTTAGACTCAGCTGGAGACTTGTTGGATTATGCCAACGAGCTTGCTTTGAAGAATGATAATATCGCCGGTGAAAAAGTACTTATTGCCAGTGATGCAATTAAAAAAGTACAGTCAATGCTAGCACGTCAATTTGATGCAGAGTTAGATTGTGACGGCCAAGCTTGGTTTGACAATGTCACCGAAAATATCGGAATCTGTGCATAATGATCTGTCTATAAAAACCTGCGCTTCGCAAACATAGTATGAATACAGACCTAGGCCAGATGCATTTTGTTTCTGGCTATTTTATGTCCACATGTTTATTTAACATTATATTTTTAATTAGTCATTAAATCAGATGTTTGTGCAGTGCGTCATAATTTTAAGTGAAAATAACCTGCAATGTAAGAGAATGTAAGCGTCGAGTTGGCAGACTCTTTTTTCATGTTATGGTTTCCCCGCGAAAACTAGGTTTATAGCTAACAGGGATAACGGTACTGTACATGGACTTTATGAAAGATTACGCCAGGCTTCACCAAAATATCATCGAGCGTATTGAGCAAGACGCTGAGAATGGCTTTTATATCAGCTACCAAGACTTAACTTTTACCAGTGTATTTCAACCCATTTTTGATCGCGAGCATAATATATACGGTGTCGAGGCATTAGCCAGAATTTTTGATGCTAATGGCGCTGCGGTTAACCCCCATAATTACTTTAGGTCTATTAGCCATGATGATGAAACAAGCGCTATTGCAACGTTAACTTGTGCCATTATCCATATGTTAAACTTCTCTTGTTCATGCCATTCCGATAAAAAACTCTTCATTAATGTTACTCCGGTTATATTTGAAATTCTGTCTAATAATAAAATTGCGGTTGATACCTTAATCAGGGGATTACAAAAGATCAGTGTATCACCGACGCAGTTGGTTTATGAAATCATTGAGTTTGAAGGACGTAACCTTGAATCGGTATTAAATGGCATACAGAAACTAGCCGACTTTGGCATCGAAGTTGCCATAGATGATTATGGTAGCGCTTATTCGACAGAAGCGAGAGTAAGAAGTATTAAACCTGATTATTTGAAAATTGATAAAAGTATTGTCGATTTGTTAGCGGCATTTAAGTACAGCAAATTTCATCATGCAGTGAGTATCGGTCATTCAATTAAGGCCAAGACCATTGCCGAAGGTATCGAGACTAAAGCTGTGTTTGAGCGTTGTATAGAATCGGGTGCAGATTATTTTCAGGGCTACTATTTAGCCAGACCACAAAGATTAGAGAGTGTAGCCAGACCACAAAGATTAGAGAGTGTAGCCACAAAACAGGCGTTAGCAGAAGTTGAACGCGTTAGCCAAACTACAGAATCTAGCTAAAGCTGAAGGTGCGAGCACCTGTGACATTAGATAGGCTTACGGCCAATCAGCCTTGGTGCAGGCTTATTAACTGTAAGGCTATCCATATTGGTTTTTATGTTTCTTTGTGACGCTCTGTTAAGCCAAAGTCATCTAAAATGGCATAAAAGGCCGGTAAGATGAGAATGACTAGCAGAGTTGATGCGAGTAAACCAAAGATCAGTGCTACTACCAGCGGAATAATCACCTGTGCTTGGATACTTTGCTCCAGTAGTATCGGCATCAGTCCGGCGGCGGTTGTAGCTGTAGTGATTAAAATAGCGCGAATACGGTTAGTGGTCGCATGGATCGCCGCTTGGCGAATATCATTACTTTTCTCTAAGTTTTCTTTGATGAACTGCACCAACAAGATGGAATTATTCACTACTATCCCTGCTAATGAAGTAAAGCCCAGCATTGATGGCATAGTCAGATCATAATCCAACATGAAATGCCCCCAGAATACCCCGATAAGCGCGAGCGGAATAGCTAACATCACAATCACTGGTTCCACGTAACTGCGGAACTGAAAACTCAATATCGCAAATACCACGAACAAGCCAATCGAGAAACTCTTCACCATCGAATTACCCGTTTCAGCGGTTGATTCAACTTCACCACCAAGACGTACTTCAATACCCGGGTATTTCTGGGTCAAGATAGGTACAAAGTCTTTTCTCATCTGGGTCATCAATTCTACGGTATTGGCTTTTTCTTTGTCGATATCACCTTTTAACGACATAGTACGAATATTATTTATGCGGTTTAGCTGGCTCACGCCACGGCCATGTTCGACTCTGACAATGCTGGCGAGCGGTACTTGACTACCATCGGCTAAAGTAAACGGGAAGTCTTCATAATAAGCGAGGTCGGAACGATAACGTTCGGCCAGTCGTACATCTAATTCCACATTCTCACCATCAATCTGTAACTCATCAACAGTAATGCCAAAGAATGCGGCGCGCAGTTGCATGGCAATATCTTGTCCAGTAACGCCGAAGGTTTCCGCGCCGGGCAGTAAGGACATGCGCAATTCTGGTTTACCATCACGTAGATTAGAGATCATGTTACTGACGCCATTAAATTGCGCCAGATAATTACTCAATTCATTACCGGCATCTTTCAAGGTTTGAATATCAGGATGGCTGAGTTCAATATCAATGGCACGACCCGCAGGCCCAATCGCTGGCTCACGAATAATCAGGTTGGTTACCCCAGGAATTGTGCCAATTTGCTGTTGTAATGAGCTTAAATAATCAGCCATCAGGGTATTACGTTTTTCTGATGTCAGTAGATCCACAAAGATCGTCGCGACATGCTCACCAGTTTCACCTGCGTCAGGGTTTTCACCACTTTGTACCGTGATATATTTTAGCAGTGATTCGCCATCGGGCTGTTCACCAAACTCGGCACTGGTGATCTTTATATCATTGCTAATGCGGGCGACGACTTTATCGGTTTTCTCTAACGGAGTGCCTGGGGGCATTAGTACGGTGATCTGCACCCAGTCCCCTTCGACTTCGGGAAAGGCTGAAAAGCGCAACATACCACTGGATGCTAGCGAGATAGTGCCAATAAACAAGGCAATAATACCGGCTGTCACCATATAGCGACGGTCGACAACGGTGCCAATAATTTTTGGTAAAATATTAAATTGAAAGTGCTCAAACTTTTTATTAAAACGACCTTTAAAGCTATTTTCCGCAATACTGTCATCGACGTCTTTAACTGACGCGTACAAGTGATGTGGCAAGATTAAAAATGCTTCGACCAAGGACACGCTCAAGGTGATCACTAAGGTTATCGGGATCACTTTCAGCACTTCACCCATGTCACCTTCAAGAAAGGCCAGTGAACCAAAGATCGCTACCGTGGTTAAAAATGAAGAGAACACCCCATTTTTAACTCGGTCGACGCCTTTGACTATGCCAGCTAGTTTGTCTTCCGTTTTCGATAATTCATGCGCGACACTTTCGGATAATACGATGGCGTCATCCATCAACAGGCCGATAGCCACTAACAGCGCTACCATCGACATCAGGTTTAAACTGATGCCCACCAACGACAGTACATACATGCTGGCCAGAAATGACACTGGTAATCCCATCGCTACCCATATTGCATAACGCCAAGGGAAGAATAACCACATCACCAAGAACACCAGAATGAAACCCTGCCAACCATTTGATAGTAATAGGTCGAGACGATCTTTGGCTACGGATGCCATGTCTTTGGTGAGTGAGAACTCCACACTATCAGGTGTTTTTAACTTTTCATCTTCAATAAATTGCTGCACTTCTTCAAGTACATCAAGCGAGTCATCGGCTTTCGATTTTTTGATATCGAGCATGGTGCCTTGTTTACCATTCACCGTTATTTTCGATTCATCTAATTCAAAACGCTGAGTGATAGTAGCTATATCTTTTAACTGGATCTTACTGCCATCTTCATTGCTCAAAACGATGATGTCACCGAGTTCTCGCGGGGTATAACGCTGGGCATCAAAGCGTAGTAAAATAGTACTACTCGGGGTATTTAAGTTACCACTGGGCATCTTCACATTTTGTTTGCCGATCTGAGTGGCAACGTCCTGCACAGAGACGTTGAGTTGACGCAGTGCTAACAAGTCCAGTTCAACCCGTAGTTGCGGATCAGAGAAACCATTAATTTCAACTTGAGCTATGCCTTTTAAGCGTTTTAGACGGCGCTTCACATCTTCGGCATACAGTTTGAGTTCTTGTTTCTCCATGTCACTGTAAATCACCAGACTGACCACATCATCGTAAGTCATCAGTTGTTTTACGATTGTGGTTTCTGCTTCTTCTGGGAACTGGTCAATGGCATCCACTTCGGTTTTAATATCCGAAATGAAGGTGGTGCCATTACCATCATGAGTCATCTCTGCAGTCGTGACCGCTACACCTTCACTGGCACTACAGGTAAGTTTTTTAAGATTATTAATACCATCAAGGGCATCTTCAATCGGCAAACAAATGGCTTGTTCGACATCCTCTGGACTGGCGCCAGGGTAGGGAACGGTAATTTGCGCTATGGTTACCGAGAAGTCGGGAAAGGTTTCTCGTTTCATATCGGGCAGTGTGATCGCGCCTAAAGCGAGAAACATCACCATGACTAAATTGGCAGCCGTCGGGTGCTTGGTAAAGAACTGGATCATTATTATTTATCCTCAGTCCATACTGTTGGCGCGAGCTTTAAGCCATTGGCAACAGGGATAATATCGGATAATACAATTTGCTGGCCAGCGCTAAGTCCCTCGGCTTTAATTGCTGCGACTTGATCACGAATGAACAATACTTCGACCTCTTGTAGTTGCAGTCTATTATCGTCATCGACCAGATATAAACGGTTGTTATGCAAGGCTTGTAGTGGCACGGTTAATTGCGGCAGTGCTTGTCCGTTAACGGTCACTTCAACAAACATACCCGAGATAATAGGGCTGTCATTGGGATCGTTACGTTTAACGAATTCAAGGAAATCAAAGTCGGCTTCCACCACTAGCCCTGCAGTGCCTAACCGAGCATCAATCTCACCTAGAATACGGGTGACCTTACCTTGCCAATGGGTTTCTGATGATGAGTTGCGCAAGGTGATCTGTGCAGTTAAATTGGCAATCGCAATATCCGGTACGGCGTTGAGGTTATCCAATATTTCTCGGTCTTGTTTCAAGCTGTGTATTAAACGGCTTAGTTGGCTGGTGGGCATTTTCGCTTCGACTTCGAGCTTAGATACATCATGCGCTAAAATCAGGCTGTTGCCAGTAGAAACAAATTGTTGTAATTCGGCGCTAACATCGATGATACGGCCATTAAACGGCATGGTTATAATTGTATGTTCTAAATCCAGTTTGGCCTGATCAATTTGGCTTTGCGCTTGTGATATTTGTGCTTCAAGAGATCGTCTTAAAGCCGGAATTTGTTTTACTTGGGCTTTTAAGTCATTTAATTGCAGTTGGGTGTTGTATACCACACGTTCTTGTTGCTCTAAACTCGATGCCGAGATAGTGCCTTTTTTATTCAGTTTGATATTACGCTGGTATTCTTTTTCTTCCAACGCTAAGGTTTTGCTTTCGACTTGATATGAACGGGTTAACCGCTGCTTTTCAATATCCAGTTTTTCAACTTCGGAGTTAATATTGTCTAAGTTTGCTTGTGCGGTATTCAGGTTTAACTGATAAGACGTTGGGTCGATACGGATCAATTCGACACCGGCATTAATGAAGGTACCGCGTTGTAATTTAGGATTCTTATAAAGCACCTTACCGTTCACTTCGGAAATGGCTTGCCACTTATTTTTAGCTACCACATTACCGTAGCCTTTTACTGCAGGGGCAATGCTCTGCGTTTGGATCTGGCTGACATAGACGCTTTGTGCTGGCTCAATTACTTCTAATACCACGTCCTTTTTCATGATGGTATTATTGATCGCCATGATACCTAACCCTGTTGCAACGCCGATAGGTAGCCACAGTAGTTTAGATTTCTTCATTGTATTGCTCCGTCGTAATTGAGTTGATTAACATATTATAGTTCTGCTGGGCGAGGTTTTGGTAAAACGCCATGTCCATTTTGGTCGAAATTATTTGGGTTATTAACGGCTTAAATGCACAAGGGTAGATACACAGACTAAGGAATTGGATAGTTAATAATTCCGGGTCTAGTTCTGGTTTGATATGACCTTTGGTTTGTAATCGAGTCAGCATGGTTTTAATTAATTTAAAGGTTTGCTGAGGTCCTTCTTGAATAATATGTGCTTTGATTTGCGGGTTATTCTTACTGAGCATATTACGTCTAACAATATGCTGTAAGTTTTTGTTTTCTTGCATTGTAGTATAGTAAATCGTAAAAATATGATGCAAATTTTCGAGTGATGGCTTCGCGGCATATTGTTTTAATATATCGAGTATTGGCTGACGATACTGTGACATAGCCGCATGAAACAGGCCTTCTTTATTTTGAAAGTAATAACGGATCATTGCTGGTGTGGTATTGGCCGCGATGGCTATTTTTCGGGTGCTGACTTGGTTGTAGTCATTATCGGCGAATAGATCAAATGCCACAGTCATTAAATGCTGGCGGATATTGGTGTCGGAAGATTTTGTTGGTCTGCCTATATTGCGAGCCAGAGTGTCGTCCTTGTTATTACTACTATCCATATGTACGCCATCATTAATTAATCTGATGGATAATTTTGAACCTGTTTGGCTAAATTATCCAGATGATTAATTTCCCACTTTCACAGTTTTGGATAAATTATGCGTTCAGGTTGGCTTTGTTAAGCTATGGGGGCTTGGTTACTGGTTATTGATTTAAGTCTAACTGTTTTTGTAATTTTTTGGTGAGACCTAACGATACAATACGATATGACTCTGTAAGGTAATAGCTTAGCTCCTCATCGGTTTGTGCCGTGCTGTCGTTATGCTGTATCCACTTCATACCGCGGGAAGCAAAGTAGGGGGCGGGTTTATAACCGGCGAGTTCACTTAAAAAATCAAAGTTAAGATTTGAGGTTTTAAAAATAAATGCAGGTTGTTTATCTTTGCCCAATCCACCAATCGCGAACACCTTGCCGCCAATCTTCCAAACATGCGAATTGTTCCACTGCATCACATAGGTAGTGGCTGCTAATGAACCACAAAATTTATTGAATTCATCGTAAGTCATGAGTGAGTCCTTGATATTTTTCGCGTAAATAATACGTAAAATTAATAATCATGTATGATTTAGATTCGATACTATTAAAATCATTTATCAATAATTAATTATCGTAAATCGATAATTAATTATTGAATTTCATTGTTTTGTACTTTAATATCCAGTTATCTACTTAACAGGATTACTTATTATGTCAAAAATTCAAAAACAAAGCCGTCGTGCACGTATATTTTTTCAAAGTCTTTTTGTTCTAACCCCCATCGTGATTTGTTATTACTGGTTAACGGTTGATACACCTTATGATTTTCTTACATCATTCGGTATTGTTCAGATCAGTATTGATATCGACTATTTAACACAATTGCCACTGACGCTAACAACGCGAATATTAGCTGTAATCGCGAGCTTATTTCTTTGTAGCATCATTATGTACGCTTTGAGAGTATTGATTAATTTATTTCGTAGCTATGAACGTAATGAGATTTTTACACTTGATAATGTGATGGGTTACCAAAAGTTAGGTTACTGTTTATTTTATTGGGTTGGAGCTTCGGTTGTTTATGGTGCATTGATGTCTGTTATCTTGTCGTTTAATAATCCTCCCGGTGAGCGCATATTAGCTATCGGATTTGAAGGCGTGGACTTTTTAACATTAGTATTTGGCTTTATTATCTTGATTATTTCATGGGTGATGAAAGAAGGTTATATTCTTGCCGATGAAAACTGCCATACAATTTAAGGAGCTGGAATGACTATTTGTATTAATTTAGATGTAATAATGGCTAAGCGAAAAATGCGCTTAAAATACCTAGCTCAAGAAGTTGGGATCACAGAAGCAAACCTATCGATATTAAAAAACGGTAAAGCAAAAGCTGTCCGATTATCGACACTTGATAAACTTTGTGAAGTACTTGAGTGTCAGCCAGGCGATATTTTAGAATTTGAAGTTAACAAAAGTGACGATAACGAGAGTTAGCACTGCTTTAGATAATTTGGTTTGCAGTGATTAGACTTACAAACCAAATTATCCTTTAGTGCTTATCAGCGCTTTTTACTATTAAAACGTTGGTACAATTCACTGTACCACTTCAAGATCCAGCATTATTGGAGTGGTACTGAATGGGAGGTTTCATCTTTAGGTTTTATCAATGCATTTAAAAGTATGACAGCCTGGAGTTTAATGCTAAATGAATCACTGTGAATTTAGCTGCAGATAGAGAAGAGTAAGCCTATCAGCTAATCAATCGGTGAATCCAGTCTCCGAAATGTATTTATTCGAAAACTAAATCCAGATTGTGTATCCTCCGGAGGTTACCATCTTAATTATCAAGTGAAACTACATACCATGAAAAACATATTATTATGCATTAGCTTAGTTTTTTCTAGTGCGATGGCCTCTGCCACGACATTAAATGATTCACTCTCTGCAATTGAACTACGCACTTCTGGTCGCATTGGCGCTGCTGTTTTAGATACCGAAAATAAACAAATTTGGCACTACAATGGCGATGCTCGCTTTCCGATGATGAGCACATTCAAAACCCTAGCTTGTGCGAAAATGCTAAGCGCATCAGCTAATGGTGAGTTGAATACTAGCACTAAAATCTTGCTGAAATCGGAGGCATTAATCCCTTGGTCACCAGTTACTAAACCCCTTGTCGGTAGCAGTATTACAGTAGCACAAGCATGTGAAGCGACGATGCTAACCAGTGATAATACTGCGGTAAATATCGTCTTGCAACATGTTGGCGGCCCTGAGGGTGTTACCGCTTTCTTACGTGACATAGGTGATAATGTGACTCAACTAGATCGCATTGAACCAGAGTTGAATGAAGCTAAGATTGGCGACGTGCGTGATACCACGACACCGAATGCCATGGTTAATACCTTAAACAAATTACTGTTTGCTAATGTGCTGTCTAATCGGGACAAAACGCAGCTTAAAACATGGATGCAAGACAACAAGGTATCAGATCCTTTATTGCGTTCGGTACTACCACCAGGCTGGTCTATTGCTGATCGTTCCGGTGCTGGTGGCTATGGTTCGCGCGGTATCACCGCTGTGATTTGGCATGCAGAACGTCAACCGCTTATCATCAGTATTTACCTAACAGAAACCGAGTTATCAATGGCTGAACGAAACCAGGTGATTGCCGAGATCGGTCAGCAGATACTAAATCAGTACGTGGTCGAATAACTCGTTTTCTTGGCTGTGAAATTGATATTGATTGTTTTTATATCTCATAGATTGACATAATCATGGCCAGTGATAAACCTTGATTAGCAGTGATATCCTGTTCAAACCAACATTGACTGGGTCGCTATTTTTCCTATACTCAAAATCTAAGCCTTATCCCCAAAAGGGGAGAATCATGAACATATTCACCTTACGAATTGCTGCTTGGAGGGTGCTGCTATTTGGACTATGCGCCACCTTTTTATCTGCATGCAGTTCCGAGAAAATTATTGTCGCCATTGATGGTAGTCAAGGGAACGCGGACAGTATTGAATCTACGATCAGTACCGACGGTCACTACGTGGCTTTTACTTCTTTTGCTAGCAATCTCGTGCAAGATGACACCAACATGGTTGCAGATGTCTTTGTTCACGACCGTAACAGCGGTATCACCGAGCGGGTCAGTGTCGCGAGTAACGGTAGGCAAGCCAATTCGAGCAGCTCTGATCCGAGTATTAGTGGCAATGGTCGTTATGTGGCTTTTATCGCAGAGGCCAACAATCTGGTACTGAACGACAGTAACGGCAGTAAAGATGTTTTTGTTCATGACCGCGATAGTGGTATCACCGAACGGGTCAGTATTGCCAGTGATGGCAGTCAAGGTGATGCAAGTAGTGAGCAAGTCGCCATAAGTGCTGACGGTCGCTATGTGGCTTTTACTTCTCTGGCTGGTAATCTGGTGCCAGATGATACTAATATCAAAGCCGATGTCTTTGTTCATGACCGTAATTCGGGGATCACTGAACGGGTTAGTGTCGCCAGTAATGGCAGTCAGGGTGACGGCTATCATCCCGCAATCAGTGCTGACGGCCGATTTGTCGCGTTTACTGCCGATAGCAGTAATTTAGTGTTTAATGATAGCAATGGTATGAGTGATATTTTTGTTCACGACCGCAATAGCCAAATTACTGAGTTGGTCAGTGTCTCTAATAATGGTAGTCAGGGGAACTTAGGTTGTATTTTTTCAGCTATCAGTGCTGATGGCCGTTATGTGGCTTTTGACTCCCGCGCGAGCAACCTAGTGTCAGAAGATACCAATGCAGTTGAAGATGTTTTTGTTCATGACCGCAAGACTGGTCTAACCGTTCGGGTCAGTGTCGCTATGGACGGTACTCAGGGCAATGCTAACAGTCATATCGCCAGCATTAGCGCTAATGGCCGCTATGTCGTGTTCCAATCCCTCGCCAGCACCTTAATAGCAGACGATAACAATCACGTCTCTGATGTTTTTATCCATTATCGTGATATAGGCATGACCGAGCTGGTCAGTATTACCAGCTATGGTAGCCAAGGTAACTCGCACAGTAGTCGACCAGCTATTAGTGCCGATGGTAACTATGTGGTGTTTCAATCTCTTGCTAGTAACCTAATACAGGATGATAACAATGCTAGCTCTGATATCTTTTTTCGTAAAATTAACTAGTTTGGTACTATTAATTAGTTCGAAACAATCAAAGCATCGGCACAATTGAAAACACCAGCAAGCCCGCCATGCTGTAGTTAAACAGCTTAATACGGTTTGGTGCTTGTAAGCCGCTCTGTAATTTTTTCCCTGCCGCTGTCCACAGGCCAACGGAAGGCACAGTGATAAGTGCAAACACCAGCGTTACCAGCAAAATATCTTGCAGTTTAGTCGAGGCTGCATACACGCTAATTGCCGTGAGCACCATAGTCCATGCTTTCGGGTTTACCCATTGAAAGCTAGCGGCTGACAGAAACGACATAGGTCGGTAGTCAGTTGCTGCGCTGGTCATGGCTTTACTGGTGGCGATCTTAACCGCTAAATACAGTAGATAAAAAATACTGACTATGCGTAATCCTTGCTGCACAGCAGGATAGCTGGTAAATAAACCCATCAAGCCAAAACCAACCAATATTACCATCACACTGAAACCCACAATAATGCCCAGCATGTGCGGTATCGTGCGCATAAAACCAACGTTGGCCCCCGAGGTCATTAACATAATGTTGTTTGGTCCTGGAGAGACGGTTGAAACCAGCGCAAAGGTCATAAGTGCCATAAGTTGTTGATATTCCATTTTATACTCGCATTGTCACGTTAATGTGTAGTTGTATTTTAAGTGACTATGCGGTAAATTTTGTGCCTATATTTGCTCGGATTGACGAAAATACACAAGGAATGGTTACTATGGATAGATTTGACGACAGGATCTTGCGCGAACTTAAATTAAACGGCAGATTGTCCAATGTTGAACTTGCAGAGCGCATCGGATTATCTGCTTCTGCCACACTACGCCGTGTGCAAGAGCTGGAACGCAGCGATGTTATTCAAGGCTATCGCGCGGTCTTTAATGCCAAAAAACTGGGTATTGGTTTTATTGCTTATGTCACGATAGGTTTATCGAGTCACAGTAAAAAATCACAACGCAGCTTTGAAGATAGCATCATGGAAGCGGGGCAGGTAACCGAGTGTCACAATGTGACTGGCTCCAGTGAATATTTACTCCGGGTTGAGACTGAGGATTTAACGTCTTATAAACGCTTTCATTCCGGTGTGCTCGGTGAGATCTCACAAGTCTACTCAATCACCACCTTAGTGGTGATGGATACGCCAAAAGATGAAAGGACTTAATACCGACTGACAATCTCAGGTTTAATCATTACAAAAATTTATCAAAACCATCAAATATAATAATTTTATTATGAAAATGTTTTTCTATACACTGCTGTTATCGACACCAAGCAGGCCGCAAAGGGCTTGTTTAACGTCCGCTAATTAACAGGAATGACAACATGAAAAACGCATTATTTCAAACAATTAAACTTGGTAAACTTACGCTGAAGAACCGCATCGTAATGCCGCCAATGACGCGTTCTCGTGCCACTCAGCCTGGTAATGTAGCGAATCAGATGATGGCCGATTATTATGCCCAACGTGCTTCAGCTGGTCTTATTATTGCTGAAGGCACGCAAATTTCCCCTATGGGTCAAGGTTATGCTTGGACGCCGGGTATTTATTCTCCAGCACAAATTGCAGGTTGGAAAAAAGTAACAGATGCTGTGCACGCTAAAAACGGCACTATCTTTGCGCAGCTTTGGCACGTAGGCCGCGTAACGCATCCAGATAATATTGGCGGTATGCAGCCGATTTCGTCGTCAGCCATGAAAGCTGAAAATGTAAAAGTATTCATTGATAACGGCACTGACGAAGCTGGTTTTGTTGACGTGGTTGAACCGCGCGAGATGACTAAAGCAGACATTAAGCACGTCATTGCTGAATATCGTCAAGCGGCATTAAATGCCATTGAAGCTGGTTTTGACGGCATTGAGTTACATGCGGCGAATGGTTATTTGATTAACCAGTTTATCGATTCTGAAGCCAACAATCGTACTGATGAATACGGTGGCTGTATCGAAAATCGTTTACGTTTCCTAAGTGAAGTTGTTGCCGCTATGGCCGAAGCGATTGGCGCTGACCGCATTGGTGTACGTCTTGCTCCGTTCACTTCATTAAACGGTACTGTCGATGCAACGCCAGTGGAGAGTTATACTTCAGCGGCTGCAGTGTTAAATAATCACAAAGTCGCCTACATTCATATTGCCGAAGTCGATTGGGATGATGCCCCCGAAACACCTGTCGCATTTAAATTGTCTGTACGTGCAGTGTATCAAGGTGTGATTATCTACGCTGGACGTTATAACGGTGAAAAAGGCGCTACAGCAATTAATGCTGGGCTAACGGATATGGTTGGTTTCGGTCGTCCTTTTGTCGCTAATCCAGATTTACCAAACCGGATTAAAAATAACTACCCATTGGCAGCGCACAACCCTGATACCTTATTTGGTGGTGGCGAAGCTGGGCTGACTGATTACCCTGAATACAGTGCTAGCTAAGCGTAGCAGTTACAGGTTTTTAAGTTTAGAGACAAATAAAGGCGAGGCAATAGTGATATTGTGCTCGTCTTTATTGGTTTATATGCCAGTGTTTACATAAACCAAGTGTTCACATTTCTAAGTTAATTTGAACTCAATTCTAATTAATTTTGTATTGAAATAACTTTTACATTGTTCCGTTTTAACATTAAACAAAGAAAAATCCGCATTAACACATTTATCAATACATTCATTTAACATTTAATTTACTTTTATTTAAAAAGTGTGATCTAACAAGTTTTTTAAGTCATCCCATTGATTTTAATGTTTTTATTTTAATTAGCTTGATTTAATTCATGTTAAAACTACCTATTTTTAGTTTGAACGCCATTTATTTGAATTTCATTTTGTTGCAACTTTGCTCTAATGTTGTGTACAGTATTTAACCGTTATAGTTTTTATCATAGCGTTATGGCAGCAGCAGAATTACAAATGGATTGAGGTAGGTATGAACATGGAAGGTAATAAAAATGATTTGTTGTATGGATTACACGATCGCCCCGAGCCACTAAAAGCGCTATTTGCTGCTTTTCAGCATATTTTAGCCAGCTTTGTGGGCATCACTACGCCAGCGTTGATTATTGGCGGTGTATTAGGATTAGGCAGTGAATTACCTTATCTTATTTCAATGGCGTTATTTGTGTCTGGGGTCGGTACTTTTTTACAAGCTCGACGTTTTGGACCCGTCGGTTCAGGTTTACTGTGTGTGCAAGGAACGAGTTTCGCTTTTCTAAGTGCCGTACTGGCCGCTGGTTTTATTGTTAAAAACCGCGGTGGTAGTCCAGAAGATATTTTAGCGATGATTTTTGGTGTCTGTTTTGTTGCCTCTTTTGTGGAAATTATATTAAGCCGTTTTATTCATAAATTACAGCATATTATTACCCCCGTGGTAACAGGCATTGTTATTACGACGATTGGTTTATCCTTGATCAAAGTAGGTATGACAGATATTGCTGGTGGTTTTGGCAATGAACACATTGGCGATTCAAAATATCTCATTGTAGGTGCCATTACTTTAAGTACTATCATCCTCATTAACCGTTCAAGTAATCAGGTATTACGTCTTTCTGGCATCATGATTGGCATGGTGGTGGGTTATATTGCGGCTTATTTCATGGGCATGGTTAACAGTGATATTGCTGATGTAGCTGTCATTTCGGTACCGTCTCCGTTTAAATATGGTTTTGATTTTGAGCTGGCTGCGTTTATTCCTGTGGCGATTATTTCTATTGTAACCGCTATCGAAACTACCGGTGATTTAACCGCTAACTCGATGGTCTCTAATGAACCGACGCGTGGGCCTGTTTATATCGAGCGTATCAAAGGTGGTGTGTTAGGTGATGGTATTAACTCTTGCTTAGCGTCTATTTTTGGTAGCTTTCCAATGTCGACCTTTAGCCAAAACAACGGTGTTATTCAGTTAACCGGTGTTGCAAGTCGCTATGTCGCTTTTTATATTGGTGGCCTGTTTGTTTTACTGGGTTTATTTCCGGTGATTGGTGCGGTATTGCAAACATTACCTAAACCGGTATTAGGCGGCGCGACACTGGTTATGTTTGGCACTGTTGCTTCTGCGGGTATTCGAATTTTAGCCACTGCTGATCTCGATCGTCGCGACTTGCTTATCATGGCTGTCTCTTTTGGTCTTGGTTTAGGTGTTGTTGCTGTACCTGAAGTAACTAGCTCATTTTCACCCTTGTTTAAGAGTATCTTTAGTTCTTCAGTGACAGTGTCTGGCTTATCGGCAATCTTGATGAGCATGATCCTGCCATGCAAACGAAAAATAGCAGAAGATGAGGCTACATCAGAAGTAAAGTCAGAGGCTACTGAGGAAAATAGTGCAACAGTATAACCATTGACTTTACCCGCGTATTTTGTTGTTATTACTTTATCAGGTAGCGTTTAGCGCGTTACTTGATGGACTGGAGGCTATGTAAATAGCCGTGATTTTAAATCAACTGATTGTGTACCTTTCCGGTTTGTGCACTTTTGGCTCCTACATCCGGGTTTGATTAATTAGGACTGTTTAGTCTTTATTATTTTTTAAATCCTGACAATTAGGAGCTTATATGCAAGTTAAATCATTGCGCCTGTGGATCAAGAATCCACTCGACTGTTTAGATCCCGCTTATGCTGGCGGTATCGTTATTCAAAACGACATCATTGTTGAATTGGTCCGTGTTGGCGCAGAGCCGATTAACCCAGTCGATGATATTGTTGATGCTAGTCAGCATGTCCTGATCCCCGGCTTAATTAACAGCCACCACCATTTCTATCAAACCCTAACACGCGCTTTTCCTGCGGCATTAAACAAAGAATTATTCCCTTGGTTACAAAGTTTATATCCGGTCTGGGCTAAGTTAACCCCAGAGATGATCGCCACTTCCACCCAAATTGCCCTGAGTGAATTATTACTGTCGGGTTGTACCACTGCCAGCGATCATCATTACTTATTTCCAGATGGTTTAGAGCATGCTATCGACATCCAAGTTGAGCAAGCCAAAAAGCTCGGCATTCGTGTGCATTTAACCCGTGGTTCAATGAGCTTAGGGGAAGATCAAGGAGGCTTACCACCGCGCACCACCATTCAAACCGACACTGAAATTTTAGATGATAGCCTACGTTTAATTAAGGAATATCATCAATATGAAGACGGCGCGATGACACGTATAGCGCTGGCACCTTGCTCGCCGTTTTCGGTGAGTGAAGAGCTGATGACAGCTACTGGTGATTTAGCCCGCGAACACAATGTGCGATTACATACCCATTTAGCTGAAACCCATGACGAAACTGATTTTTGTATTAAAATGTTTGGTGTTAGACCGGTGGATTACCTCGAACGTGTTGGCTGGTTAAACGACCGCACATGGCTAGCGCACGGAATTCATTTTAATGACCAAGAAATAACCCGATTAGGTGATGCAGGCGTTGGTGTTTGTCACTGCCCATCGTCTAATATGATATTGGCGTCAGGACAATGCCCAACATTAGCATTACAAGCCGCGGGTAGCCCTGTCGGTTTAGGGGTTGATGGCTCGGCTTCTAATGACGGTTCTAACATGATAGGTGAAGTACGCCAGGCGTTGTTATTACAACGACTGCGCTATGGTGCCAGTGAAATCACCCATCAAAAAGCCTTTGAGTGGGCGACCAAAGGTTCTGCAGGCTGCTTAGGCCGTGATGATATTGGTGAGATCGCCGTTGGCAAACAGGCTGATATTGCTTTATTTAAACTTGATGAAATTCGTTTTGCTGGCGCGGGTACACCTGTTGCGGCGTTATTACTTTGCGGTGCAACCAAAGCCGATAAAGTCATGGTTGCCGGTAAATGGCGGGTACTTGATGGTGAGATCGTGGGACTGGATCTAAACCAGTTGATGGCAAAACAGATCATGCTCGCGACGCAGTTAGCTAATGCATAACCCAACGATATGCGATATACAAATAGACACCAATAAATATAAATAGATATAAGCCGTTCACAATAAGTACTAGCCTAATTCATAGTATAACAATGAGTTAGGCTGGTTATGTAGTTTTATCAGTCACAAAAAATGTTATAAAAACTGCCTATCAAGGCTTCAATACGCTCATCCGCTAAAGTATAAAATACTGACTGCGATTCTTTACGTACCTTCACTATGTTGTTTTTTCTTAATACCGCTAAATGCTGTGAGAATGCCGACTGGCTTAGCGTCGAATTTTCCTGCAATTGGCTGGCACTCATCTCGCCCTCAACCAACTGACATAACACCATTAATCTTTCTGGATGTGCCATGGTTTTTAATAAATCGGCCACTTCTGTAGCGCGTTCTTGCATGTCTATTAATTCCATTGTTAGCACTTACCCTGATTAAATTTAAGATCTTCAGTTTACTTGTTCAAAGCTAATGTAGTCAATCCTTGTTTAGATTTTACTTTATTAGAGTTTGCTGTATTAGACTTTACTAATTAAGTACTCTATAGTGGTCATCAGTTTAAAACGTGGTTTATAGTTTTAAAGATTAAGATTTTTATAAAAATTAATTAACGTTTCCGTTTGGAGTAAATAGCTATGACAAAGATCGTAATTGTAGGTGGTGTTGCTGGTGGTGCTTCGGCGGCTGCCCGCGCTCGTCGTTTAAGTGAAGATGCGCAAATTATTATGTTTGAGCGGGGCCCCTTTGTCTCCTTTGCTAACTGTGGTTTGCCTTATCACATCGGCGGTGATATTACTGACCGTAGCAAGTTACTGCTGCAAACACCTGACAGCTTTTTAGCACGCTTTAATGTTGATGTGCGAGTAATGAATGAAATTACCAGCATCAACCGTGCAGGTAAAACGGTGACAGTTAAAAACTTACTTGATGGTCGTGAATACACTGAAAGTTACGATTTTCTATTATTAAGCCCAGGTGCAGGTCCTATTGTGCCGCCAATCGCTGGTATTGATAATCCGCTTACACACTCTTTACGTAATATCCCAGATATGGACCGCATCCTTCAGACCATTGAAACCAATAACGTTGAACATGCCACTGTTGTCGGCGGTGGTTTTATTGGTTTAGAAATGATGGAAGCATTTCAGCAACGTGGTATCAAAACCACATTATTAGAACTTGCAGACCAAGTGATGATGCCTGTCGATAAGGAAATGGCAGGTTTTGCACATGTCGAAATTCGTGAAAAAGGCATCGATTTACGTCTTGGTACGGCATTGTCTGGTGTTGAATATGTGCCTGAAATTCATATAGCCAACGAAGAGTCTGGTGAAAATAGCAATCATCAACATATTAACGGTCATTTGAACCTATCGCTGAGTAATGGCGAGTCGTTAAAGACTGAACTGCTAATCATGGCAATTGGTGTGCGTCCAGAAACGACGCTCGCTAAAGAAGCGGGTTTAGCAATTGGAGAGCTTGGTGGCATTAAAACCAATAGCCAAATGCAGACCAGTGATCCGGCTATTTATGCCGTGGGTGATGCGATTGAAGAACTCGATTTTGTCACTGGCAAAGCCACGATAGTGCCACTTGCAGGACCCGCGAACCGTCAAGGTCGTATGGCTGCAGACAACATGCTAGGCCGTAATGAACATTATCAAGGCACCCAAGGTACGGCTATCTGTAAGATCTTTGACTTAGCGATTGCCTCAACAGGTAAAAATGAAAAGCAATTAAAACGTGATGGTATCGCGTTCGAAAAAGTTTATGTGCATACCGCGAGCCATGCCAGTTATTACCCTGGTGCTGAAATGGTCTCGTTCAAGATGTTGTTTGATCCTATCACTGGCAAAATTTTAGGTGCGCAAGCAGCGGGTAAAGACGGTATCGATAAACGTATTGATATCATGGCAGTGGCTCAACGTGCAGGCATGACGGTTGAGCAGTTACAGCATTTAGAGTTAACTTACGCGCCACCTTTTGGTAGTGCTAAAGACGTGATAAACCAAGCGGCGTTTGTTGCACACAACCTAATGCAAGGCGATGCAACCGCGATCCACTTTGATGAAATAGATAACTTAACCGACAACCAATTATTGCTTGATGTACGTAATCCCGGTGAACTGGAAAAGTTAGGACGTATTGGTGACGCGATCAATATTCCAGTGGATGAATTACGTCAACGTATGCATGAGTTACCAAAAGACAAAGAGATCATTATCTATTGTCAGGTAGGCTTGCGTGGCAACGTGGCTTATCGCCAATTAGTAAATAATGGTTTTAAAGCCCGTAACTTAATTGGTGGTTACCGTACTTACTTGTTTGCTAAAGCTTAGGGCTAATCACATTTTAGAGGTGTAAACATGTACTTATTCATTGATGTAAAATACACTTATAGATAAGTCTGACATGTTACTTTTTATCAAAGAGAAGTATATAAATGAGCATACACCTCACCATAGAGCATATCCCAGCGCTAACACTGTTAGCCTGGTATAACATCGATCATCAGCTTACCTGCCGCTTGTCTTCAGAATAACTTCTATAGGTTATAGGCGATTTTTAACCTCGCCTTAACATAACCTTAAATCAACTTCGTATTATTTAAACAACCAATTACCCACGAAGGTATTCTTATGGAAAATTTTAAACATCTGCCAGAACCATTCCGCATCCGTGTTATTGAACCTGTGAAGCGTACGACGCGTGAACATCGTGAAAAAGCCATTTTAAAAGCGGGTATGAATCCATTTTTACTCGATAGTGAAGACGTCTTTATTGACCTACTGACCGACAGTGGTACCGGTGCGATCACCCAAGAAATGCAAGCTGCGATGTTTCGGGGTGATGAAGCATACAGCGGGAGTCGTAGTTACTACGCACTGGCGAATGCAGTGAAAGATATTTTTGGTTATGAACATACTATTCCGACTCATCAAGGTCGTGGCGCCGAGCAAATTTACATCCCGGTATTGATTAAAAAACGTGAAATGGAAAAAAACTTTGACCGCAATAAGATGGTCGCACTGTCGAACTATTTCTTTGATACGACGCAAGGGCACACGCAAGTAAACTGCTGCGTCGCTAAAAATGTCTACACAGTAGAAGCGTTCGATACTGCTGTTAATGCCGATTTCAAAGGTAATTTCGACCTTATTAAATTAGAAGACGCGATCCTTGACGCGGGCGCTGTTAATGTCCCTTATATTGTCAGTACCATTACCTGTAATTCTGCGGGTGGCCAGCCCGTCTCTATCGCCAACTTAAAAGCTGTGTATGCAATAGCGCAAAAATATGACATTCCAGTGGTGATGGATTCTGCCCGTTATGCTGAGAATGCTTACTTCATTCAGCAACGTGAAGCGGATTATAAACATTGGACAATTGCAGCGATCACACGTGAATCTTACAAGTATGCTGATGTTCTCGCTATGTCGGCGAAAAAAGATGCCATGGTACAAATGGGCGGGCTACTTTGCTTTAAAGATGATTCGATGATGGATGCTTATCGAGAATGTCGTACTTTGTGCGTGGTTCAAGAAGGTTTCCCGACTTATGGTGGCCTAGAAGGCGGCGCGATGGAACGTCTTGCGGTTGGTCTTTACGATGGTATGCGTCAGGAGTGGTTGGCGTATCGTATTGGTCAGGTGCAATACCTTGTTAATGGATTAGAAAGTATCGGCATTGTATGCCAACAAGCGGGTGGTCACGCTGCATTCGTTGATGCCGGTAAATTACTGCCGCATATCCCTGCAGGTCAATTTCCTGCCCATGCTTTAGCGTGCGAATTATATAAAGTAGCCGGTATCCGTGCTGTTGAGATCGGCTCGTTGTTACAAGGTCGTGATCCAGCTACTGGTGAGCAACATGCTTGCCCTGCAGAGCTGCTTCGTTTGACCATTCCACGTGCGACGTATACGCAAACACACATGGACTTCGTTATTGAAGCATTCGAAAAAGTGAAAGAAAACGCTGCCAACGTAAAGGGCCTAGACTTTACTTACGAGCCGCCAGTACTTCGTCATTTTACTGCGCTACTTAAAGAGGTTGAAACAGAAGCAAAAAAAGGCAACGTAGAGACTAGAGTGCTAGAAGAAGTTTAGAAGTTTAATCCCGCACAAAGAGCGTTACCCTTTTATTTTACAGTAATTTGGTGACGTTTTTTTGTTCCTATTTTCTGTTTTTATCTTCTACCTTCAGTCTCTATCTTTATTTATTTTTTATCTCACCGCGATCATAGTTGGCTTGGACAAACATCATTAGGTCTATCACGTGAACTGTCATTAATAATTAAACATTAATTATTTTATCGTTTTAATTAATGTTTCACGGAGAGCGGCCGATACGCTGCCTTATGTCATTGATGGATTATTCAGAACATTCTCGTTATTAGGACGTGATAAACAGAGAATGAAGAGCGTAACGAAGAATATGGGTTAACTTAAATCCTATTTTAAGTGCGTTAGACACTACCGCTGCTAATTTTCATGGATGTAAATTATTTCAGCAGTTAACCTCTGATCTATCTAATTGTGGAATAAAATAATGTTAAAAAATTTAGGTTTCAAAAGACTCATCATATTGTCGGTAGTTATCTTACTGACCGCTATTTTACTGGTTTCAAATATCATTTCTTATAATATAATTAAATCTAAAACCATCGAAGATGTGAACCTGCTGTCTAGCTCAATCGTCAGCTACGAAGCCAATAAAATTGAAGATTGGTTCACAACAAAAACTGATGCACTTAATGCCATTAGCCAAAAATACAAGTCCAATAGCCTGGGTGACGATTACGTCACCATTGCGCGACTCATAAAAGACACTAATAGTTTTGCTAGTGTGTTTTTCGCTTTTGATGATGGTGTCACTTATTCTACCGCGCTAAACTCAAGTTGGGTTGATGGCGTCGCGATCACTGAACGTTATGATGCGCGTCAACGTCCTTGGTATAACTTAGGTAAAAATACGGCAACGCTAGATATTACTGATGTTTATAATGCAAAAAGCACAGGTCTTCCGGTTATTTCAGTGGTGCGTAATATAGGTAACGGTGTGCTATTAGGTAATATTGGTTTAAGCATTCTTGAAGAAACCGTTAAAAATGTTAACTATCCTGGTTCTGTTACCGCGATCATGGATAGCGATGGTAATGCCTTAGCATCAAATTCAATGACATTGAGAACAGGTGTTAATTTCTCTGATGTTGGTATGGGTAATGTTAAAACGGGTATGTTAAGTGGACATGCGAACACCACGAATTATACTTTAGGTGGTGTTGATAAACTCGCCTTTACCCAAGAAATTACTCTTATTAATGGTAAAAAATGGTACTTATTTATTGGTGTTGATAAATCAGTAGCCTATGCCGAAGTAGATGAAGCGTTAGAAAGTGCTTTTGTGGTTTCTGCTATTATGCTCGCAATCGGCTTATTCTTGACTATTACCGTACTGAATATTGTTTATCGTCCGATCATTTCATTGAAAGAAGTCGTGACGGATTTATCTAAAGGTAATGGTGATTTAACACGTCGTTTACCCGTTGAAAGCAACGATGATTTAGGTGATATTTCCGCAGGTATTAATACCTTCATTATGAACCTACAAACCTTGATGTTAGAGATTGATAACTCTTCACTGCATATTTCTGAAAGTGTTGGCAAGTTAGAGCAACAAACGACGACCAATAATCAAGTATTGGAAGCGCATTCAATTGAAACTGACCAAATCGCCGCGGCAGTAGAAGAAATGAGTGCCACGGCCAATGATGTTGCCAGTAATGCTGAAGAAGCGTCGCAATTTACCGATGCCATGAATAAGCAGGTTGATACGTCGAAAGTAACGGTGAGCACTACAACAGCAACTGTATCTAAGTTGGTTGAAAATGTAGAAAGTTCATCAAAAAGTATTCAAGATATTGAGAACGATACCCAAGCTATTACGAAAGTACTGAATGTGATTGGTGCTATTGCAGAACAAACTAATCTACTTGCACTTAACGCGGCAATTGAAGCGGCGCGAGCGGGCGAGCAAGGTCGTGGTTTTGCTGTCGTCGCTGACGAAGTGCGAGCTCTGGCGGCGAGAACACAAGTGAGCACTGCGGAAATTAAAGAGACGCTGGATGCATTAACGGCGGGTTCTAGTTCTGCAATTTTAGCGATGAATATGACCCAAACAACCTGTCAACAAGCTGCAGAAAGCACTTATGCAGTTGCTGATGATTTGGATCATATTGCTACTTCTGTTACGCAAATAAATGATTTAAATACCCAAATAGCCACAGCAGCGGAAGAACAGAGTAGTGTGTCGCTTGAGGTAACACGTAACATGACTGCGATCCGTGAAATGGCGCAAGAGTTAGCGATCAATGGTCAATCTACCGCGCAAGAATCGGTAAACGTGGCTGTTGCAAACGAGCAACTTAAATCAATCGTAGGACAATTTAAACTAAGATAATTTTTCATCTTATTAAATTAGATCTAATCAAAAGTAATAAAAAAGCCATTAAGTATTAATACTTAATGGCTTTTTTATTAACGCAATTTTATTAACTAGATCTTCTTTATTAGATTAGATTAATTGGCGTTTTAACCAATCACGATCTGCCCTAACACATAACCAACCAGACAAGCTGAAATAACGCCGATTAAACCCACCGACATGAACGAATGATTAAAGTAGTACTTACCAATTTTGGTGGTGCCTGAAGTATCAAAGTTCACCGTGGCAATGTCTGATGGATAGTTGGGAATAAAGAAGTAACCATATACTGCAGGCATTAACCCTATCACCAACGCAGGTTCGAGTCCCAGCGCCAAGCCTACGGGTAACATCATCCGCGCAGTTGCCGCTTGTGAGTTAACTACCACAGAGACGATAAATAGAGCTAGCGCAAACGTCCACGGATGCAGGGTAACCATATCAACAATACCGGCTCTGAATTGTGGCATTGCGTATTGGAAGTAGGTATCTGACATCCAGGCAATACCAAAAATAGCGATGGCCGCGACCATACCTGATTTAAATACCACGCCATTGGGTACATTGCGCGGGTCGGTTTTAGTTGCTAATAAGATCACACCACCAAACGCCAACATCATCATTTGGATCACTACCGACATTTTAATTGGCGCAGCACCTTCGCTGATAGTCCTAATTTCAGGGAACATAGCGATCACCACGATAGATACGATCGCACCTAAAAAGATAAGTACCGCATTACGTGCTTTAGTCGGTAACTTTTCATCTAGAGAGGTTGATGTGGTATTTAAGATCTTTTCACGCCAGATAGGATCTTTTAAGCGCGCTTGGTATTCCTCATCATCGTCTAATTCTTTGCCACGACGTAAGCTATACAGCGACAACATTAAGGTACCAAATAAAGTCGAAGGCACGGTGACCATTAGGATCGACAGTAGGGTAATTGACGAATCGATATCCACTAATTGGGCTAAATAGAACACCACAGCAGCAGAGAGTGGTGACGCTGTGATACCGATTTGCGATGCCACAGACGCTGCAGCCATTGGGCGTTCAGGACGAATGCCATTTTTAAGTGCAACATCACCAATGATCGGCATAATTGAATATACCGCATGACCAGTACCAAGCAAAAATGTCATGGTATAAGTAACAAAAGGCGCAATGATGGTGACGCGTGTCGGGTTCTTTCTTAAAATACGCTCAGCAACTTGCAGCATATATTTAAGCCCGCCAGCGGCTTCGAGGATCGAGGCGCAGGTTACCACAGCCAAGATAATCAGCATTACCGTGACAGGCGGAGAGGTCGGTGGCATTTTGAAGACAAAGACTTCAATCACCAAACCAATCCCAGAAACAACCCCTAACCCTATGCCACCATATCGGGAACCGATATAGAGCACGACTAATAAAAACAGAAATTCAAAATACAACATAATACCACCTAGTATATAACTTTATGGGTAGGAAAGTATCTTATAAACAAGTTCGTTAAATTGAACTATTTCTCAGTTCGAGCACAAGAGACGATTATTTAATGCACACTTGATATGAAATAAGTTTTTGATAAATAATGTCATGATGATTCAGCAACGTGAGATTCAGCTTAGATTTTCTCTCATCATGGCTAAATCCGGCTTGGTTTAACAACGCATATATCTTCAGTGTTTAAAAAATCACAGCGGACAGTGTTTCAAATCAAAGCATCTATCACTGTTTTTGCTAAATTAGCAGCATAAATTAAATAATGCAGTTCAGAGATCTTTAAAGAGGCCACCTATGATAAACGTTACATTTAACGGACAGCCATTTGCCGTCAATGCCCAGCAAACCCTGCTTGAAGTCGCTACCGACTGTAATATTGACATCCCCTCATTGTGTGGCTTGAATAAAAGCGGCGAGAAAGTGCCGTGTGATCTCTGCGTTGTCGACATCGCCGGGCAAGGTATTAAGCGTGCTTGTGAAGTACAAGCTGCCGAGGGCATGGCAATAACAACAGCTTCTGACACCTTATCGTCATTACGTCAAAAATCGCTTAACCGTATTCTTTCAGACCACTATGCCGATTGTGAAGCGCCATGTCAGACCGCGTGTCCTGCTGGCGTTGATATTCAATCTTACCTGTACCACATTTCCCAAAACGATCATGCTAAAGCGGTCGAAGTGATTAAACGTACTTTGCCTATGCCGTTATCCATTGGCCGTGTGTGCCCAGCATTTTGTGAGTCTGAGTGTCGCCGAGGTTTGGTCGATGAGCCGGTCGCCATTCGTCAATTAAAACGTCATTCAGCAGATATCGACTTAGAATCGCAAGAACAATACGTGCCAGTAAAAAAACCAGGGAAAGGTGAATCTATTGCCATTGTTGGTAGTGGTCCCGGAGGCTTGACTTGTGGTTATTACCTCACCAACGAAGGCTATGACGTGACGGTATTTGAATCAATGCCGGATGCGGGTGGTTGGCTGCGTTATGGCATCCCTGAGTATCGCTTACCAAAAGCCATTTTGGCGAAAGAAATTGAGATCATGTGTCGTAATGGCATGCAGCTGCTGACCAATAAAAAATTGGGTCGTGATTTTAGCCTGACAGAACTTACTCAAGACTATGATGCGGTGTGTTTAGCGGTTGGCGCGTCGCAAGCGGTCGACATGCAATACACAGGCAGTGATTTCGATGGCTGCTATTTGGGCGTTGATTACCTAAAAGATTATGTCACTGACGGCAATTACACCACAGGTAAAAAAGTGGCTGTGATTGGTGGTGGTAATACCGCGATTGATTGTGCGCGAACTGCAGTGCGTGATGGCGCTGACACTACCTTGATTTACCGTCGTACCCGCGCCGAAATGCCAGCCGAAGATTATGAAATACTGGAAGCTGAGCACGAAGGCGTAAAATTTCATTTCCTGACTAACCCAGTTGAAAACATTGCCGATGCCAATGGCCGTGTACGCGAAGTAAAATTAGAAAAAATGGCCTTAGGTGAACCCGATGCATCAGGTCGCCGCCGCCCAGAACAAACCGGTGAATACTTTACCGAAGCCTTTGATACTGTGATTGCGGCGGTATCGCAAAAACCTGACTTGAGCTTCATGGAGCAAGAAAGTTTAGATTTGCCTTTAACTCGTTGGAATACCCAAGATGCCAACTCAGATACCATGCACTCGGGTGTGGGTAATGTCTTTAGTATCGGTGATTTTCGTCGCGGCCCAGCAACAGCAATTGAAGCTGTTGCCGATGGGCGTATTGCCGCAGAAGCTATCGATCGTTTCTTCGATGGTGATATGGAAAACATCCCGGTTAAACAATTTAATTCAAAAAAAGCCCGCAAGCTCAAACAGGTTGATACTGCGCAATTTGACAGTATTAAACAAGCGATGCGCTCGGTGATGCCTGAGTTGAGTCCACAAGCACGTGAATTAAGCTTTGCTGAAGTAGAAACTGGTTTTGACAACGATGAAGCCATGCGCGAAGCGGCGCGTTGTTTAGAGTGTGGTTGTCAGGCTAATACCGATTGCCAATTACGTGATTTTGCGACTGAGTACAAGGTTGCAGATAGCGATATTTATACCGACAGTAGCCAAGAGAGCTGTCAGAAGTTTGCTGTGGATGATAGTTCAGAGTTCATCGTCTTTGATGCCAACCGCTGTATCAGTTGCGGCCAATGTGTCGATGCTTGTAACGAGCAAGCCGTTCACGGTGTGCTGAGCTTCATGAAAAATGACGACGCTGCTTCTACCATCAATTCTACCACTAATTCAGCCACTAACTCAGCAAGTCGCCCAGGTTTTGAACGCGGTTTCAGCATGGGGGATTCAGACTGTGTGCAATGTGGACGTTGTGTGCAAGTATGCCCGACCGGTGCTTTGGTCGATAGCCGTGATAAATCCCAAGGCCGCATTGAAATACTCAAACCAGTCGATAGCATTTGTACCTATTGTGGTGTGGGTTGTAATTTGACTATGTTCGTTGACGAAGCGCAGAACAAGATCCGTTACGTGCAAGGGGTGAAAGATTCGCCGGTAAACCAAGGCATGTTATGCGTGAAAGGGCGCTTTGGTTTTGACTTTGTTAGTAGCCCTGAACGTCTAACCACGCCGCTGATCCGTAAAAATGGCGAACTCCAACCTGCTAGCTGGAAAGAAGCTATCACGCTGGTGGCAGCCAAGTTTAATGCCATTAAAATCCAGCATGGCGGTAATGCATTAGCGGGCTTCTCATCAGCAAAAACCACCAATGAAGATAACTTTGCCTTCCAAAAATTCATTCGTCGAGAATTAGGAACCAATAACGTCGATCACTGTGCACGCTTGTGTCATGCCTCTACCGTAACTGGCCTTGAAGCATCGATTGGTAGTGGCGCCATGACCAATGATATTCCCAGTATCAAACATTCAGATCTGGTGTTTATTATTGGCTCAGATACTACATCGGCGCACCCGATCATTGCTTCGCACATCAAACAAGCGGTTCGTCATGGTAAAGCGCGTTTGATTGTTGCTGATCCGAAACGTATCGATATTGCAGATCATGCGCAGTTGTATGTCGCGCACCGACCGGGTACTGATGTGATGTTAATGAACGGCATTATGCAGCAAATAATTAAAAACGATTGGCACGATAAGGCTTACATTAGCGATCGCACTGAAGGTTTTGCGGCGTTAAAAGCTGAAGTCATGTCCGACAGTTATTCGCCGGATAAAGTCGAATTGATCACCGGCGTAAAAGCGCTGGATGTCCTTAAAATGGCAGAGATGATCGGCACCGCAGAACGTACCGCTGTGTATTATTCGATGGGTATCACCCAGCATACAACCGGTCATGATAATGTGCGCTCTGTTGCCAACCTGCAAATGCTGTGTGGCAACATAGGTATTGAAGGCGGCGGTATTAACCCATTACGCGGTCAGTCTAATGTGCAAGGTGCCTGTGACATGGGCGCGTTGCCTGGTGATTTTCCTGGCTATCAAAAAGTCACGAACCCTGAAGTGCAGGCTAAATTCGCCAAAGCCTGGAACAAAGCTGATTTACCCAAACAAGCGGGTTTAACGCTCACCGAAATCATTGATGCTGCCTGTCACGAAGAGGTGAAAGGATTGTACGTGATGGGTGAAAACCCCGTACTGAGCGATCCAAACCAAGCCCATGTGATTGAAGGCATTGAAGCATTGGACTTCCTCGTCGTGCAAGATATCTTCTTAACTGAAACTGCTCAGTATGCTGATGTAGTTTTACCATCATGCTCGTTTGCAGAAAAGTCTGGTCACTTCACCAATACCGAGCGCCGTGTACAACGTATTTCGCCAGCTGTGAAACCACCGGGTGCCGCGAAAGAAGATTGGGTTATCATTCAAGATATTGCTAATGCCATGGGCAGTGACTGGGCATATCAATCGGTTGAAGATATTACCAAAGAAATTACAAAATTGACGCCTCAATATGCCGGCATTCATTGGCATCGTGTCGGCAAAGATGGTCTGCAATGGCCTTGTGCGGACAATGCATCTGAAGGTACCCGATTGATGCACACCGAGCTGTTCACCCGCGGTAAGGGTGAGATGGTCGCAGTACCATTTCGTTATGCAGCCGAACTACCCGATGACGAGTATCCACTAATACTCACTACGGGGCGTTTACTGGAACAGTTCCATACCGGCACCATGACACGTAAGACCAAGGGCTTAGATAACCTTGCTGGTCCACGGGCGATGATCTCGGTTGCGGATGCTGAGCGATTAGGGATTAGTAATGGTGAAATGCTCACGGTATCGACACGCCGAGGCAGTATTGAAACGCCGGCATTTGTGACTAAGCGTATGCAAGAGGGCGTGGTGTTTGTGCCATTCCATTTTGCAGAGTCACCTGCGAACCGTTTGACTACCACAGCAACGGATCCGCATGCCAAGATCCCGGAATTTAAAGTGGCTGCAGTGAAGATTGCAAAAGCGCATGCCAACATCAGCGATGTGTCAGAAAAGCAACGTGAAGAAGCTGAGGCATAATATTGCAGTAATAGGTTAGCGGGATATAAACCGTTAATCGAACTACAATATAAAAACCATCAAAGGGCAGCCTTTGATGGTTTTTTTATGCGTCAAGTCAAAATAGGGCCTTTACTTTAAACTTACACAAGGCATATAATAAGCCTTCCTTATTATATGCCGCTGAATCATGATACATTCTAAATTTGGGTTTCTTAGCTATGAAATCAGTCACGTTATTCGACAACGTTTTAATAAACAAGCTGAAAGTATCGGTATTACCCATTCTCAGTGGCGTGTATTAGTTCATCTGTCTGAAAATGAGAATTGTCGACAAGTTGATTTAGCCGAAATTTTAAATGTAAAACCGATTACGCTAGCAAGACAAATAGATTTGTTAGAACAGCATAGCTTAGTCAAGCGTTTGAATGATAAGGAAGATAGACGAGTATTTCGTTTAAAATTAACAACTAAAGCCAAGCCTATTATGAAAGAACTGTGGCAGATTGCAGATTCAATTGAAAATGATGTTTGTAATGTGCTTTCTGATGAAGAGAAAGCGGTGCTTTCTAAATTACTCATCACGATAAAAACACAAATCAGTTAATACGCTTAATTCCCTAAATCAAAGGTACCGAGATGACGCCGCCATAATCCTAGAATCCCCCTCTAAGCAATTTATATGATTTTTATAACTTTTATATTTAAGTAATAAAGTCAGTCTCTTACGCATCGTAAGATTATTATAAATTGAACTCTATTAGCATTAGTGCGTATATCAGTCGATGATAATATGGCTAACTGTTGATGAGCACTATTTCCCCAGCATGGCTCGATCGCCATCGCTATTTATCGTTTAAATGTACACTAAATTGAATGTGGTTTGCCGTTGTGGCATTGATCCTTATTGAAGGTCATTTACTGTGACTGAAATAGCATAACTCCCTCGATTTAATGGCCTGTTTAAACGAAATGTCCGTGCATCAGCGCATGTTTTTACGTGCGTGATAGATGCATCTAAACAAGGATAAGTATGATTTTTTTGTCAAATAAACAAGATTGGTTAGGTAATATTAAAGGCGATATCTTAGCCGGTATTGTTGTGGCGTTAGCCTTGATACCAGAAGCTATCGCGTTTTCTATTATTGCTGGTGTTGACCCTAAAGTGGGTTTGTATGCGTCGTTCTGTATTGCGACTATTGTGGCTATCACAGGTGGCAGACCCGGTATGATCTCAGCTGCAACTGGTGCTATGGCGCTGTTGATGGTGACGCTCGTTAAAGAACACGGGTTAGAATACTTACTCGCCGCGACCTTGCTAACAGGTCTATTGCAAATACTCGCAGGTTATTTACAGCTGGGCAGCTTAATGCGCTTTGTGTCGCGCTCAGTAGTCACTGGTTTTGTAAATGCTCTGGCCATTTTAATCTTTATGGCGCAGTTACCTGAATTAACCAATGTCACTTGGCATGTTTATGCAATGACAGCGGGTGGCTTAGGTATCATCTATCTATTCCCTTACATTCCCGTTATTGGTAAAAGTATTCCTTCACCTTTAGTGTGCATCATTTTCCTTACCGTGTTATCACAGGTAATTGGATTAGATATCCGTACTGTTGGTGATATGGGCGAGCTACCTGATGCGTTACCTATCTTCCTGTGGCCAGAAGTACCACTTACTCTGGAAACGCTATGGATCATTTTACCTTATGCGTTAGGTCTTTCTGTGGTCGGGCTTTTAGAGTCGATGATGACAGCAACCATAGTGGATGATTTAACGGACACTAAAAGTGATCGTAACCGTGAATGTAAAGCGCAAGGTATTGCTAATATCGGCGCTGGTTTAATGGGTGGTATGGCAGGTTGCGCCATGATCGGTCAATCAATCATTAATATTAAATCTGGTGGTCGCGGTCGATTATCGAGTTTTTCAGCGGGTATATTCTTGCTGTTCATGGTGGTTTTCTTAGGCGACGAGCTTAAGCAAATTCCGATGGCTGCTTTGGTTGCTGTGATGATCATGGTATCGATTGGTACATTCTCGTGGAGCTCGATTAAAGATCTAAGAACTCACCCGTTATCAACCAGTATTGTGATGCTAGCGACGGTTATTACTGTTGTCGGTACCCATAACTTAGCCATTGGTGTATTTGTTGGTGTATTACTGTCTGCATTATTTTTCGCGCACAAGATCAGCCGCTTTATGGTTATCAAAAATACCCAAACAGAGCAGCAAGTGCGTACTTATCAAGTAACGGGACAGATATTCTTTGCGTCGGCGGATAAGTTTGTTGATGGCTTTGATTTTAAAGAAGTGGTTGATAACGTGGTTATCGATTTATCGCACGCCCATTTCTGGGATATCAGTGCCGTTGGTGCGCTTGATAAAGTGGTGATTAAGTTCCGCCGCGAAGGTGCAAGCGTTAATATTGTCGGCATGAGTGATGCCACTGCGACCGTGATTGATAAATTTGCAATTCATAATGATCCCGCTGCTGTTGAAAAAATGATGGCTGGCCACTAAGGAGAACACAATGAACAAAATAATAGCATGTATTGATGGATCTAAACTGGCTCAGGCTGTCTCTGATACCGCGATCTGGGCGTCAAAACGTTTGACTAATGGCATTGTTTTTCTGCATGCCATCGATAAAAAACAACAACATGGCGCCGATGATTTAAGCGGTTCTATTGGCTTAGGCGCACGTTCAGCCTTGCTTAACAAAATGATTGAGCTGGATGCCGAGCGTGGCAAGATCGCCATTCAGCTAGGTAATGAGATGTTAGGTAGTGCTGTCGATAGAGCCAACACCGCGGGTCTGACGGATATAGAGCAGATCCAACGCCATGGTGATTTTATTGAAGCTCTAGTGGGTTTAGAAAACGATGCACGTTTAATGATAGTCGGACGCAGTGGTAATGGTCATCAAGGTGATTTTAAAGCCTTAGGTTCACATATCGAAACCCTGATCCGCCAAGTACATACGCCTATTGTGATTGCCCCGCAGGACTTCACCGAACCAACGAATTTCATGTTGGCTTATGATGGTCGTGAAACGGCAGACAAAGCTGTGCAACGCATTATTGAAGGCGGTTTGCTCAAAGGCATGACGTGTCATTTAGTGACGATTAAAAACAGTGAAAAAGCACAGCAGCAGAAGTTTGAACTGGCTCAAGCAAGACTTGAGAAAGAAGGGTTTAACGTTATTGCCACGTATCTGGAAGGGGATATTTCTGTTGCGCTAATGGATTACAAACAACAGCATGCTATTGAGCTGGTGGTGATGGGCGCATTTGCCCATTCCAAGGTGAGAAGTTTTTTCCTTGGCAGTAATACCATGCGTATGATTGAAAACTGTCGAGTACCACTTATCGTGCTTAGATAGATGAAGCTCGATAGTTGACTCATTGTAGTCAACTAGTTTGAGTTTATTCATATGTAGTTTATGCGCTTATCAGCTAGTTGTTAGTTGATAAGCGTTTTTTTATTCCATTTTCACTTGAGCGTTCGTCTCTTTATTAAAACGATTATTCTTATCAAACTATCATTCTTTATCAAAACTATCGACAATAATAGCGCCCATGGATGCTGGCATGGTGATCACAATAATTCGCTTCAGCGCTATTAGCGGATCCTCCATTAGCGGCAATTTATTTAAACAGAACAGCACTAAACCCACCACTAACGCCGTGATCACATAAGCAATCACAATCCGTAAGAAGAACACCAATTTTCGTGATTGAATGTCTCGTTGAAAAACACTCTGATAAGTAAATAAACTCAGAAACACCAGTGACAGTGTAAACAGCATGAGCAAATTAGGGATTGGTAGGGTTTCTCCGAGCTTCCATGCCTCTTCAGAAAATGCGATGGGCACAGCAAGTGCAAATGCCCCCACAAAAATTTGACTCGCGTCCTCTACATTAAAACTAAATTTCATCTAGCTGTTCCTTAGTTTAAAGTTAAGTGCGCAATTTACAGTAAGAATAGCGTACCTAAACTTAACAATTCGGCGAAGCCGACAATATCGGTGACTGTGGTTAATATACCGCCCTGACAATGGCCAATAGAACCGCACCAATGGCTAACTTCGTCATCATCATCAAACGCCAGAAAATAAGGGTGATTAATTCCAATAATTGTCTCCCGTCGGAATGCCATTATTGATTGTAAAGCGGCTATAAAATACTAGACTTCAGAGTATGCGTCTTGGCCTTTGCTCGCCTATATATCGGCTAAGAAAGTTCGGAAGGAAGGGGATATCATGAATGCTCATAGTCTTACTATTATCGATAACCGCACGGGTATAAGTTACGAAATACCGATTAAATACGGCACTTACCCCGGTTACGGTGCCAGCATTAATGCACTAGAACTTCGGCAGATCAAAGCATCTGCAGATGATTTTGGCCTGTTGACCTATGATCCGGGTTACACCAATACCGCGTCATGTAAAAGCAGTGTGACTTTTCTCGACGGAGAGAGAGGGACGCTGCAATATCGAGGTTATCCCATCGAGCAGTTAGCGGAACACAGCACTTATTTGGAGACCGCCTATCTACTGCAATACGGTGAGTTGCCTGATGCAGTGCAGTTGGCGGCATGGCGCAAAGACATTGGCCTACATACCTTTGTGCATGAAAATATCAAAAAGCTGATAAACAGTTTTCGACATGATGCCCATCCCATGGGAACATTAGTGGGAACCGTCGGCGCGCTATCGACTTTCTACCCCGATGCTAAAAATATTCATGATGAAAGCTGCAGGCAAAAGCAGGTTTGGCGGTTAATTGCTAAGATGCCCACACTCGCCGCGTTTGCTTATCGCCATAGTCGTGGCCTGCCTTATGTTTATCCCGATGATAATTTGTCATATGTCGGCAACTTCATGAATATGTTGTGGAAAATAAGCGAATTAAAATATCAGCCCAACCCAGTGTTGGAAAAAGCCATTGATGTGCTGTTTATTTTGCATGCTGACCATGAACAGAATTGTAGTACCAGTGCCATGCGTGCGGTAGGCAGCTCTTATACTGACCCATTTTCGGCTTCCTCCGCAGCTATTGCTGCACTCTATGGACCGCAACATGGTGGCGCTAACGAAGCGGTACTGCGAATGTTGAACGACATAGGTTCGGTTGACCAAGTGCCTAATTTTATAAAATCAGTGAAATCAGGAGAGGGCGGCAGGCTGATGGGATTTGGCCATCGGGTGTATAAAAGCTACGATCCTCGAGCCAAGATCTGTAAAAAAATAGCCTATGATGTTTTTGCTGTGACTGGGGCTAATCCGCTGATTGATATCGCGCTGGAATTGGAGCGGATCGCGCTGGCAGATGACTATTTCATCTCGCGTCACCTTTACCCTAATGTGGATTTTTATTCTGGTTTGATCTATCAGGCGATGGGCTTTCCGGTTGGCATGTTCCCTGTGCTGTTTGCTATTCCCCGCACTGCAGGGTGGTTGGCACAGTGGCAAGAATGTCTGCTCGATCCGGAGCAAAAGATCGCCCGCCCGCGCCAAGTCTATTGCGGCAACCAAGTCAGAGATTATGTACCTATGCATAAACGCTAGAAGAGCAGATGTCAGAAACAGCGAATACCGTCTTGTTTAACACTGTGCGTGTTTTTAAAGCCTGATTTTGAATGTATTTATAGTTGCACGCCAGTGTGTTATTGGCAGTATCAATGGCCTCAGATCGTTTACCTTTTAGCCTGAGGTTGGTAAGATGAAGTTACAGCATTTGAAATGTAAAAGAAGAGAAATAAATGAAAAACTGGTTACATGATAAATGTTCTGTAATATTTCTCCTCACTTTAGTGGTTTATCTGGTAACCCTCTATTTTGTAAGCTTTGTTGGCGTTTTACTCACTTACATTGCGGTTCCAATAATCGCTGTTACAGGGAGTATTGCCTATGCGACACGGCCGACAGCCAAAAAATGAAAACTCTAACAAGGGTTTTCACCTATCCTGACGACGGCACTATGCTCGAGGCGCTCATAGCCTCAGCAGGCAAAGCCATGTATAATGAACGTCATAAAATACACGATACCTAAATTCTCTCATCTCACCTTTGATGCGGCCGAAATAACCAAAATCGGTACTTAATTTACTAACAACCTGTTTCGTAACAGCGTTGTATATAACTAGGAAATAGACATGTTTTTGCTAAGTAACGTACATAATAAAAATTACAAAAAATGCTACCCACAAGAGTCAGATGTCATCTTTGATATCTCAGCAAAACAACTGGGCAATATTAAAAATGCGGCTTGGAAGGAACTGCGAGAAGGTAGTATCGTATGTGTGGTTACAAGCACTAAAAAAGTAAGTACTTTTTGCAAAGTGACGGCAATTAAAGGTCTTGGCGACAACGATTCTGATGGTGGCGAAACATTCCTGTTATTTGGTGTTGTCGTAGCAAAACTTATGCCTGAAAGTAATATGGGCTTGATGCTGAGTAAGTTCAGTGTAAAACATCAATATCTGCCTAATAATAAATTTAGCATCGGCTTTAATGTTGCTGATTTGGGTACAGCGTTAGATACCTTACAAGTAAGAACCAGAAATGGTTCGCAAAGCGTTGCGGATCTGAAAGGCTAGTTCTCACGTAATCGCGATTACCTGTATCAAGTTAGGCGCTCTTAATAGGGCGCGACTTGACCTAAGTCTCTAATTTATAATAACCTCCCTCCCATATTGATATATGTTGCGTTAGATCATTACACTCAGACTCGGTTAGCCAAACAATAGCTACATTGGTAATCGAATTATGATGGACCTGATGATATGACAGATAAAAAGCTTATCCGTATTCTGCAAATCTTTATTGCGATTGGTATCTCACTGATATTGTTTGGTCATTACTTATTGTCGTACACTGATTTTACTCAGCAACATGGCGTGGTGGGCATTATGATCTGTGCAGCTTGTATTGCCTTGGGATTTGCTTGTTCGTTGCCAACTAAAATGTACCTAACCTTTGTGCTGGTTAAACGTGAGAACGAACAAAAAAGTACAGACTGACTTCCATTTTCATTTTATTCGTTATTGCGATAAGACGGTAAAGGCGAGAAAAAACTAATATTATTCTTATCCGAGGCTTTGGCTACATACATTGCCCTGTCGGCATTGTTGATTAAATCAACGGATGTCCGTCCGTCGGTGGGGTACATGGCAATACCTACAGATACCCCTATCTGGAACACTTCACCGCGAATATCCATAGGCTTATTAATCGAACTGACAATACGGTTGGCGAGATGCGTAATCTCGTCTTTTCCTTTCGGGTTGTTGAGGATTAAAATGAACTCATCGCCGCCCATGCGGGCTACTGTATCTGACTGTCTAAGCAGTGCTAAAAGCCTTTTCGCGATCTCTTTTAATACATCGTCTCCGACGTTGTGGCCAAATTGGTCGTTGACGAACTTGAATCCGTCTAGGTCGAGAAACATCAGTGCCAAATTGCACTGTTTACGCTTGGAGCTGATAAGTTTTTGGTCTAACCGCTCCATCAATAAGGTACGATTTGGCAAGTCGGTCAAGGCATCGTGAAAAGCCAAGTGCTTTATGTGTTCAGTTTGATGCCAAAGTGCAGTAATGTCGCTGAATACCGATACATAACGAACAGGCTTGCCGTCCACGTCGTTAACCACTCGGATGGCCATGCGTTCTAAGTAAAGGCTACCGTCTTTACGACGGTTCCATATTTCGCCATTCCACCGATCTTTAGTTTTTATCCCCTGCCACATAGAGGCATAAAATGCCATGTCGTGCCGGTTTGATTTGAGAATGCGAGGGTTTTTCCCAACAGCCTCCTCAGCCGTATAGCCAGTTATCTCGATGAAGGCTGGGTTAACCGACAAAATAATACCATTGACATCAGTTATGACGATACCATCGCCAGTGCTATCAAAGACGCACGCAGCCAGTTTGAGTTCTTCCGTTGTTTCCTTTAGCGCCGTCACCTCGCTGGCCTGAATCGCAAATCCTCTGACAGCACCATCGGCATCAAAATCGGGGGTATAGTGTCCGATGATATAACCCACTCTGCCATCGGTTTTGCTTAGGGTCCGCTCAAAGTGTTGCGGTTCGCCAGCTAGGACTCTGCGAATATGGGGCTCATTCAGGGAAAACAGGTGCTCACCCGTCAGTTTCCGGAACGAGATCCCGATAATATCCTTGGGCTGCTTTCCGAACCACTCGCAGTAGGCATTATTAGCGTAGCGGCAGCGTAAGTCATTGTCCCAATAGCCAATCATATTGTGCATGTCATCAATAATAGATCTGAGGTGTTGTGAGGTAATTACTTCATTTACCTTCTGGCCTTTTCTCGTTGTTATATTTGTGTTCTTGAGCATTGGCTTTTCCAACTTCTATGTTTGTCTATGGTTGCCATTTGACTAGATATAATAGCTCTCCACTAAGGGACTGCATCCTTACGGTTGATGAGGAAGTCGTCGTTAAATAACCAACGCTTTGTTCAGTTAGCAAGCCGTATTGTAAAACCTTTATCATGCAAGCCAATTATATTCTTTGCCTTTAGGCTTAGCTAGCTAACCCCCCCATTTTTCACCCTCCAACACCCCTTTGGAGGGGGTGGGAAGTTGGCTTTGACTTGGCTATTATTAGCTCACGCTAATCGTTATTTATTGCCAAAGCTAATTACCATCAGAGGTCAACGTGATATCTATAAATCTTGCATTCATCGCCGCAAATGGCATGGGAATGTGGCACTGGAATCTGTTAACCCAAGAAAGTATGTTAGGTGCTTCAATATTCGCATTTGATCATATGCGCAATGAATACTTCTCACAGGCAGTCATTGCTTGGGAAAAACATTTACACCCCGATGACCGCGAACGTGGAAATAGTGAAGTTCAAGCATTGCTTCATGATGGTAAACAGCTTGAAATAGATTTTCGAGTGCTTCAGCCAAATGGCAATTTTGTCCATATAAAGAGCATGGTGAGAGTACTTCATAATGATGCCGGCAAGCTAATTAGGATTGACGGCACGAATATTGATATTACTGAATTTAAATGTTCTGAAGCAAAGCTGAAACTTGCAGCCAGTGCATTTACCTATGCTAGTGAAGGTATTGCCATCACAGATCCGGCAGGCAATATTATTGATGTCAATAACGCGTTCACTGCCATCACCGGCTATAGCTGTCAAGAAGTGCTTGGTAAGAACACGCGCATGCTCAAATCAGGTCGGCATACGCCAGCATTCTATACTGAGATGTGGAAAACGCTAATAGAGAAAGATCATTGGCGCGGTGAAATTTGGAACTGCCGTAAGAATGGCGAAATCTATCCAGAACTTCTGTCTATTAATCTTGTGCGTGATAATGATGGGGACATAACCCGCTGTGTAGCACTCTTTAGCGATATTTCGCATATTAAAGAGCATCAGAAAAAACTAGAAAAAATGGCACATTTCGACCCCTTGACCTACCTACCTAACCGTACACTATTAAGAGAACGCCTATCCAGCGCAAAGCGTCAGTGCCTGTGCAATAAGCAGTTGTTAGCCGTGTTATTTATTGATTTAGATGGATTCAAAACAGTTAATGATAGGTATGGACATGATGTCGGCGATGAACTCTTAATCGCACTTTCACATCGCATGAGAGGGACGTTACGTGAACACGATACGCTTGCTCGAATCGGTGGCGATGAGTTTGTAGCGGTGCTAACGGAGTTAGAAAATAAGGATGATTGTAAATCAATATTAGAACGGCTGTTACTGGCTATATCTGACACTGTTACTGTGGGTAAGATAAGGTTACAAGTCTCAGCGAGTATTGGTGTTACATTTTATCCGCAAGATCACTCAGACTCAGATCTGCTTATACGGCATGCTGACCAAGCTATGTACGAAGCTAAGAAAGCAGGTAAGAACTGTTATTTCGTTTTTGACTTGATAACCTCTAAGCGAATGGATACTCGGCGTGTAAATTTTGATCGTATCCGTATGGCTTTGCAAAAAGATGAATTTGTCTTGTATTACCAACCCAAGGTTAACCTTAGAAAGGGAACCGTGATTGGTGCTGAAGCGTTAATCCGTTGGCAACACCCGGAGCGAGAACTGCTTCTACCGGGCGAATTCTTGCCCTTGATTGAAAATTATCCCATCAGCATCGAGCTTGGTGAGTGGGTCATTGCGACCGCACTTAGTCAAATTGCTGCGTGGCAAGCGTTGGGATTAAATATACCTGTCAGCGTCAACATCAGCGCATTACAACTACAACAAAATGGCTTTGCAGAGCGCTTACAAGTATTACTGTCAGCATGGCCGCAGGTTGAACCACGATTTTTACTTTTAGAAGTGCTTGAGACCAGTGCGTTGGCGGATGTAATGCAGGTATCTAAAATCATGCATGACTGTATTGATCTCGGTGTCAGTTTTGCTTTAGATGACTTTGGTACCGGTTATTCTTCACTGACCTATCTGAGGCATTTACCTGCTAGCCTTATTAAGATAGATCAGAGCTTTGTACGGGATATGTTGATTAATCCTGATGATTTAATGATTGTCGAGAGTGTGGTTGGCTTGGCTAAGTCATTCAAACGTGAAGTCATTGCAGAAGGGGTTGAAACGAGAGCGCATAGCGCCGCATTACTACAGCTTGGCTGTGAATTGATGCAGGGTTATGGCATAGCAAGACCTATGCCTGCTGGAAATATCCCTGAATGGATGGCGAACTGGTCATCCGGAGCCGGTTGGGCGGTAAACAATCTAATTGACAGACATGATGCAAAGGCATTCACGTCGCCACAAGCCAGTTAGGATTAAATAGCAAGGGAAACTAAACGCCTCTTTGCGCTTGTTGGTTTTCTTTTGCGCCTGAGGTAGAGTAAGTGCTTTCAATATGTTTTTATATATGACAATGGAAAATTATGGATAAATGCAACTGTAAACGTATCTTACATAATCGGGCTTGTCTTCCGATTTTTGCATTTGTATTTACGTTAGTATTTGTATTTGGATTGTGTGTGCTGATCTTATTTTCATCGACAGTATTCGCCCATACTGCTAATGAACCATTGCCAGACACAATCACCCCAAGGTTAGCTTTAACAGTAGATGAGCAGGCTTGGCTAGCTGGACATCCGGTTATCACCTTGGGCGGCGGGATATATCCGCCGCTAAATTTTATTGATGCTGATGGCAAGTCGATAGGTATTGCTCCTGATTATTTGAAGCTTATTGCTCAGCTTCTGGGGATTAAGATTAAGATGGTCTCGGGCGATTGGAGTGAAATGCAGGCGTTGGCAAAAACGTATAAGTTGGATGGCCTTAGTCTTTCGTTGAAAAATAGAGAACGGGAGAAACACCTTGATTTTGCTGGCCCATATACGACGCTTCAATACGCCATCTTTGTGAATAAAGAGACCCAAGGGATCACCAATCTAGATGACTTGATGAATCAAAGAGTGGGTGTACTGGCGGGCGATTATTCTATTAGCTTCATCAATGAAAATTATCCCGATATTAATCTGGTTTTATACGATACCCATGAGGAAATCGTACATGCACTAGTAAATAGAGAGATTCACGCCTTACTTGAAAACCTGCCAACAATTAGTTATATCATTGATAAAAGTTTAATCACCGGACTTAAAGTTGCTGGACTGCCTAAAAGCATGCACGGTGATTTGTATGTGGCGGTGCGTAAAGATTGGCCAGAGTTTACAACAATACTGAATAAGGCTTTTGCTGCTATTTCAAAGCAGCAGCACCAAATTATTAAAAATAAATGGATTGAGCTTTATTCGAAAACGATTAAAAAGCCACAACTGGCGTTAACCATGAAACAGAAAGAATGGCTAGCGGAACAGAATATGGTGCGGGTAAGGGTGAGCGACTTGCCGCCTTATATGATAATTAAAGCGGGTCGACCTCCTGAAGGTATCGCTATTGACTACCTGAACTTAATTGCTCAGCGCACGGGCATTAAGTTTCATTATCAAGTCTCGACGCAACCTTTTAGTAAACTTCTGGAAAGCTTCAAGCGTGGACAAGATGTTGATCTAACGGCTTTGATCGTGCCCCGTCCTGAACGACTAGAATATATGTTATTCAGCGATAATTATATTGAATCCCCAACCGTTATTGCGGCTCGAGATAACAGCGATTTTACCGTTAATCTGCAAGGGCTGTCAGGGAAGTTGGTGGCGGTGTTAAAAGCCGGTAATGTACAGCATTTGTTATCGGCACAATATCCCAATATTACCTTAGCTTTATACAATTCAAATGAATTGGCGCTAGAAGCGCTAACAAACGGCAACGTTGATGCGTTTGTCGGCAGTTTGACTAATGCGGCTTATATTATTCAGAAACGTGGTTTTTCAAATATTCATATTGATGCTTCTAGTTCGTTAGAAAGTGAATATTTTGCGATGGGCAACCGTAAAGATTGGCCCGAGTTGACCGAAATTGTAAATATTGCGTTGCTTAGTATTAGTGAAAAAGAAAAAATAGCCATCCGTAATAAGTATGTTGCTTTGAACTATAAGGTGCAAGGCCTTGGTGTTGTTAAGGTGTTATTGTGGATATTCGCAATTATCTGCATCGCACTTCTTATAGTGTTGTTTTTTGTCACTTGGAATCGTAGTTTACGTAAGTTAGTCAATAGTCGCACCGTAGCGCTACAACAGGAAGTCACTGAGCGTGAGCAAGCTCATAATGCTTTGCTTGTCAGCCAAAGAGAATCACTCAAAGCACAAAAGATCGCTCGTTTAGGTTATTGGAAATGGGATTTGGTTAATGATCTATTTAATTGTTCCGACGAAATTTATCGGATTTTGGGTCTACCTATTGGTACGTTGTTAAACTACCAAGTGCTAATTGAGTACATTCACCCAGATGATCGTAACTACTTTAATCAGGCCGCGTTTAACTTGCTAAAGAATCAGTATAACGAAAGAGTCAATTTTCGTGTTATCCAACCTGGGGGAAGTGTTCGTCATGTTTCGACAGATAATACCGTTACACTCGAATGTGATAATGTAGGCAACCCAACTTGGATGTTTGGTATCTTGCAAGATGTGACAGAGCTGAAAGAATCTGAACAAAAGCTGATTAATTATCAGCAACGTTTAAAGTCATTAGCGCTACAATTAGCCCTTGTCGAAGAACAAGAACGACGTCATATAGCTGCAGATTTACACGATAATGTTGGACAGTCATTAGCATTAACACGACTGCAACTAGCTGCGGTGCTGAAACGCTTGCCGAATGACAAAAAAACAGCAGGATTAGTGCATAACTGTTCTAAATTGATATTAACTGTCATTCAAGATACCCGTAATCTTATTTTTGAAATTAGCTCGCCATCGCTCAATGAATTAGGCTTAGCTGCGGCCATTAACGAGTGGAAAGAACAAGCTTACAAGTCGAGTTATGGTCTTGATATTGAGGTTGTTGATCGATTAGAAATAGACTTTGTCAGTCTTGATCTTAGAGCTATTATATTTCGAATGGTTCGTGAACTACTGATCAATGTGATTAAACATGCCAAGGCGACAGAAGTTGTGGTTACCCTAGAAGAAAAATCAGGCTGTTATCAGGTCACGGTTAAAGATAATGGTATTGGGTTTGTGGCGGGTGAGCAGGCTGGAAACGTCAGTGTCGATGGCGGATTTGGTTTATTTAGTATTCAAGAACGGATGATTGATCTAGGGGGGCAGTTGTTAATTCATTCTAAACCCCACGAAGGTTGTACTGTGATAATTACACTACCAGTTATTGAGATAGGATCGCAATAAAATGCAAAATAATAACGAGAGTAAATTGATTAAAATCTTGTTAGTTGATGATCACGCTTTATTACGCAAAGGCATATCGCTTCTGTTGCAGGAAGAGAGTGAGATTGTTGTGGTTGGAGAAGCAAGTAATGGTGAAGAAGCACTCTTGCAGGTGAAGGCATTAAAGCCTGATATCGTGGTGATGGATATTAGTATGCCCAAGCTTAATGGTATTGAGGCAACGAAACAGATTGTCGCTACATCTCCAGAAAGTAAAGTGATCGCACTGTCTATTCATTCCGCTAAGCATTATGTTGAAGGTATGCTTGATGCTGGCGCTGCTGGGTACTTACTTAAAGAAAGTTTACCTGAAGAACTAATACAGGCGATTTTTGTGGTGATGGCTGAGCAAATGTATCTGAGTAGCGCGGTTACCGATATCGTCGTATCAGGTTTTCGAAATCGCTGTAAAGAGCCGTCTAAAGCTGAATTAGTTCCGGATGGAAAAACTAATTCAGCTCCGGCAGCAATATCAGCCAACGTCGATGACATAAACCAAGAGCATCAACTTACCAAGCGTTTAGTGATAAAACAAACCAGTACTGATTTGCTTAATTCACTGACGAATCGGGAGTTTACGATCCTGAAGTTATTGACACAGCGATTACAGAGTAAGGAAATTGCCAGAAAGCTGTTTGTTTCCACTGAAACTGTTAAAAGCCATCTGAAAAATATTTATCAGAAACTTAACGTGAATAACCGACGAGAAGCTGCGATTAAGGCTAACGAGATGTTTTCAAAATCAGATTTAGATAAATTGTGTGACTAAAGCTTGCTGTTCTTCGAGTTTATCTAACAATTCATTTGATAGGTCAACAGATTTATGGCCATGTCTCTCACTGGTTGACGCCATATCTGAAATAGCAACGACATTGCGATTAATCTCTTCACTGACTAAAGATTGCTCTTCTATTGCTGTTGCGATCTGTATATTAAGATTAGCTAACTCACTCACTTCGGAAATGATTTTCGTCAATGATTCACCCGTTCTCCCGGACAGTTTCACGCAGATTTCGGAAAGATCAGAGCTTTTTTCCATTGTCGTATTCGCAAAACCAGACTCAGATTGTAATTGTACTAACAATTTATTAATTTCGGTTGTTGATTGTTGAGTGCGCATAGCCAATGCACGAACTTCGTCTGCAACAACGGCAAAACCACGCCCTTGCTCCCCAGCTCGCGCTGCTTCAATTGCCGCATTTAATGCTAATAAATTAGTTTGATCTGCAATGCCACTAATTTCATTTAACACCGTTTCAATTAATTTAGTTCCATTTACCAAACGTCCCATAGCTTGTTCAACCTCACTTAACTGCTCAGCTAAGCCATTGTTGGCGGTAATTGTTTCCTGGACAATTTGTTGTCCTTGATTACAAATATTTAATCCCTGTTGCGATGCTTGGGCTGCATTTTCAACTACCTGAGCGAGCTCTCTAACTGTCGCTGACATTTCGTTCATCGCTGTTGCGACCTGATCAGTTTCATTGTTTTGTTGTGATAAAATAGTTGATACATTGATACCGCATTCAGATGATTCTTTAGCCGTTTTAGTAATGTTTTCTGAAACATCACAGACCCTACCAACAACAGCTCTAAGCTCAGCACTACGCATTTTCAATGCCAAATTTATTGTACTGATAACATCATTATTTCCGGAATAGATAAAGCTCATTAATGGATTGTTGAAAATTGATTTTGCTTCACAGAGCAAAAGTTTATATTTTAATCGCCAGTAAAAAAACAATCCTGTAAACAGAACTGATGTTACAACCATAGGCAGGCTAAGCAACAAACTGAGATCGCTAAAGCTTGCAACTAGTGCAGAAAATACAGACGAGAGGATAAGAAACAGCTGAAACCATAAGGTTAAATCAGTGCTGAATTTTAACTGTATTGGCGGAGTGCCAGCATTAATTTTTTTGTAAACCTGAGAAGCTCGTTCGACTACGTCTCTGCTTGGTAGCGTTCGAACAGATTGATATTCAAATATTTTTCCCTGAGAGTCTTTTATAGGGGTAACAAAAGCATTAACCCAGTAATAATCCCCATTTTTGCAGCTGTTTTTAACCGGCCCCATCCAAGATTGACCGGATTGAACAAACGTCCATAAATCTTTAAATGCGGCTTTGGGCATATCGGGGTGGCGCACTATATTATGTGTGCTTCCCTGCATTTCATGTAGCGAATACCCAGCTATATCGCAGAAATTTTTATTTGCATACTTTATGTTGCTATCTAAGTCAGTAGTTGACAGTAGAATTTCACTTTCTGTAAACAGTCTTTCTTTGCTCATAAGTACTTCTCTAAATACAGTGGGATGACCCAACTTTTCCGTTTAGCATATAATTCAGCGGCACAATAATTTCCAATTTTTAATTGTATCTGTGCTCACGTTCGATAAACACCCCCTTAAGAGGTGGGAAGGGGGGGAGGGGAGGCTAATTCTGTCATATACCTAACCTCAACCATGCGTAGAGGTCGTGGTGACTGTTGAATCTCCGATGATCTAACGTTGCTCGATATTAATCTAAATTGGTTTCATAAATTTCAATAAAATCAGGTAAATTATCGAGTAAAACTTGGACGCAATCAGGGTCAAACATAGTACCTGAGTTGTCTTTCATATAAGTAGCTGCATGATCAATAGTCCAGGCTGGTTTGTATAAACGCTTACTTAATAACGCATCAAACACATCCGCAACCATCACAATTCGCGCTTCCAATGGGATCGCATATCCTTTTAATCCCATCGGGTAACCATTACCGTCGAAATGCTCATGATGATGAAGAATAATATTTTTTAGAAAACGAAACTCTACAGAATTATGCATGTTCATAGGGAAATGTTTAAGTACATTGTTAATAATATCAATGCCATGAGTGCAGTGTAGATTCATTACTTCCCGCTCTTCAGGGGTGTAAATGGTATTGCTGAATAAAATATTATCGGGAACTTTATACTTACCAATATCGTGAAAAGTAGCATAAGACTCGATACGATGAATAAATTCATGAGTAATCTCTTCATTATCACTTAATAAATACGCAAGCTTTGAGCTATAACGTTCCATTCTATTGAGATGCTCTTTGGTTTCAGGATCCTTGGCATGCCCTATATCTAAGGCGACGGCTAGGGCGACATCAACGAAATATTTATTTTCAAATTGACGAACGATCAGAGAATGAATAAGGCTTGATAGAAACAACATATCTTTTTGTATCGAACGTTTCGAAAAAAAAGCTAATTCAGAGGCATTAAAAAATACCATGGCAATCGTTTTCCCTTTCGATATGAGGGGGTAAGAAAAGCTACTGCGATGGCCATTATTCCATAAGTGAAGAGTTCTCGAATTTAATGTTAAACTTGTTATATCATCAACCACCCGTGCTGACTTTGCCTTTATCATGCCTAAAATGTCGCTATTTTCATTTATTTTTGTTACAAAAATATCATGATTACAATCTGTAGCAAGCCTATCTCTAATGAAATAATTAGACGCTTGATCATCTTTAATCAAAATAATTGATAATCGAGATAGTCCTAGGTAACTATTGCTTGCGGCATTGTAAAGTGCATCAAGATAAGTCGATGTATCTTCACTTCGATTAAAAATTTTATTTATTTCATTATAATTAAGCACACATATATCCTATTAACATGAATCAACCAATCCTTGGGCCTATTTCAAAACAAACACCGCATAAACAATAGAAGCAAAACATTAGTGACAGAAACAGTACCGTTATAGATGCGTGCTTACGGCTGATAAGAAGGTAGTCGTTAAATAACCAATGTTTTGTCCAGTTAACAAACTCGTATTGTAAGCCCCTCATTATAAAGCCGATTATATTGTTTGCCTTTAGGCTTCGCTAGTCCACCCCCCCGTTTTTCACTATTTTCTCCTTTACCCCCCTTCTTTCCCCCTCCTTTATGGGGTGTCTCTAGAAATGGAGTGGCTATACCATTGAACAAATTGAAATGACCAATGTACGGCGAGATATGCTTGATGACATTGTTTCGGTTCAAATCATCAGTGCATAGTTAAAGAGAAAATAGATGACAGTCAACAAGCCAGCTTTTTTTAACCAATCTACGTCAGCAGTCATTACCCTCGGTATTCTTTCAGCAGCCATGTTTTTGTTGCAAGCGGGGCTGGCACTCGCTGCAATCATTTTTGCATTTTTGATCATGGCAGCATCCTTTGGCGTAGCTCGTCTTGTTCATGTTAAGCACTGCACTTTAGTGGCTACGATCAAACTGGCCGAAGAGGAACTCGTCGCGCACGATCATCAAGCAGACCAAAAATTTGATAAATTTAGTGACCTGTGCCAAACGATTTTACCGCTATGGCAAGGGCAAATTGATGATGTGATCGCACAATCGACCGACGCGGTTAATGCATTGGTCATGCGCTTTTCTGAGATAGTGCAAGCACTAAGAGATACGTTGCAAGAAGTGGGGGCATTGGAATCTGATAATTCCGGTAAGGGCATCACAGATGTGATGAGTCAAAGTGAAGCGCAGCTCAATTCATTAAACAGTAATTTTCAATTAATTCTCTCATCAAAAATTGAGCTATTAAGTGAAGTGACACAACTGCAGGTTTTTACCGAAGAATTACAAACCATGGCAACGGATGTGCAAGGTATTGCCAGTCAAACTAATTTATTAGCATTAAATGCAGCGATTGAAGCGGCCCGTGCTGGTGAACATGGACTTGGGTTTGCAGTGGTTGCATCAGAAGTCAGATCCTTGTCGCAGGGTTCAGCTGATACTGGCAAGAAAATGATGGGTAAAGTGGAGAGTATTTGTGCCGCGATAGACTCTACGGTTGATGTTACCGAAAAGCAGCTTGCAGATGAAAAAATAAAATCAAAGGAAGCGCAACAACTTATCCATGATGTTATCTCAAGATTAGAACGGATCATCAATCAATTTGCTAACTCGACAGGGCTATTAAAAGATCATGGTGAGCAGATCCGTGATGAAATCAATGATGTGTTAGTTTGTTTGCAATTTCAAGACCGCGTAGCGCAAATACTTGAACATACCAAAGGCGAAATAGGCCGTTTTTCATTGTTGTTAGCAAATCCGAATGAAATTGAAAAGATTGATAAAACCAGTTGGTTAGCAGAGATGAGCCGAGGTTATACCACCACAGAGCAAAGACGTTTACATGCGAGCAGTACCGTTGAAAAATCAGATGTAGTAGAAGGTGCTGGCGATGAGATCGAATTTTTCTAACGTGTGTTTAGTGCCTTACGTAGTGACTGGCGACGCTGGTAAAATGACAACTGTTTATGCCTAAAATTAAAGTATTGCTGGTTGATGACTCTGCGGTTGTCAGGCAAGTATTGACTCAAATAATAAATGCTCATCCGAAAATGGAAGTGTGTGCGGCTGCGCAGGATCCTATCTTTGCAATGCGCCATATGCACAAACAATGGCCTGACGTTATTATTCTGGATGTGGAAATGCCGCGAATGGATGGCATCACTTTCTTGCGAAAAATCATGTCGGAGCGTCCAACCCCTGTCGTTATGTGTTCAAGCTTAACTGAAAAAGGAGCAGATACGACGATGCAGGCAATGTCTTTAGGTGCCATTGAAATTGTCACTAAACCTAAACTGGGTGTGAAAGGATTTTTAAGTACATCAGCAGCTGAAATCATTCACGCCGTGTTGGCTGCCGCACAAGCAAAAATAGCTAAATGTCAGCCTATAACAGCAAATGTATCCAAGAAATTAACCGCAGATGCAATGTTAAGTTTACCGAATGCAGGTGCAATGGTACGTACAACAGAGCGTATTGTTGCCATCGGCTCTTCAACAGGCGGTACGACGGCGCTTGAAGCCATCTTAACGCAACTTCCTCGGGTATCACCCGGCATTGTGATTGTGCAACATATGCCAGTCGCCTTTACCGAGGCTTTTGCTGCTCGTCTCAATAGCCTTTGTGAAATGGACGTTGTCGAAGCTAAGGACAATGACACCATACTGCCGGGACATGTATACATTGCCCCAGGCGATCGACACCTATTGATTAGTCGCTGTGGTGCTTTATACAAGATAGCGGTTAAGGATGGTCCTCTTGTGAGCCGGCATAAACCCTCGGTTGATGTGTTATTTCGTTCTGTTGCTCGTTATGCCGGAAAAAATGCGCTGGGTATTATTCTGACTGGCATGGGCGATGATGGTGCCCGCGGCTTAAAAGAGATGAAAGATGCAGGCTGTGCCACCTTAGGTGAATGCGAGAAAAGCTGTATTGTTTATGGCATGCCCAAAGAAGCAATGAAAAGAGGTGCGGTTGAAAAAGAGCTTAGCTTAGCGCAGTTTCCAAGTGCGATTTTAGCTTATTACCGCTCGGGTCTGTAAATCATAAAATTAAGAATAACGGCTATGTGGGCATTTTACCGCGCTGCTTAGTACAACATATTTAGATAGTTTAAAGGACAATAATATGGCAACAATTTTAGTTGTTGATGATTCCACTTCACTAAGACAAGTGGTTGCAATATCTCTGCAGAGTAAAGGTTACACGGTTATCCAGGCAGCTAATGGTCAAGAAGCATTAGCAAAGTGTGATGGCACCAAAATCAATTTAGTGGTGAGTGATGTCAATATGCCGATTATGGATGGTCTTACTTTTGTCACCGCCATGAAAAAATTACCTCGCTACAAATTTACCCCTGTGATCATGCTAACCACGGAAGCGGGCAGTGCGATGAAGGACCGAGGCCGAGCTGCGGGAGTTAAAGCTTGGGTCGTCAAACCCTTTAAGCCGGAACAGATGTTAACGGCGGTTGCCAAGTTGATACTTCCATAGGATTGCGAGGATGCTCAGAATATGAATACAGAGAGTGAGAAACACACCGTATTAACACCTGAAAATTTGACCATTTATGAAGCGTTGGAAATACAAGTGCTATTTGCAACGGCTTTAACGCAACATCAAAAAATTGAAGTCAATTTATCTCAGGTTACAGAAATAGACTGCGCTGGATTACAGCTGATGGTAGCACTTAAACGTGATGCCCTTAAACAAAAAAAATCAATGATATATACCGCACACAGCCGTGAGGTGATTGCCCTTTTGGCGTTGTTTAATATGACCCAGTTTTTCGGCGATCCGGTTGTACTGTAAAAACGAGAACATTAAGAATTAAGGTCGCCCGCAATAGATGCGGCACTGCGTTACAGTATTTGAACAGGTAATAATCACAACAGGAATTTAACATGAGTAGTGATCTGGATGCCGTTAAACAAGTTTTTTTAGTTGAAGCTGAAGAGCTATTGGCCGCCATGGAAGATGCCTTATTGCATTTGGAAAGTAACCCAGATGATATGGAGTCGATCAACGCGGTTTTTAGAGCCGCGCACACGATTAAAGGTACGTCGGGGGTCTTTGGTTTTGATGATGTGGTTACCTTCACCCATGTTGCTGAAAGTTTACTGGATAAAATTCGCGACAGTGAAATAGTCATTACTAAAACAATTATCGAAGTATTACTCAAGTCTGGCGATCATATGTCTGTGCTTGTGAATGAAGTGATTGCTAATGATGGTCAGGTTTGTACCGCGTTATTAGCAACGAGTAGTGAGTTAATTTCACAACTCAATGGGTTCATGCAGCAAGCCCCCGCAGAGATGATAAGCGCCGTATCTGTAAACAGAGTTGAGATCTTAAGTAGTGATGAGCAAGTGACGGCGAATAATAACTGGCATATATCCTTACGTTTTGGCGTTGATGTGTTTAAGCAAGGCATGGATCCTATCTCATTTGTTAAATATTTACAGCAAATTGGCCGCATTACTCATCTTACCGTGTTACCCGAAAAAATCCCCGCATTAAAGGATATTGATCCCGAAGCTTGCTATCTGGGCTTTGAAATATCCTTAACCTCAGACTGCAGCAAAGAAGAGATTGAATCTGTTTTTGAGTTTGTACAAGAAGACTGTGATATACGGATTATTCCACCCAATAGTGCCATTAGTCGTTACATTAAACTGATCCAAGAATTACCCGAGGAAGATCAATTGTTGGGGGAAATCTTAGTTAAAAGTGATGTGTTAACCAAAAAAGAATTAAACAGCGCCCTAGACACTCAGCAGTTACACGATGATGCTGGCCAGGCAACTGTGTTAGGCGAAATTTTAATTAATCAAGGTGTTGTTGCTCAAGAGGTTGTCGGGGCGGCAGTTGAAAAACAGCAGCATGTGCGGGCTAAAAAAAATGCCGAATCACATATTGTGCGGGTTAATTCAGACAAACTTGATGAGCTTATCAATATGGTCGGAGAGCTGGTTATTGCCAGTGCATCCGCCTCTTTGTTGGCGAATAAATCCAACCAAACTGAGCTTGAAGAAGCCAGTGGTATTGTCGATGGCTTAGTCGACAGTATTCGTAATAACGCATTAAGTTTACGCATGGTGCCGATTGGTGACTCATTTCACCGTTTCCAGCGGGTAGTAAGAGATGTCAGCGGGCAACTTGAGAAAAGCATTGAGCTGGTTATCACCGGGGCTGAGACTGAACTTGACAAGATGGTCGTCGAAAAAATAGGCGACCCGTTAATGCACTTAGTACGAAATTCGTTAGACCATGGCCTCGAAAAGCAAGAACAACGTATTGCAGCAGGTAAAGATCCCCAAGGTAAAATTCATCTCAATGCTTACCATGATTCAGGCAGTATTGTGATTGAAATAAGTGATGATGGCAAAGGACTTAACAAAGCGTTGTTATTAGAGAAGGCGATTGCCAAAGGCATTGTCGACGCAGAGCAAGTGCTTAGTGACGATGACATTCATAACTTGATTTTTCATCCGGGTTTTTCAACCGCTGATTCCGTCTCTAACATTTCCGGTCGCGGTGTAGGCATGGATGTGGTTAAACGTAATATTCTGGCATTGCGCGGCTCTATTGATTTAGAAAGTGAAGAGGGCGAGGGCACGGTTGTACGTATTCGCTTACCGCTGACTCTGGCTATTATTGATGGTTTCCAAGTGGGGGTAAAAGGTGACTCCTATGTGGTGCCTCTGGATATGGTTATTGAATGTGTGGAATATACCGATTTTAATCAAATCCCAGGTAATTATAAGCACGATAGCAACTACTTTAACTTGCGTGGCGAAGCATTACCGCTGGTGAAATTAACCGAGCATTTCAAGTACCCAGCGGTAGAAAATAAGCAAGATGCACGGGCTAACATAGTGGTGGTGCATTATGCCGGCCGAAAAGCGGGACTGGTTGTTGATCAATTGATGGGGGAGTTTCAAACCGTGATCAAACCCCTTGGGAAACTGTTTAGTGAAATTAGAGGTATAGGTGGTTCGACCATACTCGGAAGTGGTGAGGTCGCACTGATCCTCGATGTTCAGCAACTGGTTCAAGATGCTGAACATCATGAATTAAAACAAATTTCATGAATACAGCCATTCAATACAGTTAAAGATTAATTAACAGATTTAAATTCATAATTGAAATTAGCAGGTAATAAATATGTTTAAAAATATGAAAATTGGAATGCGTTTAGGCGTTGGCTTTGGCTTAATATTGCTACTGCTCGTTATCACCGCAGCGATCTCTTACAATGCCTTAAATCGTGCCTCTTCCGGCTTAAAGACTTATGCTTCGGAAGCCACGACTAACGACAATGCTGGTGGGATTCAGTCACTCTTAGTGGGCATGCGCATGTCTGCATTAGATTATATTCATACTACAAGTAAAGACTCGCTTGCCAGCCAACAAGTACAATCGTCAAAGCTTCAAGAACTGGTTGCTGAAGCGAAAAAATTTACTCAGCACAAAGATGATAAAGCCACGTTTGCTGAGATCGAAGTTCAGATACAAAAGTATGACACCATCTTTAGCAATATTATAACAAACGTGAACCACAGCAAAGAACTGCTTAACGGCGTGCTGAAACAAGTGGGTTCGCAAAGTATAATAGACATCTCAGCTATTTTAACGGGTACTAAAGCAGATGGTAATATGGACAGTGCTTATGATGCGGCGCGTGCAACACGCCATTTATTATTAGCTAGGTTGGCGATCACTCAATTTTTAAAAAGTCATGAGCAAACGACGCTGGATAGAGCGCGTAAAGAGTTTTCTGCTTATCAGGAGGTTATTGCTGAGCTAAAACAAGAACTAAGTAATGAACAACATCTCGCTTTAGCAGTCAAGCTCGGAGAAGATAGTAATCAATACCTCGCGGCTTTCAAGAAAATTGTTTCGGTTAGCTTTGAGCGTGATGAGCTTCAAGCTAGCGTCGCTGCTGCAGGCAGAGATGTCGCTAAATCAGTGGATGATATTAAATTAAGCCTTAAAGATGAACTTGATATCTTGGGTTCTGAACAAAATGAATCAAATGAGCAGGCTAAAGAATTAGTCATTATAGTGAGCTCTATTGCAGTTATTTTAGGCATTATTTTAGCATTATTGATAACACGTGTTATTACCGGTCCAATCCGTGAAGCGGTAACGGTTGCCAATCAATTAGCGGAAGGTGATTTAACCTCTAAGATCGTAGTGACAAGTAATGATGAAACAGGGCAACTACTACGGGCTATGATGGTGATGGTCGAAAAACTATCAAGCATTATTACTGAAGTTCGCGGTACCTCAAATAGCCTTGCCAGTGCATCTGAAGAAGTGAGTGCGACAGCGCAATCAATGAGTTCATCTTCAAATGAGCAAGCATCAAGTGTTGAAGAAACCAGTGCTTCAATGGAACAGATGACAGCATCCATTACGCAAAACACCGAAAATGCGAAAGTGACCGATGGCATGGCATCGCAAGCAGCTAAAGAAGCTGTTGAAGGGGGTGAAGCCGTTAAACAAACTGTTTCAGCAATGAAACAAATTGCTGAGAAAATCGGTATTATTGATGACATTGCCTACCAAACTAACTTATTAGCCCTTAATGCAGCGATTGAAGCGGCTAGAGCCGGTGAGCACGGTAAAGGTTTTGCTGTTGTCGCAGCCGAAGTACGAAAACTGGCAGAACGCAGCCAAGTAGCAGCACAAGAAATAGGTTCTGTTGCTTCAAGTAGTGTGACATTAGCGGAAACGGCGGGCCAACTATTGGGGCAAATCGTACCATCAATTAATAAAACATCTGACTTGGTACAGGAAATCAGTGCTGCATCTGAAGAGCAATCAGAAGGTGTGGGTCAAATTAACAGTGCCATGGGTCAATTAAATACCATCACTCAGCAAAATGCATCAAGCAGTGAAGAGCTTTCAGCAACTGCAGAGGAGATGAGTAGTCAAGCGCAGCAACTGCAATCCGTTATGGACTTCTTTAAAATTACGGCACAAACAGGTCATTCTTCTAAGGCTTTTAATCGTTTTTCACAAACCTCAGCGAGTCTGCCTAGAGCATCAGTGAGAACCGCTGTACCTGCAGCAATGAATAACGCTTTAGATGAGTCTGAATTTGCCAAGTTTTAAGGAGTTGTGACAATGAGTTCATTAGTTCAATCTGGAACCCTGAAAAAAATGGCAGCACAAGAAAATGCTTTTTCCGCTATGGAGGAGAGTGGTCAATACCTCACTTTTCTGCAGCGAGGAGAGATGTTTGCTATTGGTATCCTCGGGATTAAAGAAATAATTGAGTATGCGAACCTTACTACAGTACCACTGATGCCTAAGTTTATAAGCGGTGTTATTAATATTCGCGGCGCGGTTGTACCTGTTATCGATTTATCTGCTCGCTTTGGTCGAGAGACGGCAGTACCAACACGTAGAAGTTGTATCGTGATTATTGAAACCGTCAATGATAACGAAAAAATGGATATTGGCATTATTGTTGATTCTGTCTCTGAAGTGCTGGAAATACTACCGACAGATATTGAGCCAGCACCACGCTTTGGCACCAACATTCGCGCTGATTTTATTAGCGGAATGGGTAAAGTGAACGACGATTTTGTGATTATCCTCGATATTAGCAGAGTGCTATCGGTTAATGAAATGAGTTCATTAGCAAGCGTAGGAGGTGAACCTGTGCTGGATATAAACCTGGTCGAATAGCCTATTTAAAAGGCTTTATTATGCTGCGCGTACAGGGTTTATTTTGCCCGCGCAGCTTTACCGCTATTCATGCGTTGATTCTCAGTCATCATAAGTGACTTCACTTTTTTAATAAATTAAGTACCAATACAATGAATTATCATCCTATATCTATTAATGCTGCTGAGTTTAAAAAATTCAAGCTTTGGTTGCACAATATCGCCGGGATAGACCTTAAAGAAACGAAAATGAAATTAGTTGAAGGTCGTTTAGCCTGTCGTTTAAAGCATTATAATTTAGGTAGTTATGCGGCTTATTTTAAGATGATAACAAGCCCAAATGAGCACGTTGAAGCGCAAATGGCCGTCGATCTATTAACCACTAACGAAACTTATTTTTTTCGTGAACCTAGGCACTTTGAATTTCTTAAAAATAAATTATTAACAGAGGCGTGCAAAGGACAAAACTTTCGCCTTTGGTGCGCAGCCAGTTCAACGGGAGAGGAACCTTATACCCTAGCAATGACTTTAGCTGAAGGGCTAGGCACTACGCCATGGCAGATAGTTGCATCGGATATCAATCTGCAAGTACTAGGCAAAGCACGCTCCGGTCATTATGCACTAGAGCGTGCTCACAATATTTCAAAACAGTTATTACACAAATATTGCTTAAAAGGTTTAGGCACACAAGAAGGCACGTTTCTTATCCAGAAAGCATTACGGGATAGAATACAGTTTAAACAAATTAACCTTATTAATGCCTTACCAGACATCGGTAAGTTCGACGTGATTTTTTTACGTAATGTGATGATCTATTTTGATAATGATACGAGAATTCACGTGGTTAATAAGATACTCGATTTGCTCAAACCGGGCGGCTATCTGTTTGTCAGCCATTCAGAAAGTTTAGTGGGTATTAGTAACCGATTAAAAATAGTGCAACCCTCTATATTTATGAAATCATGAACAATGACAACGACAAAATTGATGTGTTTTTATTGCCTGGTGAGTTTTATTTCGGTGATAAACAGGCGCGCATCAGCACTTTATTAGGCTCATGTGTTGCTATCACGCTTTGGCATCCGCAAAAATTAATTGGTGGGATGTGCCATTATATGTTGCCTTCCACTCCGTTCAGAACAGATCCTTTGGAGCTCAATGGTAAGTATGCTGAAGATGCAATGAAAATGTTTTTGCAGGATATTAAAGCTGCTGGTACCTTGCCATCTGAATATCAGACCAAAATATTTGGTGGCGGCAATATGTTTTCAAAAATAACAGACACTCCGCCCTGTACACCGAATTACAGTAAGTGTTTTAAGTCATTCTCATGCCAACAAATAGCCTGTAAGAACGCATTAATAGCGCCTTACTTATTACAAAAACATGGCTTTACTATTACCAACCATGATTTAGGCGGCGCGCAACATCGGAAAGTCATCTTTGAACTGTGGAGTGGCGATGTTTGGTTACGCAAAGGACATTAAATCTCAGCGCTAAATGTTAATCAATTCTTCAGACCAAACGTCTTGTATGTCAGGCCAGCCCCAGACATTTATCGATACGCCTTTGAGTACCCCTTGGAAATACAGGGTTTGTCTGTGATGGAGCATAGGTATCATCCAGTGCTCCGTGATCATAGCCGTGCTAATCGATTCCAATTCGGTAAGGTAGTTGGTTAATGGCTGCTGTTGGCGAATGTTGATAAGCTTTGTTTGCAGCCAAGTACTGGCTTCAGCAGACAAGCTTTGATTGAGTATCGAGTTCGATAACATCCAATGAAATACCGAGGTCGGCAGGTTGTCGTCCAAATCCAGACTGATTAATATCAGGTCTTCGCTTAGGCTATTAGTACTGGCTTTTTGTACAAATTCCTCAAAGGCATAGACGTTAACCTGACAATTTATACCCACCTGCTTAAGTAGCGCTACCATCGCCTGAGCGCATTCCTTCAACGTATGGTGCTCGAATATAGCAATGGTCAGTTTACTTGCTAAAGGCTGCTGTGTTGTACCTATCGAGATGACTTTTAACCAGCTAGACAGTAGGTTGTATGCTGGAATAGCTTCAATCGGATTGGCTGATAGTTTTAATTCGGCCATCAGTTTATCAGCGGCGAGCAGTTGGCTTAGGTATTTACGTTGCAGCAGAGAAAGCTCGGCTTTGCTGTTGACCATAGCCAGCAAGCAGCCATATTCTATTCTGCTCTTTTGCGCGCTTTCAATTACCTGTTCATCACTTCTTGTTTTCCGCTCAAGGCTGTCAATGTCTCGCTCAAGGCTACTATTTTCTTGTTTAAGACTGCGATTTTCTTGCTCAAGGCTGTTCGTTGCATAGTTTGAACGGATTTGACTGGTTTTTTGTACCACATTCGCCTGTATTTCCGTGGTGCAAGGTAAGTCCGTTTGCGGTGATGACACCTGCCAAATTGTCACTGTATCGGTGAGTGCGCGATGACTATAATAGTTATCGTAGGCCTGTAAGCGTAAATACTGCTGCGTATGCTCTTGCACTCTGAATGCACCACTGCCAACAATAGCATTCGCGGTATTAAACTGAGAGTTTGGGTTAGAATTCGGGTTAGAGTTCGGGTGAGGTTGTAACTGTAGCTGAAAGCAGGGCTGAATCGAATATTTCACATCAGCAAGCAGGCCAGCAAACCCTGGATCGGGTTGGTCTAATTGAAAATCAATGCACAGTGGGTTTATCGCCGTGATATGACTGACATGCGCTAACTCAGTTTGGTATGTCGCCAGTTGTTTTAAACGATTAAATAACTCGGCAATCTTCTCGGCGTTAATCGCGCTGCCATCATGGAAAGTCAGTGCTGGGCGCAAATAGAATCGCCAGCGCTGTAACTCTGCGTTGTAAACCCAATGATGAGCCAGTTGCGGGGTGATAATGCCATCTTTATCACACTGTACCAAACAGCAATACACCTGACGTAGCAGAAAACGCTCGCTGTTTCTTAGTGCGATATGCGGCAGCAGAGCCGCAAAAGAACGCCCATAAGTTAACTGAATATGTAACCGACCTTCACGTTGTACCGCGCCCGATGTGTTTTGCAGCAATTGGCCAAACAGCTGCTGATCGTGATCGATAAACGCCAGCGCCTTTTCATATTTACCAACTGCTATCATCTGCTGCGCTAGTTCTGCCTTCAGCTCATCAAGTGTATAGACAAGGTAAAGTCGAGAACGTTGATTACGCCCGGCCTTTGGGGTCCATTCTAACCAGCCTAAATCTCGCAGCTCGTTTAACAAGGTGCGACAATGTCGGGTACTGGTGAACATGACCTCAGCCACTTCCTGCAAGGTAATTGCTATTGCTTGTTTCGCACCCAGCTTAGTTAACCGAGAAAAGTGCAGAATTTTCTTATCGTTATTCAAAATAGCCACCGCGTCATCGTTATTTCCTCGTTTAGTACGTAAGCAGGGTTTAAAGCTATTATAACCAAGATTATGACTTAATAAGGAACTAAATAATGCCATTCAATGAGCAGAACGATCAACAAAGTGAGGGGAGAAGTAAGAATCGAGCATGTGGTGATGAAGCATAAGGATTACATCGCCACATGTTGTTATTACCAATTTATTCAGCCGTTAAGCTTATAAATTAGAGATCTTCTTAAATTCTTCTGGATCGTATTTCTTCTCAGTACTATGGGTAAGTTCAGTCATCAATGCCGATTTCAATTGACTCGCTTTATCCAAGGTCGTTTGCAATGAACCATAAGAATAATCACTGGCAAAGTTGATCGCCAAATTCGCATCTTGTTTGTACATCGTTTTAAGCATGTTGTTAACAAAAGGCAAAGATGTGGTAAATTGCGATTCTAGATCTCGCCACGTTTCATTTACTACCTCCTCATATTTGCCATTCAACACACTCTTGCTCGCCAGTGTTCCTAGTGTGCGGAAATTCCACCACGACGATTTATCATCATAGTTATCTGTGCCACTGGCATATTCTGCAGGTACTGTTTTCATCACGTTGTAAAAAGGAATAAACGGGCTGTATTTCACATTGCTCGGTGTTTGCCAAATAACGGCAGCGAGTTCTTTTGGCATATCACTATACATCTCAATAATGTGCGCTTCACTATTACGATCTACTCCGCTTGGTCTAACCCCTTTTGTTTCTAATTCAGTGCCTTTATAATCTGCGCGCAATACTTGTGCTATATCTTCAATCGAAATTTTATCGTCTGGAGACAAAAATAATGGATACTGTTTTAACCGTGTTTTCTGCTTGATTGAAGGGGATAATATTTTCTGGCTATTCCACTCACGATCTATATTGTAAAAGTCGCCAATATTACCGAAAGCTTTAGCAAAATTAAAACTATGACGATCTGGTTTCTGTAATAACTTATTCTGCGTGACTGTATCAAACAGACCTTCAGAGTGCATCACGGTTTTGCTATCGAGATCAACACCGTTAATGCGTAGACCATTGGCGATAACAAGATATTTATCATCAGGTACTCGGACTGCAATCCACTGATGACCGCCACCGACTTCCATATACCAAGCTTCATCTAAATCAGCAAATTGCACGCCATAACCTTCGCCCGCACCATATAGCTTAATATAATCAGCTAAAATCTGTACCGCATGTTTAGCCGATGTTGCCTGCCCAAGCACAATACCCACCATATTTTGTTCAACAATACCGTCTGTATGCGGATCAGCTTGCAAAGCTCGTTTATTGATTTCGGCACTGTTGGTTGCAGTCATTGCCACATTCATTTCGTTAACGCCGCGTTGCTCATATACTTTACCATTGTCGGGTGTTTTATAACTAAATCCATCCCAATCAATCATTGCTGTATAACGTAATGTTTTTGCCGGTGCTGGTATATTTAAGCCTGTCGATAGCGTGATTGTAGCGCCTTCTTTATACGCTTTAGCTGGGTAAATCTTCATATGTTTAGCCCAGTTATTAGAAGAAAAATCTTCATTACGCGAGATAATAACCGAACCATTTTCAGATGCATCTTTACCGACCATCACACTGGTACAAGCAAGCGCAGAAGGCATAATAATAGCCACTGTAATAGCAGAAAGTACAAATTTTTTGATGTTATTCATTTCCAAAATCCCTCTTTATTGACACATGATATGTGAGTTTTTGTTATTTTAATCGTATATAAATATAGATAATTCCCCCTGTAACAATATGATAAAAGGCAACTTAATTTAGGCGCATAATCTCATACCAAAATTCACAAAAACTAGATGGATATAGCACAACTTGAATTGTAGGTAGATTTTTTATCTGATAATTAATTGATTGTTATTACAATTAGCTATATGCAGTTGGAGGTATAAGAGGGGGAACTTATTTTAGATATGTAGATTAAAGCGATTTATTATCTCGGCATGCCGATCTAGCAACTTGATGATATTAAGCTTCACCGCTTAACTGAGCGTATACGCATAAAACAGGCACCGCGCAATCATAATAACGTCCTCGTTTAGGGTGTGAACTGGATTTAAAAGGACTTATTAGCAAGGTCACTACTTTAACCGGAACTAAATAATATTATTCACTCTGTTTTTTGCTTCCTATTATTGGAGGATACTTACCTCATAGTTTAAACAAAGCGTAAGCGCTTAAAAAAACAGAGGTATGAACATGCTAGAAGCAATCAAAAAACTCTTTCAAAACACATCAGGCATTACATCAGATCATGCATCAAGCAATGCACTAGCCGAGTATTACCAGTCTCGTCTGCAAACTAGCAGGAGTGCTGTTGAAATCGAAGCTATCTTTAGCATGAACGAATTTATGTCATTTTCAGAACTGGAAAAGCAGCTACGTGGGGAAGTAAAATGAGAATTGAACATGTCGCGATTTGGTGCAAAAATTTGGAAGAGATGAAACATTTTTACACCCACTTCTTTAATGCTAAAAGTAATGACAAATACGAAAACCCGAGCAAAGGTTTCCGCTCTTATTTTCTGACCCTGCCCGATGGACCTCGTATTGAGTTGATGCAAATGGATTCTGTGTTGATATCTGCAGCCGATGTATTCCCACAGCTCACCGGACTCGCTCATATCGCTTTTGCTGTCGGGTCAGAGGCAAAGGTGGATGCAATGGCCGCTAACTTTCGCGCTAATGGTTATGAGGTGCTCGATGGTCCACGTCGAACCGGCGATGGTTATTATGAATGTGTAGTATTAGATCCAGAATGGAATCGCGTGGAAATTATTGTTTAATCATATCGGTAGGGTTTACTCGCAGAGTCGAACACATCACCAAGTAGCCTATTTAACCTATATGTAGCTTGTTCAGCTAGGGTGATGTGTTGATTCATTAATCGTGCTTATTGTTGCGGTCTGTTAGTCAAGCGCATGGTTTTACTTGGATCTAAGTAGACGCGAATAAACTGGTTCATGTCTGCTACCGAGATACTGGCAAATATTGCAGGTGCATCTTCAGTTGATCCTAACGGATAATTAAACAAATGATCTCGGTGTAACAGCCATTGTTTACTCGCTGGCTCATTTAATGAAGAAGCCAGATCCTGCGCTATTATTTTTTTGTTTTCATCCAGCTGTGCTTGGGTTATACCGTTAGTCAGTAAACCTGCAATTATGTCATCGACAACCTGTTGCGTTGTTTCGATATCTTCAACTTTAGTGATTAACTCAATCATTACTTCAGTAAATGCCTGACCTGCTGCTTGGTCGCGAACCATCACGTAAGGAGAGTAGGTTAACGATAATTGTTCTCTGACGATCTTAGTTAACGTTTGGCTAAGCATAGCCTGCATGAGCTCGGCCTGATAAACCGCTTTGATACTTGGGTTGGGGGTATCGGTGACAGTGTAAAACAATACCTGACCATTATCTTGCGGGTAGGTTGTTTCATTAATCACACTGGCATGGGTTATTAATGATTGAACAGGGTGGTCAAAACTACTCTCTTTACCTTTGGGCAACGTCGCCACATATTGCAATATCAGTGGCTTTAATTGCGCCGAATCAAAGTCGCCGACGATAGTTAACTTATAGTTATTAGCGTTACTAAACAGCGTTTGATAAAGCGCTTCAATGTCACGCTGCTCTACCTTCGCTAATTCCTGCACTGAAATTTGTGCCTGCTGCGGATTGTGAGGGAATAAAATATTACCTGTTTTTATCCACGTTGCAGTTGCCGGTAGCGCTAGGTTGTTTTGTTGGTATTCAATGGCAGCTTGTTTTTCTAACGCAAATTCATGCTCATTAACTTTTGCATTGGTGACACTGCTGTATAACATCGAGAACAACAGTTCCAAACTTTTGGGATCATTAACCGAATACATGTTGAAACCATGACCGTTAGTATCAACAATTGGCATGATATCGATACGTTCTTGTTCAAACCTTTGGCCTATCGTTTGCGCTGATAATCCCTCTAAACCACTATTCAAATAACTGCTGATGAGCAAGTAATTGGCAGCGCGCTGTTGCTTGGTAAATGCATTGCTACCGCCGGGCGCTGTAAAGCTCATCTGAATTGCATTTTTAATACTGTGGTCTGGCTGTAACACCACACTCACACCATTGCTTAATTGCCACTGTGTCAGTTGCTGTTTGGCATCAAAGCTTTCACTGAGAATATCACTTTCTGCTGCGCTTTTTTTAGCGATTGGTAAGGTAAGTGTCTCAATGTTAAGAACGATATTTTTAATTGGTTGAGTAAGGGCATAAGCAAAGAGTTTATCGGCTGCTAACAAATCAGGCTTATGTGCTTGATAAGGCGTAGCGAAGGTCATTTGACGCGGGCTGCCGATAAGATCATTGGCTAATTGATTAAGTTCTTCAAGGCTGACCGTACTCAATAATAACTGATAGGCCTGCTGCTCAAGCTCCAAGGTGAATTCCATATTTCCGGTTGACCAAGCGGATATCGTCGCGTCTGCTAATTGCACCGCGTCTTGATTGATGTAGTGATTGCTAAGCTGGGCTTGATCTGATTTTATCTGCGCTAATTGCAGGTCAAATTCAGCTTGGCTGAACCCGTATTGCTGGATGCGAGCTAGCTCTTGGGCAATAAATTCAACCGCTTGTTGGCTTTCATTTTTTTGATGGCTTACTGAAATATTTTCGACCGCTTTATCACCTAACAAAACATCATAGAAAATGCCGACATGATTGAAGGCGCCTTCGCGTTGGCCGTTGGTCGCATCCAAACGATAATTGAACAGCATGTTTAGCATATCTAATTTGAAAGCCTGACTGAGATCTTGGCTGTCGGTAATTGCTAATTTAGGCACTTCGAAGTACAGGTCTGTTTGTGAATAATCAATTACTTTACTGCTGTAAGCCTGTGTCTGAGTTTTAAATGCTGGTGGCGTTAATACCGGTTGTTTAGTGTCGTTTGTTGATTTCTCGATGCTGGCAAACAACTCTGTGATCAGTTGCGCTGCGTGCTCACTATCGACATCACCGGTTATCAATAATTTGGCATTGTTCGGGCGATACCAAGCTGTGTAAAATTCGTTAACAGAGGTAACTGTACTGTTTTTAATACTTTCAATTGTGCCGATTGGTAAGCGGTTTTCGTATTCACTGTCTTTGATATAGTCACGAAACAATGCATAGTTATAAGATTGTTCTTGTTGGGTACTTAGATGGTACTCATTTTCTACCACGCCTTTCTCTTTATCCAATTCGCCTTGTTCCAATTCGATATCAGTTAAAATATCGCGGAAATACAACAGCACATCAGCCAGTAACTGCTTATTAGCTTTAGGGATAGACAAGGTATAAACCGTTTCATCAAACGAGGTATAGGCATTAATATCATTACCGACAACTAATCCCGACTTTTCAAATAACTCGTCAATTTTTAATTTAGGGTAGTGTTTTGTACCATTAAAGGCCATGTGTTCAAGTAGGTGCGCGTACCCTGACTGTGCATTGGTTTCACTTAACGACCCTGATTTTATCATCAAGCGTAGCTCAATTTTATCAGCGCTTTGTGGCTTAGAGTGAATGGCATAAAAGAACCCGTTATCAAAGGTATCGCTGCTGATCGTCGTCATCGGCTGATTTTGATTCGGGGCAGTTGCACAACTAGACAGAGCGAATAGGGCAAAGGTAACTAATAATAATTTTCTACAGAACATCATGGTTAAAATAACTCGTTAATAATTTATCGTTATAGAAGGGATATAGCAGCAGGTTGGTTATTGGATCTATAAACATATTTATGTTTTATGGATTATCTTATAATAACAATTAGTTAAGAAGTAGTTATTCGTGTTTCAGTGTCTCTGTAATGTGATTCATGATAGAAAAATACAAACGGTTACAAATCTTAATGATATTCACTTGCATTTGAGTTTAATTTAATTGCACTCCTGAATCTGTATACAGTTAGCAAGACAATCACAACATAAAATACATTCAATCATTTTTAGTTGCACATACAACAAAAAAGAGTATGCTGAGTACATGTTTTTGTTGTACGGGTAACAATATTGAAAAGTTCAATTTATAAATTTATAATATATGCAGTGTGTTTTATCACGGTAGGCTTCTCCATTTTTTTGATTACTTCAGATAATATATCGCCTTTTACCACGCAAGCGACGATACACAAAACAATCGCGAATATTGCACCTGAAGTGTCTGGTGTTATCACCGAGGTCAATATAAAGAATGGCCAAGATGTTAAAGCCGGCGATAAATTATTTAGTATAAACAGTCAGAACTACCAACTGGATGTGCAGTCAGCAGAAGCGGAACTGCATAGCGCCCAAGAATTAGATTCGGCTAAATGGCAAGAGCTGAAATCTGCAAGTCAAAGTCTTATTCAACGTAATCTCGAATGGGATAATGCACAAACTAAGTACGCTCGTAGTCAGAGATTACTCAGTAAAGGCCTGCTCAACGAACAAGATTTTGATGAGAGTCATATGAATGCCAGCATTGCCAAAAGTGCTGTGGAAGCTGCAAATGCTGAAGTTTTACGCATTAAAGCTGAGCTTTCTAATAAAAATAAAAGTTCAGCGATTGAGATAGCTGAAACAGCACTAGCAAAAGCAAAACTCGATCTTATTCGTACCAATGTTACCGCTCAATTCTCAGGCACTATTAGCAATTTGCAATTACAGTCAGGAAGTTATGTGAATAAAGGCAGCGTGTCATTATTTATGATTAACGAAGAAAGTACGTGGCTAAGTGCTGATTTTAATGAAAAAGGGATCGTTCATTTACAGGCTGGTGCTAATGTATGGATCACATTTGATGCGATCCCGGGACAGGTTTTTTCTGGGCAGATCACCAATCAAGATCGGGCTATTTTTGATTCATCGACTTCAACAAGTCAACTATCAGCCGTCACGAATGATTCCCGTTGGATCCGTGAACAGCAAAAGATCCGAACTCGAATTCATATCAAAGATGCAAATACGGCTTTAATCGCAGGCTCTCGGGCGAGTGTCATTGTCAGTAACGGCAATACCATCATCGACACTATTGGCTACACATGGATAAAGTTAGTGGCTTGGTTCAGATATATCTACTAAATAATCGGAGGTGACAATATGTTGATTAAAAATTCAGATGTTAATGCAACCTTGAGAGTGACATTGACTATTACATTATGCATGTTGATGGGTAAATTTTTCGATCTTGATTCACCGGTATATTTAGCGCTTTACCCAACGATTCTGATGACTAAGGGTAAAGATTTTTCATGGCAAGGGATAGGAAAGATGTTTTTGCCTACACTGTTGGCTGCAGCCTGCGCCTTGGCCATTTCTGAAATTTTTTATGATCACCCATTTATCATCTGGACTATAAGTTTAGTGTTTTTTGATACAATGCGCCGCCGTGCTGATACGCCAATTAAGTTGGGCGGTATGCTAATGCCTACTTTTAACTGGATATTAATTGTCGTGTTTTCACAGCAAGGCAGTTTTGATATGACGATGCGTATTCATGAGATCCTTATCTCTATGATGATTACGGCGGTCGTTGCAAAGACAATGGTGACTTTATTTCCTTTTGATAAAGTGGCTAAACCACCTGCATTCAAAAAACAAATTATTACTTATCAACATCGTTTTGTATCAGGGGGCCTAATTGGTGGTGGACTTGCATTTCTGATGATTGTCGACTTACTTTCTGCCACTTTCTGTATGGTGCCTGTGATCGCGGCTTCAATCCAATTTACTCGTGATAAATTTAAATCTGTTGTCCTCTTGCGTTTTATTAGCCAAATTGGCGGTTGTGCCATTGCAGCTATCTTTACCATCATGATGGCAGGTCATCAAAACACGATTATTTTTTATGCATTAGGTTTAGGTACGTTAGTATTTATAATTACTAAATGTATGATCACATCGGAAGGTCCTTCTCGTGATCTTCATGCTGATGTATTATTAGCTACGATGTTGCCTATTCAGTTGTATATCGGTAATACAACACTGGGATTAGAAAATACATATCTACGAGCATGGGAGCTTACAGTAACCTTGAGCATCCTTTTTATTTTTCATCAACTAACACGTTCTCGAGATAATAATGAGCAAAGAAATCACCAACATTCCTGAATTGGATGAAAGCACCTCGTTTATGCTGGGGCTTGCCAGTAAACAATTTCGTACGCAAGCGAATCAAAAATTAACTACTGAATTTGATATTACACTCGAAATGCTAGGCTTGCTTCGCGTGCTCGCACACTTGGGGATCGTCCCTCAGCAAGCATTATCCGATGCTCTACACCGCGAACGCTCGGTGACAAAGCGTTTAGTAGACCATGTAATTAAACGAGGTCTTATTGAAGTACATAAAAATGAACTGAACAAAAAAGCCAGATATATCGGTTTGACTGAAAAGGGCATGGAGACCAAAGAGCAAGCGAGTCATTGTTTAGAGCAAATAACGGCTGACTATTTCTCTCCTTTAGCGTCTGATGAGCAACAACTTTTGCGAACGTTATGCAAAAAATTAATTCGATATAACACTGTTTCAGGTAGTGATTAATTTAGCCTATTGCTAATTAATTTATCTCTGATGCACTGACACTTAGATAATCTGGACTCGACCCCTCTTTATCATTTCAATAAATAATCATTACAAAAAATTATCAAAAACATTAAAATTGATAATTTCACTTAATCATAGCCATTGCCTATACTCACTCCATCAAAACAGACAAGCAACTAACTAACAAAAAAAGTGAGCATATTATGAAGATGAATCATGTAGGTATTATGGTTGGCGACATGGACAAAGCCGTTGAGTTTTACACTAAAGCGCTTGGTCTTAAAATTGTAATGAATAACACTAAAGTACTTGAAGAGCGTGAAACAGCCATTGGTAAAATGTGTGTTGCTGTGTTTGGTGAAGGCTTTAAAGGCTTTAACATTGCTCACTTAGTCACGACTGACGGCATTGGTGTTGAAATGTTTGAAATGAAAGAGCGCCAAGAACGTCATGAAGTTGATTTTACTCGCCTAGGTATCTTCCACTTCTGTCTTCAAACAGATGACTTCGAAGGTGCTATGGCGCGTACTGAACAATATGGCGGTAAAGTACGTATGGACGTTCATCGCTACCATCCAGAAGACGACAGCAAACAAGCAAAAATGGTGTACTTAGAAGACCCGTTTGGCAATTTGTTTGAGCTTTACTCGCACACATATGAAGAAACTTACGCTTCTGAATACGAATAAACTGAATACTTAATTAACTGATGTCGTGGTTAGTTATTAAGATTCATTAAAAGGAGCCTCCATTATTGGGGGCTTTTTGGATCTTGGTTTAGCGAATCGCTTGGCAAGTTCTACGAATACAGTCTGTTAGCTTAGATATCTTTCTGGTCACGTTGTTGCAGGTTTTTATACACATCACTCAGAAACTCAATGTCTTCTTTTGGTGCCGCAAGCATTTGGTCGAGAAAATGCAACGTACTTGCTGAGAGAGGTAATTGCCCGCCATGCTGCCGTTCAAGTTCCGTCATCGGGAATATTTGCAGAATACTGATATCAAGTGCTTTGGCAATGCGGAAAATATCTAGCAGGGTAAAATGACTGCGTCCTTCACGATCCATCTTTTCATAAAATGACGAGCGGCCAAGATTCGCTTTTTGCGCCAGTGTATTCTTAGATAGCTTTGAATGTACCATCATGGTTTCGATGCGCTCAATCACCATCATGCGGAATTCTCGCTCTTCCACGCCGAAGAACTCAAAGCCCTCAGTTTCTATCTCTGCCATAATTTGTGCCTTTCCGGATATCTGGAATTTAGCATAGCATTTCATCCGAATAATGGACAAATGTTTCGATAGTATGGCTTCAATGCTTAAGGGGAATCCCAAGGCTATCAATTAATGAGGACTGAATTATGCTAACTTTTAAACGTACGATTATTGCAGCAACAGTAGGACTATCTATGTTATCTGGGGCGGCTAGCGCTATTTCATTAGAGCCTGTAGCAGGCTTGAATGTACAGCAGCCATATTATGCGCCAGAGAATTTTGTTCAGCAAACCAACATGCCGATAGTTGATATTAGAGGTGTAGCAGCCGCTGATTACGCAAAGGTATTTGAGACGCAGATTGGTGAGCAAGTTCGACGTGGTATTAAAGATGCCAAACATGTTTATCAGTTGGCGGGGGTCGATTTTACTCAGTTTGAAAAGCAATCAAAACAGGTGCTAGATAATTCTCGCCAGTTAAACCCAGAGTACTTTGTTATTGTCGAAGCCTTGGCAAAAGTTGGCGGGGTCTCGGTCGAAGAGATGCTCACCCTAAGTCAATTGGACGCTGCATTAGCTTCTGCGGTGGCGGCTTCGTTGAAAGGTTGTACCACCATTAGTTTCGATGGTACGGGTGTAGTAGGGCAGGTGAACGATACCCCATCCTTATCTGGTGGTAATTATTGGGTTTTACAAGCGGATGATTTTATCCAAGTAATGGCGTCAGGCTTCTATGGTTCAGGGCAAACATTAGGTAAAGATATCGGGGTGGTGATCAACTTTCAAGGCACCGACTCTAAAGGTGTTGGTCTAGACTCGCCGATGGCTATAGAGCTCGGCGCGTTGCAAAACTATATCGTTCGACATGCTAAATCCGTGGATGAAGCGGTGAAAATCCTAGAAAAACATAGAACCGTGGTGGCATCACACTTTAATTTCGCTGATAGCCAAGGTGGTACGGTCGGCGTTGAAATGCTAAGTGAAGGTAATTACGTGATTAAACGTGCTGCAGGTGTTGGCCACGCTAACCACTCAGAAAAAGCAGGTGTCATGCAAGCTTTCGCGGAATCTGTAGGGATGGCTGAGAAAAGTAAACAACGTACAATCGCAACCGCTTATACCGAATGGCGTGCGGAGTTTGCGCAGCAATTTATTGATAATACCCCAGAGGGTAATATAGATGCCGCCAAATATGTACTTAATACCAAGCCAATTGCTCAGCATGCAGCATACGGGTCGGACTTTATTACCACGTTAACTGCGGTAATGGATACCAAGAAAGGCTGTATGGAAGTTGCACCAGGTGTGAGTGAATGGAATAACTTCCAAGAAGTATGTTTTAACGAACAGTAATCATAGCGTGTAAATAATCTGTAGTAGTTCATTGAAAAGAAGCCTTCTTTATTGAGGGCTTTTTTAATGCTTTTCACTGTATTATATCTACAGGTAAATCGAAGGAAGGTGTTAATAATGAAAAAGTTAATTTATATCGCATTGATTTGTGTCAGTGTGTTGGCATTAGTGAGTGTAACGCGTTATATGGGTGATAACACTAGCAAGGCACCCGGTTATCATTCTGAAGTGATATTGACGTTATTTAGCATGAAGACCAGCAGTGATTTTGTTATTAAGCTGCCTGATACAGATGCTGGCGTTAAACTGACATCGATAATTGGCCTCGGCACGCAGCAAGGTAAAGCGCAGGGTGATTATCAGATCGATGAAGAACGTGGTGAGGTATTGCTAGATTACATGCTCATCAATGTTTTAGGCCCGATGACAGCGGACAATAAAATGTATTTTGTCGCGCCATTTACTATCAGCAACCAAGGTAGTGGGGTATTCACTTATGTTGGCTTGTTTGAGCAAAACTTTGATAATCAAACCATCCAACACTTAGATTCTTATTTTATTGGCGACCGAGTTCAGCTTAATGAAATGCGCCTTTTTGATTCTAAAATCGAACTCTCATTCAATCAACATGGCGAGCAACAAGCGTATGCTGAAGCGCCAACTGAAACAGTGAACTTAACGCTTGGTGTTGATGATGTGATCCCAACTAAACTGGTTAAACAGTAAGGTATGTAGCTTAACGTGTTAGCTATGTCAGCCTGCTATCTGTAATAGATATCACAATTGTCCGGGGTTGTATCTTCGCGCCCCTGATCTGTATTTAGAACAGCGAGTACGGAATTATTTCTGTGCTCTTCCTTGCACCAATATTTCGCGTAGTCATCAGGTTTTGATGGATTGTATTCATGATAAGCGCATGACGCTAGTAAATTAACGAATAAACATATGAACACAATCTTTTGTATACGAAACATCAATATATAACCTAAATAAAGCATGGCTCATGATGTTATATCTGTGTTCCAATTGTGTAAATAATTGAGTTGTAAGTGTATGTCAGCACTTTATATAGGAAGTGTTGCTATGCGTTTACTAACCAAGATCAACGCATCTCTAATCAATCCACCTTAACGCTCGACATTAAATTATCGCAAAGGGTAAAATGGCGCTATCGTTGTTTTAAATAACTCTTCTTTATAAGGTATTACCATGAACGTTTATCAGTGTTGTGACAAAATCCGTGAACTGTATTCATTAATTGGCAGTGGCGATCAGGGTTATATTCCAAAAGCGATTGGTTGTGCGGTTAAAGCGTTAAACGATGTTGCGAGTAACGAATCTTTACCTGACGATGTTCGCGATAACGCGGCCTTTGCAGCAGCGAATTTACTTATTTCAGACTTTGAAGATTAGTCTTTCTTTACATAGAATAAATAAGCAGTCCAAATAGGGTGTAACACCATCACGTTGGATTGCTTTATCCTGCCGCAGTCTTAATAAGGCGAGCACAATAATGAAATTATCTCTCAATATATATACTCGCTGCTGTTAGCTTAATTGCTGAATCGATATTTAATATCGTGCCGGTTGTTTTCAACCCATTAAACTGCTGATTTTATGGCAGTTAATCATGCCTTTCATAGTTATAACTTACTATTCCATATCGTATTATTCTGTTTGCCATTAGTTGAAAATTTAATTCAATAATACCTGTTATTTACTTTCTTATACCAACAAATAGGCATAGGGTAGATCTGTTAAGTGTAAGGAAATGTACCTTGCCACCCCACATAAATACCATGTAAATAAGAGATAACAGATGTCTAAAATTAGATTTGACGAAACAGCTCGAAGTGAGCGTTATTTTACCGCGACATTACTGTCACATTTATTAATGGTCAATGAGTTTGCAGGGCTAAAAGCGCTGTTCAAAGACTTTGATATTATGCCTGCTGATTTTTTTTCAACTGATATCGAAATCGTTACTGAACTTGATCCTTTAAGAGATGTGGCAAAATCGGAAGAGCAAGACAAAGAAAATAAAGATAAAAAAATAACGACAATATTTAAAGATAAAGGACGGGTTGCGGTTCCTGATTTATTTCTGAGGTGGGGCAATCAGATCCTCGTTATTGAGGCTAAGTTCTTTACTGCGCCAACTGTCGTCGATCTAGCTGAGCAAGTGGCTAAACAGCGTGAAGCTATCAGTCTGGTATTAGACGACACCCAATATAGTCATTGCGACATTCAATGTGTTTTGTTGACGGTTAATAAGGTGAAAGACGAAGATGGATTATTGTCTACAATACCTCAACGTACGTGGACTGAAGTGATTGAAATATTGCGAAATACATTAGGTGAAGAACATCAAAGTAATATTAATTACTGCTTTAAGATCCTCGAAAATGCAGTTAAAAGAAGTGAAAAGGAGCTAAGTAAGAATGCAGGTGATTATCGTCTAATAGCTAATATAGATGAGCTACTTAAAGCGTTACCTGAGCTTATCGCTAGTGAAGAGTTATTCGTTGGTTATACAGGCGGGCTTAAAGAATTAGAGATAGCGGAATTTACCACTCTTGAACATCGCAGCCACTATAAAGTGTCGAGATCGCAGCCGAACAGTAATTGGATCCGTATCGATGTTGTAATTAAGAAGTACTTGGATCTTAAACTAGCGAATGATTACAGCATTAGTTGAAAATTGTAGCGGGGTATGGCGAAATACTTTTAGGCTACTACTAAATAAATGCCCCTGCTTTTTAGGGAGTCGCTTGGTTCTGTGGATATTGGGATCGTGCGTGGATTATTGCTTTGCTGTAGTGAACTTACTTATTTCAGACTTTGAAGATTAGTAATTCTTTGTATAGATAAATGAGCAGTCCAACTCGGGCATAACACTATAAAGTTGGATTGCTTTGTCCTAACGTTATTTTGTAACTCTGATTAGTGTACTGCTATCGGTATGAGACATTGACTGACCGTAAATATCTAACATGGTATTTTGTGAATAAGTTAGTTTATTTTCTTCAATTTTGATGTTCATGCTAAAGCCTGTTGTTGAGGCTTTTCCTGTCATATATGAGCCTTCAGCTATCCCTCGGTCTGGTGCTGTAAGTGTCATTGTTTTGCCTGCAACGCCTTCAGCTGTGACACAGGTAGTGCGTGGTATGCAAAATGAGTTGTATACCATTTGATTTTTAGCATCATAGATAAAATAACCACGTTGATCATGAAACTTAGAACCATCGGACTTTCTAAATACTTCTTGTTTGTAATATAAAGCCACTAAGTATTGCTCGCTTGCATTCTGGGCGTCTGCAGCCGCTTCAAACGTCATTTTTTCTAAAAAAGGACTCACTGCAAGAGAGCCTGCTCCTTGTTCTGAACCTATTTTTGCAGGTGCAACATCAACACCAGCTCCTTCCATTGTTTCCCAAGTCCCAACAAGCTGGGCTAGAGGGCCAAAATCCATCCCGTTAATTACATTTTCATTAGCAATTGCTGAAAAAGACATTGCTGATGCGAGGCTAAGTACAAGTAATTTTTTCATAAATATCATCCTTAATTAATCCAATCTGGTTTATTTTCTGCGCCCAATATAATTCGTTAACTTAGGAAGGACGTTGATCTAGGACAAGCTTAATTTATGTTTACTATACTTTGTGGGTATTTGTAAGCCATTGAATTAACTTGATAAGTTTGGTCTATCGGTTTGATTGTTAGAACCTTTTGAAGGTCTTGATAAGGTGAGCTGCTTACTAAATATTCAGTAGTCTCGTTTTCCTAAACGCAAAAAGGCGAGCATGATAATAGGCGATGCCCACATCATTACTCGCCTTTGTTAGCTTAAATACGCAATACTAAAACAGTGTCAAAATCGCCATAACTTTAACAATCGTACTTTCCGCATTACGATTCGACAGCGCCGCTATAGACTTGGTATGAGTTTCAACATGGATTCAATCAATCAGCGAAAGGGAATCTAAAATACCTTTGCCACTGTGGATCCCGCCCTCATTCTCACTCGCAGGTTTACTGCGAATTAAATAACCAGCATAACCGTCAGATTCCGTTACTGGCTCACCATTGTAATAGGCGGTAAACAGACCTATTTCACTGACTAAATCGTCTATTTGAGTTTGTTCTCCATCGCGTACTGCCATGGTTGGCGTCTCGCGTTCATGCGGATGCAAACGTAACATTAACGCCCATGCGTCGTATTCTTCTGGTACAAGTTGATTCAATTTCTCGCTAATATCGTCACCAAAAATACAGTGCCCACCACCTTCACCTTGATTCTTTAATACCCATTGTTGTTTGTCGGCTTGGGTGTTAAACCAAGTGATGGTGTTGTTATTCACTGGCTTCATTTCCGCAAGCACACTTTTGACTAACAGCGCTTCTTCCAGCGTCAGCCCCCAGCGCAGATAGTCTTGAGCTGGCATTATCGTGAGTAGCATTTGTATGGTTTTGCTGGTGGCTAACTGCTGACCGATAGTGGCATTCATCGCTACATGATGTTGTTCGATAAACAATCTTGTCTGGCTTAACGTCTGGCAACATACCGATTCATTACGCTCTGGAGAATAGTAGTCAGCATACTGATAGCCAGCGCGCAGATACACCACATCGATAGCACCGACACCTTCTAGTATTAAGCGTTGATTATCACCTGTAGCAAGCTGGGTGCTGAGCTGTTCAAACGTCCGCCTTACTGTGCGAAATCCTTTCTTCTGTAATGCTATTTCAAGTAAGTGCTGATCGTAAACATTATCTTCATTTGCTTGAATAACCATTAAGAAGGTCGGTTTAGATTGGGGCGTGTCGGCAGTAAATTTCGCTTGGACTTTTTTAGCTGCTTGAGCAATACCATAAGCGAGTTGCTCGAGCCCTTGATTATCTGCTGGCGTAGCAGGGCTATTTTCAGAGCTCGTTTCAGACCATGTGCGATAAACCGCTGGCCATTGATTTGCCATAAAGGCGTGAAATTCTGTCGCACGTTGGCCAAAGGGTGCCATGCCCGCTGCGATACCATTAAATTCGATGACTTTAGCGCCGTGTTGACGATCATCCATAAAATCTGTGCGCATTAACAGTAACGGTGTGCGTGCTGGCGTTAGACGTTGGTTCTTATCACCATGCGCTTGCTGATGAAGGGCTAATAAGCGTCCGAAAAAGGGATCGGCTTTGGCCATGTCTTGTAATGACGATTGTAGAAAGTCGTGGTCTTCAGACAGGTTGCTGATTAGCTTGGTGATCAGCGGCGTTACTTTACGTAAGTGCGCATATACTTCACGCTTCATTGTCATTGGCGCAATGCTAAAAGGGCAGTGTCTTGCTGTGTTGTCTGCTTGACGAAACGCGACACCATGCATGATAGCCCATTCTGTGGCTTCTTCAATTACGTGTTGTGGGATCATTGCGTTTGCTTTGGTATTCATTTTTGCTCCAATAAGGGATCACATTTAGGTGAACTGCTGACCTTGATGTATACATCTTGCAGGATATCGTCAACAGCGTCTGCATCATCAATGCGCTTGCTTACATAACCCACTTTGTTTATTTTATTTGTATTGCCACGATTGTGCACCTTTTTAAATTTTAAAAGGCTTGGATTAAATAATGATTATTCAGTTTTTCGATCTCCAAAACGCAAAAAGGCGAGCATGATAATGGAACATTTATAATTAAATAAATCCACATCAATGCTCGCCTTTGTTAGCTTAAATACGCAATATTAAAATTGCATATTTACACCAATTTATTCTTTACCGAATACGTTGTTTTCTTGCTCAAGTACGCGGATAAAAGTCGTTCTTTTACTTAATTCTTTTAATGACGCAGCGCCAACATAAGTACAAGTAGAACGCACGCCACCTAGGATATCAAAAACAGTGTTTTCGATTGGACCACGGTAAGGAACTTCTACAGTTTTACCTTCTGAAGCACGGTATTTAGCAACACCACCTGCGTGTTTGTTCATCGCAGTTGTTGAGCTCATGCCATAGAATTTTTTGGTTTTCTTGCCATTAACTTCGCACAGCTCGCCGCCACTTTCGTCGTGACCAGCTAACATACCGCCAAGCATAACGAAGTCTGCGCCGCCGCCGAATGCTTTAGCAACATCACCAGCACAAGAACAACCACCGTCACCAACAACCATGCCACCTAAACCGTGTGCAGCATCTGCACATTCGATGATTGCAGAAAGTTGTGGGTAACCAACACCTGTTTTAACACGTGTAGTACATACTGAACCAGGACCGATACCAACTTTGATGATATCTGCGCCAGACAGGATAAGTTCTTCGGTGATTTCACCAGTAACTACGTTACCAGCCATAATCGTTTTAGTTGGGTATGCAGCGCGTACTTTACGCACATACTCAATGAAAAATTCTGAGTAACCATTAGCTACATCGATACAGATAAACTGTAAACGCTCATCTAATGCTAGAACTTGTTGAAGTTTTTCGAAATCTGAATCAGATGTACCAGTTGATACAAAGATGTGGTCAAAGATTTCTGGGTTTGCTTCTAGGAACTCTTTCCATTGGGCAACAGTGTAATGCTTATGTACAGCTGTTAGCATTTTGTGTGCAGCAAGTTCTTTTGCCGCTTCAAATGTGCCTACAGTATCCATGTTTGCAGCAATAACCGGTACACCTGTCCAAGTGTACTTGCTGTTAGGGAAAGTGAATGTACGCTCTAAGCTTACTTGTGAACGACTCTTTAGAGTTGAACGTTTTGGGCGGAAAAGTACATCTTTAAAACCTAGCTTCAATTCTTGTTCTATGCGCATGACATCTATCTTCTGTTTGTTTGCACAGGCTCTTATTCTTACGCGACGCTATATAGCAGGCGCAAGGAAAACCCTAAATGAATGGGTTCATGGATGGTACTGTGCAAAAAATTATAAGGATTTTAGTTTAAGCGGTACAAGCGAATCGTGTGTGCGAGGAAGTCGCGTTTCATCAACGCGCCTATACGAATAGATATTAGTTCAAGGACTGATATGTTGTAAAGGCTTTATTTTCAGCTGCAAGGGGGGAAAGGTTAATTTCTTGACCTGAAAGTCAGTATTTACGCGGCTCTAGACGGTGTGAATAAAATTTAAAATAATTTTTAACGCGTACAGATGCGGCTTTAAACGGCTAAAGATGTTGATAGGACGCAAAAAAAAGGCCAAAACGCCCGCAGTATTGGATGCTAACTGCGGATGTTTGGCCAAAGACTTAACAACTTCCAACTAGCCGCGACAGGCTAGGGTAATCATTTTTCAATACGACTGATAAACAGCTATTGATAACCAGTTCTATAGTAGTGAGAACAAGTTCTTCACATCGCTTAGATCTGGGATTAATTCCATTTCGCTACCGATGTTGTGTTGCTTAGCCAGTTTGTAAACTAAGCGTAGTACTGAGTAATCTTCTAGTGCGAAGCCTACTGAGTCATACAAGATAGTGCCGTCTGTTGCGACGTTCAGCGTCGTTTCGCCTTTCACAATTTCGTGTAGTTCTGTACAAGTGAAGTCTGGGCCCAGTTGTTGGATCTCACCTTCAACGCGTGACTGTGGTAGGAACTCAACCACAATCGTTGCGCTTTCTACTAATTCTTTTTCGATTTCAGTTTTACCAGGGCAATCACCGCCAAGACCGTTAATGAATACGTCTTTGCTGATCATGTCTTTCGTTAATACTGTTTGGTATTTCTTGTCTGCCGTACATGTCGTAATAAGGTCTGCACCTTGAACCGCTTCTCTTGCGTCTTTACATGGCGTTAAACGAATATCAAAACGCGCCATGTTCTGTTCAAATTTACGCATTGCTGCAGGGTCAGTATCAAAGAAACGTACTTCTTTTAAATCGAAGATGAACGAGTAAGCTAAGAACTGGAATTCACTTTGTGCGCCAGTACCAATCAATGCCAATACTTCAGAATCTTTCTTCGCTAAGTGCTTCGCAGCCATTGCTGAAGTAGCCGCTGTACGGAAACCTGTAAGCAATGTCATTTCTGAGAACATTAGCGGTTCGCCAGTCTCAGTTAACGATAATTGACCTGTCGCCATTACCGTCATTTTGTTTTGTGATGGGTTTTTTGGGTGGCCATTTACGTATTTGAACGAGTACATTTCGGCATTCGAAATCGGCATTAATTCGATCACACCGTCTTGGACATGGTTAGCAACACGTGGACTTTTATCAAAGTCATGCCAATTCTTATAATCTTCAGTCAATGTATCATTAAGCTGAGCAAAAAAGTCTTGGTAGCCAACTTTTTCGATTATCGCTTTAATATCTTTTATCTCTAAAACAATCATGGTGATCCTTGTTAAATTCCGTCTAAGGTAAAAGAGAAAAATCGAATTTTTCCATTACAATCATGATTATAAAAATCAATGAGTGGTTTATCTAATACGTTTAATGGTGAGATACACACTTGTTATATGTATCGGTTTAAGTGTTATATGTATTGGTTTAAGTGCTATTTTTATTCGGTTTAGCTTAATATAATAAATTGCCAGCGTCACGCCCTAGAGGTATGATTAATTTGTCTTATAGACACTTCTTATACTTAAATACGGATTAAATACCTGCCTATGCCAGCCAAAGGAACTAAAGGTAAAAACCGTAAACAAGAGTTAATCAATGCCACACTAGATTGCATTGCTAACGAAGGTTTACAAAAAACCACAGTACGTAATGTGGCTGAATATGCCAATGTCACTAACGGTCTGATCCGTTTTTACTTTTCCGGTAAAGACGAGATGCTACGCGCGGCGTATTCAGCATTACTCGAGATCATGTACGTTAACGCCGGTGTCGAAATTAACGACCCTGACGTGTGCGCCAAAACTCGATTACAGCACTTTATTCAAGTGGCTCTATCAGCGCCAATTGTGTCACCACGTACCGTATTGTTATGGGCTAATTTCTTGCCGATGACGTACATCGATCCAGAAATGGCAGCCATTCGTACTAATGAGTATGCTAAAACAACGAAGATATTAGCGCCGTTGATTAGTGCAGCATTAGCCACTGATAACATCACCGTTAATCATCATCAATGTGAAATCCTAGCGATTAAAATCAATGCCTTGATTGATGGTTTATGGCTAGAAGGCAGCATGGCCGCCTACAAATTCAAAGATAATGAGCTGGTCAATATCGGTATCGACAGTGCGTCTGCTATTCTTTCGATTAAGCTAGATAATATCTAGGCTATTGCTCATCACAACACCCAGATTACACACTGCCTGATTAACTATTAGTGACGTTCTAGTGGGAACGTCATGCAGTGTGGACCACCGCCAGTTTTCAAAATCTCAGTCGAATGCAACTCAAATACCGTGAAACCACGTTCACGTAATTGTGCGTTTACGTCAGTATTAGCGCTTAACGAGATAATGCGTTTGTTACCCAATGCTTGCAGGTTACAGAAGTGCTTAAATACACCTGCTTCCTCAATTTTAATCAGGTCGTAACCCGCTTCATTAAGGTAATGTTGGAATTCTGGTGGTAAACCGTCGTAATAAGTCACGGCAGTCTTTTCACCGACAATGTTAAAGATCATGTCAAGGTGCAGGTATTCTGGTTTCGAGTTAACCGAAATAATGGTATAGCCTAATGGTTCAAGCTGTTCACGAATGCTTTGAATGCCTTTTTCATCAGAACGTTGTAGCGTACCAATGGCTAAGGTTTTTTCATCCAGCTGCCAAAAATCACCGCCTTCAAGAATACCTTCATGACAAGTGGCTATGATAGGTACACCCAGTTCTGCCAGTTTTTCTGCATACAATAAGCTTTCTGCGTGACGCACTTTTTCTTTAAAGCGGCCAAGCACATAACCTTCTTTGATGTTGAAACCAAAATCACGGGCAAATACCTGGCTCGATAAATGTTCAGTCGGCTCTAGTACTTCGACATTAATGCCGTTTTGCTCGTAGATATCAATCAGCTGTTGGTGTTCGCTTAAGCATTTTTGTTGATCAATTTTTTCGCCTTTCTCTAACCAATCTTCCGCAATCTTGTTGATTGGCGAAAGATTAAGGTAAGTTGGCGAACAAAGTAATACTTGCTTCAGTTCACCTGTCGCTGATTTTACATAACTGGTTTCCATAACCTTTTCCTTTTCCATAAGTCATATTTTTTTAATTAGAATTATTACTGACTGAACACGGTTAATATTAACTGCGTATTCAGGCCTAAATTAGTTTCTTGCGCTTAGGTGGATCCCTGCGATCATGCAGCGGATTGAGCCACCGGCTAATTCGATAGTCGGTACGCTAAAGCCTAAGATTGTTGAATGTCGTTCAATACGCTCAACTTGACCAGGTGTTAACGCGTCTTTAGCACGTTGCGACATCACCAAGTGGCTTTTGCCATTGCCAGTCAATTCGATGGCGTTACCAGCGAAGTTATCAATTTGGTCGAAACTCAGTTCAATGACTTCGATGTCTGATTCTTCTAAACGTTGTCTAACCGCGGCGCGACGTGCTGCATCAGGGATCATGTCCAAGCAAATAAGCGCGTATTTAGAGGCCACACACATCATCACATTGGTATGATAAATCGCAGTGCCTGACGCATCTGCTGTTTCGAACGCCATAGGTTCGTATTGGAAGATGGCGCAGAAGCGTTCCAGAATTACTTCGCTAGAACGGTTTGATTTAGCGGTATAAGCGATACGGTTGACGTTGTCTAATACCATCGCTCCCGTGCCTTCAAGGAACAGGTTATCCCACTCTAAACCAGAGAAATCGATAACATCTTGCACGCGATAATGCGCTTTTAACATTTCAATAATGTCACTGCGGCGTTCGCGGCGGCGATTGTGTGAATACATTGGGTACAAAGCAATGTGGCCGCCACTGTGGGTCGAGAACCAGTTGTTTGGAAATACAGAATCTGGTGTCTCACGATCACCAAAATCATCAAATACATGGACGTTTATGCCGTGTTCGTTTAATCCTGAGACCACGATATCAAATTCATTTTTTGCTTGTAGCGATATGCCGCTGCGATCTAACTCCAATGAATCTTGTTCATCGAGGCCAGTTTTTTGAAAAGCATTATCCACTGCAGTTTCTGGATTCGAGAAAAATTTCCACGGTCGAACCATAACAACTGAATTTGGCGCTTGGATTAAAGCCATACAACTTCCTTTTATGAAACCATGTCTTAGTAAACATGACATTAACAAATTAATCATTTTGCAAAACTATGCAACTGCATAAACAATATGCCAGACATTGATTAAAGTCAATTAATGAGCGACGTGAGGAGCTTTTCAAAAAGAGGTAGAAAATAGCGTAATGAGTATATTAGATATGTTAATGCATTGTAAACACTGAGTTTTACTATTTGTTAATGAATTATAAAATTTGTTATGGAATGTGATGGGGTTATCGGTTTTTTATAGTGCAGGCTAGGGTTAAGCTAGGTGATTGTGAGGTATTAATGGTAATTATTGTGGTTTTAACTGGCTGGCTAGTGGCTATTAAGCAGATAAACATGCAGATGGAAAATGGCTTGAACCGAGATGTTCAAGCCATTAATACGTTAAACTAAATGCTTATTTGGCTATTTATTAGCTATGTATTTAACTATTTATTAGCTAATAGTTTAACCAGTGTTTGCTCATATATTTCCGCTAATTGCTCGATATCTGAGATTTTCACACATTCATTTACTTTATGAATTGTCGCGTTAACCGGTCCTAATTCAACTACCTGTGCGCCAGTTGGTGCGATGAAACGACCATCTGATGTACCACCTGATGTTGACAGTTCAGTGGCATAACCACAGACACTTTCAATCGAATCGCTGATGGCATTTAACAAGTTGCCCGGTTCCGTTAAGAAAGGCTGGCCACTGTGGATCCAGCTGATCTGGTAGTTTAAACCGTATTTTTCAAAGATAGCTTCAATGCGGTATTTGATTAAATCCGCTGTTAGCTCGGTTGAATAACGCAGGTTAAACTGACACGTTGCTTCGCCTGGTACTATGTTGCTGGCACCCGCACCACTGCGAATATCAGTGATTTGTAGTGTTGTCGCAGGGAAGTAGTCATTACCTTGATCCCATACCACTTGGCTTAGTTCAGACAAGGCTGGCGCTAGCTTGTGAATAGGGTTTTCGGCAAGGTGTGGATAAGCCACGTGACCTTGAATACCTTTAACTACGATATCGCCAGTTAATGAACCTCGACGACCGTTTTTAACGATGTCACCGACTTTGTTGGTGCTTGATGGTTCGCCAACAATACACCAATCGATTTTTTCGTTACGGGCTTCTAAGGTATCAATTACACGGGTTGTGCCATTGATAAACGGGCCTTCTTCGTCACTGGTGATCAATAGCGCAACCGAACCTTGGTGATCTGGATGGGCTTTCACAAAGTTTTCCACTGCCACTAAGAAAGAAGCAATAGAACCTTTCATGTCTGCAGCGCCACGGCCGTGTAAGTAACCATCGATAACTGTGGGTACAAATGGGTCTGTGTCCCAATCTTCAATTTTACCTACGGGTACAACGTCGGTATGCCCAGCAAAACAAAATACTGGTGCGGTGGTACCACGACGAGCCCAAAGGTTAGTAGTATCTTCAAATACCATCGTTTCGATGGTGAAACCTAATTCTTCAAGACGGGTGATCATCATTTGCTGACAACCGGCATCTTCGGGTGTCACTGATTCACGACTAAGTAGATCTTTGGCAAGTTGTAGTACTAAGCTATCTGACATGAGTAATTCCTTTTTACAGCACTTTTTACAGTATATTGTTAGCACTGACTTACGCGGTAAGCCAATGCTTTAAGTATTTGGTGTTATTTGGCGAAGAGGACCGCATAACTGTCGGCTTTAAAGCCTAATGTCAATTGACCATCTACATCCAGAATTGGACGTTTGATCATCGCTGGCTGTTCAATTAACAATTCAATCGCAGTCGCTTCTGTCAGCCCAGCTTTTTGCTCATCGCTTAATTGACGGTACGTGGTGCCACGTTTATTCAACACTTGTTCCCAACCCAGTGTTTCACACCAAGTGATCAGTTGTGCTTTATCTAAGCCATTAACGCGGTGATCGTGAAATGTGAATTCAAGTTCGTTTGCTTCTAACCATTTTTTGGCTTTTTTAATGGTGTCGCAATTTTTAATGCCATACATCACAGTCGTCATTTCAATTCCTATTTGCTTTGGTTTTTTCTGTAAACGTTATACTGCCAGTATATACCGAAGTTACTTCAAGATGCTATATCAGAGACAAGCAGGGATATCGGTATAAGGCACAATATGAAGTCTTGATTTAGAATAACTAAATCCTCAACTTCATGCCTTGAATATCCTCTCCTTTCGGTTTGCTGATTGTGCATCTTGAAGTAGCTCGGGTATAATTAAGTTATCTTATTCAAGCCATTCATGAGTCGAGCTATTCATGATTCTAGATTAATGGCAGATGCTGTTGGAGAAATGACAAAGTGAAAATGATTTCCGGTCTTAAAGACATTATTAACGATTTTGATACCTTTATCTTGGATCAATGGGGCGTACTGCACAATGGCGGTGATGCCTTTCCTAATGCGATAGCGACATTAGAATTTTTAAAACTGCATGACAAAAAAGTTGTGATCTTATCGAACAGTGGTAATACCCACAATTTCTCTTATCAGCGTTTAACTGATTCCGGTATTAGTCGTGATCTGTATATTGATGTACTGACATCTGGCGATCACATGCGCCACAATTTCAAGCAAGGTAAATTTGACCACTTGGGTAGCAATGCTTTGGTGTTTGGCTGGGGCGAGGGTATTAACGGTACTGTGCTAGAAGACTGCGGTTTAACTAGCGTGGCAATTGAAGATGCTACTTTTATCATGTGTTACGGCGTTGAACGTGGCACTGTTGCTGATTATCAAGCCGATCTGGATATTGCTTTTTCCCGTGGTTTAGAAATGGTGGTGAGTAATCCTGATCTTGTCGCTATGAGTCCAGATGGTGGTCTTAAGCTTTGCCCTGGTTCAATTGCTAATGCTTACGCTGAAATGGGTGGTAAGGTACATTGGCATGGTAAACCACAAGCGGAAGTGTATGCCATGTGTCATACCTTATTAGGCGGCTGGGATAATGCTATTGCGGTTGGTGATAGTTTAGAACATGACATCCGCGGCGCCAATACAGCAGGTATCGCTAGTTTGTTTTTAACCACGGGTATTCATGCTGACGAACTTAACGCGAAAATGGCCAATAAAGACGATGTGATCTCTGAGTCTGTGGTTGCCGATTTAAGCCGTGAATTTGAGGTGATGCCAAGCCATTATATTGATTGGTTTCAAGTCGATTAATTGAAGTTTATGGTTTGAACATTCAAATATCAGCAGGTAATCTCTAAGTTAACGATATATACCATATCTAAATGGGTAGTTAACTAAAGGGGTATCTGATGGAGTTGGATGTAAGGCAAACGGTTATTGTCGCGATTTTGGTGTTGTTTGTGGGTAAATTCCTGACACGCAAGGTCGCGCTGTTACAAGAGTATAATATCCCCGAGCCTGTTTCCGGTGGCTTGATTGCATCCATTCTTTTTGCCATTCTCTATGGCGTATTTGATATCGAATTACAGTTTTCATTAGCAGTACGCGATACTTTATTGATTGTATTCTTCACTATTATTGGTTTGTCCTCGCGTTTTTCAACGCTGCTTAAAGGCGGTAAACCGTTAATCATCTTGCTGGTTATCGCGGTCATTTATCTATTTTTACAAAACTTAACTGGCTTAACCGTGGCGCAGTTTACCCAGCAATTACCGGAAGTCGGTATTATCGGTGGTTCAGTCTCGCTCAGTGGTGGCCATGGTACTGCAATTGCGTGGGCACCGCTGTTTGTGGAAAAATACAATATCAGTAATGCCATGGAAATAGGCATAGCCTGCGCGACCTTTGGTTTGATCCTCGGTGGTGTGATTGGTGGCCCGATTGCCAAATACCTCATTAGCCATTATAAACTAGAGCCAAGTAAAGAGCCTGAGTTGACGGTTGGTACGCTGCACCAACCTAAACAACAGGCTAAACAAAAAGGTACAAATACGTCGACAGATAGTGACGCGCCTGAACCGACTCAAGCGCCGATTAATTACCATCACATGCTCAATTCTATATTGATTATTAGTATCAGCATTGGTTTAGGACTGGGGTTAAATGTCGGGATCGCAGCGTTAGGTTTACACTTACCTGAGTTCGTGACTTGTTTATTTGCCGGTATCATCGTTATTAACTTAGGCCCGTTGATTATGCCAAACCTGACTTGGCCTGAACGCAGTCGGTCATTAGCTTTGATTTCTGATTTGAGTTTAGGTTTGTTCCTAGCCATGTCATTAATGAGTTTGCAGCTGTGGACGCTAGGCGGGTTAGGCGGACCGATTTTAGTCATGCTTACTGCACAAGTGGTGATTGTTACTGGTTTTGTTATCTTTGTGGTGTTTCCCTTGATGGGCAAAGATTATGACGCCGCAGTGATGTCAGCAGGTTATGCCGGACTGGCGTTAGGCGCGACACCAACAGCTATCGCCAATATGACGGCAGTAACCGAGAAGTTTGGCGCATCGGCAAAAGCCTTTGTCGTGGTGCCGCTGGTGGGCGCGTTCTTTATTGATATTGCCAATGCGCTGATCATTCAATTCTTACTGGATATCTTTGCGTCGTAATTGAGTTGTCGTTTCAGCAAATTTGATTTTTGAATCTAGCTTGGTAAACGATGCAGAATTTATAAGCGCTTTTTGGTTTCTTCTATCAGACTCTTGATACGTTTGGCTTTTTCATCGTCGAGGTGGGCCATACGTTTAATTTTTTCAAGTGCTTGGGTTACTTCTTCTTTGGCTTTATCTAGGCTTTCTTTAGTTGATTCAATCATAGTGCTTACAAAACATGTTTTGGTATTGCATTTAACAATATAAATATATGCTGCTTCAATGACAATGTAGTAATAGAGTATTAATATTCCTTTAATTAATTTAATACAGCAAAGGGGCATATCATCTGCGATATGCCCCCCTTTTGTTTATTATATATGGATACTATCTACATCGTGTTAGTTGGTATGATCCCAGATATTAACTAACTCTGTGAGACCTGCTCCAATGGTCGTGTCAGGTGTGATGTAAACATGAGTCGCCTTGTTAGCATCGCTTGCTTGGCCGTTTGCGAGTGGCATTAATATGTCATTAATGAATGGGGTTAGGTAATGACTGTCAGCTGGATTTGTTCCTGGTGCTTTCGGGAAATAAATCATGTTTTCGTTGTGACGGCCAGAGAGTGTCGCGACTGGATCTTTTTCTCGCACCATATTAATGACGTTGTTGTAACGCATTTTATTGGCAAAGGCATGAATGTATTTTTCGATAATACGCGTTGCAGGTGATGAGAATACCCGTGCTAGTACGCCCGTTCTTACGCTTGCATCAATGGCCGTATAGGCACCAAGTGAGTGACCTGTTAATACCACATTATAACTTGTAGCTGCGCTTGACGCTTTATAACCACGGGTTAATGACGCTGTATTCGCTGGGTATTGCGCTAAGATTTGTTGGGTAAAGTTATATGCGTCAACTTGCCAGTCTTCATCTGTTTCTGAGAGATTAGCCAGTACCAGTTCGATGTCTTGCAGTATATCGCCCCCATTACTGGTCCCTTTAAAGGCAATGATAATTTCTTGCTCTAGGTTCTTACTCGGTACCGCAGGTACTTTAATCGCCACACCGTGCACGCCACTGTCACCGACATAAGTATCAATAACCTCAAGCTCGGCGCTGTTTTCATTGAGCATTAATTGTTGGAACGTGGCGTTGTCAGTAAATGCGAATGCTGCCGCGCCTTGCTCTGTGCTGTAGACATAACTGGATGCAAACGCATAACGCAGCATGTTGTTATACGCCACTGGTAGCTCGGTATGATTGATTGTTAGCGCGTCTGTTTCGGTCATGACGGGATATTCATAACCGACCGAGCTGTCGGCAGCAAAGTAAGTGATATTGCTAATGTAGTCAGCGGAATATTTGTTTACTAAGGTATTGCTGCACATATTAGCTAATACACTGTGTACTTGCTCGGATGTGACGGGCTGTGAGTCAATCGCTTTAACGACAAAGTAGTTTTCGGTATCCGCATTATAGCCGTTGTCTTTCCAATAACCGTCAAGTTTGAGGTATTGGTTGTTGGCGTTGACTGCCCATGATTTTTTAATCAGATCGGAGCGTGATTCGAAGCTGTCTTTGACGCCATAACATTGTAAATAGGTTGAATCGAGAGCAAAACTGTTAAAACTCAGTGTTGATATTAATAACGTGAAAATCGTGCGCATTTAAAACTCCAAGCATTATGTGTCGCAATCAAATCACAGTTATTAATTTTCATGGCCTGTAATTGACAATTACGAATGTTAATTAGTTGTTATTGGAGGCGCAGGTTATCGCATCTTTTTAATTATTTGTTCAAGCTAGATCGCATATTTACTTAATACGCTAGCCATTTTCGGAAGGGCGTTCTATTTATCCTGGTTTTGTGAGCAATAAGTACAATTAAGCGTACAGGTGTATTTACTAAGCATTAACGTGGCTTATAAATAAGGTTTAACTAGCTAGCTTGAAACATTACGCTGTTGACGTGCATAGCTAGCACCATCGCCTATGTCCCATTCTGCTAATGGTTTCGGGCGTGAGTAGTAAAAACCTTGGGCATAACGACAGCCTAATTGTTTTAGGTGGGCAGCTTGTTCGGCTGTTTCTACACCTTCTGCGACAATTTCGGCATTGAATGTACTGGTCATGGTGATGATAGCGGAAATTATAGCGGCGTGGTTATCACTGTCGAGCATTTGACTCACAAAAGAGCGATCAATCTTTAATGCATCGAACTGTAATTGCGTTAAGTAAGCCAGTGAAGAATAACCGGTGCCAAAATCATCGATCGCTATGTGTATGCCTAAATCACGTAGTTGACCAAGTAGTTGGTTGGTCAATAATGGCTGGCTTACCAAACGTGATTCGGTGATTTCCAGTGTCAGGTTTACCGCGGGTAATTGGGTGGCCGCTAGAATTTTTTTCACTGTTGCGACGTAATTTGGGTGCAGTAATTCTCGCACTGACATATTAACGTGAAGTGCAAAATTGGCAGGCCAATGACCACTGTCTATTTGCATCTTAGTGTCAGCACAGGCCTGTAATAAGATCTGTTTACCAATATCGACAATCATGCCTGTGTCTTCAGCCACGGGAATAAAATCTAGCGGTGAAACAAGTCCACGAATAGGACTGTGCCAGCGTACTAATGCTTCAGCGCCAGCGATGGTATCGTTAGTTAAATCAATGACCGGTTGATAGTAAACTGCAAATTCATTATTGCTGATAGCGCGTTGTAAATCCACGGTGATACGGGTGTGCTCTTGTGATGCGGTGATCATGTAATCTTGGTAGTGGCAGCAGCGTACTTGCTCTTGTTTAACGGCATAGGTTAATGCCAAACTTGAATTTCGTAGCCATTCATCGATATCAATATCGCTAAATTTACCACTCATGATCCCGGCGTTGGCACCAACTAAGACTTCGGTGCCATTAATGATAAAGGGACGATTAAAGTCAACTAATAAGGCTTCGGCAAAAGACTTACTGTTCTCGAGGTCGCTAAAGTTGGGCGAAAATACCGCGAAACTATCTTTATCAATACGGCTAATGCTGACATTGTCTGCGACGTGTTGTTTTAAGCGGGACGCGATGGCCACAAGCAGTTTGTCACTTTTGTTCTGACCCAGACTATTATTGGTATGACGAAATGAGCGTAGCCCCAATAGCACCAATATCCCTTTAGTTTGAGAAACTGGATGATTCAATTGCTCTACAAAACCATCGCGACTTAATAGCCCGGTGAGGGTGTCAAATAATAGCTGCTTACGTAATGTGGTAAAGGAGTTTTCTAATCGTGATGACATCGATTTAAACGCGGAAATAAGTTGGGTTGTTTCATGTAACTTGATGCTTTCGTTGATGCTGACATCCCAGTTATTATGGTCAATGTGCTGTGATATCTCAGCAATATCCATAATCGGTTGGGTTATAGCTCGCAGTAAATACAAGCCTATCAAGAGCCCAAAAATTGCGAGGATTAATGCTGCAGCGACGCCTAAACGTTGCTGACTCGGTAACCCGCCTAACAATACGTCTTCTGGTAGTGTAACGACAATATACCATTGTAAATTGTTATTGTTATAGGCGCTGACACGACTGAAGTAACGTACCCGTTTATGGCTGAATTCGAATGTCGCGGAGCGTTTGCCAGTGTCTAATTGCTGCTGAATAATTTGCGCTGCATTAATCGCAATCAATGTGCTGTCGCTATTGGCCGCTGATATATGTTGATTGTCTGGGTCGATTAACGGAGCTTGCAAAGAGTTAGCAATTAAAGCGCCATCGGCATTGGTGATATAAGTCAGCCCACCGAACTCACTGCTGTCAGGTTTAATAAATTGCGATAACTGCAGCAAATCGATATCTGTGGCAACCACACCTATTAATTCATTGTTGCGTATGACTGGCGCAGCACTGGAAATGGTGAAAGTTTTTTCGGCATCTACGTTACTGTATATATTTGCCCAACCGGCGGTTCTAGCTGCCGCAAAAGGGGCATACCAAGGTCGAACAGTTGGATTGTAGCCATTGATACTGCTATTAAGGACGGTTTTACTGCTCATGCCACTGTAAAATTGGAGGGTATTATTAGTGCGCTGATCTTGCAGCATTAAGGTAATACTTTTATCACTATGACGACGAAAACCGACGTAGTTTTGTTGTTCACTACCAAATGCAATGGTACTTATTTGTTGTTGCGAGCTGTAAATGTCAGTGATAGCGGCATGCAGGTAGTTTTCGATTTTACTTAAATCGGCAGCATCATCAAGCTGGTTACGTTGAATGCTATCGGCGAGCGTTAATGTGGTATTAAAAGGCTGTGCTAAAAATCGGTCGAGATTGTTGCTAACATTTTCGGAGTATGAGCTGAGTAATTTGGTACTGATTTCATCGAGCATACGCTCATAATTACTATTTTGGACAAAAGTAAGTACGGCCACAGTAAGCAAAAGCAGCAAGGTAAAGGGGATCATAACCGCTTTACGAAGAGTTTGATGTTTGGAATTTGTCATTACTGTGATCTTAGATGATTATAGGGCTGAGTAGACGACACCATATTCACTTATATTTGTCATTTATGCAAAGTTTCAAATTTATAATGAGAGTTAAGTCACAAAAACGGGATGTATATATCACATAATTATTGCTCTGGTCTCCAAAGAGGTATAGATGATTTATTGTGGTATTAAATTCTTTATATGTCTGTATTGATGATGTTTTATTTTGTCTTCAACAAGTTTTGTAGATGGTTATGTTTGTTCTAATTGATACCACCCTATATATAAATTGGCGGTATCAATGTTGAGGTAAGCAGATTGAAGGTATTAATAGCGATTTCTTAAACTGGGTATGTCGGTATTATATTGTACAAACTCAACTTCGTAGCCATTTGGGTCGAGGAAGTAAATATTTTTACGGTAATCATCATCCATACCATCTTTGGCAATACTAAAACCAGCCTCGGTTAAGCGTGCTATTACGCCTGCAATATCATCGGTAACATAGGCGAAATGAGCAAGCCCTACTTGGTGCCCAGCTAAGTCGCGATTTTCACCAACGCCGTTATCGCCAAATGCCAAGTATTGGTAATCATCACCAAAATGGACCCAGTTTCTTGGTTTGCCTGACCATTCACCTTTGTCACCTCCGCGTATTGACCAATGCGGAAATGCGGCGCGGTAAAAAGTCAGTGTTTCTTCGATATCGCGTACGATTAAATTAACGTGCTCTAGGTGTATCATAATGATGTCCTTGTATTATGTATAAAATATATTTTCAAACTGTGTGCCTACATGGCATTACTGTATTTGTCTTGCTGAGCATAAGGTTGTTGCTGCTGCAACTGACGCACTTGCCCTAGCGCGTGACTGTATTGATGTAATATATGCAAGCTGTAACCAATACGATGTTGAATACTCTGGTCACGTTCGCTAACCGGCACATCATCTGTGCTTGCATTTAATACATCACCGACATTACGTATTATTAAGTGGTCTGGTATAGCCACTAACTTATTATTTTTACAGCCATTCATTCTTAATTCTGCTATCGGATATCCACCACTAATACCGCTGACGACAGACACTAACAGTGTAGGCTTATGTGCGGTGTCATCATGTGCACACATCATTAAAAAATTCTTCAATATCGGCGTTGCCATGCCTTCCCATTCCGGTGTGATAAGCACGAATGCATCGGCTTTTACTAACGCTTCGCTGATTAGTGGCCAATCACAACCCGGGGCTGATTTACTTTCGTCATCGCCATTCCAAAAGGGTAGTTGGTATTTACACAGTTCGATATGCTGAACTGTTTTATATTGGCTTGCTGCGCTGGCAATATAAGCTGCTACCTTGGCACTTTCTGAATGCTGTCGTTGACTGCCACTGACGATAACTAACTTCATCTTTAGTAAACCTTTTTGTTTATTAATTGTTTAATAAAGTAATACCTTTACTTAAGTTTGTAAAGTCTTAAACCAAAATAAAGTAAATAAAAAAGTTTACTTAATATTTATATCGGCAATAATACAGCTATAAAAGTGTCTGAGGGCACTGCCCCGTTGTTTGTATGAGTGTGTATATAACAGTCGATGTGATTGCTGTCGTGATTATTGGCTATTAATCGTTATCGTCATTGGGCTTGGAATAGTTGGAGTTAACATGAAAGAAAAAACCAGTGAGAAAATACTCAGCTTATTAAAAGTTGAAGGGGCATTAACCGCCAAGGTGCTTGCCAGTGAATTAGGTTTAACCACTATGGGTGTGCGCCAGCATTTACAAGCATTAGCCGATGATGGCGATATTAGCTTTGAAGATAAGAAAGCCGTACGCGGCCGACCAACCCGTTATTGGTCGTTAACGGCGCAGAGTAATAGCCATTTTTCAGACCGTCATGAAGAGTTGACCGTACAGCTTATTGATTCAGTCCAAGTGATATTTGGCGATGCAGGCCTTGAACAGCTAATCGCACATCGTGAGCAAGCCTCTTTTGTTTCATATAGCGAAAGACTGGCGGTCAAACCTGACTTACTGAGTAAGCTTGAAGCGCTGGCTGAATTACGCAGTGAAGAAGGTTACATGGCGACGGTGGTGCTGAATGATGCCGATAGTATTAGCGAAGACGAGGGCACAGTGTATTGGCTGATGGAAAACCATTGTCCGATTTGTGCAGCAGCATCGAAATGTCTTAACTTTTGTCGTTCTGAATTGAATTTATTTCAAAGTTTGTTAGCAGGAATCGCGACCGTTGAACGCGAAGAGCATATTGTCGAAGGGGCAAGACGTTGTGCGTACAAAGTGAGGCGATTAGAAGCTAAATAGCTAAAGGCTTAGAGTCAGAACAAAATACGCTCTGCAATATAAAAAACTTTGGTAATAAAAAAGCCCACATTAAGGTAATTAATGTGGGCTTTTTTCATCGTGCGATTAACAGATTAGATGCTTTTAGCTTCTGCGTCTGTTAGGTAACGCCATTCACCTAATTCTAGTGCTGGGTCTAATACGATGTCACCGATTTGTTCGCGGTGTAAACCAACTACGCTGTTGCCTTGGCTGGCAAACATACGCTTAACCTGGTGGTATTTACCTTCTTGGATTGTAAGCAATACTTCTTGGTCGCTTACGATCTCTAGTTTTGCAGGCAGACAAGGTTTGTCTTCGCTACGCAATTGGATACCAGCTTCGAAATCAGCAACTGCAGTTGCTGCAATTGGTGATGCAAGCTGTACACGGTAACGTTTGTTACATGCACGTTTAGGTGATGTAACGCGGTGTGACCATTTACCGTCATCTGAGATTAATACTAAACCAGTAGTATCAACATCAAGGCGACCAGCGATGTGTAGTTCTTCACGCTTGTCTGCTTCAATTAGATTCATCACAGATGGGTGTTCTTCATCTACTGTTGAGCAAATTACATCTACTGGTTTATGCATCATGATATAACGCGGTGGGCGTTGGCTTAATGATTTACCACTAAACCAAACATCCATGTCTGCTGTTACTTTATAGTCTGCTTTACGTACAACTTCGCCATTAATTTTCACGTTGCTGCGTGCAATCTCACGCTTGGCAAGCGTTCGGGTCAGGTTAGTACTTTGGCAAATAAACTTATCTAAACGCATTTATGTTCAACTTTTGTCTGGTGTTATAGGAATATATCCAAACTGAGCTAGTATTTAGTTCGGTTTGGATAGATGGGCTGATTATCGGCCTTTTTCTCTGTAAGCGCAAAGTATAGTGAACAAATATATTCTCGTCAGTGTGTTTAAATCGTTTTAAGCACTCAGTAACTGGTTAATACGCGTATCTGCATTGATTAATACATCATCGGCAGAGTGCATTGCCACGCCTTCGACAAAAATGAATTCGACTTCTTGTACGCCGACAAACTTTAATACTTGCTCTAGCCAAGGCGCTTGTGTATCAGCAGGTGTGTTGGCATGCATACCGCCACGCGTTGCTATCACATAAGTTTTTGGCATTTTAAGTAATGGCTTTGGTCCCTCGGCAGTATAGGTAAATGTTTTACCGGCACGGGCGATATGATCAATCCAAGCTTTTAATGTTGATGGCACCCCAAAGTTATACATAGGTACGGCGATAATTAAGATGTCGCTGCCGCTGATTTCATCAATTAGTTCATCAGACACCGCGGCCGCCGCTTGTTGTTCTATGCTGCGTTCAGACTCTGGTGTGTGAAATGCGTTAAAAATAGCGTCAGTTAAGTGAGGTACTTGCGAAACATTGAGGTCTCGATAAGTGATTTGTTGCTGTTGTGCATTTTCTACATCTAATTTTTCGATTAGTTTTGTGGCAATCTTTGATGATGTTGAAGTGTTGCCTTGCAGGCTACTATCTATATGCAATATTTTCATTTTTCGATTCCTCTTTTATGTTGTAGAGTAAGCTTACGGCAATTTAAAAATTAATTAACCGGGTAAATCCAATCTATATCATCGATATTTTAGATGAATGATGTATACGCTTATAAGGATGATGATGAAAGAGCCTACGGTCAGTCTAGAGCAATGGTATATCTTTAAGGTCGTGGTCGAGCAGGGGAGTTTCCAAGGTGCGGCTGATTACTTAATTAAGAGTCAAAGCTCGATAAGTTATGCGATCCAAAAGTTGCAAGATAACCTTGGTGTGCGTTTGTTTGAGCAACAAGGTCGTCGTTCGGTCGTGACGGCTATGGGTAAGAAAATGCTCAGTCGAGCGGATGAGCTATTAATGCAGGCGGCTAGTATTGAACAATTGGCGGGGGAATACAGCGCTGGTTGGGAACCGTTGTTAAAAGTCATGACGACACAAGTATTTCCACAAAACTTACTCACGGAAACCTTGGCTTTATTTGTTAAATCTTGCAACGTCACCAGCATTGATTTTCAACGCGGTTCATTGTCAGGGGTAACGGATGCGGCTACATATGGTACGGCCGATTTGATTGTGAGCAGTCAAATACCGACGGGTTTTAGTGGTGAGAAGTTATGCCAGGTCCAGTTATCGCGTTTTGTGCATTGCCAGCATCCTTTGGCCTTGGCAGATAAACCTTTAGCACTGGCTGACTTAAAACCGTATGCGCAAATAGTGGTGAGTGACTCCAGTCGATTACGCAGTCGTGATGCAGGTTGGTTAGGTTCACAGCAGCGTTGGACGGTAAGCAGTTTTGATGAGTCGTTGAACTTGGTCAAGCAGGGATTAGGACACGCTAATTTACCCATCAGCCGTATTCGAGACTATCTTAAGCGTGGCGAGTTGGTTGAGTTAAGGATGGAAGAGCAAGTACGTATCGATCTGTCGTTATATTTGGTGTATGCCAATAAAAAAACCTTGGGGCCTGCTGGCTTGCTGTTCACGCAATTGTTAAAACAGCAAGCCAAGCAATATGTCATTGATGTTTAGATTAGGCGAGGTTGCGATATAGGCTACTGGCTATCAACCACATGATACCCCCGACTGTGATGTCGATAACACGTTGTACTTTTGGTTGGTTGAGCCAAACTGAAAACTTTGCGGCGCTAAAGGCTAAGCCATAAAACCATAAGATTGAGGCTAAGATGGTTCCTGCGGCAAAGGCCAAACGATGATCACCAGTGAATTGATTGCCGACACTGCCTAATACCACCACGGTATCTAAATACACGTGTGGGTTGAGCAAGGTGACCGCCAGTGTTGCCATGATCACCATTTTACGGGATTTATGGCTGCCATCTAATGTTGTTTTACCATATTGATAATGCCATGCACTGCGAAATGATAATGCCCCGTACGTGGTTAAAAATACAATGCCGCCCCAAGTGATGATTTGCAGTAAGTCGGGATTTAATGCCAGCAAGCTGCCCGCACCAAACACACCCGCACTAATTAACAATGCATCACAAATAATACAAATAGTCGCGGTTAAAAAATGGTGATTACGCTTTATTCCCTGATTTAAGATGTAGGCATTTTGTGCGCCGATGGGGATGATCATACTACCGCCAAGCAGTAGGCCTTGAATTGTTGCTGTTATCATAACGAACCTCTAGAAATTAGGCTGTCGAGATTACAAAAAATTGGGTGATAAGTATAATTAATAATTATTATGATTGATAAGTTAAGCTTATATTGATTTGATGTAAAGCCAATAGCAAAGAGGAGTACACGGTGGATTATAAATTATTACATGCCTTACAGGTGGTGATTGAGCAGCAAAGCTTTGAGCGGGCGGCGAATGTATTGTGTATCTCACAACCTGCAGTATCGCAGCGGATCAAGTTGTTGGAAGAATTTGTGGCGCAGCCAGTGTTGATCCGTAGTCAACCGATAGTCGCGACAGATATTGGCCAGCGTTTGTTAAAGCATTATAAGCAAGTGCAGCATTTAGAAGCAGAATTATTACCGAGTATTAGTGCAACATCGACGGATAAGTCGGTAGTGATGGCGATTGCAGTGAATGCTGACAGTTTAGCAACGTGGTTTATTCCTGCGCTCGCGCCATTGTTAAAGCAATATCCGATCGAGCTGAACCTGCATATTATGGATGAAGCGAGAACCCTAGATAAAGTCAAAGCCGGTGAAGCCTTTGGTGCGCTGAGTTTACAAAGTAAGCCGCTACCAGGTTGTGAAGCAACGTTATTAGGTGAGCTTAATTATGCGTTGGTGGCAACGCCAGAATTTGTGCAGCAGTATTTACCCCAAGGGGTCACGCAACAAGCCTTGCGCAAAGCACCCGCTGTATCGTTTGATCATAAGGATGATATGCACATTAAGTTTATTCAACAGCATTTTAGTTTGGCTGGTGGCAGCTACCCTTGCCATATCGTACGTTCGTCAGAGGCGTTTGTGGCGATGGCAAATGCAGGGGTAGCCTATTGCTTGATCCCTGAGTTGCAAATTAAAGGTGAGCTAGCATCTGGCACGCTGGTTAAATTAACCGAGATCCAATTAACAATACCACTCTATTGGCATCGCTGGATCTTGTTAAAAGGTTTATATAAACAAGTCTCAGAACAGATTATCAGCGCCGCTAAACAGGCCATATCGTGATGTCTATTTTCCCGTATATAGCAGGTTCAGCTAACCGCGATTAAGGTCGACTAAATACTTCTGAGATATAATTAACAACCATACTGATCAGATCTATGAAGGCTTCGATAAGTTGTCGGCTATCTTGTCCGGTGGCGTAGCTATATAAGACCAGCAAGCCTAGAAATATAAAGAAAGGCGAAATGACTTTGATAAATAACGAAAACATAATCTAACTCCCGTAAATAAATCTGTTACAGCTTAATACTTCAAATAACATAATATGACAGTATAATTGATATTGTAATATTCGCCTGTTGAGACGCTGAAATAGCCTTGTTAAAATGGGTATAAATTATAATTTTTTACTATTTCCCCTCGGTTTTTTAATGAGATAGCCTAGACTAAATTAAACAAAAATATACTATGTTATAGTTGTTGAAGAATGCACTATTAGGATATTGGCTGCTGAAATAGCAGGATGACAAGGAAAAGAGCAAGGATGAGGAGCATGATTATGGATAAGTTAGAGACTGGGAATGTAGTTGAAGATAGTTTAGTTGAAGGTCGCTTGGCTGTGGCTAACACTGAGCAAGCGCAAACCAAGTTAACCATTGATGAGTTAAGCGCACAAATTAAGCGTATGACTGACTATGTTCAACAACATAGCCAATCAAATACTGCCGCGGTACACAATACACTAAAAGCAACAATGCGTTACCGCGATAGCTTGGCGGCAAGTCTCATCGCCAAGTCTAATGTTTAGCGTAGCGAGTGACTAACAGCCTGGGCCACAATCCATACAATGTTTAATCATATCTGGACCTAGGTGTAGTTTTGCGTTGAGGTCACGTAATGCTGTTCTCACCCCTTCTTCTATTACTGGGTGGTAGAATGGCATGTCTAACATTTCTGAAACCGTCATTTTTTGTTGATGTGCCCATGCTAATAAGTGGGCTAAATGTTCTGCATCTGGTCCTATCATTTCAGCGCCTAAGAATAGACCTGTGCCGTGTTCAGCATAAACGTGTAACAAACCTTTATTACGTAACATTACACGAGAACGGCCTTGGTTTTCGAACGACACGCTACCCGTTTCAAAACAACCACAGTTACCTAAACGCGCAATGATCTGTTTGTATGTTTCCCCTACCATGGCAATCTGTGGGTCGGTAAATACTGCCGAGATAACGCTGCGGCGTAGACCTGCTCTAATTTGTGGGAAACGTCCGGCATTATCACCAGCAATACGCGCTTGGTCAGCTGCTTCGTGTAATAGCGGAATTTGGTTGCTAGCATCACCAGAAATAAAGATACTTTCTACCGATGTTTGCATAGTGTAATAATCAGCGGTTGGTACACCACGTTCATCGAGTTCGAGTGTGGTATTTTGCAGACCAATTTTATCGACATTGGGACGGCGGCCTGTCGCTGCAAGTACATATTCAACATTCACTGTTTGTAGTGCTTGGTTATCATCTAAGTATTTAATTTCAACATGGTCACCTTGGCGCTTCATGCTTTCTACTTTAACGTCTGCATCAAGATAGAACTCTTCATTAAAGGCTTTATTCGCATAAGCCATAACTTCAGGGTCTGTTAATGGACCCACTTGACCGCCTAAACCGAACATGATCACGTCAACACCAAGGCGTTTTAATGATTGTCCTAACTCTAAACCGATGACACCAGGGCCAAATACAGCGATTGATTTAGGTAAATCATCCCATTCAAAGACATCATCATTGATAACTAAGCGGTCGCCTAATTCATTCCATACCGCAGGGTAAGCAGGGCGTGAACCGGTCGCAATGACAATACGTTTGGCATTAATTTGCGTGTGGTCGCCAACGAGTAAGGTATTGTTGTTTAAAAACGTGGCGTAGCCAGCTACTTTATCTTGCGCTGGGATCTCATCTACACCTTCTACAACAAAACCAACAAAGCGGTCTCGTTCACTTTTGACTCGCGCCATGACTTCAACGCCGTTAATCAAGGTTTCGCCTTGTGGGTGGATACCGAAACCTGGCGCTTTTGCAATGTGGTGCACACTTTCTGCAGCGGCGATTAGCAGTTTTGATGGCATACAACCAACACGGGCACACGTTGTTCCATATGGACCACCTTCGATGATCACGACACTGTTTGAATGCGATTTTGCTGCGCGATATGCGCCAAGTCCTGCTGTACCACCACCAATTACTGCTACATCTACATTTATCATATTCATAATTTAGCCTTAGAAAGCGTATGGCGAAAACGTATGTCGTTTGTCGCGCTTATTTTATTGTAAATTTGGGTACGAAGACGTGCTCCGTGTTGATGGCGCTATTATGCAAAATACAGAAGCATAGGTACAGTCGATTAAATATTTCATTTTGATAGTTAATAGCTATTGTATGTTGGGCATTTCTGTGAGGATAGTCTAATTTACGTTCTAAGACTATTGAGGTATTTAACATTAATTACCTTAAGTAAATTTGATGTATATCATTATGTTTTATTATTGTTTATACAATGAGGAAATAAATAGGTATCATTCTTATCTTGTATTTTGCAGTGTGCTCACCGAGCGTGGTGCTATTTTTTGAATCAGGAACTGTGATGAAATTTTCAGATATCTCGTTTAAGCATAAAATTATTATGTTATTGGCTTTACCTATGTTGGGCTTTTTGTGGCTGAGTGTCTCTTCGCTTTCACAAAGCATCGCAACCAATAACGAAATGTCTGTTTTAACCCAGTACACCGAGCTTTCTGTTGAGTACAGTGAGTTAGTCCATGAGTTACAAAAAGAACGTGGTATGACCGCTGGATTTATTGGTTCTAACGGCGCTAAATTTAGCAGTAAACTGCGTAAGCAACGTGTTGATACCGATGTTAAACACGCTAAACTGATGCGTTTCTTACAACAAAACGAAATCACCAACCGTCAAATTAAGCAATTACAAACGAGCATTCAACAAGACCTTGCTATGCTTACAGGTATTCGTAATAAAGTCGATGCGCAGAATATTCAACTGGGTTCGGCGTTAGGTTATTACACCAAGTTAAATGCCAAGCTGTTGAGTGTGTCAGGCTTGATTGTTGATATCAGTAGCGATGCAAGTATTACCGCTGAGACCGTTGCCTATTATAACTTTTTACAAGGTAAAGAGCGTGCCGGTATCGAGCGTGCTGTATTGAGTAATACCTTTTCTAAAGATCATTTCGGCACCGGTAGTTTTGTTAAATTTATTGGTTTAGTGATTGAGCAAGATACTTACTTCTCGAATTTTAAAACCTTTGCAACGCCCAGCAATAAGCAATTCTTTGAGCAGCAGTTAAATAGCGCCGCGGCTAAAGAAGTGATGAAGTTAAGAAATATTGCGGAAACGAAATCAAGTGGCTTTAATGTCGATGCTGAATATTGGTTTGCGCAATCAAGTGCGCGTATTGGTCAGTTGAAGGTGATCCAAGATGAGCTCGAATTATCACTATTGAATTTAGTTGATACTAATCGTGATAACGCGATGACAACCCTGACCATGAATATCGTATTTAGCCTGTTGATTATTGTTATTTCAGCGGTAATTAGTTTTATTACGGTGCGAGATTTATTAGCGCGGGTAAAAGAGCTAATGGATGTGATGACGCAAGTCCGTGACAACAATGATCTGACAGTGCAAACGCAACTTGCAGGTGAAAGCGAGTTAGGTCAAATTGCCAATGCGCTTAATCTGACGTTATCGCAATTTGCTGGCGCGATGGATAACATTTCGACATCAAGTATTACCCTCGCATCTGCCGCCGAAGAAACCGCGCAAACCTGTGTTTATAGCTCTACATCACTCGCTGAGCAACAAGATGGCATTAGCCTGATTGCGACTGCGATTGAAGAGTTATCGGCAACTGTGCGAGAAGTGGCGCAAAATACCCAATTGACTGCGGATTCGGCTAAAGAAGTAGATGCACAAGCAACTGGCGGATATGAGATTGTGCAACAGTCCTCACTGTCAATTGAGTCGCTTGCGAGTGAGATTGATAGTTTAGCGCAACGTATTAATCATCTACATGAAAGTAGTAATAACATCACTAATATGGTTGATGTGATTAAATCGGTTGCTGACCAAACTAACTTGTTAGCCTTGAATGCGGCGATTGAGGCAGCGCGAGCTGGTGAACAAGGGCGTGGTTTTGCCGTTGTTGCTGATGAAGTGCGTACCCTGGCGAAACGAACACAGGATTCGACCGCAGAGATTGAAAGCTATATTAGCGCATTGCAAAGTGATGTTAATGCAGCCTTTAACGTGATTGAGGTGAGCCAAAGTAAAGCCACCGACGCGGTAAGTAAATCGAAAGATGTTGCAAAAACCTTGCAAGATATTACCGGCGCCGTAAACCACATTTTTGCGATGACAGAACAAATCGCCACTGCCATTGAAGAGCAATCGGTCGTGACTCAAGATGTTGCTGAAAACATTGTCAACGTGAAGCAAAAATCGATGGAGTCGGCAACTGGGGCGAATCAAATTGCCATGACAGCGAGAGAGCAGGCGCAATTAGCCACGTCATTACAAGATGTTGCCAGAGTCTTTAAGATTTAAATATTAACAGTTAGATATTAAAATATAATAGAGGCTAGGATGAACATGATAAATAAAATGAAACTGCTTGGATTGGCGTTAGTTACTGTCGTGATGAGTGGTTGTGCAACTGTGCAGTTACCAGCTGCACAGCAAGAGCTGATCGACAACAATACCACGCTTTATACGCAAGTGGGGATGTGGACTGAGAAAGGTAATGTGATCGCCACCAACTACAAACGCGGCGAACATATACCGGTTAACTCAGTAGTACAAATTACCGATGTTGATGCTTCGACAGTAACCTTTAACTATGATGGTCGCAGTATTAAGCTGAAGAATATTGAGAAATTTACTAAAGTAGATGTACCTGCGTTGATGACTCGTACCTTTGCATTGGAACAGGTTAACTTAACGCAATTTAGCGCATTAGAAAAAACGGCAATTGAGCAAGGCGACGTTGTTATTGGCATGACGAAAGATGCCGTTATCATTAGCCGAGGCTTTCCGCCAGCACATAGAACCGCCAGTCTAAAACTCGATAGCTGGAGATTTTGGCAAAATCGATTCGGTACGATTGTTTATGAATTCGAGCAAGGTAAAGTATCAAAAGTCATTAAGTAGCATCAAGTCCTAGCCACTTAACAACATCTGAACACGAAAAAAGGAAGCTTCATAGCTTCCTTTTTTGTTTCCAACAAATAGCGGTATGTGAGACGCGCTACCCGTTACTTTAAGGTTAGTTGATATTAGAGAACTTACTGAGTGATACCTGATTAAAGTGTATTTTTAATAAATATAGCCTAATCAGTCATAGTAGGGAAATGGCTGGTTAGGCAATAACCAATCGACTTGCTTAACGTGTGCTTGTACGGTAAATTCTCTACCTTGAATAGCCAGTCAATCTTACTTTTTAGAGTTTAATGAATCGTTAATGAATCCCATGCCTTTAGTCTTACTTGACCTGTTTACCATCGTAATATTTACTGCAATAGGACTGTCATTTTTAGCTGTCATCATGTTATGTATTTGGGTTGGTAATCGCCGCTATGATGGGGTTGGTTACTGGCTTACCTCTACCCTGCTTATCTTGGGCTACGGCTTTATTATGGCAGAGCAATTATGGTTATTTAAGCTGGATAATTATGCCAGCCATAGTTGGCTTAATGCCATGCGGCCAAATATATTACTCTGTGTTGCTGTTTGTCTTATCCCCCATGGTTTTCATCGTTTTCTACAAATCAAACAATCATTATTTTGGCTCTATGCGGCACAATGCTTGTTTATAGTGCCATTGTATTTTTATGAGTCAACCATCGAAATGCCGGCATTCTATACTACGTTTGTTCTTACCGTATCCGTTAGTATCAGTTTGATTTTTAATAGTTGTTATTTATTAAGTTATCAAGCCAAGCAATATGGTATGACGCGACTTATTTGTATATTGACCTGTGTCTTATCATTGCTATTAAATGTGGCGAGACTGGCGATGTTAACGCAAGAGGATAGTTTCCTGAATTGCATTGAGATCACCACGGCGATTGCGTGTATTAACTTGTTAATGACTCAGTGTTTTCTTACCTTCTGTTATTTGATGTTCTGTACCCAGCGTAATGCCTTTTCATTACAGCATATGTCTTTTATTGACCCTCTGGCTAATATTTATAATCGTCGTGGTTATCAACATGCTATTGCGGCTTTATCCCCGCATAAAGAAGCTGCAGTAATGATTTTGGATATCGATCATTTTAAAGCTATTAACGATGAATATGGTCATGCGGCTGGTGATTTAGTGATTAAAGATATTGCGATGATTATTAGTAATGCCTGTGGTTCTACGTGTGTTTATGCGCGAACCGGTGGCGAAGAGTTTAGTATCTATTCTCCCTTGATATCAGCCAAAGCAATGGACAATCTAGCCGAGCAGATCCGCCTCTCTATAATGGAACATACCAGTACCAAAGAAACGCTAGAGATAAAGGTGACTGCTAGTATTGGCATTGCTGTTGGTCAAAGCGTCAATATCTTTGCCTTGGAAGAAGAAGCTGATAAAGCGCTATACCAAGCTAAAAGGGAAGGGCGAAACTGTACTGTAATGCAGTTATCTATGGCGGGTTAACTTATTGTAGGTAGGTAGGTAGAGGTAGGATAGATTTAGATGTGAGAGTGCGCTGTAGAATATATTTTCTGAGAGTTCGCATGTGATAAACACTAAAATGCAGGCGAAAAAAAAGAGCTACTTATAGCTCTTTTTTGCATACTTAGGTTATTGTTAAGAACGAGTCTTCAATAACGTTAAGTACTAGTCCTTAATAACTTTAAGAACAATAGTTTCGCCTAGTACAACTGAACCAGAGAATTTTTCCATGCTTTTGATTTCATCCATGTTTGAGATGATGCATGGTGTAATTACTGATTTAGCTTTTGCTTTCAATAACTCAAGATCGAATTCAATGATGGTTTCACCAGCTTTGATATGTTGACCTTCTTCAGCGATACGAGTAAAGCCTTCACCGCGTAGCTCAACTGTATCTAGACCGAAATGCACTAGAACTTCTAGGCCTTCATCAGAACGAATTGCGAATGCGTGGTTAGTTTCGTAAATTTTTACGATCTCACCTGTTACTGGAGCAACTAGTTTGTTACCAGTTGGGTTGATAGCGATACCGTCACCAACAATTTTCTCAGCAAAGATAACATCTGGCACATCTTCGATAGCAACGATTTCACCGGCAAGTGGAGAAACAATGTGTAGCGTATTGCTGTCTTTACTGTCGTCTGAAACCAGTTTTTTTAATTTATCGAATAATCCCATTTTTAACTCCTAGAATTTGGTAGACATAGTCATTGGTGATGAACGTGTGCATAACCAATGACTTTACGTTGTTATCATAACATTATCTTTAGAGATTAGATGCTATGACAACTGAAATAATTAGCAAGCAGCGCGCTGTTTAGTGAATTGAGCGACTAACTCTTCGATTTCACCTGCAGTTGCACAGCTTAATGCTTGGTCTGCTAACTCTTTAGTATCAGCAAAATTAGCATTACGGATTGTTTTCTTCACTTTCGGGATTGAGATGCCGCTCATAGAGAACTCATCTAAGCCCATGCCAAGTAATAGTAGTGTTGCAGTTTCATCACCCGCAAGTTCACCACACATACCTGTCCACTTGCCTGCTGCATGTGAAGCATCAATAACCTGTTTAATCAGCGTAAGTACCGCTGGCGTCAGTGGGTTATATAGGGCTGAGATCATCTCGTTACCACGGTCTACCGCTAGTGTGTACTGCGTTAAATCGTTAGTACCAATACTAAAGAAGTCTACTTCTTTAATAAGGTGGTGTGCAATTGCTGCAGCTGCTGGTGTTTCAACCATAACACCTGTTTCCATTGCAGCATCAAATGCGTGACCTTCAGCTGTTAGTTCAGCTTTCAGTGTCGCAAGAATGTCCTTAAGTAGACGAATTTCTTCTACAGAAATAATCATCGGGAACATAATGCGGATTTTACCAAATGCAGAGGCACGTAAAATAGCGCGTAGCTGTGCGTTCATAATTTCTGGACGGTCGAAACAGATACGGATCGCGCGCCAACCCAAGAATGGGTTCATTTCTTTTGGTAAGTTTAGGTACGGTAGGTCTTTATCACCACCAATATCCATTGTACGAATGATCACTGATTGACCATTCATGCTTTCTGCAACCGCTTTGTATGCTTCAAACTGTTCATCTTCAGTTGGTAAGCTATCGCGGTCCATGAATAGGAATTCTGTACGGTAAAGACCAACGCCTTCGCCGCCGTTACGAATTACACCGGCACAATCTTTTACTGTGCCGACGTTACCACATACTTCAACATGGTGACCATCAAGTGTGATTGCAGGTAAATCTTTCATTTTAAGCAGCTCAGCTTTTTCAGCAAGATACTGTGCCTGAGTTGCTTGGTATTCTTTGATTACGTTTTCTGATGGGTTAACAATAACGTTATTGTTAATTGCATCAAGGATAACGAAGTCACCTGATTTGATGATTTCAGTTACGTTACCTGTACCAACAATCGCTGGAAGTTCTAATGAACGAGCCATGATTGATGTATGTGCAGTACGGCCACCTAAATCAGTCACGAAACCTAAGATCTTTTCTAGGTTAATCTGTGCTGTTTCTGATGGTGTTAAGTCGCTTGCGATAAGAATAACTTCTTCTTCGATTGCGCTTAATGAAACGATTTCCATGCCGAGGGCATTTTTTACTATACGATTACCGATATCACGGAAATCCGCAGCACGTTCTCTTAAGTAAGGGTCGTCCAATGCAGCCATCATTTCAGCGTTTTCTTCAATGATGCTGTGAATAGCAAGATCTGCCGATGCTTTATTTTTCTTAATAAAGGTTACGATATCTTCTTCTAGCTCTTCATCTTCAAGCAGCATCATGTGCCCTTCAAAGATTTCAGCTTTCTCATCGCCAAATGTTTGGCGTGCCATTTCCGTGATAGCTTCAAGCTGTATAGCAGACTTATCCCTAGCAGCTAAAAAGATAGCTATTTGTTCATCGATCTGTGCAGTTTCAATAGTTTGTTGGTTAAGAACAATTTCTTCGTTAATGAATAATTGTGCTTTACCAAAAGCAATACCTGGTGAGGCGAGAATGCCTGATATCATAACCTTTCCTTACTTCAATACAAAAAATACATTAATAACGGATGTGGTCTATTCTAAAACATCCATTAGAGCAACTAGTGCTTCAATAGCAGCTTGCTCGTCAGTACCTTCTGCAGAAATAGTCATTGTTACACCTTTAGAAAGGCCTAACGTTTGTAATTTAAATAAGCTTGTAGCACTTGCAGATTTACCGCCAGCTTCAACTGTGATTTTTGACTCGAATTCTTTTGCTTTTTTTACGAAAAGAGCAGCAGGGCGAGTGTGAAGACCGTTTGGTGCGATAATAACAACTGATTTTTGGTACATGACTTTTCCTTAAAAATAACGATTCTAAAAATAGAGTTTAACTATAACCATAAATGTAAGTGTAATCTAATTTTACAGAGTAAAATAACTTTTTTTAATAATAAATATGGCTATAGATCATGTTTTCGTAAGTTTTACTACAAAACAATGCGATGTAAGTATATTACCCCTAATTAAGGCTTAAGTTGTAGTTTAATTACAACAAAAAAGGGAAAGTGTGACGGCTATCAACCAATGTAAATAAAGTAGCTTGTACAAAAAAAAGCCGCTAGTGCGGCTTTTGTTAATCATGTTAATGCAATGTAACTACAACAGCGTCGTTGTGATGATTACAGTATCATTGTGACTATTGTTGGAGCTCTTGCTCAGTAAATACGCCATCGAATAAAGCTGTACTTAAATAACGTTCACCTGACGATGGTAGGATAACTACGATATTTTTATCTGCAAATTCAGGCAATGCTGCTAAACGTGCTGCAGCAACAACTGCTGCACCTGAAGAAATACCCGCTAAGATACCTTCCTCTTTCATTAGACGTTGCGCCATTTCGATAGAATCTTCGTTTGATACGAGTTCAACACGGTCAACCATTTCTAAATCTAAGTTACCTGGAATAAAACCAGCGCCAATACCTTGGATCTTATGCGGACCTGGTGTAAGTGCTTCACCGGCTTTCGCTTGAGTGATCACAGGTGAGTTAGTTGGCTCAACAGCAACAGATAGTATGTCTTTACCTTTATTCAGTTTAATGTAGCGGCTTGTGCCTGTAATCGTACCACCGGTACCTACACCTGATACTAAGATGTCAATTTCACCATCCGTTGCGTCCCAGATTTCTGGACCTGTTGTTTGTTCATGGATCGCTGGGTTAGCTGGATTTTCAAATTGTTGTAATAAAATAGTTGTTTCAGGATTTGCATCACGAATTTCAACGGCTTTATCAATCGCGCCTTTCATGCCTTTCGCACCATCTGTTAATACAAGATTAGCGCCTAATGCTTTAAGTAGCTTGCGACGTTCAAGACTCATGGTATTTGGCATCGTTAATGTTAGTTTATACCCACGAGCTGCGGCAACAAATGCTAACGCAATACCTGTATTACCACTTGTCGGCTCAACGATATCAATTCCTTCTTTTAACAGCCCGTCTTTTTCTGCTTGCCAGATCATGTTAGCACCGATACGGCACTTAACACTTGCACTTGGATTACGGCTTTCTATTTTTGCAAATACGTTACCTGTAGTCACACGGTTTAAACGAACTAAAGGTGTATTACCAATAGATAGGCTGTTGTCTTGTAAAATTTGGCTCATGGGATTTCCCTATATAAATGATTACTCGTAGCTTATACGTATTTACTAAGTTACTTACTAAGTTATAGCTTAAGCATACTGATAAGTTTGAAAATTGAAAATGCTGTTTTGTTATATCGTTAGGTTCTAAAATGATAAGAGCTTATAACGATTAGTTATGCATAGTGTTTAAATTCCATTTTAGCCACCACTTCATTAAGCCTGTATAAGCATTAATATGTGTGTCTATGGTATTGAGTCCTTTCTATATATAGACCAAATTCGCGAGATTAGTTCATCTTGATAGATTAATTTAGCGTTTGCGCCGTTTTTTTAAATCATAAATGCGGTTAGCAAGGCATCATTTTTCATTTATGTCGGATGTGCAACTAGATCTAGTTAACTGTTTGCTTTAGTTTAGTGAACTCTGTATCCCAATTTAGCCGCTAAAGGACAATGTAATGAGTAATGTAGTAATTAGTGGTAGTGGTTTATTTACCCCTCCTGATGCAATCAGTAATGATGAACTAGTAACGAGCTTTAATTGTTACGTTGATAATTTTAATGCTGACAATGCCGCAGCTATTGAAGCCGGTGAAGTAACGGCGAAAGCACACTCAAGCAGTGAATTTATTGAAAAAGCCTCGGGCATTAAAAGTCGTTTTGTAATGAGCAAAGCGGGCATTTTAGATCCTGCGATTATGCGTCCGGTATTTCAACCGATTAGCGATGATGAGCCAAGTATTACGGTACAAATGGCGCTGGTTGCAGCAAAGCAAGCATTGGCCGCTGCCAATAAAGAAGCACAAGATATCGATTTAATTATTTTTGCTGCGTCAGGGTTCCAACGTGCCTATCCTGCAATGGCGGTTGAACTGCAGCATTTCCTTGGTGCTAATGGTTTCGCTTATGATATGAGTGTGGCGTGTTCGTCGGCAACGTTTGCCATTGCGAGTGCGATGGATGCGGTTAAGTCTGGACGTAGTAAAGCGGCATTAGTGGTTAACCCTGAAATCTGTTCTGCGCATTTAAACTTTAAAGACCGTGACAGCCACTTCATTTTTGGTGATGTGTGTACTGCCGTTGTGATTGAAGATAAAGCCACAGCAACGAGTGAAAAGTGCTACGAGATCATTGATAGCAAATTGTTTACCCAGTATTCAAATAATATCCGCAACAACTTAGGTTATTTAAGCCGTAGTGAAGGCGCTGATATTAACGCTGATTCAAGTTTCTTTATGCAAAATGGCCGTAAGGTATTTAAAGAAGTATTACCGACGGTTTATAACTTGATCACCGAACAACTGAGCGGTTTAGAGTTACAAGCAAGTGACTTTAAACGTTTGTGGTTACATCAAGCCAATATCAACATGAATAATTATTTGGCTAAGAAGTTATTGGGTCGTGATCCATCAGCAACTGAAGCACCTATTATTCTAGATACATACGCAAATACCGCGTCAGCAGGTTCTATTATTGCTTTCCATTTACACCAAGACGGTGTGGAAAGTGGTGATTTGGCATTAATCTGTTCGTTTGGTGCGGGCTATTCAGTGGGTTCGTTGGTATTAAAACGCTGTTAGTCATGGATTAAATGACTTAGATGCGACTATTTAAGTGCTATCAATAAGTCATAAGCAATAAAAAATAAAAATCCCCAGTTAAGTGATTAACTGGGGATTTTTTAACTATTAACTATTAACTATTAACTATTAACTTTCAATTCTCACTACCGACTAGTTATGACTTATCGCTACTATTTACCGCTATTATCAACCCACATCGCTGTCGCGCCACAGACGGCAACAGGCATGATCATGAAATTCACGATTGGGATTGATTGGCACAATGCCACCATAGAACCAAAGCTTAAAGACTGCATGCGATTTGCTGACAGTTCACTGCGCATCTCATCAAAGCCCACTTTGTTATTATCAAAAGTGTAATCAGCGTATTGGATCGCTAGCATCCAAGCGGTAAAGATAAACCACAGTACCGGTGCTACGGTTTGGCCGACAACCGGAATGAAAAACATCAACAGTAAACCAATTGCACGCGGGATGTAGTATTTGATCTTTTTTAGCTCTCGCGTTAGTACACGCGGAATATCTAACAAAATATCTTTGATACTCATTTCTGGTAGCGGTTTATTATTTAATAACAGCTCGGTTTGCTCTGCTAATAAGCCATTGAACGGCGCGGCGATAATATTGGCAATAGCACCAAAAAAGAAGCCAAATACCAGTAATATGACAATAAAGGCGAGGGGTTTAATAATATAAACTAACCAACTCAACCAGTCTAAACTTGCTTCAAGTTGTAGCAGCCAAACGTCGATTTGTTGAAATAAGAAGTAAAAGCTAACCGCAAACAAAATGAGGTTAACTAATAATGGGATCAATACAAAAGGTCTTAACTTAGGTTGACGGATCAAGTCGAAACCTTGTAAGAAATATTGAAACCCAGATAACGATGGTTTTACTGAAAGCATATTCTATGAAGCCTATGTAAGTGGTGTAAGTCGCATATCTTATCATGCGGTTATTATGGTACATCTATCATTGCACTAAAAGAGACTCCGATTGACGTAAAAAGTGCAGTAAAAAGCAGCAGCTTTTATATTCTCCTCAGACGTATCTTTAATATTGCAGGCACATCTGCTAAAGTTTTCTGGTTATTCTATATGCGTTGTTTGCTATGTACCTTAAAAAGATCAAAATATCTGGTTTTAAGTCGTTTGTTGATACCACCGAACTGCTTTTCCCCTTTGATATGACTGCGGTTGTAGGCCCTAATGGCTGTGGTAAGTCCAATATTATTGATGCAGTACGCTGGGTGCTGGGCGAAAGCTCGGCTAAGCACTTGCGTGGTGATGCCATGGCTGACGTTATTTTTAACGGTTCAGTGGCGCGTTCGCCTGTCTCCAGAGCCAGTGTGGAACTGTTATTCGATAATGCCAAACAACGTATTGATCATGCTTTATTACAACATAATGAAGTGTCTATTCGTCGTGAGTTATACCGTGATGGCACTAATCAGTATTATCTCAATGGTAACAAATGCCGTCGTAAAGATGTCACTGAACTGTTTTTAGGCACTGGTTTAGGGCCGCGCAGTTATGCGATCATCGAGCAGGGCATGATCTCGCGTTTAATTGAATCGAAACCCCATGAACTGCGTCATTTTATCGAAGAAGCGGCCGGCATTTCTAAATATAAAGAAAAACGTCGCGAAACCGAACAACGTATTAATCAAACTAAAGATAACCTCAATCGATTGGCAGATATCCGTATTGAACTGGGTACTCAAATTGACAAGTTAAAAGTACAGTCAGCGGTTGCTCAACAGTTTAGAGCCTTAAAACAACAGCAGCGTGAAGCCAAAAGTCGTCTTGGTTTAGTGCAGATCTATGATGTTGAACGTTCGATTAATCAGCTTGCCCAGCAAAAATTAGTGCTGATGAATGAACAAGAGAAACTCACTGCGACGACGACTAAGCTGCAAACTCAGATCACCGACTTTGACGTCCAGTTAAATGAACTCGCGGTATTAATTGAGAATCAGCAGCAAGCGTTTTATTTACAAGGCACAGAGCTAACCAAGATTGAGCAGAAGTTACTGCATCACAAAGCGCGCAAACAAGAATCGGCAGGTAAACAACAAGAATACCAATTGCAAAGTGACAAGCTACAGTTGTTATTAACAGAAGAGCAAGCCCAGTTACAAACGCATCAGCAGCAAGCGCTGTCGACAGAAACGGACTACAGCCGACTGTCTGCGGAATTATTAGTGATTGAGCAATCGTTAGTATCAGCAACCGTGAGCAGTGACCAAGCGATTGCCCAACATGCGGTATACCTTGAAAAAGAGCAACGCTTTAGCAGTAAACTTGACGTGTTGACCAATGCGGTAAAAAGCGCCGAATCAGTACTGAATAAAAGTAAATTACAACGTACTGAGTTAATAGCAGAGCAGCAGCAACTTACTCAGCACAGCAAGCAAGCATTAATCAATGTTAAAGCCGCAGAACAGCAACAGCTACAATCTCAAGAGACTCAACTTGCGCATGAATTAGCCGGGTTGAATAATGGCTTCGAAGGGATCAATAAACAAGTGGCTGGGCTCGAAGCCAACATCACTCACAGTGTTGCAGAACAAACTGAAATTAACAGTTCGCTGAGTGTGATTGCCGAATTATTACGTAAATCTGAGCATGCAGATCACGCCCATGCTTGGTTAGAATGTAATTTCGATTCGATTCCGTTAAAATTATTACAACAACTAGATGTTGAGCCCGGTTGGGAAGCCGCTGTTGAGAAGGTGCTTGCAAATTGGTTAGACGCTTACTGTATTAGCGATCAACAACTTGCTCAATTTGATGTGAATGAATTACCCGCATTGCAATGGTTCAAACCCAGTCAATGTGTCGCGCGTAGCGGTTCGTTAGCCGCGAAGGTTAAAAATAATTTATTTAATCGGCAGTTAAACCAAGTAACGTGTGTTACCAATATTAACGACGCTAAAGCGGGCGCTGAAAGCCACAGTGAATATAGCTATATCACTGCGCATGGCGATTGGTTTACCGATGAAGGTGTGTGGTTGTCACAGCATGCCAAAGCTAACGAGTCATCACCGCAAGGGCGTATTGAAATGCAACTGCAAGCGTCACAGCTGCAGGGACGTTTATTGACAATTGAAACCTTGATGGACAAACAGCACAAGCAATTAATTGCGCTTCGGGTGACTCAAGGCGAATACCAGCATCAAATTGAACTAGTGCAAAGTAACTTGCATGAGAAGCAAAGTGAAGTGAAGCAGCTAACGGTGGAACTGGGGTTATTGCAGCAACAGCAAGAACAGTGGCAACTGACGTATGATCAGTTAAATACCCGCTTATTAACACTGGCTAACTTATTAGCTATTGAAGCAGAAGAAGTGCAGCGCTTTAATGACCAGATAGTGTCGACACAAGCAGCGATTGCACAGTTAAGCAACGATGATAGCTTGATTCAACAAGCGGAAGCGGCGAAAGCAGATAAAGCTAAGTTTTTACAAGAACAGCAAGTGCTGGGAAAACAAGTTCAACAATTATTGTTAGTTAAAACCAAATTTACCGTTGAAATAGAGAAGCAACAGCAACTTATTGCTAAGACAGACGCACAATATCAAACTATTTTGCAAGATATTGCTGCATTAGGTGATAACTCATTATATGCTGAAAGCTTACAGCAGCTAGAAACTGCACGGACGATTGCTGCTGAGAAACAAATTGCTATCGAAAATGACAATAATACGAAGAAATCTACACGCGCTAAACTCATTAATGACAAGCGTAATATAGAAGAAAAACGTGCTAGGATAATGACAAGTAACTTAAAAGTGAAAGACAAAGTCCAACAGTTAGATTTAAAACAAGCGAACAACAAAGCACGAGAACAGCTATTATATCAACAAATTGCGGATGACCATGTTGATGTAGACACATTGAAACGTGAGTGTGTTAATATATTAACGCTAAAAGAATATCAGCAACAGCTGAAACAGCTTGAAGCGCAATTACAAAAGATAGGAGCCGTGAACCTTGCAGCTGTCGCAGAATTTGAACAGCAATCGCAGCGTAAACAATATTTAGACGAACAAACCGATGACTTAGAAAAAGCCATTGAGACGTTAGAAGCTGCGATTGTTAAAATTGATAAACAAACGAAGGCGCGTTTTGCGACTACGTTTGAAAAGATTAATACTGATTTTAAAGCGTTATTCCCTAAAGTGTTTGGTGGTGGTGCGGCTTGGTTAGAGCTAACATCGAGTAATTTATTAGACACGGGTGTAACGATTATGGCGCGACCGCCAGGCAAGAAGAATGCGCGTATTTCATTACTTTCCGGTGGTGAAAAAGCCCTGACTGCGCTGTCGTTAGTGTTTGCGATATTTAGGTTAAACCCAGCGCCATTTTGTATGTTAGATGAAGTTGATGCACCACTCGATGAATTAAATGTCGGGCGTTTTTGTAAACTGGTTCAGGAGATGTCAGAAACAGTACAATTTATTTATATTAGTCATAATAAGTTGGCCATGGAAATGGCTCAGCAATTAATAGGAGTGACCATGCATGAACCAGGGGTCTCTCGAATCGTCGCTGTCGATATATCGGCTGCGGTAGAACTTACAGACAATTAACATTAAGAGATAGGCTGTTATGCAAGATTTGCGACTTGTTCTCATCATTTTAGGGTTTATTGCAATTGCTGCTTTAATTACTCATGGCCTCTGGTCAAATAAAAAGAATCAAGTAAAACCATTAAAAGATAAACCGTTAAAGAAACTTGATCAGAACGTTAAAGATAACCAAGGATTTGACCTTGATGGTATCGGTGATAAACGCGTTGTGACTAAATCGGTAGAACCGACAATGAATTTCGAGAGCGATAAACCTGCTCCCGTGTCGGTTGGAAAAATTGAGCCGCAGTTTAGTGCTGTGAATAGCAGCTCATCATCAAGCCGGCCGTTAAAAAATAACGAGCCGCAAGCGAGCACAGACGCTGCGCCAACAGAGACGATAGTAACTGCGTCGTTTTCGGCAATCGATGTCGAAATGCCTACTGTCACGGAAAACGCAGAGACAGTAGAACGTGTGAAAAGTGATTTAAGTTACGATGTTGTCGATGACGCTGAAAATGTGGCTATTGATGCCGAGATTGATGTTGTAATCGATAATTCTCTCGCAGCAGACGAACAGCAGCAAAGTGCATCTCTCGATGCCGCCAATGATTCAGCACAAGATGAAGCCGTTGAAGAAGCTGTATTCGTAATTAATATTATGGCGCGTGAAGGCAAGAGTATTGCTGGTGCAGAATTGCTACAAGAATTGTCTGCCTTTGGTTTCAAATTTGGCGAAATGGATATCTTCCACCGCCATGTTGATGCTGCAGGTAAAGGTGCTGTTATCTTTAGCCTTGCGAACATGGTTAAACCAGGCACTTTCGATATTGATACCATGGAGCAATTTGAGTCTCCAGGGGTATCCTTGTTCATGATGTTCCCGTGTGCAGGTAAAGCATCACACAATTATGGCCTGATGTTAAGTGCGGCAGAGCGCATTGCCGACGGTGTTGATGGTTTATTAATGGATGCCACACGTCACCCATTAACAGAAGACGCCATTGAACAAGAACAAGTGTTTATTCGCAAATTAGAAAACCGTTCATTAGCGAAATAAGCTGTTCATTAGTAGCATACACAGTGCGTTAGCAAAATAAATAAAGCATTAGTAAAATAAACACAGTATCCAGATAAATGCCTCACTTCGGTGGGGCTTTTTTTGATCTTCGGAATTTTTTATCTTTGGAAATAAAGATGACAGAACAAGCAAAACAGATTCAAACCTTAACGCTTCAATTAGAAGAGTATAATCACCAGTATTACGTATTAGATAATCCAAGCGTACCGGATGCGGAATATGACCGACTATTGCATGCATTAAAACAGCTAGAAACCGAATTCCCTGAACTTGCTTTAGCTACGTCGCCAACTCAAAAAGTCGGTGGTGAAGCGCTTACTAGTTTTACCCAAATTCAGCACGAAATACCGATGTTGTCATTGGATAATGTATTTTCTGAAGAGGAGTTGCTGGCGTTTGAAAAACGTTTACAAGATCGTTTGCTGACTAAAACTGAGATTAAATTTAGCTGTGAACCAAAGCTCGATGGTCTTGCCGCCAGTATTTTGTATGAAAATGGTCACTTTGTGCGTGCTGCAACCCGTGGCGACGGGCAAATCGGCGAAGATATTTCTGAAAATGTAAAAACCATTAAATCAATTCCACTACGTTTACGTGGCGATGACTTCCCTGCGCGCTTAGAAGTACGTGGTGAAGTGTTCATGCCTAAAGCCGGTTTTGAACAATTAAATATCAATGCCAAGAAGAAAGGTGAAAAGACCTTTGTTAACCCGCGTAATGCCGCTGCAGGTAGTTTACGTCAACTTGATCCTAAGATTGCCGCAAGCCGTCCGTTAGCCTTTAATGCTTATTCATTAGGTGTTGTTGAAGGTGAAGTTGAGGGTAAAGGCTTATCAAATTCGCATGCTGAAAACTTACAGAAACTGAAGCAATGGGGTATCCCTGTTTGTGCTGATGTGACTGTGGCTATGGGTTATAAAGGTTGCTTAGACTTTTATGAGAACATTGGTGAACGTCGTGATTCACTGTCGTATGACATTGATGGTGTAGTGTATAAAGTAGATGATTTAGCATTGCAAAAAACACTCGGTTTTGTTGCACGAGCACCACGCTGGGCAACGTCGCATAAGTTTCCTGCACAAGAAGAAATTACCACCTTGCTGGATGTTGAATTTCAAGTTGGCCGTACTGGCGCAATCACCCCTGTGGCACGTCTCGAACCGGTATTCGTTGGTGGTGTGACTGTGAGTAATGCCACGCTGCATAACTCGGATGAAATTGCGCGTTTAGGCATTAAAATAAAAGATCAGGTGATTATTCGCCGTGCAGGTGATGTGATCCCACAAGTGGCGCGCGTCATGTTAGAACGCCGCCCTGATGATGCGCAAGACATCGTCTTCCCTGCAACATGCCCTGTATGTGATTCAGAAGTCGAACGTATCGAAGGCGAAGCGACAGTGCGTTGTACTGCGGGTCTGTATTGTGGTGCTCAACGTAAAGAAGCAATTAAACATTTTGCCTCACGCAAAGCATTGAACATTGATGGTTTAGGCGACAAGATGGTGGAACAACTGGTTGATGCCGAGTTAATTAAAACCCCTGCAGACTTGTTTGGTGTTACTTTTGGTCAGTTAACTATGTTAGATCGCATGGGACCAAAAAAGGCAACTAACTTACTCGAAGCATTGAAAGTCGCAAAACACACGACATTGGCGAAGTTCTTATATTCACTGGGTATCCGTGAAGTAGGGGAAGCGACAGCCGCTAACCTTGCCAATGATCTATTAAGTTTAGAGTTCATCAAAAAAGCCTCGGTTGAACGTTTAGTATTGATTAGCGATGTCGGCGAGATCGTTGCTAAGCACATCTTCTACTTCTTCCGTGAAGAGCATAACCTTGCGGTAATTGACCAACTTATCGAAGCGGGCATGAGCTGGGATGATGTGGCGGTTAAAGAACAAAGCCAACAACCACTGTTAGGCACCATTTATGTGATCACTGGTACGCTGGTTAATATTTCGCGTGCTGATGCTAAGACGCGGTTACAAGACTTAGGCGCTAAAGTTGCAGGCAGTGTGTCGAAGAAGACTACGGCGTTAGTGGCTGGTCCTGCTGCAGGCTCTAAGCTCACTAAAGCGCAAGAGTTAGATATCGATATTCTGTCTGAAGATGATTTACTGGCGCTATTGGCATCTCATGGTTAGTTAATCGCTGCACATAGTTATTTAATGACGGTACTAGGGTAGTTTATAACAGAACTAGGGTAGTTAATTTTAGTTCGTGTATTGTTAGTTTTAGCTTTAATGGTAAAATGCGCAGCATCATGTGCTTAACCTGTCGTGGGTTAAGCGAATCAAATAATGTAAAAGGTATTGTGAGACTTATGACTGTTAAGACTCGTTTTGCACCTAGCCCAACTGGCTACTTGCACGTAGGCGGCGCACGTACAGCGCTTTATTCTTGGTTGCATGCAAAAAGCCAAGGTGGTGAATTTGTACTGCGTATCGAAGATACTGATTTAGAACGTTCTACTCAAGAAGCGGTTGACGCGATCTTAGAAGGCATGAAGTGGGCTGGTCTGGATTGGGATGAAGGTCCTTATTTCCAAACTCAACGTTTCGATCGTTACAACGAGTTAGTTGATCAACTACTAGCAGAAGACAAAGCATACAAATGTTATTGTTCACGCGAACGTCTTGACGCGTTACGTGCAGCGCAAATGGATGCGAAAGAAAGCCCACGTTACGATGGTAAATGTAGCCATGGTGATATCGAAGACACCGGTGCTGATTTCGTTGTACGTTTCCGTAACCCGAAAGAAGGTTCTGTTATCGTTGATGACAAGATCCGTGGCAAAGTTGAATTTGCTAACAAAGAATTAGATGACCTAATCATCCGCCGTACAGACGGTTCACCGACATACAACTTCTGTGTAGTTGTTGATGACTGGGATATGGGCATTACTAATGTTGTTCGTGGTGAAGATCACTTAAACAATACACCTCGTCAAATCAATATCTTAAAAGCACTAGGCGCTCCTGTTCCACAGTACGCTCACGTTGCTATGATCCTTGGTGATGACGGCGCTAAACTATCTAAGCGTCATGGCGCTGTCGGTGTTATGCAATACCGTGATGACGGTTACCTACCAGAAGCACTACTAAACTATTTAGTACGTTTAGGTTGGTCACATGGCGATCAAGAAATCTTCAGCACTGAAGAAATGATCAAACTGTTTAGCTTAGACGATGTAAACAAAGCGCCTTCAGCGTTTAATACTGAGAAGCTACAATGGGTAAACCAACATTACATTAAAACACTAGCACCTGAATATGTTGCAACTCACCTTGAGTGGCACATGGCAGATCAAGGCATTGATACGACTAATGGTCCTGCGCTAGCTGAAATTGTTAAAGTACTTGCTGAACGTGCTAAGACACTGAAAGAACTTGCTGCATCTAGCCGTTACTTCTTTGAAGACTACGCTGAATTTGATGCAACAGCGGCGAAGAAACATTTACGTCCTGTAGCAAAAGAAGCATTACTTAAAGTTCAAGAGAAACTAGCTGCGATTGCAGATTGGAGCGATGCTGAAGTATTACACGCTGCAATCAACGATACTGCGACTGAACTTGAAGTCGGTATGGGTAAAGTTGGTATGCCATTACGTGTTGCTATTACTGGTGCCGGTCAATCACCGTCATTAGATGTAACACTAAAGCTTATTGGTAAAGAACGTAGCCTTGCTGGTATCGACAAAGCGTTAGCATTCATTACTGCACGTGAAAACGCCTAAGGGTGTGTAAATAATATACTTTCGGTCGTTTGGTGTTGGTTTTTTAACTTTAAAATATTGACACTAAAACGGCAGATGCATATTATCCCTACAGCAGCAAACGTTGCTGTAGAAATGGGGCCATAGCTCAGTTGGGAGAGCGCGACACTGGCAGTGTCGAGGTCATCGGTTCGATCCCGTTTGGCTCCACCATTTCTACTTCAAAGTATTTCTATTACTCTATTACTCTATTACTCTATTACTCTATTACTCTATTGCTTTCTACAATTCTAAAACATCACTCCTATTTTACTCTTCGTTACGTTATTAATTTGTCATTACCTATCTTTATTGCTATTGCCTGTGTCATCCATTGCTGTTATTTCATCGTAATAAATGTCTTTGTTTTTGATGTTTACACGCGGATCTGAAATGTAAATCGAGTACCTGCATCAATATAATATCATTAGTGTTTTTATCTTGTTAAGGTTATATTCATCAATCATGTCGTAGACTACTGACAACTATTAGCTCCCTGTAGCACCTTAATGAGTAACTATGAAACTAATTTTAAAAGAAAATAGCCAAATGCGTAATTTGGTGATGATAGCTGCGGTGATTATTATCCTTGGTGGTATCAAAATAGCCACGCCGATTATCATTCCATTTTTACTGGCTATATTCATTGCCATTATCTGTAATCCATTGGTTAACCTTATTATTCGTTGTCGTATTCCGCGCGGAATTGCTATTTTTATGGTGTTGATTGTCGCGATCATGATGGGCCTGACGATCACCAGTGTGATTGGTTCAAGTGTGCAACAACTCACCAGTAATATTGGCGACTATCAAAGCCAAATTCGTGGTCATTACGGCGAATTAGTGACGTTCTTACATAAATACAATATCCAAATATCATCAGATACCTTACTGGAATACTTTAACCCTGGTACTGCTGTTACTATGGTTTCGAGTATGGTTAGTAGTTTATCTGGCGTAATGGCAAACATATTCCTGATCTTATTAACGGTGGTATTCATGCTATTTGAAGGTGAAGTGTTACCGAAAAAACTGCATTTCATGTTTAAAGATCCCGATTTCAAATTAGCCCAACTAGACAAGTTTTTAGATTCAGTGAACAAGTACGTGGCGATTAAAACCTTAGTGAGTATTGCGACCGGTCTTTGTGTTGGCTTGATGCTGTTCATCATGGATGTTGATTTCTATTTGTTATGGGGCTTAATTGCTTTCTTACTTAACTATGTGCCGAATATCGGCTCGTTAATTGCGGCAGTACCTGCGGTTATCTTAACTACTCTACAACTGGGTTTACCCCAAGCGGGTGCAGTTGCTGCTGGTTATGTGACTATTAACTTAGTCATGGGTAACTTGGTAGAGCCACGCTTCATGGGTAAAGGCTTAGGTTTATCGACCTTGATTGTATTCTTATCGTTAATATTCTGGGGTTGGTTGCTTGGACTTGTGGGCATGTTGCTGGCAGTGCCACTGACGATGATTGTCAAAATTGGTTTAGAAACAATCAATGATCAGAACTGGATGTCGATACTGATCAGCAGTGATGTTGAGGTGAAAAAATAACTGAGTGCCTAGATCGCATTTTAGCACTAGTCAGGTATAATGCCTGACATTGAAGAAAGGGATGTACAGTGTGCATCCCTTTTTATTTTCCAAGATTAATTAAGGTGAATAAGATTGTGACTGTCGCTATGTCCGAGGCTGATGTGAAATTGCCGCTTGAGTTTATTGATTTTTCTGCTGTAGCAGAAGATGCCTGTCGCTTGTTCCATGGTCGTGGCCACACGTATGCGGGTTTCGAGCACATCAACATTGATTGGTTGTCACCGGTTGCACTTATTACGTTATACAAAGAAGAACAAAACGATTACTTAATGCTGCTAGCAGAAGCGCTGCAAGCACAACTTGGTGAACAGTGTAAAACGGTATTAGTGCAGTTCCGCTGTCGTGAGCGTGCACCGACGTCATTGTTCCTTGGTGAAGAATGTCACCGTACCGAGATCACTGAAAACGGCATGACCTTTAACCTTGAGTTTGGTCGTGCGCAAAACACTGGTTTGTTCCTTGATATGGCTAATGGCCGTCAGTGGGTTAAAGAACAGTCTGAGCATGCTAACGTATTGAACTTGTTTTCTTATACCTGTGCTTTCTCTGTGGCTGCGTTAGCGGGCGGGGCTGATAAGGTGATGAACGTTGACCTTAGTCGCACGTCACTTACTATGGGGCGTGATAATCACCGCAGTAATGGTCATGATCTTAAGCGGGTTAAATTTGAAGGTGTTGATATCTTTAAATCATATGGACGTTTACGTAAGCATGGTCCTTATGACCTGTTGATCTCGGATCCACCGTCGTTCCAAAAGGGCAGTGTGGATATTAAGCGTGATTACAGCAAGATCATCAAACGTATTCCGGAGCTGATGAAGCCGGGTGGTAAAGTAATGTTATGTTTGAACGCTCCTGAGCTAGGTGAACAGTTCTTATTTGATAATGTTGCCGAGCATTGCCCAGATTGTGTGTTCCAAGAACAACTGCCAACGCCAGCTGTATTTAAAGAAGCAGAAGCGGGTAAAGGCCTTAAAGTATTAATCTTCATTTACTCGCCTAAAGCAGAGTAATCGCTAATCTTTATTATTTTAGCATCAAAATACCACTATATTACTTTTTGGTATAACTTATATCAAGTTGTTCTATTTTGTTTATTATCGTTCAGTTTTAGTCAATCTGTTGTGTTTTGAGGCCGTGACTCCTTCCTTATATCGTTAGTTTGCTTTCATATGAAGAGCGCACAAGCAAAATGTTGATAAATAATTACAGAATGGATTTATTGACGGTGATCAAACTTTTTGCGGTGAACGACAAATATTGCGGACTGAAAATGCTGTGTTAGGATTAATACATGAGCTGAGCAAAGGGTTGTTCAGAGAAGTGTGATAAACGGGTTATCGATTATCGACATATTTAACGATGTACTCTTTAGTACTAGTAAGGTGGTTATGATGGACTATAATGAAAACGATTTATCGTATTATCAACTTCAAGACGAATTGAAACAAGAATTGGAAGCGGAACTACGTGACCAACTTGATGATGAAGCAGGCGTAAACTAATCTGCACGATTAAGTAGATTAGCGATAACAAACTGTTAATTAAAGAAGCCTCGATTGAGGCTTTTTTTATGCCTGTCTTATGGCACTTCATACCTAGGTTATTCTCAATACCCTCCTCTAAAACCATATGATATTTTATCCTTGTATGTGACCTGAACGCTCCGCACACCTCGCCTCACAGGTTAATGATGACGTTATACACAGGGTGAAGATACATGTGTATATAATACGGTTCAATCTATCCCCCTGTGTATAACTTTAAGTATAAAAATAAGGTTGTGGACTAAATCTATCATATTTAGGCATTGTTTTACCTATAACCCATGTTTCTGTTAGGTTATCCACAGAATCTGTGGATAAACATGTGTGTTAACTTGTGTGGTTGTTTTAAGTTGTTGTATTTAAATGTTTTTTTATGTAAATTGTCTGACTTGTTGAAAAATCAAGAAAAAATTAGAAATTAAATGCAACTAAAGACTGGTTAATTTAGCTTATTTTGTTATATAAAAAATCGCCCTCAGAAGCCTTGAGAACGTTATTTTTAATTTGAGGCTAAGACGTTAATTACTGAGTTTGAATCGCTGTAAGCGCGATTATGGAAACGCTGTGAATGCATAAATTTTATGAGCAGAAAATCGATTAATTTAAGCCTCATTGTGAGCACTTTATAGATGAAGTGTACCTACTGGAAGGCTCTCTCATCAGTGGTGATCGTGGTATAGTGATTGGAGTAGGTTACTTTAAATGTTAAATCAAATCACCGGTATATAAATTTATGGTTAATTATTTTTCTATTTCTCAAGTCGATACTGACGCTTATCCTTTGCGCCATGAAAATGTTGATAAATTTGCATTAGTTTGTGAAGGTGGTGGACAGAGAGGTGTATTCACCGCCGGTGTATTAGATGCATTTTTGAAAGCCAATTATAATCCGTTTGACTGTTTTATTGGTACGTCAGCAGGTGCGTTAAATTTGGCATCTTATGTCTGTGGCCAATATAGACATGCTTATGAGGTCATTAATAAAGTGACTCGTGATCCAGATTTTTTTAATATTAAGAATGTATTTCGTGGTGAAAACAGCTTGAATTTGGATTTGTTAATTCATGCTACAGAAACACATTTGGCGCTGGATTGGGATACTGGATTAAAAAAATTAGAGAACCGCGAGTTATATTGCGTTGCTACCAATATAAATAGTATGCAAGCTAAATGCTTAGATTTAAAAAGAGGCAGTTGGCAGAAAGCCTTAAAAGCGACGTGTGCTATTCCTTTATTAACGGTTAATCCGATCAAAATTGACAATGACGATTGGTATGATGGTGGCGTTACGGCGCCTATCCCGGTTCGAAAAGCATATAAGCTTGGTTATAAACATATTGTTGTGATTAGAACGATTCCTGTCGATGCTAGTTATAACCATGAGTGGTTGAACTTTTTAAAAAAAGTGGGTCCCAATAAACTTAAAAATTTAAGCCACTTATTAATGATCCATGAAGACGCGTACCGTGCGGATCAAGCATTCTTAGAAAATCCGCCCGATGATGTTGTTATTTATGAGATCCACCCAGCAACGCATTTACAAACATCTTTAGTCCATTCATCTAAAAAAGCAGTTGATAGCGATTACGCGTTAGGTTTTGAAATGGGTAAAAAATATCTTAATCTCATTGCGGATAAAATCCATAAAGATCAATTTGAACTTGCCAATGTGGCCGATTTCCCCCTCAAAACAACCGATGATGTTGATACCACTGATAAGGCCTGTAATGAGGTAATTAAAGACTTAACACGTGGTAGTTTTATTGGTTTTGACAAAGTCAGAATCAATTGGATTAATTATAATCCACATAATAAAAAAGATACCTTGGTGATTGTTAACGGTAGAAATGAATCTTATTGGGGCTATTTAGAACTCATTTATGAGCTGTCGCATCTTTATAATATTTATACCTATGATCATCGAGGTCAAGGTGAATCTGGGCGATGGGGAGAGGATCTAGACCTAGGACATGTGAATGAGTTTCAAGATTACATCGTTGATTTACAACTATTTATGGATAAAGTTGTTTATCCGAATAGCGCTGGTGATTGTTACTTAGTCGGACACTCTATGGGCGCAAATATTTGTACTCAATACATTCAATTCTATCAACACAAAGTGAAAAAGTTATTGTTGAGTACGCCTATGTTTGGTCTTGGTTTATCCATTAAAAGTAAGTTAGATACCTCAAGCAACTCAATTTTCGAGCGTTTTACTAAGAAACCTAATTACGCTTTAGGTCGTTCTTTTTATGATTTTCCTGAATTTGATAAAAACCTCATGAGTAAGAGTAAATTACGCTATTCACGTTATACCAATAGCTATAATGAAAAACCAAATTTAAAGTTAAATGGCCCGAGTACTAAATGGATCCAAGAATCCATTAAAGCGTGTGAAAAAGTGTTAATTAATGCCCATAAAGTGGATATTCCAGTGTTGATATTACAAGCGGAACATGAATATGTGGTGAGTAATTTAGCGCAAGACAAGTTTAATGAAAGTTGTCCTCATAGCTATATTGAAGTGGTTGAAGGCGCATTACATGGTTTATTTATTGAAGAAGATAAATATCGAAATATTGCAGTTAATAAATTGATTTTCTTTATGAAAAACTAAGCTGTCTCGTTGGTGAGTTTGATGAGGTCAAATAAACAAAAAAGGCTTCCCGAGGGAAGCCTTAATACACGTTTAACAGGTTTTCAGACTAGTTGCTTAATTGCTTAGCTTGAATTGCTGTAAGAGCGATTGTGTAAACGATATCGTCTACTAATGCGCCACGTGATAAATCATTTACTGGTTTACGCATGCCTTGCAGCATTGGACCAATAGAGATTAGGTTTGCAGAACGCTGTACTGCTTTGTAAGTTGTGTTACCAGTATTAAGATCTGGGAATACAAATACAGTCGCTTTACCAGCAACAGGGCTGTTTGGCGCTTTGCTTTTCGCTACATTTTCCATGATAGCTGCATCGTACTGTAGAGGACCATCAATGATCAAATCAGGACGACGTTCTTGAGCAAGTTTAGTTGCTTCACGTACTTTCTCTACATCACTACCTTGGCCAGATGAACCAGTTGAGTAAGAGATCATAGCAACGCGAGGGTCGATACCGAATGCTTTAGCAGAATCCGCAGATTGAATTGCGATGTCAGCTAGTTGAGAAGCATCTGGGTCTGGGTTAATTGCACAATCACCGTACACTAACACTTGATCAGGTAGCAACATGAAGAAGATCGAAGACACTAGGTTTGAACCCGGTGCTGTTTTGATCAACTGTAGTGCTGGACGGATTGTGTTTGCTGTCGTATGAACGGCACCAGATACAAGACCATCAACTTCAGCTTGTTCTAACATCATAGTCGCAAGTACAACACTATCTTGTAGTTGTTCACGTGCTACTACTTCAGTCAGACCTTTCGCTTTACGCAGTTCAACCATAGGAGCAACATATTTTTCACGACATGTTACTGGATCTACGATTTCAACACCGTCAGAAAGAATGATACCTTGGCTCTCTGCAACACGTTTAATTTCAGCTGGGTTACCAAGCAATACTGGTGTCGCGATACCGCGTTCAGCACAGATGTTAGCCGCTTCAATTGTACGTGGCTCTTCGCCTTCAGGTAATACAACACGTTTCTTCGCTTGACGCGCTAATTCAGTTAACTGGTAACGGAATGCAGGCGGTGATAAACGACGAGTACGTTGTGTACCAACAGTTAACGTTTCAATCCATTGCTTGTCGATGTGACTTGCGATGTATTCTTGAACTGCTTCGATGCGTTGTTTGTCATCTGCAGGGATATCAAGATTGAAGTTTTGAAGCGTTAATGCAGTCTGCCAAGTGTTCGTTGGCGTTAGCATGATTGGTAAACCAGTTGCCATTGCTTGTTGACAAAGTTTTAATACACTTGCGTCTGGACGAACATCACCAGTTAATAATAATGCACCGATTTTAACGCCGTTCATTGCAGCAAGACATGCAGCAACAATAACGTCAGCACGATCACCAGAAGTAACTAATAAGCCACCTGGACGGAAGTGCTCAAGCATGTTCGGGATAGAACGTGCACAGAAAGTGATACCCACTAGGCGACGTTCTTCGATGTCGCCTTCGTTTAGGATTTCAGCACCTAAGTGTTTAGCTAGATCTTTTGCACGTGGTGCAATTAGCTCAGCGCTCCATGGGATACAACCCAGGATAGGCATTGGGCTTTTGCCAAATACTTGTAGCACTTCTAGGTTATGGCTAGCATTACCTGCGTTTGCTTCAAACATTTCTGCAAGATCTGGACGGCTACGACCAGCTTCATCAAGTGGTGCGCCAACTTTGTTGATCACACAACCAATGATGTTTTTGTTTTTGCTGCCGCCGAAGTTTGAACAAGCGATCTCTAGACGATCTTTAAGCTGTTCTGAAGAATCTGTGCCTGGGTTAGTCACAAATACCATTTCAGCGTCAAGTGCTTTAGCGATGTTGTAGTTTACATCGTTAGCAAATGGTTGTTTTGATGTTGGTACTAGACCTTCAACAACAACGATTTCAGCGTCAACCATGTGCGATTCAAAACGCTCAACGATATCTTCAAGAAGCACGTCAGTTTTACCAGCACCGATTAATTTTTCAGCGTGTAATAAAGTGAACGGCGTTGCAGGTGATGCATTCGTTCCTTGACGGATAATTTCAGTTGATAACTCAGGACCTTTTTCGCCTTGGCGAGGTTGAGCAACAGGTTTGAAAAAGTTAACGTTTAGGCCGTTGCGTTCAAACGCACGAACCATACCTAGACTAACAGAAGTTACGCCTACGCCTACGCCAACTGGGATAAGCATTATAGTGCGAGCCACTAGCGTCCCCTTATATTGGGATTGAGAAGAAAGAAAGGTGCGATCACACCTTTCTTATAAAAAGTTAAACTTAGTTAAGTTAACAGTCTAATTAGATTAAGCTTACTGCGTCTTGAGCAATAACAAGTTCTTCATTAGTAGAGATAACCATAGCTTTAATTTTACTGTTTGCTGTAGTGATCGTACCTTCTGAACCAAAACGTGCAGCTGTATTTGCAGCAGCGTCAACTTCGATACCGAAGATTGAAAGTTGGTTCAATACTAAAGCACGGATAACATCAGAGTTCTCACCGATGCCACCAGTAAATACGATAGCGTCGATACGGCCTAAAGCAGCAGCGTATGAAGCGATGTATTTAGCTAGACGGTAGCAAGAAAGTTCCATTGCGCGAACAGCGCCAACTTGACCTTCTGCATAACCATCTTCGATAGCACGGCAATCGCTAGAAATTTCAGAAACACCTAGTAAACCACTTTCGTTGTTTAGCATGCTGTTAACTTCTGCAAGTGTGTAGTTACACTGTGTAACTAGGTGATTAATGATACTTGGATCAATATCACCACTACGCGTACCCATTACTAGACCTTCAAGCGGAGTCATACCCATGCTTGTGTCTACTGATTTACCGTCTTTAATTGCACAAACAGATGCGCCGTTACCTAAATGACAGTTGATGATGTTAGTTTCTTCAACTTTTTTACCTAGAAGCGCAGCAGCTTCACGAGTAATGAATAGGTGACTAGTACCGTGCATACCGTAACGACGGATGTTATTTTCGCGGTATAGTTTGTACGGTAATGCGTATAGGTATGCTTTTTCAGGCATAGTCTGGTGGAACGCAGTATCGAATACAGCAACTTGTGGAAGCGTTGGGAATGCAGCTTGTGCAGCACGGATGCCGATAAGGTGAGCCGGGTTATGAAGCGGTGCTAATGTTGCACAGTCTTCGATGCCTTGCATTACAGTGTCATCGATGATTACAGATGAAGTGAATTTTTCGCCGCCGTGAACAACACGATGACCGATCGCTACAATAGCGTCGCTCATTTCTTGTTTTTCGTTAAGAATGTTATTTACGATGTATGCTACAGCTTCTTTGTGAGAAGCAAATGCGCCTAGATCGGCTGTGCCTTTATTGCCGTCAAGTTTCCACTTGATGCGTGCGTTTTCTAAATTAAAGCATTCAGCAAGACCAGATAATTTTTCATCACCTGATACTGAATCAAGAACTGCAAATTTAAGAGAAGAGCTACCACAGTTTAGAACTAGAACGAGTTTATTCATGCGTAAAAACCTATTATGAAATAATCAATAAAATAACTGATAGCAATACCTAGCGATATTGGCTTAGGTATCGTATCTTTATTAAAGCACAGACGTTATCTGTGCTTAGTAAATTGGCTGACACTGTCATTTTTACGTACGATGTCGTAGTGATACGACGAATGTTCGTTACTAAGTATCCATCTTAAAGAAATGACAACTTTCTAAAACTGTGAGTTATATCACTCACATTTTCCCTAAAAGTGTTAACTGCTTCATAGTTTACTTGCTATAGGACGATATCTCAAAGTATATTTGTAATAAAGTTGATCTAAACCATTAACTTAACATTCATATACTATTTTACCTGCACCATGACATAGTGTATGGTTTGAATTATAGAAAATTTATCTTTTACGGGAGGATGCTGATGAGTGTATTTAAAGATACCCTTTATAAAGGTCAACATTATATGCAGCGCTGGCCGATGAAAAAAGAATTGGCTGCACTTTTTCCTGAGAATAGAATTATTGCTGCTACGCAGCTTGGCTTTAAGACTATGCCGCCATTAGCTATTCTAACGGTGATGATGCAGTATCTCTATGGGGATATGCAGCAACTACCAGCGAGTATTGCGATTGCATTGCTATTAATTACATTGCCAATGCAAGGTCTGTTTTGGTTAGGTAAACGTTCGAAAGAACTATTACCTGTGTCACTGGCAACCTGGTACCACGAGTTATATCAAGGTTTAGTGACGCAAGGTTGTGAACTTGAACCAGCCAAAAAAAATCCGCATTACAGTGAATTAGCTTATGTGTTAGAAAGTGCATTCAAGCGTATGGATAAAGCGTTTATGGCTAAGTAATAGACGATATGCAGCTGTGTAAGGTCGTATTAATCGTTACATAAACACTGAGTCTCGAGATGAATACCGATATTAAAGCTAATATCGGTATTTTTTTGTCTGAATTTTTGTCTGGAAATCAAGCCGTGCGTTTATACAGGGTAATATTAAAGTCCAATGTTAGCGTTAAGTCAGCCGCGTAGAGCGCTGCTTTTTGCTCATCACTCATTTTCCACGCCAGTGGTGTCATTTCCAATAAATTCTTGCTGTCTTTAGCCTGTGTTAGGGTTATCTGGTCTGTTAAACGTTGTTGTTCAACCACGTCAAACCCTGCAATTTCTTCAATCGTCATGTCATGCTTTTCAGGTGTTTGATAAATCTTTTGTTTTAACTCAAACAAATGCTCGGCAGCCGGTGTCACTGTGAGTAAATAACCGTCTGTTTTGATAATACGAGCCAGTTCGTCGTTTTGTGATGGTGCATAAATACGCGTGACTAAATCTTGGCTAGCATCAGCGAAAGGAGTCGCGTAGGCGCTGGCCACACAAAAACTGATGCTCTTATAGCGTTTGGCTGCATAGCGGATCGCAGATTTAGAAATATCTAAACCGGAAATTTGTAGCACTACCTTGGTATCCACATTTGAGGTAGTCGCATCATTAGCATTCGTTATAGCCTGCGCTAAGCGGTGGGTGTAATAACCTTCGCCACAGCCCAAATCGAGGATGTTAGGTGTCTCTACAGTCGCTAAAGCCTGCTGAGCAATGCTATTTACCTTATCAGATAATGATTGATAAAAGCCTTGGTCTAGAAATTCACGACGGGCTTGCATCATCTCTTTGTTGTCACCAGGATTCTTTGATTTTTTGTTTTGTACCGGCAACAAGTTAACGTAACCTTCTTTTGCTAGATCAAATTGGTGGCGTTGCTCGCAAGCTAGACTTTTGTCGTGTGCGGATAAAGGGCTAGCGCAGATGGGGCAAAGGTAGATAGGGCAAAGGTAGTTCATGTGATCTCATTATTCTGATGACGGTTAGCAAAAAGGCTAAAACAAAAAACCGATCATAGCATAGTGCTAGGATCGGTTTGAAATAGAATGCTGTTTGGACGATTAATAAATTACATTATCTCTGTATTCTAATAAGATAGCTTGAATGCGGTCCATCGTGTCTTTACTTGGTGGCGGCACACCATCGAGTGGGTAATCAAAGCCCATGGTTTTCCATTTGTGCAGGCCGAGTTCGTGATAAGGCAGCAATTCAACTTTTTCAATGTTATCCATGTGTTGAATAAATTTACCCAGTGCATGTGCAGATTCATCATCATCGGTATAACCAGGTACAACAACATAACGTATCCATGTTTTCTGGTTACGTTTGGCTAAATATTCTGCAAATTCTAACGTACGCTTGTTACTTACACCCACTAATTCTTGGTGTATTTCGTCGTTCATTTGTTTTAAATCCAACATGACTAAATCAGTTACATCGAGTACTTCGTCAATCACGTCGCTGTATTTTCGAATATAGCCGTTAGTATCTAAGCAAGTGTTAACACCTTCGGCTTGCGCTGCAGTAAAAAAGTCACGGATAAATTCAGGCTGTAGCATTGCTTCGCCGCCTGATGCTGTTACACCCCCACCAGTTGCTAGCATAAATGCTTTGTATGAAACAAGTTCACGCATTAATTCATCAACGGTAGTTTCTTTACCTGAATGCAAATCCCATGAATCACGGTTGTGACAATACAGGCAACGCATTAAGCAGCCTTGCATGAAAACGATGTAACGAATACCTGGTCCATCTACGGAGCCAAAAGATTCGGTAGAATGAATGCGTCCGACTGTGCTACATAACTCGGTAGAATCAATAGGCTTAATAAGCGACATAATATTTCCAAAAGATAAGGCTATACGTTTATTATAAATACAAAAGCCTTACATGTGTAAGGCTTTTGTTTCTGTGACTATAAAAACAACCTAGGGTTACATTTTATAGTGCTATTCCTATCAGTCTTAGAATGACTGTTGGAATGTACGTGTGATCACGTCTTGTTGTTGTTCAGGCGTTAGCGAGTTGAAACGTACCGCGTAACCAGACACACGAATGGTCAGTTGTGGGTATTTTTCAGGGTGCTTAATCGCGTCTAGTAACATTGAACGATCCATCACGTTTACGTTTAAGTGCTGACCACCTTCAATTGCACTGCTGTGCTTGAAGTAACCATCCATTAAACCAGCTAGGTTAGTACGACGTGTATCGTCTGTTTTACCTAGTGCGTTTGGTACGATAGAGAAAGTATAAGAAATACCATCTTTTGCGTATTCAAACGGTAGTTTTGCAACTGATGTTAGGGCTGCGATTGCGCCTTTCTCATCACGACCATGCATTGGGTTTGCACCCGGTGCGAATGGTGCGCCTGCACGACGGCCATCTGGTGTTGTACCGGTTTTCTTACCGTATACAACGTTTGATGTAATTGTTAGTACTGACTGTGTTGGTTTTGCATTACGGTACATTTTGTGACTAGCAACTTTCTTCATGAAAGTTTCAACTAGTTCACAAGCGATATCATCAACACGTGAATCGTTGTTACCAAATTTAGGATAATCACCTTCGATTTCAAAATCGACTGCAATACCGTTTTCATCACGGATTGGTTTAACTTTTGCATATTTAATTGCAGAAAGTGAATCAGCAGTAACAGATAGACCGGCGATACCACATGCCATTGTACGTTCTACGTCACGGTCATGTAATGCCATTAGTGATGCTTCATACGAATATTTATCGTGTGAATAGTGAATTGAATTTAGTGCAGTAACATATGTTGTTGCTAACCAATCCATCACTTTGTCATAACGCGCTGTGATATCTGCGTAATCAAGTACATCATCAGTGATCTTGTCTGCTTTAGGACCAATTTGGATTTTTAGTTTTTCATCTACGCCGCCATTGATTGTATATAACAATGCTTTAGCAAGGTTACTACGAGCGCCGAAGAACTGCATTTGTTTACCAACGATCATTGGTGATACACAACATGCAATTGCATAGTCATCATTGTCGAAGTCGGTACGCATTAAATCATCATTTTCGTACTGGATTGATGATGTATCAATAGATACTTTCGCACAGTAGCGTTTGAAGGCTAATGGTAAATGTTCAGCCCACAATACAGTGATGTTTGGCTCTGGTGAAGGACCCATAGTGTATTGTGTGTGTAGTACACGGAATGATGATTTAGTTACTAGTGAACGACCATCTGTACCCATACCTGCGATAGTTTCTGTTGCCCAGATTGGGTCACCAGAGAATAATTCATCGTATTCAGGTGTGCGTAGGAAACGTACCATACGTAGTTTCATAACTAAGTGGTCAATCATTTCTTGAGCGTCAGTTTCAGTAATGATACCCGCTTGTAAATCACGTTCGATGTAAACATCTAAGAACGTAGTTACACGACCGAAGCTCATTGCTGCGCCATTTTGTGATTTAACAGCAGCTAGGTAGCCGAAGTAAGTCCACTGGATCGCTTCTTTTGCGTTTGTTGCTGGGCCAGAAATATCGAAACCGTAAGTTGCCGCCATTTCTTTGATTTGTGCTAGGGCACGGTACTGCTCAGAGATTTCTTCACGTAAACGCATTGTTGCTTCTAGGTCTTCACCTGAATAGAACTTCGCTTCTAATGATTTTTGCTGTGCAAATTTATCTTTCATTAGGAAGTCGATGCCGTATACAGCAACACGACGGTAATCACCAATGATACGACCACGGCCATATGCATCTGGTAAACCCGTTAGGATACCTGACTTACGACATTTCATGATGTCGTTTGTATATACGTCAAATACACCTTGGTTATGCGTTTTGCGGTATTCAGAGAAGATTTTCTTCGTTGTTGCGTCTAATTCTTTGCCGTATGCTTTACAAGAACCTTCAACCATACGGATACCGCCATTAGCGATAATTGCACGTTTTAATGGTTTCTCAGTTTGTAAACCAACAATTGTTTCTAAACTTTGGTCGATATAACCAGCAGCATGAGAAGTAATTGTTGATGGTACTGATGTATCAAAATCAAGTGGAGCATGGGTGCTGTTTTCGATTTTGATGCCTTCCATGACATTGTTCCAAAGCGTATCTGTTGCTTTAGTTGCGTCAGCTAGGAAAGATTCATCACCGGTAAACTCAGTGTAGTTCTTCTGGATGAAATCACGTAGATTAACTTCGTTAGTCCATTCACCAGTAGTGAAACCTTTCCAAGCTTGATCAAATATTGTTTGTTCAGTCATAAGTACACCTAATCTATTAAAAATTTAATTTCAAAGTTCGTTATCTGTTGTTGCCAACAGACATTAAGATTCTTTTTTGCAGTAGATAGCCCAGTAAGTCAGGCCAACCAATACGCCACCGCCAATAATGTTGCCGATGGTGACAGGAATAAGATTATTAAATACAAAGTTAGCTATTGTTAAATCAGTAAAGTCTGCTGGGTTAGCGCCGGAGAGTAACCAGAATTCAGGTCCAGAAAAGTTGGCGATAACATAACCCAGTGGCACCATAAACATGTTAGCAATACTGTGTTCGTAACCAGATGCGACAAACATAGTCACGGGCAAAGCCACCGCGATAAATTTGTCGGTAATTGAGCGTGCTGCAAAACTCATCCATATACCAAGGCAAACAAGTAGGTTTGCAAGGATGCCGAGTGTGACAGCTTGAATAAAGGTGTGATGCAATTTGTGCTGGGCAATCTTCATAGCGTTGATGCCCCAAGCGCCATCGGCGACCAGATGCTGTTTTGCTAAGAACATTAAGATGACAAAGAAGATGCAACCAACAAAGTTACCGGCGTAAACAACGGCCCAGTTTTTTGCTAATTGCAGAGTAGTGATCTTGTTATTAGCGCGGGCAATGATAGTCAGAATTGAACTGGTAAAAAGTTCACCGCCGCATACAACGACAAGTAATAGACCAAGACTAAATGCAAACCCGCCAATGAATTTTTTTAAACCATAAGCAACATCGGTGGTACCGGTTGTTACCGTAGTATAGAAGGCAAATGCGATGGAGATAAATACACCGGCGGTAATCGCAAGCATGAACGCTTGTTTAGGGGCTTTAGTTGCTTTTGCTACACCGATAGATTCTGCTTTCTTTAGCAGCTCGGGTGGTAGAATTGCATCAAATGGGTTTACTGTTTTCATTGCTTCGTCTCAATCAATAACCTGAGTTCATTATTACCTAACTAGGAGTAATTGCAAAGTGATCTAGATCAATTTTATGTACTTTTATGTTTTTTTATTACGAAAAGTAACATGATCGATCTGTTTAACCCATTCTGGGTGTAACTTAATTACAGTTAGTGCGTATTTTTATTAACTTTATTTTAAAATTATAATATAAAGTTTAATTATTTGCCCAAGGTAACATAAACCTTCATAAATACCAATATAGCGGTAGTGTGTAGTGCTATATATAATCAACGTTAAATCCTGCACTTTGTGTTTACGTGGGTAATAAAACCGCTAGTGAGAACTAATCTGGAGTTAATGACTAAATTTAAACCGTTTTATGTTATGTGAATGGCTAATTTGTTATGTTAAGTGCTGTTTTTATGTTGCAGTCTTTAATCATAGTTTGAATTTAAGTATTGCACATGTCTTATATTGTTATAAAGCGTATTTAGGATGAATAGAATGAGTAGCAGTCCCACATTAGACATCAAGAATTTACATAAATCATTTGGTGACAATGAAGTCCTTAAAGGCATAGATCTGACTGCGAATAAAGGCGATGTCATCTCGATTATCGGCTCATCAGGCTCAGGTAAAAGCACATTCTTACGCTGTATCAATTTGTTAGAAATGCCAACAGCAGGTGATATCTCGGTAAATGGCGAATTAATCGAGATGGTTACTGATCGCGATGGCAATCGAACTATCGCCAATAAAAAACAAGTGCAACGTATTCGTTCACGTTTAGCCATGGTATTTCAAGGCTTCAATTTATGGTCGCATATGACGGTAATTGAAAATGTGATTGAAGCACCAATTCAGGTTTTAGGACTCTCTCGTAGTGAGGCTCTGGCAAGCGCAGAACAATATCTGAAGAAAGTGGATTTATGGGAAAGAAAAGACTATTACCCAAGTCAGCTATCTGGTGGTCAAAAACAACGTGTGGCTATTGCCCGCGCACTGGCGGTTGAACCGGAAGTGCTGTTATTTGATGAACCAACTTCAGCGTTAGATCCGGAATTAGTCGGAGAAGTGTTACGGGTTATGCAAAATTTGGCTGAAGAAGGCCGTACTATGTTAGTGGTCACCCATGAAATGGCCTTTGCCCGTGATGTATCGACTAAGGTTATCTTCTTGCACCAAGGTCAGATTGAAGAGCAGGGCGATCCGAAAGCATTGTTCGATAATCCGAAATCAGAACGTGTGAAGCAATTTTTGGCACCAAAATATTAATAATTAAAATAATAACTAAAAAGAAATAACAAACAACACAAGCACGGGTCATTGATTGACCCAATTATAATAATAGGGAAATACGTATGAAAAAATTAGCGACTGTCATTGCAGCAAGTGTTGCAACAAGCTTATTACTTTCTTCAGCTGTGATAGCGAAAGAATGGACTGATGTTCGTCTAGGTGTTGACTCACCTTATAAGCCATTTGAATATAAAACTCCAGATGGTGAGCTAACAGGTTTCGAAATCGACTTAGGTAATGAAGTTTGTAAACGCGCTAATTGGAATTGTACTTGGGTTGTACAATCTTGGGACGGTATCATTCCAGGCCTATTATCACGTAAATACGATGCTATCTTCTCGTCAATGTCGATTACTGAAGCGCGTGCGAAGCAAGTATTGTTCTCTGAACCTTACTACAATACGCCAAGTGGTTGGTTTGCAGCAGCAGACTTTAAACTGGATGTTGCAGATAAAGCAGCATTTAAAGAATTACGTATTGGTGTACAGCGCGGTACAGTACAAGATACTTACGTAACCGATCACTTTGCTAAGCAGAATACAATTAAACGTTACAATACTAGCGGTGACTTATTGCTAGATCTTGAAGGCGGTCGTTTAGACATGGTATTGCTGGATTTCCCAGTGGGTGATACCACGTTACTGATCCCTGAGAAGAAAGGTGCTTATGCTGCCGTTGGCGATACATTCCAACTTGGTAACGGCATGGGTGTTGCTTTGCGTAAACGTGATAAGTCACTCGCTGCAACATTTAATAAAGTATTAGCAGAAATCAAAACCGATGGTACGTATGAGACTATCCAAGCTAAATACTTCAGCTACAGTATTAAAATGTAGTCTCTTTATCGTTTCGTTTTACGACGCTTTATTTTTTCGTTTTACGAATATAGATAGACGATAAAATGGGGGCTTAGTTAAAGCTATTCGTTAAGACGATTAGTTAAGACTAGGCACCCACTGCTTTCTGGGAATATTATGTTAGATCTTCAAGGGTATGGCCCAAGTATTTTTAATGGCGCTATATTGACCGTTAAACTCGCCATCTTTTCATTAATTATCGCCGTATTGCTGGGGCTTATTACTGCCGTTGCACGTTATTCTGGCGGTAAAATATCTTCTGCAATTGCGCTTGCTTATACTAGCTTGGTTCGTGGTGTACCAGATCTGGTGTTAATGATGCTGATTTATTTTGGCTTACAGGTCGGGCTGAATAATTTTTCTGAATGGTTATACGAATTACACGAAACCTATGCCATCAATGCATTTTATATTGAACAAGGTTGGTTAACTTTATCGGCATTTTATGAAGATGGTATGTACCTGAACATCGATGAGTTTAGTGCGGGCGTGCTGACGATAGGTTTCATCTTTGGTGCTTACATGGGCGAGACATTCCGTGGCGCATTATTATCTGTCGATAAAGGTCAATTAGAAGCGGCAACTGCGTATGGCATGTCTGACTGGCAGGTATTCCGTCGAGTGATGTTCCCACAAATGATGCGCTTTGCATTGCCGGGTATTGGTAACAACTGGTTAGTATTGGTTAAAACCACTGCTCTGGTCTCGGTGATTGGCTTGTCGGATATGGTTAAGTTAGCCAAAGAAGCGGCGATGACTACTTACGAACCTTTCCTGTTCTTCATTCCTGTGGCGTTTGTGTATTTAGCCATTACCACGGTAAGTGAAATTGTGCTGAAATATTTAGAACATCACTATAGCAAAGGCGTAGAGGGTCATTAATATGTTAGATCAACTGGTTGCTTTGCTTGAGCAAAATGAAATGTTTACCCCTAGTACCTTAAATGAGTATTGGGATGGTACCGTATTAACGATACAACTGACTTTCTTATCTGTGGTGATTGGTTTCTTTTTGGCGGTGCCGTTAGCGATCATACGTACCAGTCAGTATGTATGGTTATCGCGTACTATTTGGTTATTTACCTATGTGTTCCGTGGTACGCCGTTATTGATCCAGCTGTATCTGATTTATTATGGCGTGACCATGATTGATGGTATTCAAGAGAGCCCGATTTGGTTCTTGTTAGAAGATGCGTTTTATCCTTGTTTGTTAGCGTTTGTATTAAACACCGCGGCATACAGCACCGAGATCATTCGTGGTTCCTTAGTGACAACGGATAAAGGCGAGATCGAAGCTGCGCAAGCGTACGGGATGAATTATTGGCAGATCTTACGTCGTATTATTCTGCCATCGGCGTTTCGTCGTGCACTGCCTGCGTACAGTAATGAAGTTATCTTTATGCTGCATGCCACATCAATCGCCAGTGTCGTCACCTTGGTTGATATCACTGGCGCGGGTTACAATGTGTATTCACGTTTTTATGCCCCGTTTGAAGCATTTATCTTTGCTGGCGGTATTTACCTGTGTTTATGTTTTGCTATCTTTGCGGTATTCAGACGGTTAGAAAAACGTGCGTTTAGGCACCTTGCTTAATAAGTAACTTCGGCAGTAATAACGAGACTGTTATAAAATAGTTGGCCGTTGTGGATATCCATGACGGTCCTTTATTCCTCTCTTTTACGCGTTATTCAACAGCGCTTGTTCACACTCATCCGCAAGAGCTATCTGTACGGTGCTATCTATTTACGGGGCATCTGTTTTACAGTGCTATCTGCTTTACGGGTTTAGCTAGCGGGTGTTCGCCACTTGTTGTGGTGCTAATTGTGCTTCGTTAATTTGGTAACGGGAAGCGAGCAGGTAGGTGATATAAAACTTATAAATGTTGTTCACATAATCCACCGTTTCTCTGCCGATAACGTCAGCGGCAATCTTCTCGACATGATTAAACCAAATGTTGGGATTTAAGCCTTCCTTTAACGCCCGTCTTCTTAAGCGGATCAACTTAGCTGGCCCGGCGTTATAAGCGGCAAAGCTGAGTAATAGCGAGTCGAGCTCGGTGATATTGTCGTGACTAAAATAACGTTGCTGCATAAAGTGTAAATACTTCACGCCCGCATGAATATTACCATCCATCTTGTTGATGTTTTTAATATTGATATAAGGTTCGTTAGCGGTTGTAGGTAATACTTGCATTACCCCGACAGCGCCGCGATGGCTAATGGCTTTTTGGTTGAGTCGCGACTCTTGGTAGGCTTGCGCGAGAATAAGCTGCCAGTCGAACTTGTACTGCTTAGCGTATTTTTTAATGAGCTGTTCGGTTTCTAAATAGCGGTTTTCAAACTGTTGGTGAATGACTTTTTTTAACCAAGGGTGTCTCACCAAATAGCGGCGGTGTAGGATGTTGCCGATCTTGGTGCCTTTTTTATGCTTGGCAATAAACTGATTTAAACTAGTAGTTAGTAGTGGCGTGTGATTGCGTACCGCCCAAGTACTGGGAATACGACTGCCGACTGCTAGCTGGGGATGCAATTTGATGTTTTTGTATAACCTTTTCCACAAACGCATACTGTGGTTAGAGGTCATCGTCATGAATATCTGTTTGTTGTCGACCATATCTAAAATTTCGAAGTCTTCAAGTTCGTCTATGGCAATGTTGATGTCGATGGGCGGTTTGTTGAGTTGGAATAACTGTTTGTTGATATGTTGTAACTGCTGATGGTAAATACTATTACGGCGTATCCATATTTCCTTCCCTGAAAGCTGCTTTATATCCTTGTATTCTTTTGTAGACTTGTGGCTGACGAGCAATAACTGATGGTCGGTATAGATGGGCTCGGTGTGGGTAACTTGGTTCTGTAGGCGTAATGGGGTCATTAATGGGCCGATGGCAATATCACCATAACCTTGCGCAAGTAAGCTGACGATTTGGCTACTTGGTACCGGGATAAACAGGATATTAAGTTTTAACTTTGTGTCTTTGAAGTGCTTCTGATTTAAGTGCTTTTCGTATTCACGCATCATGTCATAAGCAAGCCCACGCGGGCGACTTTGGTAAATAAAATAATAAGCGGGATGATTAACGACAAGTACCTTGATAGTACGTTTTGCTAATAGCTGGGGAAGGTCTTCAAAGCTCGGCTGGCTATGAATATTAAGCTGTTGTTGGGCGATGGTGCTAGACGATGTTGATTCTGGAGAGTGAGACTGTATGTTAGCGGAATATTGGGCATTAGCGGGAGATGTGTTAACTAAAACACAGAAAATTAAGGTGTTAGCCTTTGCGCATATCTTCGTCCACTGCATCGTCATTATTGCATCTGATATCTGAATGTCGGGGTAACATTAAGGTTAGACACATATTTCTAAAATGTGTTTTTGATATGTTAAATAGCCTAGGTCATATTCGCCTAAGCTATTGTACTGGTTATAAGTTTCGCGAGCTAAAACTTTATAAGCGTTATTATCCGAACGTAGTCCAGATTGGCGCGTGATCTGATGGTTTTTCGATACCGCGTAATTCGTAATCGACATCACTTTCAACCACTTTAGCGTTCAATGCCGCCGTCGCTAAGATCACGTCAATGCGCAGTCCACGGTTGTCAGGGAAACCTTTTGAACGGTAGTCAAACCAGCTGTAGCGATCGCTTACTTCTGGTTTAATAGTACGGAATGTATCGTGTAGGCCAAACCCTTGCAGTTTTGCTAACCATTCACGTTCTTCTGGTTGGAAGCTACATTTACCTGTTTTTAACCAGCGCTTGGCATTTGGTTCACCGATGCCGATATCTTTCTCTGCTGGTGAGATGTTGATATCACCCATCACGATCAGATCGTCTTCTGCAGTGTGATTGTCGTTAAGGTAGATGTTTAGATCTTGATAGAATTTACGCTTGTACGGGTATTTGGTTTCGTGGCTGATGTTCTCGCCCTGTGGGAAATAACCGTTTAGTACTGTGATTGGTTTGCCAGATTGTTGCGCAAACGTCACCATGATCATACGCTTTTGCGCTTCTTCGTCATCGGTTGGGAAACCGTATTGCACTTTAATTGCTTCTAGGTCTGCAACTGTGCTCTTCTTCACCATCATAGCTACACCGTAGTGGGCTTTTTGACCGTGGAAAAATACGTGATAACCCATTTCTTCAACGGCTGCTACTGGGAACATTTCGTTGTGTACTTTGATTTCTTGTAGGCCAATTACGTCAGGCGAATGCTTGTCGATAATCGCTTGTAGTTGGTGTAATCGAGCGCGAAGGCCATTGATGTTAAATGATATTATTTTCATTGGTTTTTTAACCCTTTGTTATCTGCAAACCTGTTATGTCCATAGCTTCCATTATTCGCGTCTCAGTTGCGAGCCAAATTTTAAAGTTTTTTTCATTTGTGCAGAAATGGGGCGACTTTAGGCTATGTCATAAAACTTAATGCAATTTCGGCCTGCGTCTTTGGCTTTATACAGGGCTTTGTCGGCCTGTAAAATAAGCTCATCGACTCTCTCTTTTGCTTGTTTTTTTTGAATCATATCAGCACCAAAACAAGTGATACCAATAGAGATGGTGATCGGGGTTTCACACAAGGATAATGCTTCGATATTATGTCTGATACGATCACACACCATAGTGGCGATGCTCATGTCGCAATTAGGTAACCACAGTAAAAATTCTTCACCACCAAATCGCGCCACGAAATCATAATCGCGTATGTCATTATCAATCGATTCAGCGACCTTTATTAATACTTCATCGCCTTTTTTGTGTCCGTAGGTATCGTTAATATTTTTAAATAAATCAATATCGATGATCGCTAATGCTGCGTTACTTTTTTCGCGACTGACTCTGTTTAAATCGGCGTTAATGTGTTTAAACACGGCACGGCGGTTAGGGATCAGAGTTAAGCTGTCTTCGTAGGCTTTTTTCTCTAATGCTAAATTGAGATCTATTAAACGCTTTTCTTGATTTCGTCTAATAATTTCAACTTCAATCCAAGAGGCCATCAACTGTATGGCATCAATATCAACCGCTGCAAACTTTCTGTCGTAAGGCGTGGGGCTAGAAAAGTTAAGGGTACCGTAAAGCTTGCCGTTTAGTTTGATCGGCATGCCAATATAAGACTCAAGTCCAAATGATTGGTAAGCGGGGTGAGAGGCGTACTGATCGTGTTTACCGACATATTCAAGCGCGATAGGGCTGTTAGCCTGACAGGTTATGTGGCAATAGGTAGTGTCTAAATCCAACTCGACCCCAGAGACTAATTCCACATCTGCGGGAACCACGCAATGCTTAATCACATAGCGGTTATTGTCTATTTTAGATAAGATCGCAATATCTAAGTTAAACCGTTCCAGACCCATTTTCAGGATTTGTTCAATTTGAGTCTCAAAACCAAGATCATAATTCTTGGTGATTTCATAAAGTCTCCGAATGACTTTTTCACCGTTACTGACAGCTTCCATGGCTATTAATTTCCTGTGTTGGTGAATCGGTTAAACCTAGCTTTTTATCACTATATCATGTGACCTGTTTAGATGTTTTTAAATACATATTTTTTAATTATAAATTAATTTATTGTTGGTTAGGACGCATTTTTTCGTATTGCTTATTTATTAGGATGAGTTATTAATGCCGATACGCCAATCAGGATCTATCATCGTTAAAGTGTCACTGGTTGGCGATGAAATAGCAGAAAATGGTGGAAGTTCTGGAGGGATAAGTAAATGATCGGAAATTTGAGTTTAGGGAGTACCTTCCTCACCTAAACCTTGTTATAAAAATAATGTATTAATGATCATGTAATACTTTCATAATGGCTAAGGTTTTCTCTGTCATTAAAGGTATATTACGGCGAGACTCTACATTCAACCTGACAACTGGTTCGGTATTCGATGAGCGTAAATTAAAACGCCAATCACCAAACTCCAGGCTAATACCGTCGGTTTCATCGACAATAAGTGCATCGGACTCGAACTTAGCTCGAACACATGCAATTGAAGCTTGTGGATCCGTTAACTTAGAGTTTATTTCACCTGATGAGGGGTATGCTTCAATACGCGCTTTGACTGTCTCTGATAATTTCATTTGTTTTACTGACAGCAGCTCGGTAACGAGTAACCAAGGGATCATACCTGAATCACAATAAGCAAAGTCACGGAAATAATGGTGAGCACTCATTTCGCCACCGTACACAGCATCTTCTTTGCGCATGCGTTCTTTAATGAATGCATGACCGGTTTTTGACATGATAGCGGTACCGCCATTTGCTTCGATAATATCAATTGTATTCCAGCTTAATCGAGGGTCGTGAATGATTTTTGCGCCAGCATCTTTTTGTAAAAATGCTTCTGCTAACAATCCGACAATGTAGTAGCCTTCGATGAATTCACCGTTTTCATCAAACAAGAAGCAACGATCAAAATCTCCATCCCAAGCAATACCCATATCAGCATGATGCTCAAGTATGGCTTTGGTAGTATCGGCACGACAATTTGGTAATAGTGGGTTAGGGATACCATTCGGAAAGTGACCATTCGCTTCATGATGCACTTTAATAAATTGTATGGGTATATTAAGTGAATGGAAGCGTTGTTCTATTTCATCAACCACATGGCCAGCAGCACCATTTCCAGAGTTAACTACTATTTTCATCGGTGCAATATTTTGGGGTGTGATGTACGTCATTAAATGGTTCACATACGCAATCAAAATTGAATTTTGGCTTAAGGTTCCACGTTTGGTGACTGCGGGAAATTCATTTTGTTCTGCTATTCGTTGAATGTCTCGAAGCCCTGAATCACCGCTAATGGGTTTAGCATCTTCGCGAACCAGCTTCATACCATTGTAATCCATGGGGTTATGACTGGCCGTGATTTCAACCCCACCATCAGTACCTAAGTATTTAGTAGCAAAGTAAATTTCTTCGGTACCTGTCATGCCGATATCAATAACGTTAACGTTGGCATCCATTAAACCGTTTGCAAGCGCTTGCTTAAGTGCCTCGGAGGTTAAACGTATATCACTGCCAACAACGACTGTTTTAGGACTGCTTTGTGTTGATGACAAGTACTGACCAAACGCCCGGCCGATACGATAGGCGATATCAACATTCAGTTCTGACCCCAGTTGTCCTCGGATATCATAAGCTTTAAAACAAGTTAATTTTGTCATTACATATTATCTCTACTATTAGAAACGAGGATAAATGTCTAGCAGCGACCATAAAGATCTTCAAAGCGAATAATGTCATCTTCGCCAAGGTATGAGCCGGATTGCACTTCGATTAATTCAAGTGGAAATACCCCTGGATTTTCTAACGCATGCACCTGGCCAATAGGGATATAGGTCGATTCATTTTCTGTTAACAAGATGGTTTTATCACCATTGGTGACTTTCGCTGTACCCGATACGACAACCCAATGTTCGGCGCGGTGATGGTGCATTTGGATGGACAGTTTTGCCCCCGGCTTCACGGTAATACGTTTAACTTGATCACGCGGTCCACAATCGACTGAGTCATATTTCCCCCATGGACGATATACTTCTCGGTGTATCTTATGCTCAGTTCTACCGGCACGTTTGAGATCGCTCACTATGTTTCTCACATGTTGCACTTGATCTTTATGAGCCACTAAGATGGCATCTTTTGTTTCAACGATAACTAGATTATCAATGCCCACAGCAGCAATGAGTTTGTTTTCAGAGTACAAATAGCTATTTGATGTATTTACGGTAAGGGTATCGCCTTTGGTTACGTTGTTATTTTCGTCTTTAACGGCGATATCCCACAGTGCGGACCATGAACCTACATCACTCCAGCCCGCATCCATTGGTACCACGACGACATCATCACTTTTTTCCATTACTGCGTAATCAATTGAATCATTAGGACACAGCTCAAACTCTGCTTTGTTAATACGGATAAAACCCATATCTGATTTTGTTTCAGCTAACGACATTTCACATGCCGTTAGAATGTCAGGGTGATGCAGTTTTAACTCTTCAATGTAGCGGGATGCCTTAAATAAAAACATACCGCTGTTCCAATAATAATGGCCACTATCAAGATAATCTTGTGCGGTTTCTAAGTTAGGTTTTTCTACAAATTTATTAACGGTAAATGCATCACCTTTCATAGCACCAGCGTTAATATAGCCATAACCTATTTCGGGGCTTGTTGGCACAATACCAAATGTAACTAACTGCCCATCTTCAGCAAATGGTATGGCTTTATTGACGGCTGATTGAAACGCGGCCGTATTTTTAATTAAGTGATCTGACGATAATACTAATAGAATTGGTTCTTCATCATTTTTAGCGAATTTTAATGCTTGCAGTGCTGCTAATGCGATAGCGGGGGCTGTATTACGTCCAACAGGCTCCAATATAATACCGCTATGTTTAAACCCCCCTAAATGTAATTGCTCAGCGGCAATAAAACGATGCTCTTCATTGCAAATTACCAATGGTAATTGATGTGCAAGTCCAGTTAATCGAGCTACGGTTTGTTGCAGCATGGATTGTTCACCTGATACGGTTAAAAATTGTTTAGGATAAAGCTCTCGAGACAAAGGCCATAGACGACAGCCATTACCGCCAGCCATTATTACAGGTAAAATCATCATATCTCCAAAATATTAAAATAAAGTCATAATATTTATCTGGTTACTCCAAACGTTTAAGCTTTAACTAACTTAAGACGAGCGAAGGTGTTGGTATCGTTTGTGTTTGTAGTACTGTGTATATTAATCGAATTAGCATATCCCTAAGCAGTTCATTGTCTTTAATTTGATGTTTTTAATTTTCAAGCGTTTGATAAATATTGACTTTGTGTATTAAGAGGATTGCTTGAAAGTATGTTTATCCCCATTAAGTATTACGACAAGTGTAGCTTACCTTTGCAGTGATGATAGCTGCGCTAAGCGTGCTCCAGCTGTTCCAATAAGTGCTATTTATATAATCATGGTCATTTTTCAGAGGGTTAGATGCTATTTATTTTTGAATTATTAAATTTAGTTTGCACTATGATATTTGTTTGCTAACTTTCAAACGGAGGTGGTTAATTAGGCTGATATTTTAGGATATTTAGTTAATTCAACCTCAAGCCTTTGTCTTGTTAGAGGAAAGTGTTATGCGGGTAAGTGTTTTTGGAATGGGATATGTCGGTGCAGTGTGTACAGCCTGCCTGGCAAATCGAGGACATCAGATTATTGGTGTCGATGTTGTCCAGGAAAAAGTTGACATCATCAATGCAGGTCGCTCACCAATTGTTGAAGAAGGGTTGGAAGAGTTATTACTTAAGGGCGTGAAGAGTAAAAAAATATCCGCAACTATAAATGCCCTTGACGCGGTAATGCAGACTGATATTTCATTTGTTGCAGTCCCTACACCTTCTAAACCTAACGGTGATTTAAATCTTGGTTATGTCCAAAATGTATGTAAACAAATAGGTGAAGCAATAAAAGTAAAAGGCTGCCATCACACGGTTGTTATTCGCAGTACTGTATTACCTGGTTCCGTCATGGGGGTTATACGTTCGGAACTTGAAAGCGCGACCGGAATGACAGCTGGTGTCGATTTTGGCTTAGCGGTGAACCCCGAATTCTTGAGGGAGAGTACTGCTATAGATGATTATGATCATCCCCCAATGACTGTTGTAGGTTGCCTCGATGAGGTTTCTGCTCAGCAGTTAACGGAGCTATATAGTGATTTAGATGCGCCGTTGTTTATCGAAAGCATTGAGACTGCCGAGATGGTTAAATATACCTGTAATGTGTGGCACGCCATCAAAGTAACGTTTGCAAATGAGATTGGCAGCATCGCCAAAGCATCAGGCGTGGACGGACGTAAGGTGATGGATATTATTTGCACCGATACCAAACTCAACATTTCAGCCTATTACATGAAACCTGGATTCGCCTTTGGCGGTTCTTGTCTACCAAAAGACGTGCGGGCGTTAAATTATCGAGCTTCACAGCTTAATGTTAAGCATCCGCTGATCGCATCCGTAATGGAGAGTAATGAAAACCACGTGAAGAACGTATTCCATATTATCGAAAATACAGGTAAGAAAAGAGTGGCTTTGTATGGTCTTTCATTCAAGCCGGGTACTGATGATTTACGAGAATCACCGCATGTAGAATTGGCAGAAATGCTTTTAGGTAAAGGTTATACAGTCAAAATTTACGATGAGAACGTTAGCTACGCCAAAATTCATGGTTCAAACAAAGAATACTTGGAGAATAAAATCCCACATATTTCGTCGCTATTGCAGCAGAGTAAAGAGGATATGCTACATTCCTCAGAATTGGTCATTATAGGTAATAGTGACAAATCGTTTCATGCTTTGCTGGAAAAAATTTCAGAACATCATGTTGTTCTCGACCTTTGTGGCTTAATCAAGGGTAAATCAGATGACCATACGCAAGGCATCTGCTGGTAGTTTGAATATGACACTCAATACATTTTTTAAAAATATAATTGGATGGTCGTTATTGTTGTCTGTGATTGGAAGCTTGGCGCTTGTTGTGCCTCCAACCGTATTTCAACAAGATCATCCAGATTATTTACTCATCATCGGTGCTATCGGTATTTGGCGTTATAGTGTTGTGATTATGCATTTTATCCGCGGTGTAATCTTCCTTTACATCGTCTTTCCAATACAAAGAAAACAGGCATTAAAAGCGTTAGAAAAACAATCACCTTCACATATTTACCTGATGGTGACGAGTTTTAGGATCGATGCGAAGACAACCGCGATGGTCTACAAATCAATTATTGAAGAAGCTATGTGCTGTGGTTATCCCTGTACGGTTATCGCTTCAATTGTGGAGTCGAGTGATGAGCTTATTTTTAAATTGCTTTGGGCAGAGCTTGAACCGGATGAAAGTATTAAATTGAGGGTGGTGCGCATTCCTGGAACTGGTAAGCGAGATGGTCTTGCATATGGTTTTCGTACTATTTCTCGGGATATGCCCGATAAAACAGCCCTGGTAGCAGTCGTTGATGGTGACACGGTTCTGGAGAAAGGGGTGGTAAAAAACTGCGTGCCTTATTTTTCGTTATATCCCAATATCGGAGCCCTTACTACAAACGAGTTTTGTGATGTGCTGGGAAGTTATTGGATGAGCCAGTGGCATAAGCTCCGTTTTTCTCAGCGCCACATTAATATGTGCTCAATGGCGTTATCGAAACGCGTGCTTACGCTGACAGGACGAATGTCAATGTTTCGGGCAGAGGTTGTTACCCACCCTGCGTTTATCGAAGATGTTGAGAAAGATCATTTAAATCATTGGCGATTAGGACAATTTAAATTTTTAACGGGTGATGACAAATCTAGCTGGTTCTCATTAATGCGTAAAGGCTGGGATACCTATTATGTTCCTGATGCCATCATCAATACGGTGGAACATCCACCGGATAAAAACTTTTTTAGGGCGTCGAGACAACTGATGTTTCGTTGGTATGGTAATTCGTTAAGACAAAACTCGAGAGCGACAGGACTCGGGTTGTCTTTACTCGGCCCGATGACTTATTACGTGTTGTGGGATCAGAGAATATCGATGTGGACGAGTATATTTGGTTTGTCAGCCTCTATTGTTGCTGCATTCAAATATTCACCGATATATCTCGTTATTTATATCCTTTGGATTGCCATTACACGTTCGGTGGTGACACTTATGCTGTTGGTTTCTGGTCATAAGATAAGTCCCGCGTTTCCATTAATGCTTTATTTTAATCAGATCGTGGGCTCTGTGTTGAAAATATATGTCGTTTTTCGTCTTGATAGGCAATCTTGGACACGACAGAAAACCAAACTGAAAGCGCATGAAGACCCGTTTCAGGCTAAATTTAATAAATTCTCAACGCCAATAATGACCTTTTCAGCGGTCTCAATATTCACCGCAATGCTGTTATACATTGTTTAGTTTGCAAACTAACAGCATAAATTAATATTTACTAACGAATTATTAGAACCTTAGATTACTGGAGTTCATATTATGTACCGAAAAGTAAGCCTGATTTTAGTATGGATGCAAAGTACGCATTCATACACCCGTCCCAGTTTAGTTCGTCGCTTAGATAAAGGGACCTACTATGTCAACGGCAACAATTAATTTAATCCATGAAACTGAGACTCAACGTCGTCACGCGAGGGTTAAATTACCCGTGAGGCTAACAATCAAAGACAAAGAGGGGGCATTACATACGTTCTCTATTGCAGATATCTCGGCCAGTGGCTTTTCAATTGATATTAAGACTAATGAGTTAATTTCTGGTTATCTTTATCAAGGCGTTCTGTTATTTAAAATTAACACTGTTGAGTTCAGGGTTCCTATCGCGTTTACGGTGAAATACTTATCGGAAGAGAATGACAAAGCTGGTTGTGAATTCAATTCACTTGGAGAGGAGGAGAATTCACTCATCAGAATGTTTATCAGCAAGTATTTAGCGGGAGACTTGGCCAGTAATGCGGATATTTTGACCACGATGAGTAGAGATAATTATACCAAAGAACGAAAAAATGGTAGTTCAGGTGCCTTATCTGGATTGAGGAAATTCAGAGCTCTCGTTGTTACGGGCTTGGTTGCGTGTGTCGGTTTAAGTGCATTTAGTTATATTGTTCTGAATCTTTACCAGCACTATTTCATCACCTATTCAGTATCGGCGATGGTTGACATAGATAAAGAGCCTGTCATCGCACCGACAAGTGGTTATTACGAATTGGTCGCGGATATTAATACGCCGGTTGGAAAAGGTGTCCCACTTGCAGTTATTACATCGTCAGTATACGAAGCTATCAATTCGGTAAATAATACGCAGTTTACGAGTGAAGAGTTAAAAGATATTTTACCGACAGAACTCAACAGTTTGATTAAAAATCCGTGTAACTGCCTTATTATCAGTGCCAGTAAAAATGATCGAGAATTTACGCAACAGGGGGATGTTCTCTTTCAAGTTGCCGATGTCAATGCCAGCCCTTATGTGACGGCCTATTTTAACTTTACTGACGTTGAAATTGTAACCATAAATAAGACTGTCAATCTATCCATTCCCGGTGATAAAACCCACTATACAGGGAAGATTGAAGACGTCGCGTTGTCTGATGATCCAAAACGACCTAATGCTATTATCGCTATAATTCGTCCGGACCAAGTGATTGATATCGAAAATATGTCACATCCTGTGCAGGTTTCTATTGGTAACAATTTTGAATTTGGTGATATTGATTTCTCCTCTATTTTAAGATGATTGATGGTGTCAAATAGGTTGAATGATGAATAAACTACTGACTGTTGTGTGTTTTATTTTAAGCTGTGTTGGTTGCACATCTATGCTGGATGTTGACTATGCTCGAGTGCTAAATGAGCAGGGGCAGAATAGTAAATCTGAAGAGATGCTATTGTCTCTCAATAGTGCGGGTTACTACGAGGCAACCGCGGGGCTGGCACGATTTTATGCTAATAGCACTGATCCTGAAAAGCAAAAGCTCGCCGGTAAATATTATCAGGAATTGCTTAAAGAAGATCCTGAATTCGAACTGGCGTACTTACGATGGATGAACAAAATGAGTCGTGTGAACAGTAAATACAAGGAGCCCACATACCGATCGCTTTGGCAACGACAAGTGAGGTTTGGCGATGTATCGGTTCTTTTAGCTCGTTTTTATTCGTGGCATAGAGACACTTATGATGTGAGAGAAATTGATCCACTTTTTGATCAATGGAGAAAGCAAGGTATTGAGCAATATAGGGACGTAGCTATGATGTTTTTAAATAATTATCCGTTTCCGGAAAAGTATATCGCTGATATTGATTTTCTTTGTTCACAACCAAGTACACCTGAAAGTGATTTAGCCGTCTGCCATCAACTCTATCTTAAGCTAGAAAAACAAAAAGGAGATGTTGATGCTATTGGTAAACGGGCCACTATTATAACGGCTAATTATAAGCAAGGTCTGATAACGGATGAAGATGTTTTCCGTTGTAGCCGTATCCTAATCGAAGATGAATTTGGTGAAAGTTTGTTAGTTAAAGGCGTTGAGCTTGCTGAGATAGATCTTGATTCCGATAGATTATTTTTATTGAGCGCACGTTATGAGCTCGAACAGACCATATTAATGTCAAACGATGTGCTTCTTTATGGGCTTATCGATCGCGCGGATAATGGCAGTCGTGAAGCAAGGTTGATGCTCGGGAAGTTGTACCTAAAAGGATATCGCGTACCTGATGATCCGATATTAGCAGAACATTATCTTGGATTTATTAGTGATGATGCACTTGGCGCATACTATCTGGGAACGCTGTATGTATCAGGCAAACTCGGAGCGGGTAAACTTCAGCAAGGTATTGACTTACTTCTTTACTCCGCTCGGTTGAATGAAGCCAAAAGTTATAAGCAGCTTGCCATCGCTTTCCACGGTTCGCCGGGAATCAAAGCAAATCCCACTTATGTTTGGGTTTTTTCGAACATGGCCATGGATTCTGGAATAGCAAAACCGGAAGAAAATAGCCGACTGATTCAGTTACTACATGATTCTGAAAATAGCAGAGATAAAGCACTTTCTGAATCGCTTTTAAAAGAAGAAAAATCGATATAAATCATCATTTAATACACCGCAAGGAATGTTATGCAAAATGCATTAATAACGCAGTTGGCTTTATCTGTACTATTAGTGTCGTTTGGATGCTATGCGGATAATACGATTCAGTACCAATATAAAGTCGGAGCCGAAGTAAAACGCGACCCTGAAATAGTAAATTCTGACCAAGAAAAAGAAGATGGTGGATACGTTGAATTGGGTGTTCGTGTGTATGGCAACATTGACGAAGACTGGCACTATTATAGCGATGTAAGAGCTTTTGCAGCTAATAGCCAAATAAGAACGTTCGACAATAATGATACGGGTAGGACAACACAAACATCGGACACTGACAATTACCTACATCTTCGACAATTATGGTTTAGTTTTTCTGGTTTATCTCAATACCCTAACGAAGCGCTTAGCATTGGATTACAGAAGGTCAAATCATCAAGTGCCCTTTGGTGGGATACTCAAATTGAGTCGGTAGTGTGGAACGTTTACAGCACTAAATCTCACGTTCAGGTTGGTGTTGGTCAGCGCTTTGATACTTATCGTAGTAATAATGAACTTAGCGAACTGGATAAAAATAGAACTCGGCTATTTATTGATTCTGGTTATGACTGGAAAGCTTACCATACTGTTTTTGCACGATTTATGTTTACCCATCAGGACAATAGCAACCTAACATCGAACGTCGAAACGGGGGCCCCAGACGGTGCGAATGGCGATTGGCTCTGGTTTGGTTTGGGTCTAGGCTCCAATTGGATTGACAGACGCAGTCGTTCGCCTTGGGCTTATAATGTTGAATTCATCAGTTTAACGGGTGAAAGCGACTTTGTCGGCAATCAAGGTCAAACGTTTAATGACCAAGCGATTAAAGCGTGGGCTATCGATGCCGGCATTCGCTACGATTTTAAACAATTCCCCTTTTCAATCGGGATGGCCTATTCGCAGGGCAGTGGTGGTTTTGACTCGGGGGAGTCGAATATGTTTGTACAAACCGGACTGCATACAAACCGATCTAAGTTTGTTGGTAATGACCAGTCTTTTTACCGATACGGCGAGGCATTACGCCCCGATTTAACGAACCTAATTTATACCAACATTTTCGCCGCTTATTCGTTTACCAATGGGGTTCAGGTAGCTACTTCGTTTGCCCATCTTCAGCGTGATGACGTGATGTACTCTATTTACAGGAATAGTGAACCGTTAGAGATGAATAAAACGTCGAACGATGTTGGATATGGGGGCGATGTTGCAATCAAACATAACCTTAAAGATAAGCAGTTCTTTATTCCAATAAACTACTGGCAACTGCGTTTATCTCGTTTTCAACCTGGTGATGCATTTAATTCCGATGCGGATAAAACCGTATACCGTGTGGCATTAGAAATGGTGGGAGTTTTTTAAGTATGCGTATATACAAATGGTTAGATTTAACATTTTTATTCACGATGCTGGTGGCGACGTTTAATATTTCGGCCGCAGATGAACAGTTTGTTGTGAATACGAACAGCACACCAAAATCTGATATTGCTTATGATCTTCCCGATATATCAGGTTATACGCCTGCCGAGGTGAAAAAGAAAATGGCGTATTCCCGTACGCTGAAAAAAGGACGTGTGACCAACCCAAATCTGCTTGGCCAGGTTGAAGTGCGGATGCTATATGCGGGAGAAAGTTTTTGGAATATAGCGAAGAAACAAAAGAACATTCCTAAAAGTTTGACTGTAAAAAGTGGCACCGTGGAATTGGACGCGCTGCACAGAGCTTACCCTAAATTTTTAGTGAAAGAAAAGAACCAGACCTACTTGGCTAAATTACCGATTGTTGTCGGTATCGGAGCTACCTTGATTATTGAAAATGCCACTCTGAAACTGTCAGAAGATCGCGGCAGTTTTGTTTCCAATGGCGGCACGCTGTATATCTCGAACGCTAAATTAGTTGGCTGGCGGGAATCTACAAACACGCCTGCGTTTTATACTCAGAATGAAAAATCGTTTCGTCCTTTTGTTGTCGGTTGGGGAGGGAGTAATACCTACATCAGTGAATCGGTTGTATCGAGTTTAGGTTATTTTGCGCCTAAATCATTCGGTCTCACGCTAAGTCGCTACAAAGTGAAAGAGGCGGAATCGATGTTTCAACGTAAGGATTTCGATTTTTCAAAGTCGCCAAAAGGTTGGTTTATCCATTCCGTATTTGAAGATATTTACTATGGATTCTATTGCTACGAGGCTGAAGATATTGTCATTGCCCACAATGTGTATAGAAACAATATCATTTATGGCATTGATCCGCATGACATCACTAGCCATTTAATCATCGCCAATAACGAGGTTTATGGCACAAAGGTAAAACACGGCATCATCATTTCACGTGATGTGAGTGACAGTTACATATTTAATAATAAATCATATAAAAATAACAAATCAGGCATCATGTTAGACCGCTCAAGTCAGCGCAATATTATTGTTAGTAACAAAACGTTTGAGAATGGCAGTGATGGTATCACTCTATATGAATCAGGTTATAATATTATTGCTAATAACCAAAGTTATAAAAACAAAGCTCATGGTATCAGGGTGCGTAATAGTCAGTATTTTAGGTTGATAGATAACTACATTTTATCAAACAAAAAATTTGGTGTTTATATTGATACTGCCTCGCTAAAAACACACCTCCATCGTGATCTGAAACTAGATCCTTTTGAGACTAAGTCATCAGGCTATATTTCAGGGGGGGTGATTGCGAATAATAAAAGTGGCTCGGTATATTCGAAAAGCAGCGAGTTTGTGTCTTTTTATAATCTAACATTAGAAGACAATGGAAGTAACCGCTTACGCTTGGGGTTCGGTGGTGATATTGAGAGATTCCATAACCAAATAGTGAAAGCAATGTTGGTCGAAAATAAAGTGGTCTCTTTATCTAAAATAAATGAAGAGGCACGATGATATGCGATTTGTTCTTCTAATAATGGCTCTGATACTGTCGTCTTCATCGTTAAGTGTTTCTGCAGCTGTGCCACATTCTTATCAGATCGAACACGTTGATAGTTTATGCGCTGCAGCGAGTGTAACCGGTAACTATACGAGTAAGTGGACACGCTTGAACAAGTACTTGGTCGAAGGCACCAATGGTTGGGTGTACCGTTCTGAAAGTGATCTTGTTGAAGACTTTAGACAAGCAGAGGAATACCATGGTTTGGCTCGTTTAAAGGCCGCTCTCAATAACCAAGGTACAGAGCTCGTGTTGATGTATATCCCAACTCGAGGGTTGATAAACCCAGATAATATTCCAGATGGCTCATTTAATTATGACAGGGCAAAGCAGTCATATGGAGAGACGTTAGCGAAAATACGTAAGTTAGGGGTTATCGTGCCAGACTTTGAAGCGATGATAGAAAAATACCGTGGAGATCAAACATTTTATTATAAACGGGATTCGCATTGGTCGCCGACAGGTGCAAAAATTACCGCTGAATATGTAGCTGATACACTGAGACAATCGTTATCACTGGATTTTTCGCATAAAAGTGATGTTGTTATTACGAAACAGGGCAGTTATGCGATACGTAGTGATATCGGCTTAGGGGTTAAACATTTATGTCGTGATCAATACATAACTGAATATGTACAAGGCTACGGGTATGAAGAATTAAATACAGATAGCGCTTTATCGAGTGATCACGCAGATACTCAAGTTGTGCTTATTGGTGGCAGTTTTACGGCTTTGCCCAATCTGAACTTTTTGGGTTTTTTACGCAATGAATTAAAAATCCCTGTTGATAATTACGCGATGGAAAATGGCGGCTTGCTGGGTGCATGGCTACGTTACTTTGACAGTCAAGCGCTGTTTAAGCATCCACCTAAGGTGATTATTTGGGATATATCGTCTTATTACCCATTAGACAACGATAATACATTTGCCCAATTAGTGCCACTGGCTGAAGGTGGCTGTAAGAAAAAACATCCTCTGCTGCACAAGTCCTTTACTGAATACGATCCGGATTCTGGGAGTACGGCACTTTATTTTGGAGAGAAGGCGCAAGGCGTCAGGTTACGAGATTTGATTTTTGAACTCGACTTTCCAACGGCAGGCGTAAATCGTGTTAAATATCGGGCTTGGTATTCTGACGGACAAGTGAAGAGTGTTGAATTGAAAAAGAATGAGCGAGCTGATACCGGAGGGTCTTTTATTTTTGAATTTTCGAACAATTTGCTCTCCCCGTCAGGCAGCCTGATCGCGCTTGAAATTACTGAAATTGGAAACGCAAGCGCGATAGAATATAAAAGAAAGGTGAGTCAGAAAGGCATTGAACTTAAAATATGCACGAGGAGGGGATAGAATGCGGACATTCTGGTTGGCAGTACCTGTAATTATGGTATGTAGCGTATGTGATGCCGCGGTCTCTATTCCACGCGGGTATATTTCAGTGCAAGAATCGCTAATTTTAAAAGAAGGTAACGATAAACCGTGTGTTTACCCGGCACCTTATACGTCGACGCTGAATTTCCATAGCCGATATGAAGGCAGTGATAGTGCCCGAGATAAGGTAAACAAAAAGGCCGAATTAGATTACGAAAAAATGACAAAGAGTATCCGGCAATTACAGTTTTTTGTGTCTAAAAAAACAGACGATATTGTTAGTCGAGGTAAAAGACTTGGTACCCTGCATTGTCTTGTGGACGGGTTACTCGACTGGAAATATAATAGCAGTCTACTTGAAAAAACTGATAATCATACTGGCAAAGCGGTGCGTAAATGGACATTGGCTGCTATTTCATCAAGCCTACTAAAATTAAATATAATGTTGAATAAGCATGAGCCTAAAAAGTATGCCGAAGTGAAAATTTGGCTGACTGATTTGGCGGAGCAAGTCATGAAGGATTATTCTAACCGGCCCATCAATAAAGTGAATAATCATGATTATTGGGCCGCGTGGAGCGTTATTACAACGTCAGCCATACTTGATAGAATGGACTTATATAATTGGTCTCAATCGGTTTTTAGAACCGCGATGCAACAGGTCGATGCGGACGGCTTCCTGCCTAATGAACTTCGTCGCCAGACTAGAGCGACAATGTATCATAACTATGCACTAATGCCGTTGGTTGGTATCGCTGCATTTTTAGATGCAAATAACGATAAGCCGTTTTCTGTTAACCAGAATGCACTTGCAAGATTATATTCGGTGGTGATTAAAAGTGTTCATGATCCGTTACTTTTTGAAAGAGAAACAGGTTATAAACAAATTGAATATAATTTTTTTGTATCGGGACGTTTATCTTGGCTTGCTATTTATAGCGCAATTGGTGACGTGGATGACAATGTGAAAGACATGATTGAAAAAGTAAAACCCCTAGTCTCCAGTCGATTAGGCGGTAATCTAGCGATTATTTACCTTTAAATCGCGGTTGTTAAAGTGCGATTATGTTCGCTTATTCCCCGTTATATCTGTTGGAAATATCAGTTCGCTTCAACTAAACTGTCTAATACCTACCCATCCTAGCGCTATTATGACGCTTCAGAAAAGGACCTTCTCGACGAAAAGCTCTAGCGTATAATAATTTGGTAAATACCTATGGACAGTCATTTTTTTTCAATTAATAAAAAATCACGATCTATATCACTTCTGTTCATCCTAATATTAATTTCCTGCCAAGATAGTGGAGGGGATTCAAACCTCGAACCTGCTCCTATTCTAAAACCAGACCCAGACCCAGACCCTATTCTAAAACCTGACCCTGCCGTACCGCCGTCAGAGAATTTCAATTTATCGGTATGGAAGCTCACGCTCCCGGTATCGCAGGACGACTATTTTGGCTCGGGTGGTAGCTCTGCAGCTGAAATTTTACCTTCCGGAGGTATTCTTATTAATGTTGTGCCACTTGATTTAGGATTTGAAGACCCCGACTTTTTTTATACTGGTATGGATGGCGGTATGGTCTTTCGAACTCCACTTTCTGGAGGTGCAAGCACTGTGAACTCCTCATATGTACGTTCTGAACTGCGTGAGCTCTATCATTGGATACCAGGTGAAAGCACGAGTGAAGCAAATTGGAACAATGAAGGCGTACATGTCTTGACAGCTAGCCTGAAAGTGGTTGATTATTGGCCTGACGATCCACAAACGGTTATTGGTCAAATACACGCTAAAGATTCAACTAAAGCATTGCTTAAACTGCAATGGGATGGCCCTACAAAAGCAGTAAGAGCGATTATTAATAAAGACCCTTCTTCGGGTGACCCCTTTAGCCTCGCGTTTGATGTAGTGGGGTTGAATGAATTTAACTATCAAATTAGCCTTGAAGAAAATACTCTCAACATAACCGTTAATGGAGTAACACAATCGGTTAATTTTGGAGAGAATGGCATGAGTTCTGTATGGGATGATCATGTGTATTACTTTAAAGCGGGTAACTATGTGCAAGCAGACAAAGAGGCTGGTGGTGTATTCGAAGTTAGCTTTTCATCACTTCTCATTGCTCACGGGAATGACGAATAAACTGATTTATTTAATGGTTAATTTGGCTATTATATCGGTAGAATAAAGCAATCCTTCTTCTGACGAGTAACTTACTTTGTGGTGTTGTGATAGGCTACCTTGTAGTGACCAATTAATGTTGGCTACTACAAGGTGTTTTCAAAGGTTAAAATTGAATTTGTATTTGCGGTTCTGTATCTGAGCCATGCTCTTTTGCTCTTATTCGAGAGACAGCTCTGCTACTATTTCGATTAATAAATATAAATGCTGCTTCGGTTTTATTTGCATTTATTAAACTGTTTAAATAGTCGGTAATATCAACTTCATAAGTTTTAAAACTAGTCGTATCAATGGTTACACCGTCAATAAATGAGGCAGGAAAAGACTTATTATTCCAAGTTATTGATGTCTCAGACCAGGTGGAATCCGTGGTATATATATCAGTAGTTGATGAGCCTGAACTCGATAGGGCACCATAAAAAGTAAGTTTCGCGTTCTCAACTGGAGTCGAATAAGCAGATATATCAAATTTTAAGAATGCTTCTCTGTTATATCCACTACTTGATAGTTTGACATTTAATGTTCCGACGTCATTGTAATTGGTATCAGGGAAACCGTCTCTGACATAAGTATCCGCAAACACGGGTATATAATTAATCACAGCCGTATTACGCAGTTCATAGGCAGTTGCTGTTGTTGAAGGCTCAGTAAATGTAACTTCCCCTCCGATTGCTGTTAACGTTTTTAGCGGGACGTTATCTTTGAGAAGGATATAATCTGCACCATCCAATAGATCTGCAATACGGTATTCAACATCCGGTTGTTCACTTATAGACTGTACTATCCACTTCTGAGAACTGCTGTTGAACGTAACGTCACTGATTTCGATTTCACCTGCCGGTAGTGTGACCCAAAATGGCAGCGCTTCTACGTTTGATGTAGTACCAATAAGCTCTGAATCTAGTACTAGTGACGATGATGTTACGTAGTAGCCATTGTTAAGTGTATCTTTGATTCTCGTCGTATCACCTTGTTCTTCGGCATTAAATATTCGCCCAATATTACTGATTAGTTCAAGCGTTGAAAAATCATTGAGTTTAACTTTAAGCGGTTCATCAACTTCTATACTTGTGTCTGTTGCAATGGTATCGCTGCCATAGATTTTGATTTCTATCTCAGAAAACAGGTGGTTGTTGTCATGGATTTGAATATTAGTAGAGTCGTATATGTCTATGTCGGTCGGGCCTTCAAACGTATTAGATACAATAATAATATCGTCGGAGTCACGCAGTTTAATTAATTGGCCATTGTTTTTAATAATGTTGTTAGTAAAAATATTATTTGAAGGACGTCCGTTGGTAGTCTCTGGCGTATCATTGCCTGAGTATTGATAAAGCGCATTATCGCTATTACTTTCTATTGTATTTAACTCCATAATATTATCATGGCTACCCATCGAGAGCTTAATACCATGTTTATTACCCGTGATTGTATTATTACGGATCGTGTTTCCATGACTCTCATAAATGGCTATGCCATTATCTGCATTGTCATAGATAATATTGTCTGCGATTAACGAATCATTAGTATCTCTATGCAACATGATGCCATGTTTATTTCTGTAAGATTTATTCCCAGTGATGATTAGGTCGTTACAGCGACGTGAGCAAATTATGCCATGATTTCCATTATCGTGGACATCGTTATTACTAATGGTGAGTTCGTCTGAATCATCATGGGGATCAATACCATAAGATGTGTTAAATGCTATTTCGTTATTGTCGATTATCATGGCAAAGGCACCATAAGAATACATGCCCATGTAATTGTGATGTATGTAACTGTCTTTAATATCGCCGTATACATCCAGACGATCATATATAGTGGGGTCAGTATTACCCCCTCGTATCTTCCAAACCAAGCCGTATGACTCAGCATTGGCAAAACCGAGATAAGATACTTCACTGTTAATGATATCCATGCGTGACTCTTTGATGGTTATACCTTCTTCAATGGAGTTCACGTGAATAAAAGCACGACCATTAGTTTGATCGGTGTCGGGGCCGAGCGAGGTTGGATCCCAACTACTGATCGATGTAGAGTTGATATCGATCATACCGTGTTTAGCTTGGATCTTTACGTGATAAGGTTGAGCACCATTTTCGCTAAGTAGAAGCAGAGAGTTTGCATCCCCACCTATGCTCGTTCCATGTATTACAAGAGTCGAACCATCTTCGATTCTCATTTCGGCTTTTAGTAACCAATCCCCGGGGGATGTTTGCTCAAGCAATTGGTCTTGAGTGACTGAACTGTATTTATTAACAACTATACTGTCGATGTCAGATAGAGTGCATATAGCCCCATTTTCTAAATAAATACGGTAGCTGCTAGACGAAAAACGTACATTACTATCAGTGCAGGCCCAACTAGATGCGGCGAATAAGGAAGAGGTTAATAATCCGAGTAATAAAACAAAATATTTTCTAAAACCGCATAAGTGCTGGCTTTTAATCGTATTAACACGTTTTGAAATATACATTTATGGACCTCTGTTGAATTTAGCAATCCTTTAGTTCAAATACTATTTCTAACCACGTGTCCATGTTTATGCGTGATACCCTGTTAACAATAGTTTAATACCCACCATTCATACTTAACGCTAAGTTGATACGGACTAACTTGGTTGTAAAGTAGGTGTGTTTTATAAGCCTAAAATGGGTTACTGAAATCATAGTACTGTTCTAGGAAACATTCCATTCCATTTCTAATTATAGCTAGTGCTACTTTCTATATATCACTTTTGGGTAAATCCAAATATAAATTCAGATAAAACGGTGCATTTTTTTATTTTTTTCGATGATGTTCCTTCTTGATTGACTTGTGAGTTCAGCATACAACATTGCTAAAAATTTATAATATGTCATTTCAAAACCATTAATATATGCGGATATTTAAGCGTTTACCTTCCTTATTGCTACTGAATAAGGTCTTTATCTATATTCAAACGTAATATATATACCTGATGGTTATTTTGATAAAAGTACGATAAAAAAACCTATTATAATAATGACTTATACTTTTTTGTTATTAACATATACTCTTTTATACTTAAAAGTTTGATCGAAATCTGAGAATAAGATAGGATTGCAGCTCGTATTTTATTCGATAATAGTCTACGTAATGTACTGCTCACTTGTCTGCTGTTGTCACAACAATATTCATTTCCTGTTCAGTTAAATTTATTAATGCTCAACTGCCGTTGTGAGATTGCACAAGTAATCTCACAACGGCGTATTTTGCTTGAAGGAATTATATATAAAATGAAAGTACTAAAATCAACATTGCTTACTGGGTTATTCATTAGTCCGGTTCTTTTTTCACCTGCTTTTGCAGCAGTGACAGTTACCGCGAGTGGTGATGATGGCAATGTAGCGGCTAATACATTAGATGAAAACTTGTCTACTCGATGGTCTGTTTTAGGTGATGATCAGTGGATTCAGTTTGACCTTGGCAGCATTAAAACAGTGGATGACCTAGATATTGCTTTTCATAAAGGCGATGAACGTAATACATATATTGATATTTTGTTATCTGAGGATAAATCTCAATGGGACATTGCTTTTTCTGGTACTAATTCAAAGAATTCGGAACTTCAAAACTTTAATGTGTCAGATACAGCTGCACGATATGTTCGAATTGTAGGCCATGGTAATTCAACTAATATGTGGAATAGTATTACAGAAGTAAAAATCAATACGGCTGGTGGTGATGGTGGTAAGGATGACATTGTGGCCACTGCCAGTAGTGATGATGGTAATGTAGCGGCTAATACACTCGATGACAATTTATCTACCCGCTGGTCTGCTAAAGGCGAAGGAGAATGGATTCAATTTGATTTGAGTAATATTACTACCGTGAAAGATATGCAAATTGCCTTTCATCAAGGTGATATACGATCGACGCAACTGGATATTCTTACATCGGAAGACCTGTCAAATTGGAACAATATCTTCTCGGGTACAAGTCCTAAAGATACCATTTCACTTCAAGATATTGATATCGTTGAGACTGAGGCTCGCTACATTCGTATCGTAGGTAACGGAAATTCTAAAAATAGTTGGAATAGCCTTACCGAAGTAAAAATTAATAGCGGCAGCGGCTCTGATCCAACAGAACCGACGGACCCGACGGACCCAACGGATCCAACTGACCCTTGTGATCAATGTACCGACCACGAATATCTTCAGACTATTTTTGATACAGAAGGAGATTCTCCTTATGCTAATAGCACTCAACTGAGCTTTGATGCACTTACGTCAAAACATACAACGCCGAATGGTAACGGTTGGAGAAATGAGCTAAAAGTAAAAAAAGAACTTCGTATTGCGATGAGTGCTACCTATGAAGAGTTTCAGGCTGATGTAACTGTAAATATGTCGAAAGGGTCTAAAACTATTGTAGCTCAACATCATGCCAGCGATACTGGTACGTTAATGAAAGTTTATATTTCAGACACTAGTGAATCAGGTTTTGAAAATAGTATTGCAGTTGATGGTATATTTGATGTGTATGTTCGTTTGAGAAATGATGATGGTTCTGAAAAAAAGGTATCGTTGGGAACGATCATCAGTGGTGATACGTTCAACTTACGTGTTGTTAACAACTATGGTAAAGTTTCTGTATCAGCTTTGAATACTGACACGTCATTAGATGTGAAGGATGATTCAGCTGCTTACTTTAAATTTGGTAACTACCTGCAAGCACAAGATCCAGTGACAATGGAAAAAGTAAATGATTCAAATGATTTTGAAAAATTCTATTCTGATCAGGGTATTACTGATAGTGTTATTACGATGAAAAATATCCACTATACTCGACGTTAATTGAGCCAAGACAGCGTTAAACCATTATTGATTTAAATACTTAAATTAGATCAATATGATTTATAAAAATCCCCAGTTCAACTGGGGATTTTTAATTATTCATTCTTCTTTTTTCCTGCATTCGCTGAATATTGAATTCTTTTCTTAGCTCAGCTTTACGCTCTGCTTGTTGCTCAGATAGCGGGAAGTCTTCGAGTTCGATAAGCGTATCACTGATTTTTTTGGTGATGTCTGGCCACGGACGTTCAATTTTAGCTAATAGGGCTAAGCATACTTGTACTTTGTTTAACGCAGCGCCGGTATTGAGTGGGGCGATAGACAGCGCCGTTTCAAAGTGTTCCAGTGCGACTTCAAGATTGCCTTCAGTAAAGGCTTCAATACCCAATTTGTTGTGATGCTGAAATTTAACTTCTTTACTGTTTTCGACACCACTGATGCTAGCAAGTAATTTTTCGCTGTGCACATTGCCATGTTGGATATAAGGTTTGAGTTTTTCGGCAAGATCGAATTCTTCTAATTCAGACAGTAAGTTAACTAACTGCGGTCCTAACCATTCTGGTGTGCTTTCGGGTTCAACCAAATACGTTTCATTGCTTTTCAATAAAGTGTTCTTGGCTTTAATCTGGTTGCCTTTGACATTATGAATTGACGCTAAACTGTAACCTTCAAGCGCTAACAGTTCACCTTCTTCTACATAAGGGTGTTGCTGGGAAGAACGATGAAACAATCCGCTAATTTCTTGTAGCAAGCGGCCTTGTTTAAAGCCATCTTCTTCGTGTTTAGCCACTAGGATGATAGCTTGCACATAGTTAATCAGATGCTGCGGGTTTTGATGTATGGTGTTTTTGGTTTGCATTAGGATCGCGAAAAAGGCTTCTTTAGCTATCGCGTTCATATTGGTATCAAGGGCTAATTCTGCTAACAAGCCTTGGCGCTCTAATGACAAGTGCGAATGCTTGATTGCACGTTGCACTATTTCTAGCGCTTTTTCGGTGTCACCGCCATCTTTAAAGCATTGTGCTAACCAATCATAGCCATCGAGTATCATCGGATTATATTTGATGATTTCGGTTAATAATGGGATGGCTTGTTGGTATTTTTTCTCTAGATAATAAACCCGACCTAGCAACAACTGTGCTTGGGTATGCGGGTGGTCTTCTATAAAGTCTTCTAAGATAATACGTGCTTCAGCATACCTTTCTTTTTCAATTAACAGCTCTGCTTTAAACAAACGACAGTAATTACGGTAACGAGCAGAATAGATGATTGCGTTGTCACATTCATCCATTGCTTGGGCGAAATCATCATCTTTAATCGCTTGATAGATAGGTAGCAGGGCATCTTTTTTATTGAAGGCCTTTTGAATGCGTAAATTTAACTCATTTTGTGAAAATGGCTTCATCAAATAATCATCAGGTGTCATTTGAATCGCGCTTAACACGATTGCCTTAGAATTGTCACCAGTGACCAAGAAAAACACGGTGTGGATAGGTAGTAGATTATTTGCTTTTAATGCTTCAAATAACTGACGGCCATTCATACCTGATCCCAGGTTGTAGTCAACGAGCAGCAAGTCAAAAGTATTATTGCGGCACAATTTTAAAGCATCTTCAGCGCTGCCTACATGTGTTACATCCTTCGCACCAAAATTAATTAACATGGTTTTGAGCATGATCTGAAAAGCACGTTGGTCATCAACAATGAGCACGCGTTTATTTCGATAGTCAAAATTTTGATTCATGTTTATTTAATGCTCAAGAGTAGTGGGTAAGTTTAGAGGCTAATGAATAGCATTAACTACAATAGCAGGTATGCATAATACTGTCTTGAGAGGTGCCGTATTTTGTTATGCGAAACAGTAAACTGGGTGTTTTTTGTGCGACAAAATGACTTAAGCTGGTTGGCGTTACCTATCAATAACCATACTTTGAATGCGTATAAAATACTTTATGGTTACTGCTTGTTAGCTTATAATGCGGCCGTTAAAGATTGTAGTGATACTACAATCTAATTTGTTAATTAAAATAAAAGGGTTGTATGGCGTCTCGGACGAAAGGTTTCACTCTTATTGAACTGGCTATTGTTATCGTTATCCTTGCGATTATATCGGCAGTTGCAGTGCCTAAATTTATTAATTTATCCGGGGATGCAAAAAAATCCAAGATTGCCAGCGTGGCAGCAGAATTACGGATCGCTATTGATTTGATTTATTATAAGGCGTTAATTTTAGGATTAGAAGGTAAGTGTTACGACACAAAGGCGGATAATGAAAATAGTTCTGATAAAGATCAATCTGCTCAAGTTGAAGGTTATTTGACGTGTAATGGTTATCCAATTGCTTATCAAGATTCAATAAAACGATTACTCAGTTTGGATGATGAGTATAAAGTTACCAATACAAGCCGTGCTTATGGTTCTGAACTTCACCGTGTATTAGCTATTGTTATTGGTGATAATTACACATATGACAAAAAAGCTGGAGATTATTGCCAACTTATTTATCAGCCAAATAGCATAGAAAAAATTGTTGTTTTGGATAGCGGTTGTTAATACGGAATTGGATGTTTAAATCTTGAGTTATTCTAGCGGTGAAAGCCGTTAGTTTTTACTTGGGAAAATCAGTAACTAGACAGTGTTGTAAATGTTGATGATATAACATTAAAGCTGGGATAATAGAGCTGTTGGAGATCTCTAAGATAAGATATCGTTGATAATATTGATAGATAAATTGAGATTTAAGCAATAGTTCAGAAAAGATAGAAAATTAATATTAGATAATATGTAATTAAGAAGAGAGTATTTGAAAAGTATAGAGAGTGGTGGAGGGAGAAGGATTCGAACCTTCGAAGGCTGAGCCGTCAGATTTACAGTCTGATCCCTTTGGCCACTCGGGAACCCCTCCACATTTTTCTCTATTTTTGTCATCTATTGCTAGATGGGTATTTTACGATAACGATGTTTAGCTACATTGGCCACAATGTAAGATCATTAAAGTAGAATGTTGGTGGAGGGAGAAGGATTCGAACCTTCGAAGGCTGAGCCGTCAGATTTACAGTCTGATCCCTTTGGCCACTCGGGAACCCCTCCACGAATACTTTTTTCATCTAACGATATAGATGTTGTCTTTGAATATGTTGCTATTAACTAATAAATAGTGCATTAGCCAATAATGCATTGATGGCAACATAGTATTAATAATGGTGGAGGGAGAAGGATTCGAACCTTCGAAGGCTGAGCCGTCAGATTTACAGTCTGATCCCTTTGGCCACTCGGGAACCCCTCCACGAATACTTTTTTCATCTAACAATATAGATGTTGTCTTTCAATATGTCGCTTTATCTATTAACTTGATTAATAGTGCATTAGCCAATAATGCGAGCGACATAGTCTTAATAATTGGTGGAGGGAGAAGGATTCGAACCTTCGAAGGCTGAGCCGTCAGATTTACAGTCTGATCCCTTTGGCCACTCGGGAACCCCTCCACGAATACTTTTTTCATCTAACGATATAGATGTTGTCTTTCATTATGTCGCTATTATCTATTAAATAGTGCATTAGCCAATAATGCTAAGCAACATAGTATAAATTGTGGTGGAGGGAGAAGGATTCGAACCTTCGAAGGCTGAGCCGTCAGATTTACAGTCTGATCCCTTTGGCCACTCGGGAACCCCTCCACAAGTACGGAACGGATAATATCAGAAAATGTCTGTTTGTGAACAAAAAATTCGAATAAACCGCTAAATATTTAGAAAAACAGGCCGATAACTTACTAGTTGATTATTTCGCGGCAAAATTTGGTTGTTCTGCGCGCAATTCTGTTCAAGAGGTACCTTATTTACGTTCAATCGATACGACAACATGCCTTAATTGATGAGCTGCAACTTGGCCAACAATTAAATAAATGTGCTGTAAATGGTGATAGAGCAAAATTTGCTTTGCTATTAAGCATGTTGTCATCTGACATTAGTGATCAGAAACAAATCGAAATTAAACAACCTGTCGTTGATACGTCAGCGTACGATGCTGCCCGTATGGTTCGCTTGAATGAATATGCGGCGAGTAACAATATGGCTGCAATGCGTTTAGAAATCTGCTTTTCGCCAGAAGTCGCTGTGGCTGTCGGCGATACTAAATATGTGCCGGAATCTGTGGTACAAAACAGTTCGCATTTATTACAGCAAAAATTAGCGCATGATTCGTTAATTAAGCCTACTTTGAGTGAACTTGCTCAAGCTGCTGAATTTACTCAAGATCCTACATCCCCCTCTGACATTTCGTTGAGCACGGCAAACCTATTAGATGTATTAAACAGTTATGATGCTAGCAAGCCATTAAAAATTAGAGAGTACGGTTAGTAAACCTTGCTAAGGTAATCACGGTGCTTATATAAAAAAGGTTTAATATAAAAAACCGGTCTAAAGCAACGCTTGCTAAAAAAGGTGCTTAAGTTCTAAAATAACGGCATAAGGTGATGGGGTGCCACCTACTTAACCGCCAATCTCTGGCTGATGACTCCTATTAAATTTGAGAACAAGTGAATCTGTAAAATAGCATCGAAGTAATAGAGCTGCGTTATGCATACTATTAACTGAACCGTTATTTAACATGTGATGATGCCTTGTTTTCCTAAATATAATAGGATAATTGTATGCACTACTCTTCTGAAATCCAATCAATGTGCCCGATTCAACGCGGCGATCTCCACGCATCTGCGCCAATTCCAATCGAAGGTCGAATGATCAATCCTAAAGAAGTGATTGCGATCTCTGGTTTAAGTCATGGTGTCGGCACTTGTGCTCCGCAACAAGGTGCAGCCAAACTTACGCTTAATGTTAAAGCAGGTATTATTGAAGAAGCTTTAATTGAAACGATTGGCTGTTCTGGTATGACGCAATCAGCGGCGATGGCAGCTGAAATAATTACCGGTAAAACAATACTTGAAGCCATGAATACAGATTTGGTCTGCGATGCTATTAATGTGGCAATGCGTGAAATATTCCTCCAATTTGCCTATGGTCGTACGCAATCTGCTTTTTCTGAAGGTGGGTTAGAAATTGGTGCGGCTTTAGAAGACCTCGGGCAAACTCAACGCAGTCAAGTTGGCACTAGCTATGGCACCAGTGCAAAAGGCGTTCGCTACATGGAGATTGCCGAAGGCTATGTCACTAAATTAGGCTTAGATGAGAATAATGAAGTGATTGGTTATGAATACGTCAACCTCGGGAAAATGATGAAAGTGGTTAGCAAGGGTTTTCAAGCTGATGAAGCAATGAAATCTGCTACCGGGAAGTATGGTCGCTTTGACGATGCAGTTAAAACCATTAATCCACGTGAAGCTTAACCTGAGGGCACTATTATGACTAATCGCACTATTACAAACCAAATTACAGCATTACTAAACGAAATCAACTTGTCTTCAATTGATGAAGCTTATCAATACTGCCTAGCTAAAGGCATTGACTCTAAAGCGTTAGTGATGGAAACCCAGCCTATCGCATTCGATAGTGCAGCGGAAGCATATACCATTGGCACAGCATTAGCGTTATATCGCCAGGCGAGTTCAGCTGAAGAGGCGGCTAATATTATAGGTGAAGGGCTACAAGCATTTACGAAAGAGGGCAGTGTCGCCAAACAACGTCAAGTAGGTATAGGCCACGGTGCACTTGCAGCGCGATTATTGAATGAGAAAAGCCAATGTTTTGCATTCCTTGCTGGGCATGAGTCTTTCGCTGCCGCAGAAGGCGCGATCAAAATTGCGCTGAATGTGAATAAATCACGCCAATCACCGTTGAAAGTGATCCTCAATGGTTTAGGTAAAGATGCCGCTTATCTTATCTCGCGTATCAATGGCTTCACTTATGTTAGAACACAATTTGATTATGATACCAATGAATTAAAAGAAGTGAGCCGTCGTTCATTTTCAACTGGACCTCGTGGCTATATCCTTTGTTATGGCGCGGATGATGTGCGTGAAGGTGTCGCTATTATGCACGCTGCTGGTGTCGACGTGAGTATTACGGGTAATTCAACAAATCCAACGCGATTCCAACATCCTGTCGCTGGAATTTATAAATCAGAATGTATTCGCACGGGTCATCCTTATTTCTCAGTTGCTTCTGGTGGTGGTACGGGACGTACTTTACATCCTGATAATGTTGCCGCGGGTCCAGCATCGTATGGTATGACAGATACCATGGGACGCATGCATGCAGATGCACAATTTGCGGGCAGTTCGTCAGTGCCCTCTCACGTTGCGATGATGGGATTTATTGGCATGGGTAATAATCCTATGGTAGGTGCGACTGTCGCGCTCGCTGTTGCGGTTGATCAGTTACTGAACCGATAAACGTTAGCTGATAAGAAGCCATGTTGTAAAATAAAACCGATGGCCCTTAATCATCGGTTTTTTAATCTCTCATTTTTAACGTGGTAGTGTCTCTACTGAAATATATAAAGTCAGTTTAAATATTGTTTTCAATTTTTTTGAGATGGTATACAAGATAAGGCTAGATTGTTACACAGCGTTAACATATTATGACTTTATATCAATAAATATCAGGTTATAACGGTACTTACTTGTATTGAGATAACCAAGTTGGATTAACAATGGTGAAAATAATGTCTGATCTCAGTAGTTCTGTTGCAGCAGAAGGCAAGTCAGGCTCTATGCCTCAAGACGATATAGTCTATGCGCATATCTTTGATGCTATCCTTGAACGTCGTCTGCCGCCTGGTACTAAGTTAAATGAAGAAGCGCTGGGTGATATTTTTAGTGTCAGCCGGACTATTATACGTCGCGCACTATTACGTTTATCGCACGAACAAGTTGTGGTGATCCGCCCTAACCGTGGCGCTGTCGTGGCATCGCCTTCCGTTGAAGAAGCAAAACAAGTATTTATTGCCCGCCATACCTTGGAAGACGCGATAACTAAACTGGCTGTTAAAAATGCAACTAGTAAACAGATCAATCATTTACGTAAGTTAATCGTCGCTGAAAATATTGCCACCAAGCAAGGTGATTTGGGTAAGGCTATCCGTTTATCGGGGGAATTTCATTTAAAACTGGCAGAAATGTCGGGTAATGCGCCGTTATTTAACTTCCAACGTAGTTTGGTATCACTTAGTTCGTTAATCATTGCCCAGTATGAAGTGGCGACGAGTACTCACTGCGTATTAGACGAGCACAGTGGCTTACTTGATGCGATTGAAGCGAAAGACACGGAACAAGCCTGTTTACTAATGCGTGAGCATTTAGATCACATTGAATCTAAATTGAATTTAGATGGTGAAACGGTTTCAAGTGACCTGCATGTTGTCTTTTCTAATGTATTAAACAAAAAATAAAATAAGTTATTACTCATCATATTGTATACAAAAAATGCCAAGTTCAGCGTAACTTGGCATTATTGTTTCTGCCTCTCTTTCCTATTGTCTTAGCTAATATTCACTATAATTGTCTATATAAGCGCTAAATCATTCGATTAAAATGTGTCTCAATTGTTATTTTTATGTAACAATAAGTTGACTCTCGAGTCAGGTTTAAGATTTTAGAGCACATTAATGATTAAAAGTAATGATTTAAAACACAGCTAATAACAAAAATAATAGCAATCAATGTCAACGTTATGGAACAACGCAGGAGGTACGACTTGATTAAGTTTCTACTTAACCAAAAGATGTGTCAGATATCTGACCTTTCACCCAATACCACGGTACTTAATTTCTTACGCCAAGAAGAAGCGAAGAAAGGTACTAAAGAAGGTTGTGCATCAGGGGACTGCGGTGCTTGCACTGTTGTACTCGGTGATGTTGTTGATGGAAGGATCCGTTATACATCGGTAAATGCGTGTATTACGTTCGTATCCGCTTTACACGGTAAGCAATTAATTACTGTCGAAGACCTGAAAGCAAAAGACGGTACCCTACATCAGGTGCAACAAGCGCTTGTTGATTATAACGGTACCCAATGTGGTTATTGTACCCCTGGCTTTGTCATGTCGATGTTTGCATTAAGCAAAAATACCCCATCAGCCGATAAACAGGCCATTTTTGAAGCGCTAGCAGGTAACTTATGTCGTTGTACTGGTTATCGTTCTATTATCGATTCAGCGATGGCATTAGCTGAACAAGCGCATATTGTGGATGCTTTTGAGCGTTTAGAAGCTGAAACTGTTGCGCAACTTAATACCATTGAGCGTAGCGGCACACAAACACTCTCAGGTAACGGCCATACGGCTTATTCACCAAATAATGTGGCTGACTTAGCGGCCCTATTAGTGAAACACCCTGATGCTCGTATTGTTGCCGGTGGTACCGATTTAGCGTTGGAAGTGACGCAATTCCACCGCCCTATTAATACGCTTATCTCGGTTGGTAATGTGGCAGAGATGAAAGACATTACAGTGACTGATAGCCATATCGAAATTGGCGCGGCTAGAAGTCTCACCGATAGCTACAGCACGCTAGCGCAATACTTTCCTGATTTTGGTGAACTCTTACATCGCTTTGCATCGCTGCAAGTGCGTAACCAAGGTACTATCGGTGGCAACATTGGTAATGCTTCACCGATTGGCGATACACCACCTGCGTTAATTGCACTTGATGCACAAGTTGAACTACGTTGTGGTGATGATGTACGTTTGATGGAGCTGGAAGATTACTTTGTTGGTTATAAAATCACTGCACAAAAAGCAGCTGAATTTATTACTAAAATTATTATTCCATTACCGACTGCAGAGCAGGTGTTCCGTACTTATAAATTATCTAAACGATTGGATGATGATATTTCTGCGGTACTGGGCGCGTTTAATATTACCTTGAAAAAAAATGTTGTTACTGATATTCGCATTGCCTTCGGTGGCATGGCCGCGACACCACTGCGTGCGCAACATGCAGAGAAAATCTTACTTGGCGCAACGTGGGAATACCACAATGTAGCAGCGGCTATGCAAGCACTCGCGAAAGACTTCTCTCCACTCTCTGATTTCCGTGCCAGTAAAGAATATCGCTCATTAACAGCTAAAAATCTACTGAAGAAATTCTATTTAGAATTGCAAAATACCACAATTGAAACGCGGGTAACGTCTTATGTCTAATCACAATAAAGTACAATTATCACAGCAGCAATTGTTAGCTCAAGCGAATGGTTCGATCAAAACTGGTGTCGGTAAAAATGTTAAACATGACAGTGCCGCTATTCAGGTAACAGGCGAAGCGATTTATGTGGATGATCGCCTAGAATATCCCAATCAATTGCATGTGTATGTGCGTATGAGCGACGTTGCACACGCTAATATTACTAAGATCGATTTAACGCCTTGTTATGAATTTGACGGTGTTGAATTAGCTATTCAAGCCAAAGATGTACCGGGTGAATTAGACATAGGTGCGATCTTACCGGGCGATCCATTATTGGCCGATGGTAAAGTCGAATATCTTGGCCAAGCAGTGATTGCGGTAGCGGCAAGTTCGATGGAGATTGCCCGTCAAGCAGCGCAAGCGGCAATCATCGAATATGAAGAATTACCCGCCATTTTATGTGTCGAAGAAGCGTTAGCGAAGAAAAGCTTTGTGACTGAATCACATCAACAAAAACGTGGTAATTCGGCAGCAGCCTTGTCTGCAGCAACGCATATTTTAGAAGGCAGCATTCATGTTGGTGGCCAAGAGCATTTCTATTTAGAAACGCAAGCGGCGTCAGTGATGCCAACGGAAGATGGCGGTATGATCGTCTATGCCTCAACGCAGAACCCAACCGAAGTGCAAAAACTGGTGGCCGAAGTGATAGGCGTACCTATGCACAAAGTTGTCATTGATATGCGCCGTATGGGCGGTGGTTTTGGTGGTAAAGAAACCCAAGCTGCGGGACCCGCGTGTCTATGTGCCGTATTTGCTAAGCTAACCGGGCGACCAACTAAGATCCGTTTTCCCCGTGTTGAAGATATGATGATGACAGGTAAACGTCACCCGTTCTTTAATCAATATAAAGTTGGCTTTAATGACGATGGTCAAATCAATGGTATTGAAATTATCGTCGCCAGTAACTGTGGTTATTCACCGGACCTTTCTAGCTCGATCACGGATCGTGCTATGTTCCATTCCGACAACGCATACTATTTAGGTGATGCGACGATCACTGGTCATCGCTGCAAAACTAATACCGCCTCAAATACCGCATTCCGTGGTTTTGGTGGCCCGCAAGGTATGATCACAATTGAACATATCATGGATGAAATAGCCGGTAAATTAGGTAAAGATCCATTAGCTGTACGTAAAGTGAATTTTTACGGTATTGAAGATCGCAATGTCACCCACTACTATCAAAAAGTAGAAGATAACTTTATTCATGAGCTGGTGGCGGATCTTGAAGCGACGAGTGAGTATGCGGCGCGCCGTAAAGCGATTGATGAATACAATCAAAGCAGCCCTATTTTGAAAAAGGGTATCTCGCTAACACCGGTTAAATTTGGTATTTCCTTTACGGCGACCTTCTTGAACCAAGCGGGGGCATTATTGCATGTTTACACTGATGGCAGTATGCAGTTAAGCCATGGTGGTACTGAAATGGGCCAAGGGCTTAATACCAAAGTGGCGCAGATTGTTGCACAAGAATTCCAAGTGGATATTGAAAACATTCAAATTACTTCCGCGAATACCGGTAAAGTACCGAATACTTCGCCAACAGCTGCATCATCAGGCACTGACTTAAATGGTAAAGCAGCACAAAATGCAGCGCGTACTATTAAGCAACGTTTGATTGATTTCTGTGTGGCACATTTTAGCGTGACAGACGAAGAGGTTGTCTTCAGTAATAATACCGTGACTATTCGTGAACAGATCATGACGTTTGCAGATCTTATCCAGCTGGCTTATTTCAATCAGATCTCGCTATCGAGTACCGGTTTCTATAAAACACCGAAGATCTATTACGATCACGCTACAGCTAAAGGGCGCCCATTCTATTACTTTGCTTATGGTGCATCTTGTTCTGAAGTGCTGATTGATACCTTAACAGGTGAGTACAAAACCTTGCGTGTGGATATTCTCCATGATGTTGGCGCGTCACTTAATCCTGATATTGATATAGGCCAGATTGAAGGTGGTTTTATTCAAGGTATGGGTTGGTTAACCACGGAAGAATTAGTCTGGAATGACAAAGGTAAATTAGCCACTAATGGCCCAATGGGTTACAAGATCCCAGCTATTGCCGATACACCGATTGATTTTAGAACTCAGTTAGTTGAAAACCGCAGTAACCCTGAGCAAACCGTTTACAATTCTAAAGCCGTGGGTGAACCGCCATTTATGCTGGGTATGTCAGTATGGAGTGCATTACGTGATGCGGCAGCGAGTGTGGCTGACCATCGATATATGCCACATCTAGATACCCCTGCCACACCAGAACGCGTGCTGTGGGCAGTACAAGACGCCGAAGACTATTTATATGCCCACAATCAGGCCGATAAGGTAAAAGACGCACTCGTTAGTGAATCAAAAGTAACGACTGTTACCGCTTAGGTTTAAACGTGTAATGGTGTCACTAAGCTGTTTAGTAAGGAGATTGATGATGTTTGAAGACAATTGGATTGACCCACTTGCGGCGCTAAAGCAGCGCGGTGAAGCATGCATCATGGTAACGGTGCTTGAGCATCACGGTTCAACACCGCGAGATTCAGGGACCAAAATGTTGGTCACGCAAGATAAGCTCTATGCCACGATTGGCGGCGGTCATTTAGAACACTTAGCCACTAAAATGGCGCGCGAGATGCTCGTGGATGCTAAAGAGTCACTGGTCGTCGAACGCTTTGATTTAGGTGCGCGCTTAGGTCAGTGTTGTGGTGGCAGTGCGACCTTGATGTTTGAGCCGATTGGCCAGTCACTACAGCACTTAGTGGTGTTTGGTGCTGGGCATGTGGCGAAAGCTTTATTGCATGTTGTAGCGACCTTGCCATTCCGTGTTACTTGGATTGATGAGCGCGAAGAACAATTTCCGGCGCAATTACCTGACAATGTCACCAAGCTACTGAGTGATGATCCGGTTGGCGATGTCCGTGATATGCCAGCAGACAGTTACTATCTGGTCATGACGCATAATCATCAGCTGGATTTTGATTTAGCCAAAGCCATTTTAAAACGCGGTGATGCTAAGTATTTTGGCCTGATTGGCTCGCAGACCAAGAAAAAGCGTTTTCAGTATAGATTACGTGCTCGTGATTTTACCGATGAGCAGATTAATCAAATGATCTGCCCGATTGGTATCAGTGCGGTAGCCGGAAAACACCCAGCTGAAATAGCTATTTCAGTCGCTGGTGAATTGATTGCAATTTATCAAGGACGGGCGTTAGAAAGCAAACAAAAGCCTAATCTAGTGCAAGTAAATAACGACATAGCTAAGTTAGCCTAGTCATCGACAGTGTATTATTATAGACAGGCTATCATGAGAGTATTAGGATAGCGCGAGATTTGATGCAGCAGCATAATGAAGGAAGTTTTAAATGAGTACAATTCGAACAGCATACCGATCAGCAATATTACATAGCTTGGGTGATCCCGATAAAGTCGGTATGGAAAATTCGTACGAATATTTCGCTGATGGTGCCCTGATTATTGAAAATGGTATCGTCCAAGCAATCGGTAACGCTGATGACATCCTGGCTAATGAAAGCAGTGATATCGATGTTAAAGTCTTTGAAAATAAGATCATTACATCGGGTTTCATTGATACCCATGTGCATTATCCACAGACGGGTATGATCGCGTCATATGGCGAGCAATTACTAGATTGGTTAAATAATTATACTTTCCCTGCAGAAGGTAAGTTTGATGATCCTGAGCATGCGACGAAAGTGGCTGAGATCTTCTTACAAGAATTAATGAGTAACGGTACCACGACAGCGTTAGTATTCGGTACTGTACATAAAGAGTCAGTTGATAGCTTCTTTACGCAAGCAGAATTACGTAACTTACGTATTATTTGCGGTAAAGTAATGATGGATCGCAACGCGCCAGATTTCTTAACCGATACCCTTGAAAGTTGTTATGAAGACAGTAAAGAATTGATTGAACGCTGGCACCATAAAGGTCGCTTACACTATGCGGTAACGCCTCGTTTTGCACCGACAAGTACCCCTGAGCAGCTTGATGTTGCGGCGCGTTTGTTAAGTGAATATCCAGATTTATATATGCATACGCATTTATCAGAAAACTTAAAAGAAATTGAGTGGGTTAAAGAGTTATTCCCTGAGCGCACTAACTACCTTGATGTATATGATCATCATGGTCTGTTAAGCGAGCGTTCGGTATTCGCGCATGGTATTCATTTGTGTGATAGTGAATGTCAACGCTTGGCTGATACTGGTTCTGCAGTTGCTTTCTGTCCTACCTCAAACCTATTCTTAGGTTCGGGTCTGCTCGATTTACCGCGTCTAGAAAAATTCGGTGTTAATGTCGGCATGGGCACGGATGTGGGCGCGGGTACTTGTTTCTCGTTATTATCAACGATGAATGAAGCATATAAAGTAATGCAGTTGCAAGGACAGGCGCTAAGCCCGTTTAAATCACTTTATTTAGCTACTTTAGGTGGTGCAAAAGCATTACGTTTAGAAGATAAAATTGGTAATTTAGCCGTAGGCAAAGAAGCTGATTTCGTGGTATTAGATTTAGCGGCAACGCCGTTGCTTAAGTTCCGTATGGATAACTCGACGTCGTTAGAAGAAACCTTGTTTGCATTAATGCTAATGGGTGATGATCGTGTGGTATGTGAAACTTACGTATATGGTGAAAACCGTTACAGTAGCCTGTAATTATTAATGAATGGAGCCTAGTTATAGGGCTTAATCGTACGCTCTGAATCGTTCCATTTAATAATAGCGCAGTAAGAAGATTTGTTTACTGCGCTATTTATCTACCTACATTCATTTTATCTCGTTAACTTTGCCTCTGTAGCATTTCTTTCTGACCACGGATTAGCTGGCACAATTTTCAATCCAATTGGATAGACTTTTAGCCTGATTCAAGGCATCAAAATTATTTTCTATATTTAAACGTGCTAAACGCTGCATATCTTGACGTTTTTCTGGTGAGTAATGGATAAATTCAGTGATCGCATTACTCAGCGATTGGCTACTTTTTTGTTTTACAATCAATCCAGTGCCAGGGGCGACTATCTCTTTGCAACCCATTAAATCAGTGGTTATTACAGGAACGCCGACAGCCATTGCTTCCTTTAATACTAATGGACCTGTATCAACACAACCTGAATGTGACATGCAAAATGGCGCGACGAGACAATCAAAGGTGGCGAGGTTTTGGCTGACCCAATGTGGTGATTTAGACCCGTGAAAGCGTACAAACTTCGATAAACCCAATTGATATACTTGCTGCTGCAGGCTTGAACGCAGCTCGCCATCACCAATAATATCTAAAGTCACTAAGTGCGGGGTGTTTAACTCACCCAGACTTTGCAACAGGTAATTAAGCCCTTTTTGTTCGACCAACCGACCTAAAAATACCAGTTTAATAGGGGTGCCATTTTGGGAGCCGGTTGGTGATAAAAGTGGAGGTTTAAACTCATTGGTTTTAACTCCACAATGCAATAATTTTATTTTATCAAGGTTCATTTTCTTTAAATCTGTTTCCATATCTTTGCATACAGCGACAACAAAATTGCTGCTATTGACCTTTAAATCAACATCAAAAGGTGTTTCATAAAGATCATGGCCATGGGCGACAAAAGAGCTGGTGATCCCCATCATTTTTGCGGCAACAATGGCATGTGCACTGGTGTGCTGTGCAAAGTGGGCATGGACATGATGAATCTCTTCTTTACGCATCTGTAGCGCCAGTTTGAGACTGTATCGAAATAAAGATAATTTAGGCATAGAACGCTGTTTGGCAATAAAAGACAGTGCGCTTAATATGCCCGTGGGACTAAGGCTTGTTAATAAAGCAAGGGGAACGTCCTCACCGATAACATGGGTGTCATAGCTAAACTCGCTACAGTCATTGTATTTAATAAAAGTCATGACACAAACGTGGTGGCCGCAGGCTTTGATTGAATCCACCTCGGTGCGAATAAATGTCTCACTCAGTACGGGGTATGAGGGTGCTAAAAATGCCACTTTTTTCATTTTGAGATCCTTCTTGCTGTATTCGATTATCCATAACCGTTATTTTCATGACGCAGATCCTCTTATTTGGATACTCATCATATTATCGATATAGCATCCAAAAATGCATTTATTAACTAGGCTTAGCAACACGGCTTAAATAAAAATGAAGCCTTTGATAAATAATAGTATAAATGGGATTGTTTTGCAGGGCGCTAAACGCAGGTGTCGGCAGCTAACATAAGGAGTGGTGTTATGGTGTATATAGTTTCTGTAGTTATTCCTAGCTATAATTGTTTGGCCTATTTGCCGAAAGCCATCGCGAGTATTTTACAGCAAGGCCGAAGTGATGTTGAAATCATTATTGTTAACGATAATAGCACCGATGAGACGGCTCAATACCTCGATACCTTAAGTCAGCAACAGGCTTGCGTTAAGGTTATTGCCACTACCGGTGTTGGTGCAGCAGGCGCCCGTAATATCGCGATACAACAAGCCGCCGGCGAGTATATTGCATTTTTAGATGCCGATGACTATTGGTACCCCGGAAAATTAACCGCGCAGCTAGCCTTGCATGAGGCAAATCCCAGTGTTGCTATGTCATTTACTAATTATGATCATGTGAATCAACAATATCAGTATATTGTTGATTGCTTCGGTTATTGGAATCAATTTACAGAGGTGACGACGCCTAGCCATTATATCAAACAACCTTTAGCGCAAGTACTGGCTCATAATGTGGTGGGTACATCAACTGTGATGGTAAAAGCATCTGTTTTTAAGACTGTTGGATTGTTTGATATTGATATGAGCTATTGCGAAGATTGGCAGTTATGGCTAAAAATTTGTGAACATTTTGAAGTGGCGGCCTTGACCAAAAGTTATACTGGTTATCTTATGCGTAGTGATTCTATAACCCAAACTGATAGTAAGCGTTTACAACATCTAAAGTGTATTGAGCAAATAATTAATGATTATAAACAGCGTGATCTTGGGTTAAGTAAGCATACCTTTGCTTTGGCTGATGCGAAATTAAAAGAAGGCTATGCGGATTATTACCGTACCCAAAGGCAGTTTATCAATGCCTTGTGTTATGAGGGTTATGCGTTTTGGCTTAACCCTCAAATTCGACGTATTAAAAATGGCTTAGGGGATATCAAAAAATTAATATTAACTCCGATCCGCTAATTTTTTTTAACGGCAATTGAGCTCGACAACTGTTACAAGCTCGACTATTACTACAAGATCGAAATAGAGTTACAAGGCCGAGGTACTATTACAAAACCGAAGTACTGTCACAAGACTGTACATTACAGCCTTTTAGGACCAGTTGACTAATGAGGTGTGCGGCATCATCATAATCATTGGCTGACAGCGATGTTTTGCCCATGACGGCATTAATCTGCCAGCTAAAGTCGGCGTAAGTTTGTGTTGAAGACCAGATCATAAATAATAGGTGGTGTGGCGATACGTTATCCATCTGACCCGCAGCAATCCATTGGCTAAATTTATCCAGTAAAAAAGTACTCTGGTTCATTAAACGTTGGCGTATTTCAGGCGATAATAATGGTGAACCGCGCATTATCTCATTAGCAAACACTTTCGATGCATAAGGGTAATCTCGTGAGATTAGTAGCTTAGTCTTAATGTATTCGGTTAAAGCTATCGCAGGGTTATCGATAGTTTCAATTGGATGAGTGGCGCTGAGTAATGGTTCAATGATGGTTTCCAATACAGCTGAGTACAGTGTCTCTTTATTACCAAAATAATAATAGACGTTGGCCTTCGGTACACCCGCAAGTTTCGCGATATCAATGGTTTTTGTTGCTGCGTAACCTTCACTGGCAAATACTTGACTGGCAGCCTTTAAAATCTTTGCTTCGTTTTTCTTCCGTATGGTAGACATACTTATATTCATCCCTTCGTAATTACTGATATAAAGTTATAAAGACTCACAAAAATTTAACAAACACACATTAAAACTTGACCTTGAAGTTAGCTTTTTGTTTAATGGTCATAGCACGGATACTCAAGCTTCGCACGAGTTTGAGTATTATGTTTACTTATTTGGCAGAGGTGTTTTTATTCCTTTCGACCGTTTGCCTAGCAACAGCTATTTGACTATTTTATATCAAAGAAGTAAGTATACTTTATCCTGAAATTTCCAGCTAGGTTGGTTATGTATTCAGGCGTAATAATTTAATAAATTATTACAGTAGGAGTAGCGATTGCTACTCCTTTTTTTTAGCTAAAATTTAGGACTAAAAGTATAATTGTTGATGATGTGATCATATTTTACATGTATATCTTGTAGTTGCAGTAGCAAATTTTGATTTTTGACGGTGAGTTGTTGTTGAGTGTGATTGAGTTCGGCTATGTTTGCTTTCGTTATGCTCAGCTGTTGTTGTAGTTGGCTAATTTGTTGCAATAACGATACTTGCTCGTGTATTACTGTTTGTTGGGTTTGTTGCATCTGCGCTTGTAACTTAGCCTGTTTTTGTTGTTGGTTTAATGTATTCGGTGCTACGACGCGAATAGGGATTTGCGGAAAATATGCTGCGGATCCTGAACTCGATTTAAGCTTTAATGTTGAAGTATAATCCTTCAGTTGAATATTTTTCTCATTAAACTGGGTGCGTTGTTTGACAATGCTGGCATCACCCATCGTATTATTGTTATCTTGATAATTAGGTAATGTGAGTAAACTCTGGGTTTTTAATTTATTTTTATTGTTGTTAATAAACGCCTGCGGATTAAGCTGAAAAATCATATTCATGTATTGTTCACGTGACATATTTTTCGGTGCGCGTTGCTTGGCTATCGAAGACAGCGTTTCTCCTGAGCGTACTGGGCCATGCTGTGATTGGCTGCCAACCCCGACGGTTAACTGATTAACAATAATATCCTGCGAGGGTGCTTCTTGTGTGGTGTGTACAGACGAGTCATGAGCAAGCACTACATGACTAGTGATTGTTATTCCTATTCCTAGCACTAATCCAAGCCATCGTCCAAAGCATAACCTAAACCATAATCCTTGCCGAAACGAGGTATGTAATATGCGTTCATTCAACATTCAATTACCTTAAGCTATCAACCTAAATTAATATTAATATTAAGATTAGTGTATATTTTTGCTTGTAGCTGGTGGTTATGGCCGATTTATGCTGCGCTAATGAGTGCTTAAGGTGCTGCTATCCCATTGTTGACTAAAGTCGATAAATGCGGATATTAACTCACTTTTGTATTTCTGCTTGTGCATGATGATCTTGTACTGTCGTTCTAATTTATGCTTCAGTGGTAATATCCGTACACGACCATTGTCTAACGCGTGTATCGCACTAAATTTAGAGACACAAGCTATCCCTAATCCTGCCGCGACAAAGTTTAACTGTGCTTCGATAGAATTGAGTTCATAGGCTATCTGCCATTGCGAGATCGACGGTGCAACGTGACTTTTAAAGAAAGCGCGACTGCCAGAGCCTGACTCACGTAATACCCACGCGGTATCTGCTAAATCAGCCAGCGTTAAGCCGGTGCTTTCTAGTAGAGGGTGATCAGCTGCAACAATGATACACATTTCATCTTTGATCCAGGGGATTGTTTCTATATCATTGTGGTTTACGTCACCCTCGATAATGCCGATATCCAGTTGATAATGTAATATCATTTCAGCAATGTTGGCGCTATTACTGATATGTAGCGTTTGTTGCGTGTGTGCGGTCTGCTGCCTGAATTGGGCAAGTAACCAAGGGCAGAGTTGGTTACCGATAGTTTCGCTGGCGCCAATGGCAAGCTCACCGATTAACTGTCCGGATTGTTGAAATAAGGTGTCAATGCTCGCAGCGCGGTGCAGTAATTCATCAGCAATAGGTAATAAACGTTGACCGTGTGGATTGAGGTGTAAGCGGTTATTGGTACGATCAAACAGTCGTTGTCCCAATTGGTTTTCGAGTTCGCTGAGCGCCATGCTAACCGCTGCTTTGGTGAGAAATAAGCTTTTTGCAGCGTGGGTAATGCTCTGTTGTTGACTGACAGCAACAAAGACACGTAATTGTTTTAACGATAGATTCATGCTTGTTCAACTTTTATTAACTCAATGTTAAAAATATACAGATTTTATTAACCTAAAGCTAGGGTTATAATAGCAGCATCAATAAGTGAGGTGCATTATGTTAAACCAAATTAGAATTAACTTTAAACTATTACCAACACCTGTCGCAGGTCTTGCCCTCGGTATCTCATCTCTAGGTGCGCTGTGGGAGTCGGTATATGGCTTTAATGGTTATGTGCAAAATACCACAGCAACGATCGCAGCGGTGATCTTACTTACTTTGTTATTACGCTTTATCATTCACCCACAAACACTGTGGAATGATCTTTCTCATCATGTTGTTGGTAGTGTGGTGCCGACATTTGCCATGGCTACCATGGTGGTATCAAGTTCGCTAACGGCTGCTTATCCTGCCACCGCTTCTTTTCTGTGGTTAGCGGCGATAGTGTTACACCTCATATTTTTAGTGCTGTTCCTGTACCATCGTTTTCAAGATATGCAATTACAGCATATGGTGCCAAGCTGGTTTGTGCCACCCATAGGTTTAATTGTTGCGGTATTTACTTGCCCGCAATCGGAATTGTTTAAACCGATTTGTTATGCCATTTTAGTATTCGGTATTGTTAATTATGCGGTGCTATTACCGGTTATGATTAATCGTCTTATTTTTGGTGAAAAAATCCCTGCCAGTGCGAAACCATCAATTGCTATATTAGCCGCGCCAGCAAGCTTATGTTTAACAGGCTATTTGGCCTTTATGGCTCAACCATCACCGGTAATCGTTGCGGTATTATTAGGTATTGCATTGTTGATGACCGTGGTTATTTATATGGCGCTATTACACTTATCCCGTTTAGCTTTTAATCCCGGTTTTGCTGCATTTACCTTTCCGTTAGTGATCAGTGCTAAAGCCTTATATAGCACCAGTGATTGGTTTGCCAGTATCGGGATTGCTGAACATTATATTGCTCAGCTACATGTGGTGGCTTTGTTTGAATTATGGGGCGCAACGGCTGTCGTTATTTGGGTAAGTATCGGTTATATAAAGTACTTAGTGGTAAAGTTGCAAAATATGCATATAGCGCACAAAATAGAGACGAAAGCATCACTATAAACAAGGGCTGTGGTATTCGCTATATTTACTCGTTCTATGGTGTTAAGGTAGCGGGTTATAACACTATTCATCATTTCTTGAGTCACTGATTATTATGCTTATAGAACAAGATATTGCCGATATTTCTGCGGGTACTTACATTGAAAAAATCACCGTGCAAACAGGCAGTTTTAGGCTGACAACATCAGAATGGATTAAAAATGATGTAGTACTTAATAAATTGATTGAACTCGGTATTAAACGCGTATTAGTGGATACCGAAAAGTTTGATGCGAAAATGGCTGCGGATGCAGCTGCCTTAAGGGCAAATACGTCTGGACGTAAACAAGAGTTCAGCGTGAAAATGATCCAAGCTAAAGCACTTATTTCAACCTCTAAAGATGTACAGATAAAGCTGTTTAAGCATATCGAAGAAGGATCAGAGATTGACCTTTGTTCAGTTAAAACGCTCACTACTGAGTTAATCGATACGTTATTTACCGATTCTGACGCGCTAATGTGTGCGATCAATATCCGTAAAAAAGATGAATATTTGTTAGAACATTCTTTTGCTGTATCTATGCTAATGGCGTTATTCTGTCGTTATCTTGGTATTGAAAAAACCATTATTAGAGAATTGGCAATTGGTGCTTTTTTACATGATATTGGCAAGATACGCACGCCAGATGAGATCCTCAATAAGCCGGGGAAATTAACGACTGATGAGTTTGGCATTATGAAGTTACACGTCAATCACTCTATCGATATTATTAAATCCATTCCGGGTATTTCTAAGATCAGCCTAGATGTTGCAGGTTTGCATCATGAAAAGTTAAACGGTGAAGGCTATCCTTATGGTTTGTCTGGACAGCAAGTTTCTCGCTATGGCCGCATATTGACTATTTGTGACATCTACGATGCATTAACGGCAAATCGCTGTTATAAAGAAGGTTCGACTCAATTAAAAGCATTCGGTATTTTACGTAGTTTAGGCCAAGATGGGCAATTAGATTTAAGCTTGGTTAATGCTTTTATCAAGTGTATGGGGGTTTACCCTGTTGGTTCACTGGTTAAATTGAATTCTAATCGTTTGGCGATTGTTGAAGGTTATAACCAAGCCGATCCTATTCGCCCTAAAGTGAATTCGTTTTACAGTTTGGATAAGGGTGATTTTGAACATTCGAATCAGATTGACTTGTCTGTGGTTGATGATGGCATTGCGCAGTCGGTAAGAGCGGATGATTTTAATTTAGACATGGAAGAGATCATGCGCTTCTTAGTTAGCGAAGCGTAATAACCAGCACCCCTTAAAGACTGCTGGTAACGCTACGTTTATTTCTATTAATATGACGAGCACTATTGCTCGTACCTATCTATCTATAACTACCTTTGTTATGCCGTGTACTTATAACAGTCGGCTAGTTAAGCGATCAGCCGTAGCAATAATCAGGTTGTAACAGCCTGCAAGTTTATGGCGAACTGTATGTACTATTATTGCTGATAACACGCCAATAACTGACGCAGCTGCGATATCGAAAGGGTAATGTACACCAATATACACCCGAGATAACCCACCGATAACCGCGAATACTGTCAATCCCAATGCTAATTTTTTTGTTGCTTGATGAAACAATAAACTAAATGCGATACAAAACATAAACGTTGTGTGGTCAGATGGGAATGATGAGTTTGCAGTGTGTTGAACTAATGTCGTACCAAGATCATTCATGAATGGACGTGGATGAAAATAAACTTGCGCAATAACATGATTGATCGCGATACCCACAACAGAGGTCAAGGTTGCTGCAATGAGGTAACGTTTAATCCTTTCTTCACTACGAAACCACACTAAGACAACTAATGTGATAAAGATGTAAGGCATTCCTTCTGCAAGGAATATGAAAATGTAATCAATGAATTGATTTTGGCCTGCAAATTGGTTAATGGCTAAAAAGAGCTGATTGTTTAATTGTTCCATAGGAGGTCTTATCGTAATTTTATATAGCGCTAAGACATTTAGAGTAGGGTTTTGTTCCATTTTAATTTAAAAATCCCTACTCATAACTTATGAATAGGGATTAGCTTACTGCGTTACATGGCTGCGTTATTATAGCTGCGCTATATTTTCGCGCCTTGATTGATCCAATTGATAACGGTAGTACGTTCATCACCAGTCATTTTGGTGATATTACCCTGTGGCATGACGCGGTTGCGTACTGCCGATAATACCCGGTCTGAATTCAGCTTGATGTTCTCTGGTGTATCAAGGTGTACACCTGCCATTGGTGCCACGCCGTTGGTCGCATGGCACATTGCGCAACGTGCTACGACAATGTTTTGTACTTGACTAAATGCAACTTGTGGCGCACTGTTATCCACTGTTGGTTTAGTCACATATGCTAACGTGATCATCGCAAAAGCGGCGAACGGTAAAGTCCAAGCGTATTTCTGATGCTGGTGGCGCGTATTGAAGTAATGACGCACTAATACACTGATAATAGATATAGCCGCTAATATTAACCAGTTGTATTCACTGCCATAAGTACTTGGGAAGTGATTACTGATCATGATAAATAACACGGGTAATGTCAGGTAGTTATTATGGCGCGAGCGCAATAGTGCTTTAGCTGGATCTTTTGGATCCGGCGTTTCACCTTTCGATACTGCCGCGACCATTTTACGTTGTCCTGGCATGATAACAAAGAATACATTACCGACCATGATCGAACCGATCATGGCGCCGACATGGATATAAGCCGCGCGACCTGTGAATACCAGTGATAAGCCATAGGCGACAGCAATGATCATGAGCATTAATACCGCGCCCATCAAGGCTGGCTTTTGTGCGAGTGGTGACTCACACAATAGATGATAAACAATCCAACCCACCACGATAGTTGCGATACCAATGGCAATACCTTGCCATTCTACTAAGCCAGACTCTGGTGCGATCAGCATAGCTTGGGCATTGAAATAATACACCACAGTGAGTAGTGAAATACCGCTAATGAAAGTGGTATACGCTTCCCATTTAAACCAATGTAATGTTTCTGGCATTGTTTTTGGTGCGAGTTTGTATTTTTCTAAGTGATAAATACCACCACCATGAATAGCCCAAAGATCGCCAGCTAGGCCCGTTTTTGGGTTAACGCGGTTAAGGTGGTTTTCTAGCCATACAAAATAGAATGAGGCACCGATCCACGCGATACCAACAATCATATGCATCCATCGAATCGCAAGATTCAGCCATTCCGTAATATGCGGATCCATAAATACTCCCTGTTATTATAGTTGCGTACGAGTACCGTTTGATACAATTACGCTTTATTAAATATATGTCTTAATGCGTGTATTAATATATGTACTAGTGCTTAAAATCAATTTACTGGTTTTTCAAATACCCGTATTTCACTATCAGTAAAATGAACTTCTTCGCAGTTATTACCTGGGCCTGCACGATCAACAACTAAGAACTGATCTTGGTCTGTTAATGCGAGGATAGGGTGGTGCCAGACACCTTTGTGATAGTTGACGCCTTGCGTGCCATCACTGATAAAACCGCGAATGGTTTGGCTGTCTAAGCGATCATCATTAAGATCACCAGTCGGCGCAGCTACTAAAATTAAATAGCTATTACCAAACAAAGGAATAAACGCTTGTGAACCGAGTGGATGACGCTCCATCATGGTCACTGATAGCGGGTAAGCTAGCGGTGTAGCTTGAAAAATGCTGATGATCGCTCGGCCACCTTCTGCCTCGATATCGACATTGGCAAGCTGATGATAGCGACGGGTTGATCCATTGTTGATCATGAAATGATCACGGTCAGCTGTTGCGATAACATCACCATAAGGCTTAAACGCATCTGCGGTTAATGGCTCCAGTGTGATCATGTCAGTCATCATTTCGATACGGTTCCGAACATACGCACACGGCTAATACCACCGTCTGGATAAATATTGACGCGGATATGGGTAATATCACCCAGGGCATTCACTTGCTGTTGATAGTTATGAATATTATCTGCAGATAATTTTTGTGCTGGTAACAGTTCACGCCAGAATAAGCTTTGCGCTTGGATCTGTTCTTCTGTACCGCCAGCCACACAAGCTGCTTGGATGTTGACTGAATCAGGGAAGTTACCTTTAAAGTGTGCGGTATCGATTTCGATGCGATTAACACTGCCTTTATTACCCAGTGCGATAATTACCCAGTCATTGCCCGGTGTACGACGACGTGCAGTTTCCCAACCGTCACCCATGTTGATACCGCGGCCTGGATTTAATAAATTACCCATGACCCCAAAGTGTTCATCGTTACAGGCAATCGCACGACCACCGTTAACGGTTGCCGCTAAATCAATTTCTTGATCGGCGCTGATGTTATCCCAGTTAATACTTGGTTTACCGTAAACACGTAAACGTGCTACGCCACCATCAGGGTAGATGTTAAGACGTACGTGGGTATAAACTGTATCGCTTGTTAGGCTGAATAGGTGCTCGCTATCACCTTGCAGTGATTCTGAACCGAGGATTTCTGTCCACTGTGTTTCTGCTTGTGGATCTTGACCGTCAGCCACAAAACAAGCATCAACAGAGGCTGAAGGTGCGTAGTTTCCGGTAAAGTTTGCAGTATCAATATTCAAACCTTCAATTGAACCTGGCAAACCTAAACGAACGATGCAGTAATCATAACCTTCATGACGTTTACGACGAGATTCCCAACCGTCCATCCATTTACCGTTGTCATCGTAAAGATCGGGTACAAATACTGCGGCTTCTGTTTTAAGCATACGTTGTTTATCGGCAAAAAAATCATCAGTAGCAAAAATGGCTTCAGCACCGAGTTTTTCATCAGCAAGGTTAATATGGCGATCAAAGTTTAATTCAGTAGTCATTGTTGTCATCCCTGTTATAAATCGTTTAAGCGAAATGCGGCTATCTTGTTTATTTCTAATAATGCTTGCTTGAACTCGGTGTCGGTATCATTTTGAATACGATGTTTAAAGTCAGCTAAGATTAAAAAACGGTTGGCACCACGCACGGCTTTGATAAACGGAAAATTGAATTTCGCTTTATAAGCATCATTGAGTTGCGTGAAACGGGTAAATTCTTCGGTGCTACATTGATCTATCCCCGCACCGGCTTGCTCTGAGGTCGAAGCGGCGGTGAGTTCACCATTTACCGCTGCGCGGCCAGCTAAATCTGGGTGAGCATTGATTAATGCAAGCTGTTGTTCATGGCCAGCTGCGAGTAAAATATCTGCCATACATTGCTGTAGTGAGGCAATTTCATCGATATTGTCATTAATTTTTTGCGCTTGGTATTGTTGATAAGCTTGTTCTGCAACCCAAGGACTGTGCTCATAAATATCAGCAAAAATGGTGACAAAATCGGATTGCGTCAGCTGACTTGGGATGCAAGTACTAAAATGTGTCATGTTAAGATCCCTGATATGGATGATTTTCAATCCAGTGATTGGCGATTTGTTCACGTGTGCATAACCACACATCATCATGGTGTTTTACGTAGTCTAAAAAGCGCTTGAGTGAGGCAATACGTCCTGGACGGCCGATTAAACGGCAATGCAAACCAACCGACATCATTTTTGGTGACTCAGCACCTTCGGCATACAGGGTATCGAAGCTATCTTTTAAGTATTGAAAGAACTGCTCGCCACTATTAAAACCTTGTGGTGTTGCAAAGCGCATATCGTTAACATCTAAAGTGTAAGGGATAACAAGATGTGGCTGATTATTGGCTTTAACCCAATAGGGTAGGTCATCATCATAGGCATCTGAGTCATACAAAAAACCACCTTCTTCTGCGACTAAACGGCGAGTATTTGGGCCCAATCGACCGGTATACCAGCCTGATGGACGTTTACCTGTTAATGCTTTAATGATGTCGATGGCTTTATGTAAATGCTCGCGTTCTTCGACTTCATTGGTATATTGATAATCAATCCAGCGATAACCATGACTGCAGATCTCGTGGTTGGCAGCGACAAAAGCTTTTGCTACATCCGGGTGTCTTTCTAATGCCATGGCGACCGCAAATACGGTCAGTGGTATTTGGTAGTCAGCAAATAGATTGAGTAAACGCCATACACCGACTCGACTGCCATACTCATAGCAAGACTCCATACTGAGATTGCGTACACCCTGTAGTGGGACTGCGCCTGGCATTTCGGATAAAAAGGCTTCAGATTCACTGTCGCCATGCAATACACAACGTTCGCCACCTTCTTCATAATTAAGCACAAATGAGATTGCCAAGCGTGCTTTGTTAGGCCAATTAGCGTGTGGTACCGCTTGGCCATAACCAATAAGATCTCTGGGATAGGCAACAGTCATCATGACTCCTTGTTATGCATATGCTCTACAATTACTTATTTAGTTGTTAATAAGTAACCATGCTGTTGAACAATTATTGCAATTATTGTGTACAAGATCCATCTATTTGTGTAACAAGTTTGCAATATTTACATTTCCACCTAAAACCGACACATTTGTTGGTTTATTGTCGATTTTATCTCTCTAAAACTGATTATTGTTAGATGTTGACCGTGTTTTTTTGTATTTCAAAATAAAAAAAGAGATTAATAATTTAACTTTCCATCGTTTTTCTGCAATCATGTGAAACATAAAATTAACATTTTGTATCGATCTATGTGTTCAATCTTAAGTTTAGACGATATTTAAACAGCAATATTTAATCGTGACAGTAAGGTATTTTGATTATGAGTGGACTCAGTACACATGTGCTTGATACAGCGAATGGCGTACCTGGCGCAGGTATCAGTATTAAGTTATATCGAGTGGAAGCGGAGCAATTAGAGCTTGTTACTTCTGCAGTAACGAACAGCGACGGTCGCACCGATTCTTTATTATTAACCAGTGAAGAACTGCGTGTTGGTAAGTATCAGTTACAATTTGATACGGCTGATTATTTTCGTGAGCGTGGCGCAGTTGTGCCTGAAACGGCTTTCTTAGATGATATTGTGATCCGTTTTGGTATTAGCGATACCCAAGCGCATTATCATGTGCCGCTGTTAGTCTCACCGTTTAGCTATTCTACTTATCGCGGTAGCTAGCTTGAAACAGTAACAACATATCTTGCAAGCACAGTGAAATATACAGTAATAAACCTACTTATTATAAAAACGGAAAATCGGTAAAGCCGAATACAACAAGGGAAGTATGATGGATAAAACACAACAAGGATCTGAGTTACAGGGTTCACCTCAAAGTGGCATACTGGAGCGGTTATTTAAACTCTCTGAGCATGGCACTACGGTAAAAACTGAGCTTATGGCAGGTTTAACGACCTTTGTTACTATGGCTTACATTATTTTTGTAAACCCCGATCTAATGGCAAAGACTGGCATGGATAAAGATGCCTTGATTGTTGCTACCTGTATTGGTGCTGCAATTGGTTGTATGTTGATGGGTCTATACGCCAACTGGCCAGTGGGTCTTGCGCCGGGTATGGGGCTTAATGCTTTCTTTACTTACACTGTTGTATTTGACATGGGTTATACCTGGCAGGTTGCGATGGCGGCGGTATTTGTATCGGGTGTACTCTTTGCCTTGATGAGCTTTTATAAGATCCGCGAATGGATACTCGACAGTATACCGCAGAGTTTACGCTATGCGATGACGGCGGGTGTCGGTCTATTCTTGGGTATTATTGGCTTTAAAAATGCCGGTATCGTGGTTTCTTTTGAACCAACGCTGACTACTTTAGGTAACTTTAAAGAACCGAGTGTCTTACTGGCTGCATTAACATTTTTAATTATTGGCTCGTTATTTCGTCGTAATCTATTTGGTGCGGTATTAATCGGTATGTTAGTGACGACACTTGCTGGTATTCCACTGGGTCTTGTTTCTGCGCCAGCGTCAATTATTTCTTCGCCGCCAAGCATTGCGCCAATCTTCATGGCGATGGATTTTGAACACCTGTTCTATAACGCTGAAGGCATCTTTAATGTTGGTATGATCAGTGTCATCATCTCGTTCTTATTTGTGAACATGTTTGATACGGCTGGTACCTTAATGGGCGTCGCGGATAAAGCCAATCTGATTAATGAAAAAGGTGAAATTGAAAACCTGAAAAAATCATTAAAAGCTGATTCCGTTTCAAGTGTATTAGGTGCTTGTGTGGGTTGTCCACCAGTAACATCGTATGTTGAAAGTGCATCAGGTGTGGCTGCAGGTGGTCGAACTGGTTTAACGGCAGTAACCGTAGGTGTGCTATTTTTAGCGGCAACCTTCTTTACTGATATCGCGTTAATTATTCCTAGCTATGCGACGGCTGGTGCACTTATCTTTGTGTCATTCTTGATGATGAGTGGATTGAGTAAAGTGAACTGGGATGAATTTACCGACTATGTTCCTGCTTGTATTACTGCGATCATGATGGCGTTCACGTTCTCGATTGCTAATGGTATTGCCCTTGGTTTTATTGCCTTCACGTTCTTGAAAGTAGGTTCAGGTAAAGCGAGCGAAGTATCGATTAGTATCTGGGTATTAACGGCTATATTCATTGCTAAATTAGCATTTATGTAAGCTGAGTTTTAAACAAAAAAGCCACTGATGTCATTTCCTTTTTATTGGATTGTCATCAGTGGCTTTGTTGTTTGTACGGTTTAGATTTAACCCTACCGCGATATTACGTTATAACTAGTTAGCGTTATAAATCGTGGTATCTAATTCTTTTTCTGATTTCGCGATGATCACTGATGCAGCGATATCACCGGAGATATTCACTGTGGTACGTGCCATATCAAGAATACGGTCGATACCGGCAATCAGCGCCACACCTTCAACAGGCAAGCCAACGGTAGTAAGTACTAACGTTAGCATGATAAGACCTGCACCAGGCACACCTGCGGTACCAATGGATGCCAATGTTGCTGTTAAGATAATGGTGATATATTCAGGCATGCCTAAATCAATACCAAATGCTTGCGCCACGAATAATGTCGTTACACCTTGATAAAGCGCTGTACCATCCATGTTGATGGTCGTGCCTAATGGCAGTACAAAACTTGATACGCCTTTTGATACACCTAATTTTTCACGCGCACATTTCATTGATACAGGTAAGGTACCGGCACTCGATGTAGTGGTGAATGCTACTACCTGAGCATCAACAATACCGCGGAAATACTGGACTGGACTCAGCTTGGCGATGAATAGAATTAAAGCGCTGTACACACCAAGTACATGTAAAATACTACCAAGGTAAACCGCACCAATTACTTTCATTAATGGTAATAATAATGTTAAACCATATTTACCCGCGACCCATGCCATTAATGCAAATACACCGTAGGGTGCAAGCTTCATCACTAGGTCTGTCAATTTGTACATGGCTTCGGCAAGGCTTTCAAAAACGGCAACAGCAGGTTTGCCCTTTTCACCAATCAGTGTCAGAGATATACCAAGGGCAACAGAGAATACGATAATTTGCAGAATATGACCTTGAGCAAGCGCGCCTATTGGATTCGTTGGTACTAATCCTACCAGGGTATCTGTGAGGGAAGGTGTTGCTTTTACAACTTCTGCTTGTTGGGCGATAAGGTCTAAACCTGCACCGGGTTGCAGTAAATTACCTAACGCGAGACCAATGGTGATCGCGACAGCAGTAGAAAGCAAGTAGAACAACACAGCTTTAAAACCAATGCGGCCCATTTTGCTGGTGTCTTGCATTGAGGTGATACCAACAATGATTGAACAGAAAACCAGTGGCACAATCAACATCTTAATGGTGTTTACAAATAACGACCCAATTGGTTTAAGGATCACTGCATCTTCACCGAAGATAATACCCACGGTAATACCGAGGATCATACCGATCACAATTTTTTGCCAAAGGGGTAAGTTAAACCATAATTTCTGGCCTAAAGTGGGGGTATCTAATGATTCAGTATTACTCAAAATCGACGTCCTCTGCTTTCTGTATCGTAATATGGAGCATAACCAGTTGCATATTCAGCGTCAGTTAGCACCGTTAAGAGAGGTCAGTTTATCGGTCGCATAATAAAAGTAAAGCCATTCATGCCTTGAATTATAAAATTCTTAGTCATAACAACTTTATTCTGTGTTTTACTTGGTTTTTTTGTCGATTAAGTGAACTTTGTTGAACTAAAGTAAGATACTGTTGACGATTCTGCTATTACTGTGTAACTATTTCATTACTTTTTTAATGTCATCGAACAGTGCTTTATAACCATCGGTAATTAATACCACTATGGTGTCGTGTGAATGTGGTGTTAGTGCTTTTTGCTTAATGTAAATAACCAAAGTAACGCCAACAAAAAAAGAGATAAGCATAAAAGAGAGTCCTATAGAGAGTGTGGATTTAAGGATGTCGATAGTAACATAATCTGATAGCCGTAAAATACTCGAGTTGTCCTATAAACATTATAAAGGAATGTAATGTATAAAATTCTAGTCAGTAAGACTGCAAAGAAAATATATTTCGTGCTGCTCGTTATATTTATTCTAGATACGTTTATCGTATCTTCACAATTAAATTCAGAGGCAAGTTCCAATACTGCGACTAATGTCGAGCCTTTAAATCAATCTAGTATTAATGTTCCAGCCACCGCTTTACCTATTCCTAAGCCCACTCAAAAGACATTACGCATATTAACCTGGAGTGGCGGCGAAATTATCTTCCCGCGCCGAGGCCACCCTCAAGATATTGAATTAGATTACCTGCAGCAATTCGCTGATGAAAAAAAACTGGAAATTGACAATATCCGGGTGACCAAGTTCGCAGATCTTATTCCAATGCTGCTCGCCGGTGAAGGTGATGTGATTGCCGCTAATTTAACGAACACGCGTGAACGCGCAAAACGGGTGAGTTTTAGCGATCCTTTCTTGTTGACCAAAGAATACTTGGTGATGGGCAGTCAAAGCAAAAGTTTAAAATCGGGTAAAGACTTAAACGGTCGTGAAATAGTGATTCAAAAGGGCAAGAGCTATGAATCAACGGCATTAGGGTTACAAAAGGTCTATCCCAAGCTGAAAATTCGTTTAGTCGATAGCGGCATTAGCCATGAAGTTTTATACGATAAGCTGGCCAGTGGCGAATACGATATTAGTATTCAAGATGAGAATTTAATTAGTTCAGCAAGTACTTACCGTGATGATATTAAGATGAGCTTGCAAGCCAGCGCAACGCGTCAACTAGCTTGGGGGGTGGCGCCGAGCAATAAAGCCTTGTTAACTGAATTGAATCAATTTCTGACAACACAAAATCTAATAGCTAAAGAAAAACCGAAAAAACAGCATAACTACGCAAACCAATGGCAAAAAATTCAAACCACTAAAACCGTCCGTTTTGTGTTACGTAACAATCTTTCTTCTTATTACATTTGGCGTGGAGAATTGCTCGGTTTTCATTATGAATTAGCTAAGCGCTTTGCCAAAGAGCATAAATTACGTTATGAAATGATCGTCGCGCCGAACAATGTGGCCTTGCTTGATTACCTACTTGAAGATAAAGCCGATATTGCGCTGGGTTTTTTAACCCCTACAGCACAGCGACGTAATAAAGGCATTGCCTTCTCGCGACCTTATCATTATGCCTCTGAATTGGTTGTTGCGCATAAGGATCGCGCCGAGATAAATGATCAAAGCGAACTGGTGAACAGTAATATTTATATCCGTCCATCGAGTTCGTATTGGGAAAGCGCCGTCGAGTTAAAGAAAACCGTTGCTGGTATTAACTTAGTCGGCGTACCTGAAAGCCAAGAAACTGAGCTTATTCTAGATAAGGTGGGGGAAAAAGAATACGAAATGACGATTGCCGATAGTCATATTGTTGATATTGAGATGACCTTTCGTGATGATATCCAATCGTTAATGGCGTTAGGTGCACCTAAATCACAAAGTTGGGCTGTGGCGTCGGGTAACGATAAGCTGTTAGCAAAATCTAATGCTTTTATTAAGAAGCACTACAAGGGCTTATTTTATAATGTCATTTATAATAAATACTTTAAAAATCAGAAACGCTTAGATAGCCATTATAAAGGTTACGCACTGCAGAATGATTCTGGCGTATTATCGCCTTATGATGACATAGTGAAGAAATATGCCCGTCAGCATGATTTTGATTGGCGCTTATTGGTTTCTCAGATGCATCAGGAAAGTCGTTTTAATCCGCAAGCGAAGTCTATGGCTGGGGCCAAAGGTCTATTCCAATTAATGCCAAGGACCGCCAAAGAGTTAGGCATCTTGGATGTGCATGTACCAGAGCGGGGTATTCAAGCCGGTGTGCTTTATATGAACTGGGTACGTGAACGTATGCGCAAAGACGAAGTGCAAGAAGATCAGCTAATCTGGTTTACGCTGGCGTCTTATAATGCCGGAGCTGGGCATGTTCGTGATGCCATGCGTTTGGCGAAACAAAAAGGCTGGCGCGATGATGTCTGGTTTGGCCATGTTGAAAAAGCCATGTTGTTGCTGTCTAAATCTGAGTATGCAGCTAAAGCCCGATATGGTTATGTGCGTGGGCAAGAACCCGTTAATTACATTCGTAAAATTAAACGGCGCTTTGAAACCTATGACAATATCGTCAACAAGATCTAGGCAGATCGAGAAAGATCTAAGCGGATGTGAGGTGAGTGAATTATGCCTAGGCTATTGTTTAAGCTTAGCTGGTTTGTTGGTCTGAATGTTGATTTGTTGGCCTAAATGGTGGCTGAGTTCATCGCAACAGAGATAACAGGGTCATTGCTGTTGCGGTGACCCTGTTATTCATAGAATAAAAGTGGACATTACTAAATAGGTATTTTATGCTCATTTTATCTATTTCCCGCAGTGCTAAATGTTATGACTACATTATCTTCTTGGTTTCTTGTTACTCGTCCAAAAACACTACTGGTGGCACTGGCAGTTATTTTACTTGGGCAAACGCTGGCATGGTTCGACTCTCCGGTTAATTTCAGTTTTTATATAGCCATATTGTGCATGGTTTGCTGTATGGCATTACAAATTGCCGTGAATCTTTCTAATGATTATTTCGATGGTAAGAGTGGCGTTGATGGTGATGACAGGTTAGGACCTGATCGTGCATTACAAAAAGGACTTATATCTGCAGCGCATTTACGCCTTGGCATTATCGCAATGTGTTTACTGGCTATTGTTAGCGGCTGTTATCTTATCTATGTTGGTGGTTGGGCTTACGTCGTGTTAGGTCTGTTATCTTTGCTTGGTGTATATGTTTATAGTGGTGGGCCACGCCCGCTGGCGTCACATGGGCTCGGTGAAGTCGCCGTGTTTCTTTATTTTGGCTGGCTGGCAGTCGTCGGTAGTTATTATTTACAAACTCAAGTACTAACGCTTGATGTATTTATTCCTGCTAGTCAAATCGGCTTTTTGGTTGTGGCTATCATGCTAGTGAATAACATTCGTGATGTCGCATCGGATCGCAGAGCCCAAAAATTTACTTTAGCAACGCGGTTAGGCGTAAAAGCCAGTAAGCACCTTTATTGTATGACGGTGTTATTACCGTCGTTATTATTGCTTGTTGATCATTATCAGGGGCTGGTGATGCTGCTGTTATTACCGGTGCAATTAGCCTTGTGTGTGGCGATATATCAACGCGATGGCAAGCAGTTAAACGCACAGCTAGCACAAACGTCGCTGGTGGTTTTATTATGGGGCGGGTTTTACTCAGTGGATTTAATGCTGGGGTGATAAAAATACCGCGTTAGTTTAAGCTAACGCGGTATTTTTTTAACTTATTTTTATAATCAGTGCTTAATAGCGGGTCTTTTGCACGCGCGTTGGCATTGATGAGGTATTTTCATAGAGCTCAAAAACCCGTTTAAAATCGAGTTCTAACTCGGTCGCATAGACATCGTCATTAACAGGGTAAGTCTGTACGACTCGAGCACCACGGATAATACCGGATACCGATGCTTCGATTGACTCACCTTGCAGTGAACGTGATTTATAATTGCTATCACTGTAAATCTCCTGTCCACTGACTTGCTCTGCTAATTCACGATAAGCATCTAATTTAGAGGCTCGCATTGCATTAAGCATACGTTCACTGTCACTATTGCCCGGCTGAGAACTTAAAGCTGCATAGCCAACGGCTTTAAGTACAGGGAATGATTTTGGTTCTTTGATATCATAAACCGTATTTTTTTCTAATAGTGAACAGCCTGTTAAACTAACCAGAGTTGCAAGTATCAGTAAACGTAGATATTTCATTGATAAACCTTACTTAGTAATACGCACCGAAGGCGCTGAACCAGAACGATAAATATAACGTCCACGACCTTCTAGCGGCCCCATACTATTTGAACCACCAATGACTAAATGGTTAGGGATGATACCCTGTGAGGTAGATTCAACAAAACCTGATTCCATATTGATCACGCGCATATTTACTATCACACCTTCACTGTTACGTGACATGGTGCCTGTGAGGATGCGAGAAACAGGTAATTGACCACGTAATTTTTTCCAATCACGGGTAAATACAAAGTCACCTTGACCGGTAACGCTAATGGTACCTGTGGTTTTATAATCAATCACTGGAATACGACGAATAGTTAATTCATGAATAAACGATTCTGATAATGTTTGGCCAAGCCAGTTTGTTGTCGATAGATCGTCAAGATTTACGAAGGAAGTGACAGCAATCGGTTCATTATTCGGAATAATCGACAAATCATTGACGATCAACTGATCCGCTAAACCGCGCACGATAAAACTTAATTCTTGGGTATAGTTTATCGGTTGGTTTGGTAACAAACTTCTTGGATATTTTGGTTCATAAGAATTACCATCCCACGTTGAATGAGGCGGTGTTTCCTTCTCTGCTTCTGGGGTCACCGGATGCTTTAATGCGCAACCAGTGAGTAGGGTAATTAGGCTGATAGCTATGACTGCCTTTTTCATATTACTTCCTTAAGTGCTTTAATTATTGTCATTAAACCGTTATTTACCGCTGGCTGAAACGTCGCGGGGATAAGGATAGGTATAAGGACTTCTAAATATATTGTTGTACTGTTCTTTAGTAAGCACACTTTGTGCCATATTTGCATTATGACCATTCGATTGATAAACAGGCTGGATAATAACTTGTTTAATAACGACTGGCTGCACTTTGGTATTAGCACCTGTTAGCAATACGTGACCTGGTTCTTCAATCACAGTGCATGCTGAAGTCAACACAACCACTAATGACGGCAGTAAAAAACGCTTCATATTGGTTCCTAAATTTACGCTATGTGCGAGCCTAGCCATTGACAATAATTTCTGTATGGCCAGTTAAATACGTGATTAATGTATAAATGTAAGCAAATTTCTTGCCAAAATATGTTTATCGTTAAATTATTACTATAATAGCGTTTTTAACCATTAAATTAACGTAGAGATGAATTTATATTTATAAATATTTGATCTGGTACAAATGTTGCTTTTAAAATAGACATCTCCAGAATTCATATGCGATTAAAAAATGAGAAAACTGCTATTACTATTATTGGTCTGTTGTTCGTTCACCTTACATGCTGAGTGGTATGAGGTTGAGGGTGAGGCGATTATTATTGACAATGATGTGGACATTGCACGTGAGTTGGCGGTACGTAATGCCTTGAAACAAGCGTTACTCTATGCCGGAGCATCGGTTTCAAGCTTACAATCTTTTAATGGTGGTAAAATATTATCGGATAGATTTCAAGTACGTATGGATGGTGAAGTCAGAGATATTCGCTTAAAAAGTGAATCGATAAAACGAGATAAAATAACCGTCCAAATAGTGACTGATATTGTGGCTGACCGCAATAAGTGTCTAAGCGCGGGTTATCAAAAATCAGTGTCGCTATTACGTTTTGATATCCGCCATCGTGAACAAGCAAGTTACGGTGGTATCTATAATATCAATGAGTCATTTAGTCGTTTGTTATATCAAAGTCTACGCAAAAATAGTCAAACTTTTGATGCCCGTGAATTTATTAATCAAAATATTGGTTTTAGCGGCAGTTCTTTGCCGCTGCGTGGAAACCTAACGTCACACGAAGTGAAGCAGATAAGCAAGTCTGCAGATAGCCAATATATTATTCTGGGTTCGATTACGGATCTGTCGACCTTTAAACCGGCTGTGAATGGCATAGCAAAGATATTCGCTGGTGATTTACCTGAGCGTAATTTCCGTTTGAATATACAAGTGTTTGATGGTTTTAACGGTAATCTATTGTTTGATCGTAATTACAGTAAAGTCACTAAGTGGGAATTTGCTAAACACCGAGTTGTTGATACTGATACGCTAAAATTTTGGCGCTCTGAGTTTGGTATATCGTTGCAGTTAATTATTGACGATGTGTTATTCGATTTAGATGCCAGCTTGCAATGTAAATTGGTTGAAGCGCGAGTGATTGCGGTTGATGGTAATGAAGTGAACATTAATATTGGTCGTAACAATGGTCTAAAATTAGGTGATCAATTTATGATTAAACACACTGGTAGTTATGTTGATCAATTTGGTATTAGCCGTAAAAAAGAAACCAATAGCAGTAGCAAAGTGGAAGTAACCAAGCTTTACGATCAACAAGCGAGTCTGATGACAGTTGATAGACAGCCCACGGCGAATGTGCAAATTGATGACTTGGTTATTTTAAACTAATACAAAATAGTGCTATGTGACATAGCTTCATATTGTTATTTTGATTTTGTGGTTATGTCACAGTTGTTATTATTTATTACTCTTTACCAATTGTTTTTTTGTGTTGATACTGTTATTGATTTATGTCGGCTGAATGACTGAGCCGAGTCGTTTAAATACTGGGAGTTTTCAATATATGTGGTTTTTGATTGTTGCTATTGTCGTGTTTGCTTTTTTATTGTTTATTCGTAATTTGTACGGTGAGGATCTACGCCAATATGACAGCACCGATTTAAGTGCAACTTTCTATCGTCCAACACCTTCGCATAAATATCCGCAAGCATTGGAACTACTCGCAAGCATTCAACAGCCCATTAGCTTTACTAAACCGAGTAACTATCTCTATGCATTACGTAAAAAAATTGATCGTTTAGGGGATGTTGAATTAGATTGTGAAATCATTCCTGTTGCTACCCAGTTTCAAGGAAAATGCGTGATGGGCGAGTGGATAATCAGTAAAAATAGTGATGTAAATAAGCGCTTACTTTATATTCACGGTGGTGGCTTTGTCGTAGGTAGTGCTAAAAGTCACCGCGTGGTCACCGAACGTTTATCTCGTGAGCTTGGTGTTGCTGTGTTTGCGGTTAATTATGACATGATCCCCGATGGTAAAAGAGCTAAGGGCATTGAAGATTGCCGTAATGCCTATCAATGGTTACTAGAGCATAATCCTTATCAGCAGCAAGTATGCCACCGTATTTACGTTGCGGGTGACTCCGCCGGTGGTAATTTAAGCCTGTCTCTTATTGGTTGGCTTAAACACCAAAATATCCGTCAAGTTGATGCGGCTATTGCGATATGTCCCTGTATTGACAGTACCTTCAGCTATGGCAGTTTAAGTTATAATGCCAAAACTGACTTTTTATTAAATCCATTCATGGGTAAGTTCCAGCACTTTCCGCAATTCATATTACTTATCTGGGTAACTATATTATTTCGTATGAATCCGAGTAACCCGAAGATATCCCCCATTTTCGCCAACCTAGCTGATTTACCGCCAATTTTAATCCAAGCCAGTGATACCGAAATGATGGTTGATGATTCGCGTCGTTATACCAATAAAGCTCGCTCACAAGGTTCTGATGTGCGTTTGCAAACATGGTCTAACATGCTCCATGTCTGGCATTTATTTGATTTGGAAGAGGCCGATGAGGCATACGCGGAAATAGGTAAGTTTGTCGCACAAAGTGAACATCAATTAGAAAGAGTGGTGGGTTAACAGTCCTTCTCTGACGGTGATTTTATGGTTTTATAGTGACTGATATGTTATTTTATGCCAACTTTCACTGAGTTATAAAGGGAGTGGCGTAATGTCAACTCAAGGCTTAACTAGCCCTATTCAATCGTTTTCTGTTTTTGTGCAATGGGTTATGCAAGTAACCCTATTGTGCGGTTTGCTGTTTAGCCTACAAGTTAATGCAACGGCGACGGTAAAGGCTGAGACGAATACAGTCCCTAATGAGCTGACGACTGCCACTCCACCAAAAGATAACGAAACGCCAAAAGTAAGCGACATAAAAGCCGCCGATAAGACCGTGTTACAAGCACCAATGGAAGTGCCTTTACCCATTAAAGCACAGCCTGTTATTGCCGATGCCATTTATTTTGGCGGTGATATTTTGACAATGACTGGGGTGCTACCAAGTTATGTTGAAGCCGTTGCGACTAAAGATACGAAGATCATTTTTGTCGGCACAAAGATCGAGGCGATGAATCTCAGTGGTGATAATACCAAGCTGATTAATATTAGCGGTAAAACTATGTTGCCGGGTTTTATCGAACCGCACGTACATCCTTCTATTGCCGCGATCATGTTGCCTAATGAAATCATTGCACCTTATGATTGGGTTTTACCTAACGAAGTTAAAAAAGGTGTATCTGGTCATTTCGCTTATCTTGAGCGTTTAAAAAAATCGATTGATGCCAATGCCGACGAAGATAAGGTGTTCTTTGTTTGGGGTTACCATCAACTTTGGCATGGTGAATTAACCCGTCAAATATTAACTGAATTGTCACCAGATAAACCCGTTGCCATCATTCACCGTTCTTTTCATGAAGTATTCTTAAACGATGCCGCGATCAAAAAATTTGGCCTGAAACAAGCCGATTTTGCTGACAACCCACAAGTCGATTGGAACAAAGGCCATTTTTATGAAGGCGGTTGGCTAGCATTAGTACCTAAAATTGCAGCAGATTTAATTAACCCTGACAGTTATAAGTTAGGGCTCAAGATCATGTCACAGCTAGTACTTAAAAATGGCATCACCACTATCGCTGAACCTGGCTTTCCAAGCTCTAATTTTGATTTAGAGTACCAGTTATTAAAATCTGAAATGGATCAAAAACCGCCTTATGATGTGTTTTTAATTCCAAGCGGCACGTATTTATATAACGCCAAAGACCAGAGTAACGATAAAGCCTTAGCATTTATTGAAACCTTAGAAGATGAGTATAATACTGACAATATCAAATTTTTACCTAAGCAAGTAAAGCTATTTTCAGATGGTGCAATCTATTCTCAGTTAATGCAGATGAAAGACGGCTATCTGGATGGTCATGAAGGTGAGTGGATGACGCCGCTGGATTTATTTCAGCAGCAGCTAAGCTTCTATTGGGACAAGGGGTATCAGATCCATGTACATGCTAATGGCGATCTCGGTATCCAACAAGTATTGGACTTTAACAAAGCCGATCAAGTTCGAGTTGCACGTGAAGATCATCGTCTGACATTACACCACATGGGATACTTTACTCAAGATCAGGTTAAGCAATTAGCTGACTTGGATGTTGAAACATCGGTAAATCCTTATTATTTATGGGCGTTAGCGGATAAATACTCGGACGTTGGGTTGGGTCGTGAACGTGCAGAGAATTTAGTACGTGTTAATAGTTTAATGAAAAACAATATACCGGTGTCATTTCATTCTGACTTTTCAATGGCACCAATGGAGCCGTTAACCTTAGTGTGGACGGCTGTTAACCGAATCACATCGCAAGGCAACAAGGTTTCACAAGGTGAACGTATTAGCGCTTATCAAGCGATGCAAGCCATTACTATTAATGCCGCTCATACCTTAAGACTGGAAGATAAAATTGGCTCTATCGTTGTTGGTAAAACCGCTAACTTTACCTTGCTTGAGCAAAACCCGCTAAAAGTAACGCCCATGCAGATTAAAGATATTCCAGTATGGGGCGTGGTATTTGAAGATCAGGTTAATACCGTAGTGACTGCGCCGAAGCAGAAAAATTTAGAAGTGCGGGTTATTTACTTAGAACGCTCGAGTTTACCTGCATCGTCTACGATCACCGTGACACTTGAAGATGTGTCTCAGACGGATATTAGTCGTTCAATGTTGGGACAGAAAACAATCGCTGCCACGACACCACCACCTTATAATATTTCTCTGCAGTACGACCCTGCCGCATTTGATAATAATGGCCAGTATGTTGTCAGAGCTAGAATTGAAAATGCTGGCAAACCGTTATATTCGGCGACGCTAGATTTACCTGAGCGAGATAAGCTGTCAGGGCAGTTATTTGAGTTAATGGTTAAGGCTGTCCCACAGCCGGCAGCGATTGTTGATAACAGTTCTGAACCTGCGTCAGCATCCTCTGCTACCGCGACGAGTACACCAGCTGCATCGACGAAACCTTCTACATCTACAACACCTGCAATACCTTAAGATCCCTTCTGTTTCGTGAGCCTTTGTTTTACAGAGGCTTAGTACTGAGGCATAATTTGATCTGCCCGAGTATTATACCGAAATAATCTCGGTTTTATCGATTGATAATATATTAATCATACTTAGTGCTATTGCATGGTTTATTTTATTGTGTATTATGCCGTTTCAAGTTTTAACTGCTATTTTTCCTATCGTCATCTCCAATGAGTATTTAATCATATCTCCATCTTATTTTAACCTGGTTCGGTTTAATTAATTTTATGTCTTGAAGTGTTTTATCGTTTGCTAATTAATGCGGTTAGTTCTAATCTCGAGAGTGTGATACTGGGTTCAAGTAATAAGTGGAAAATATTCTTTAAAGGTAGCTATTTACATGCAAAAAAATCAACATCGACTAAATCGTAAAACAGCATTAACGGTGGCTGTTATCACGACTTTATTAATCAGTTTAGGTGGCTGTGCAACGACTGATCAGCAAACCGCTAAGGCAGGTCAAGCCGCTACCCTTCAACAACAGACATTGACTGCAAACGTATTCTATTTACAGCGTATAGCCCTGCCACCTGGCGCGCAAGTTAGCTTAGTTTTAGAAGATGTTTCTAAAATGGATGCACCAGCAGAGGTGATTGCTAAACAAACCATTACGGCAGCGGGTAGCCCACCATATCAACTGGATTTAAGTTATAACGCTGCAGACATTAAACCGCAGCATCGTTATGCCTTACGTGCGCAGATCACCCTCGATGGTCAGTTATTGTTTACCAATACCGAGCAAGTCGATGCGTTTGCGGATCAGGGATTAAAAGCAACTGAAATTTTAGTGTCACAAGTACGCACCGCAGTAAAGGATGACGGACTAGCGAGTTTGGTTGATACGCAGTGGCATCTATCGATGTTAGGTACGCAAGCGATCACTGCGGATGTGACACAGCAACAGCCTTACCTTGTATTTACTCAAGATGATAACAAGGTGATAGGTTTTGCTGGCTGTAATCGTTTTAATGGTCGTTATGATGTACTAACGAGTAACGTTAACCTGACACAATTATTAACCACAAAGAAAATGTGCTTTCAACAAATGAATTTGGAAACACAGTTTTTAACCGCATTATCAGCAACTGATAATTATAAAGTGATTGATAATATCTTAACTTTATACAGTAATGTCGGTATTGCTTTAGGGCAATTCACGGCTCAAGAAAAGTAATAAATACGACATTGAAATAATTCGTATTTATGAAAGTAGTATTTATTAAAATAGTATAAATAGCGAATGGAAAGTAACATGAAAATGAAAAAATTGATTTGTGCAACGGTTATCGCAGCATCAGTATCTGGGTTAACGGGTTGTATTGGTCAAATGGGTCTGACGAAGTTAGCAGTGGGCGTAAATTTAAAAGCCGTTGATAACCGTTATGGCCGTGCAGGGATCTACATGCTGGCTGCACCTATCTATGGTGTTACGTCATTAGTCGATTTGGTAGTGCTTAACAGCATTGAGTTCTGGACTGGTACTAATCCTATCACCAAAAAAGGCCCAGCTGTTGCTGATACCCCAGTTGAAGCATGGATGAAAGTGAATGGTAGTATCGACTCTTCATTACGCAGTGCACCATTGACAAATCTACAAGTGTCGGTGCAATCAACTTCGATGGAAGTACTTGATGATGACAGCCTACAAATGCACGTTACTTACGTAGACGGTAGTCAACAATCAATTACGGGTAAACGTTTAGCCAATAATGATGTTGCGTTTTACAACCAAGGCCGTTTAGTTGCTGTTGCCAATAACCAACAACTGCTTGACCACGTAGCAAGTCTATAAATTTTCGTTGTAATTATATAAGCCCGATCATGCCAGTCATGATCGGGCTTTTTATTATCTATGATAATAAAACCAAACATATAAATTGCGCGCAATCTAGTTGTAATTACCTGCCATCAAGACTATAGTAAGCACAATTGAGTTGCGCGCAATCTAAATGGGCGTTATTTTAGATCTTACTTATAGGAATGAATGATGACAACACTATATACAACAACTGCAACAGCATCAGCCGGTCGCAACGGCCAAGTAGCAACAGATGATGGTATGTTATCGTTAGCATTAAGCTATCCAAAAGAAATGGGTGGTACGGGTGGTGCAACAAACCCTGAACAGTTATTTGCTGCGGGCTACTCGGCTTGTTTTTCGAATGCTATTTTACATGTAGCACGCGAAATGAAAATCAACATTACGGCTGCGCCGGTATCTGCTGAAGTAGGCATTGGTCCTAACGCCACGGGCGGCTTTGCATTAACGGTTAGCCTTGCTATTGAATTAGCCTTGCCACAAGCGGATGCTGAAAAATTAGTTGCAACTGCACATCAAGTTTGTCCTTATTCAAATGCGGTACGCGGTAATATCGATGTGCAACTTAGCGTAAAGGGTCAAGCATAAGATGAATAAAGTATTATTAACCGTTGGCCGTATCTTACTGGCACTGTATTTCTTAATTCCAGGCATTATGAAGTTTGTATCTTGGGATATGCACATAGGTCTAATGGAAAAACATAGCATGCCATTCGTGCCGGTATTACTTGCTGCGGCTGGTGTGTTTCAGATTGTGGCTGCGATCTTACTGATTGCTAATCGCTATACTGCGATTGTAGCGTTATTACTGGCAGGTTTGGTGCTGGTGATTAATGTTAACTTACATGACTTCTGGAATTTAGCGGGTCTTGAAGGCGCGCATGAAATGCAAAACTTCATTAAAAACTTAGGTATTCTTGCTGGATTATTGGTGTTATCAGGGCATTCTTGGTCATCGCTTAAGATGACGAACACTGATATTACTGAAAAGTAACGCCATCATGTTTTGATTTTTCGCTTTGTTGGGCGATTACAGTTCTGCTATTTATTATATTGAAAGCACTAACACTGAAATGCAGCGTTGGTGCTTTTTTATGAGCGTTTTGCTATTGGTGTTATTCGACATCCTGCTGCACATATACCTATTATTACCACCTCACTAATACTGTTTTATAAACAGTACAAATCTATAAACACTTCATGTCTATAAGTCGCTACACCCTTAGCTAAATATTGCACTAACTACACCATTAGTTGTTTGCTTTTTAGGCTAGTTTACGGCTCGTCTAGAAAATATCATTTGCCTTTAATAATGCTATTTAGATCTGCCTCATATTGAATAGATAGGGAGTAATCGCAATTTTACTAAACAAACCATAGCTAAAGAGGTTTATCGTTATCAAATCGATAAGTGATTGATAATAATGTTAAGTAACGGTCATTATTCGATATATAAAGCTGTAATTAAAGGTGGATCACAAATATTGAACCTAATTCAAGCGTGGTTGTTTTTAGCTGTTTTTATTGATTTAAATCAAATGTCTAAATAACAACTCGTTCAGAATACCTCTTAGTGGTTACCCTTTGTGAGGGGCATGATTACATCGTTAACAGGCGATTCTTTCCTTTTTTGGTTTATCTGCTGACGCCGCGGCGATATTAATTGGCACATGGATGTCGATGAGCAGCCCATCATGATCGCGATTTCAATAGTTAACGCCTTTGGTGCGATGCTAGTCATGAATATTATCCTTTAAGAGGTATATAATGAATTTGTCTTTAAATGATTATTTAGAAGAATTACGACCGCTTATTAATGTTGATTGTGGTACTTACACTGTTGCAGGTATTGACTTTATTGCCAATGAAATGGCAATGAAATATGAATCCATGAACGGCTGGTCAGTTAAACGAGTGGATTGTGGTAAAGCTGGCGTTGGCTTAGAAATTCGTAATAAACCTGACGCTGAGCATATTGATGTGCTGATGCTTGGGCACATGGATACCGTTTTTTCTATTGGCACCGCAGCTGCGCGTCCGATGACAACGGATGCTGAAAAAGCTTACGGTCCTGGTGTTTCAGATATGAAGTCAGGTTTACTTAATGTGGTCTACGCCCTGCGCAATATTGAACAATCTGTGCTGAATGAATTGTCGATCTGCGTGTGTATGAACCCTGACGAGGAAACTGGCTCGTTATATTCAGTGGATTGGATCCAAGATACTGCTAAGCAGGCGAAGAATGTACTGGTTGCTGAGGCTGCACGTGCTGACGGTGGTTTGGTTAAAGCACGTAAAGGGATGGCGCGTTATAAAATGATCTTCAAGGGTAAAGCGGCGCATGCTGGCAATGAACCCGAGAAGGGTCGTAGTGCTATCACAGAAATGGCCAACTGGATCTTAGCAATTAATGCGATGACTAATTTTGAATCTGGCACAACGTTAAATGTCGGTGTAGTTGCTGGTGGTGCAGGTGCGAATATTGTGCCTGATTTAGCAACGGCTATCGCCGATGTGCGTTTTTGGGATAACAGCGAATACGACCAAGTTGATACGGCTTTAAATGGCATGACTCAAGCGCCTTTCATTGACGGTGTCTCGATTGAGTTAGAGCGTGAAGCGTATAAACCATCAATGGTGCCAACAGAGCAAACTAAAGCATTGATGACGCTGGTTGAGGAATCAGCACAAGAATTAGCGATTAAGATTAACTGGAAAGAAGCTGGAGGAGGTTCGGATGCCAATAATACTGCAACTCTTGGTGTACCTACTCTCGATGGTTTCGGGCCAATCGGTGCTGGTTTCCATAGCGCGGATGAGTATTTGTTACTTGAGTCAATTGCACCGCGTATTAAATTATTAATGCGGGTATTAACCAAATTAGCTGAAAATAAACAACAAAAAAAATAACAATAACAATATAACGTGCGACTTAATCAGGCTTGTAAATAGGTGTTAAGTCGATGCGTTATTCGCAATTAGAGTGACCTTGATAAACCAAGGTTCATAAACTTTTGATGTGGGTGAAAATGCATAAATTTACAATTATTAAAACCGATGTTGCCATTATTGGTGCTGGGGGCTCTGGATTACGAGCTGCGATAGAAATAGCGGAAAATAACCCTGAACTTGATATCGCGCTTATTTCCAAAGTCTATCCAATGCGTAGTCATACCGTTGCAGCCGAAGGTGGTGCAGCTGGTGTAGCACAGGACCATGACTCTTTAGATAATCATTTTAATGATACGGTTTCGGGTGGTGACTGGTTGTGTGACCAGGATGTCGTGGAATACTTCGTCGAAAACGCGGCGAAACAGCTTACTCAATTAGAACATTGGGGCTGTCCGTGGAGCCGTAAACCCGACGGTTCGATAAACGTGCGTGCATTTGGCGGCATGAAAATCGAACGTACTTGGTTTGCAGCAGATAAGAGTGGCTTTCATATTCTCCATACTCTGTTTCAGACGTCTGTCCAGCATCCTAAAATCACCCGCTTCGATGAACATTTTTGTTTAGATTTAATTGTTGAAGATGGCAAGATCCAAGGTGTCGTGATCCTTGATATCGCCGAAGGTGAAGTCAAACTTATCCAAGCTAAGTCAGTGATTATGGCTACCGGTGGTGCAGGACGTGTGTATAGCTACAATACCAACGGCGGTATTGTGACGGGTGATGGTATGTCATTGGCTTATCGCCATGGTATCGCACTGCGCGATATGGAATTTGTGCAATACCATCCAACAGGCTTACCTGGCAGCGGTATTTTAATGACCGAAGGTTGCCGTGGTGAAGGCGGGATTTTAGTTAATAAAGACGGTTATCGTTATCTGCAAGATTATGGTTTAGGACCTGAAGTGCCAGTTGGCCAAACCAAGAATAAATACATGGAACTCGGTCCACGCGACAAACTGAGTCAATGTTTCTGGCAAGAGCAACAAAAAGGCCGCGTTGTTGAAGGCGAACGTGGTGATTATGTCTATCTAGACCTACGTCATTTAGGCGAAGAGAAAATCAATGAACGCTTGCCTTTCATTCGTGAACTAGCAAAAGCGTATGTTGGTGTGGATCCAGTTCATGAACCAATTCCAGTACGTCCTACGGTGCATTACACCATGGGTGGTATTGCTACTAATGCTAAAACAGCCACCTCTCTGGCTGGTTTATATGCCATTGGTGAATGTGCGTCGGTCGGTTTACATGGCGCGAACCGTTTAGGTTCTAATTCTTTGACAGAGCTGGCTGTATTTGGCCAACTTGCAGGTCAAGAAGCCGCTAAATATGCTAAAAATAATCAACATCAAGATATCGCGCCACTGAAACTACAAGCGGAAGCGGTGATTAAACGCATGAATGATTTACTGCACAGTGATGGTAGCGAAAAGTCAGCTGTTATCCGCCAAGAGATGGGCGATTGTATGGAAGAGGGCGTTGGTATTTACCGTACCGAAGAATCGATGCAAAAGACCATTGATAAATTAGCTGAGCTAAAGCAGCGTTATAAAAACGTCAAGGTCGAAGACAAATCTAGCGTGTTCAATACTGATTTCTTATACACCATTGAGCTGGGTTATCTACTCGATACTGCGGAAGCGATGGCGCACAGTGCGATTTTACGTCAAGAATCTCGTGGTTCACATCAACGTATTGATGGCTTTGAAGCGCGTGACGATGACAAATTCTTAAAACATTCAATGGCTTACTATCAAGCTGATAAAGCTCCAAAAATTGATTATAGCGAAGTGAAAATCACCAAGAGCCAACCTGCAGTCCGTGCCTATGGTGCTGCTGGTGAGAAATTAGCGCAGGAGGCAAAATAATGACTCAGCCAAGTATGAAAATTGATATTCAGCGTTACCGTCCTGAAATGGATGAAAAACCGTTTATGCAAACGTTTGAAGTGCCTTACAAAGCCGATATGTCAGTGTTAGAAGCGCTGCAATATATTAAAGATCATCTTGATAGCACAATTAGTTTCCGCTGGTCTTGCCGTATGGCGATTTGCGGCAGTTGTGGTTTGATGGTTGATGGTGTTCCGAAACTGGGTTGCAAAGCGTTCTTACGTGATTATTATCCTAAGACACTCACTTTAGAACCCTTGGCTAACTTTCCGATTGAACGTGACTTAGTCGCCGTGATGGATGATTTCATTAAGAAACTGGAAGAGATAAAGCCTTATATTATCCCTGAAAAAACCGCATCAAACGAAAAGAAATGCTTATCTGACGGTGCTTATAAACAAACACCAGAGCAAATGGAGAAATATAAAAAGTACTCCATGTGTATCAACTGTGGCCTATGTTATTCAGCGTGTCCGCAGTATGCGTTAGACAAGAAATTTACCGGTCCAGCAGCACTTGCATTGCTTGCGCGTTATAACCGTGACAGTCGTGATGCTGGCAAAGGAGAACGCATGAAAATTGTTAATCAAGAAGAAGGTGTTTGGGGCTGTACTTTTGTTGGTTACTGTTCAGTTGTTTGTCCAAAAGGGGTTGATCCTGCCGGTGCAATTCAGCTGTTGAAAGTTGAGAGCAGTAAAGACTATCTAATTGGCATGTTTAAACCTGAACAGTAAGTAGTACATCTTGATCAGTACATAAAGAGGAACAGCAATGAGTAAACGTAAACCTTATATACAAGAGCTACCTACTGACTGGTGGATGAAGCAACTTTTTTATACGAAATACATGATCCGCGAAGGCAGTAGTGTATTCATTACTATTTATAGTTTAATACTGGCGTGGGGGGTATTGCGATTAAGCCAAGGTGAAGTCGCTTTTAATGCCTGGATGACGTCATTACAAAGCCCTGTGGCGATTATTGTGCATCTTATGGCATTAGCACTGGCGCTGTATCATACAATAACCTGGTTTTCTTTAGCGCCTAAAGCGGTTGATTTATGGATTAAAGGCAAACCTCTTGATGACAAGTTCATTGTCTCTGGACATTACGCGGCCTTTATTGCTGCGACTGTTTTTTGTCTATTCGTTATCATGGTGTAAGGAGCTAATATGTCTGAGATGAACAAGAAAACCTACGTACGATCGCATGAACCGATATTTTGGGGATTGTTTGGTGCTGGTGGCATGTTAACTGCGTTTTTAACGCCGGTGATGATTTTAATTACTGGGCTGTTAATTCCGTTAGGGATCATAGATCAAGGCAACTTTAATTATCAAACCCTGCATGGTTTTGCGACCACTTGGTATGGCGCCGGTATTATATTGGTGTTAATTGCGTTGCCGCTATGGCACACCTTACACCGTATCTTCCATGCATTACATGATTTAGGTATTAAGCGTGGTCGAGATTGGCAGCAAGTACTGAGTTATGGCTTTGCATTTGCGGTGACTGTGTTTGTATTTACCTTGTTACTACAAATGGCTTAATGACTAAAATTAAGTGCTGTAGTTGATGAAAGGCGTAACTTAGGTTACGCCTTTTTAGGTATTATATTCGGTGTTATCCCTCATTTCATATAGCAGATAGCGCTGCTATAGACATGATAGTTACTTGATGTATAGTTAATGTGATCAAGGTGTTATTTAAATACCGTTGATTCTGTGTTTACAGGGATGAGATATCAGCGTACTGGATGACGCTGATACTAAAAGAGGGAGCAAAAATTGGAAAACGTTAATAGTGCAGTAGAGACGTTAGTGCAAAGCTCTAACACCATGTTTATTTTGCTGGGTGCAATCATGGTTTTGGCCATGCACGCTGGTTTTGCATTTTTAGAAGTGGGTACGGTTCGCCATAAGAACCAAGTAAATGCGTTGGTTAAAATCATGACTGATTTTGCCATGTCGACATTAGCTTACTTTTTTGTCGGTTATCAAATCGCTTATGGCATGGATTTTTTTGCCAGTGCTAATGAACTAACCCAGAATAATGGTTATGAATTAGTTAAATTCTTTTTCTTGCTTACCTTTGCAGCGGCAATACCGGCGATTATTTCCGGTGGTGTGGCAGAGAGAGCCAAATTTTATCCGATGCTAATCGCCTCAGTGCTGATTGTCGGGTTTGTTTATCCTTTCTTTGAAGGCATGATTTGGAATGGTAATTATGATTTTCAAGCTTGGTTAGGCACCACGTTTGGCGCTCAATTTCATGATTTTGCTGGTTCAGTGGTCGTCCATAGTGTTGGTGGTTGGATCGCGTTTGCTGCAATCATGGTACTGGGATCACGTAAAGGTCGTTATCGCGATGGCCGAGTAATTGCGTTCGCACCTTCAAATATTCCTTTCTTAGCCTTAGGTTCTTGGATCCTGACCGTGGGTTGGTTTGGCTTTAATGTTATGTCGGCGCAAACCTTAGATGGCATCTCCGGTTTAGTGGCGGTGAATAGCTTAATGGCGATGGTCGGCGGTACGCTCATTGCGATGTTAGTTGGTAATAAAGATCCGGGCTTTATTCATAATGGTCCTTTAGCTGGTTTAGTTGCGGTCTGTGCTGGTTCCGATATCATGCACCCGATTGGTGCGCTGGTTGTCGGTGGTGTCGCAGGTGGTCTGTTTGTTGCTGTGTTTACCTTGGTGCAGAATAAATTTCCTAAGTTTGATGATGTACTTGGTGTTTGGCCGTTGCACGGATTATGCGGTGCTTGGGGTGGGATTGCTGCGGGTATATTTGGTAGCGAAGCCTTTGGCGGAATCGGTGGTGTTAGCATCATGGCGCAGATTGTTGGTACGATAGCGGGTACTGTCATTGCACTTATTGGTGGTTTCCTCGTTTATGGTTTGATCGATAAATTGGTCGGTATTCGTCTTGATGAAGAATCTGAATACCATGGCGCTGATATTTCGATCCATAAAATTGGTGCGACATCGACGGATAAATAGCAACTATCTATGGGAAATAGCAATACGCGATAGATAAAAACAACAGCAGTAGGGGGAGGTTAGAATAGTGAAACAGCCTGTGTCGGGCTAAATAGAGACTATTTGTTTGCAAGTTGAGCATCGTCATTTGGGATTGTAACTATTTTCAGCTTATTCAGAGTCATTTATTTACATGATACTGAAGTTCCTCTATTATTCGTCTCGCTGCGGAGGGGTGGCAGAGTGGCCGAATGCACTGGTCTTGAAAACCAGCAGGGGTTAATAGCTCCTCGAGAGTTCAAATCTCTCCTCCTCCGCCATCTATTAGAGAAGCCGGAACTTATTCATTTAGGTTCCGGCTTTTTGCTATCTACAGGTTTGCTATTCATATATCCCGCAGTGAGTTATAAATTCAACACCACAAGCAAGTGACGGTTTAGAACGCGCCAAAATGGTTTCTCATGCTTATACCTATATGGAAACTTACTGCTAACGTAAAATATTGAATGTTAGTGTTAAAACATTGAAGGTTAGCTTTGTTTTTATACAATTGGTTGTTTATTTAACTGCCTAATCTGAATTTATAATTTATTCAGTGGCGTATGTTTACAAACAACAGCGTTTACCCTATTATTCGTCCTGCTGCGGAGGGGTGGCAGAGTGGCCGAATGCACTGGTCTTGAAAACCAGCAGGGGTTAATAGCTCCTCGAGAGTTCAAATCTCTCCTCCTCCGCCATCTATTAGAGAAGCCGGAACTTATTAATTTAGGTTCCGGCTTTTTGCTATCTGGCGTTTCATACCTACTCTCAAAACAGTTGCCCTAAACTCCCTCACTAAAACCGCCGCACTAAAAGAAGGTTGATACTGGTAAGCAAAATTGTAATTCGAATTGCTCATCATCTTCTAAAAAATGGTTCTTCTGGTAATGCACATAGGCTGGTGTCGATAGCATCTTAAACCCTGATGACGGTAACCATTGCTCAATGATCTTACTTAAATAAGGCAGTAATTCACCATACTTACCGGTCAGCTTAAACACCGCATGTAAACCGCCCGGGATCACCATGCTATTCACGGTCCCGCGACGTAACAAGGGTTTGTCTATGGCTAAGCAAGCCACATAGCGACATTGTTCTAAACCGACAAACGCAGGGTTAGAGTGGTGCAAGCCGAATTGTTGCTGATAACTTCGCCCTTCTACATTTGCCCACGCTACCAGTGTTTGCCAAGCTAAGCGAATCGAACGGTCATAACCTTGGTGACGGACATAAGCCACATGCCTTTCTGGTAATTCAATCAGTTGTACTCGAGGTAATACCCGACTTTGAATACGTGCATACGCTGCGGCAATTTCCGGGTTACGTAAATAGGGTGGTGTGCTGGTGGCTAAGTCTTTACTGCGCCATTCACCTGGTGACATTGCAAAAGTGGCTTTGAATGCCCGGCTGAAAGATGATACCGAGGCAAAGCCTGATTTAGTTGCCACGGTGACCACAGAGCTACTGGTATCAAACATTAACTGGTTAGCCGCAAATTCTAAACGACTACGGCGAATGTATTGGTGGACTGATTCACCGACGACATTCTTAAACACCCGATGGAAGTGTTGTTCAGAATAAGCGGCTATCTCTGCTAGCTGCCTTGCAGGCAATTCGGCACTGATATCACTATGAATAAAGTTCAGCACATCATTGATACGTGATCTCTGCTGATTTGCTGAGGGGCTCAAAAGCGGTGTTATAGGCATAGTGATCTTATAAAAGCATAAATGGACACCTATAAGCGCATAAACGGACATGCTATGTCAAATTTATATCCGTACTATGAATGTTAGTTAGATCGTTATTAATCACTATTTTATTGGTTTTCAAAGTTAATTTAACTAAAAAACTATAAATCATATGTATTGTTAGCGATTAATATCAATAAACATAAAATAACTAGAGAGATAGACTATGCAGTTAGCGCAATCATTACAGGCAATTAAACCATCTTACATCAGAGAAATTTTGAGTGTCGCTAACTCGGCAGACGTCATCTCATTAGCGGGGGGGTTACCTGATGGTGATCACTTTCCATTAGCGCTAATGGAGCAGAGTATTCAGCAATTGACTGCGCGCGCAGAATTATTCCAATACGGCAGTACGGCAGGTTATGGTCCGTTATTAACTTACTTCCGTGAATGTTACCAATTATCTGATCAGCAAGAAGCGTTAGTGTGTACTGGCTCGCAGCAAGGACTGGATTTAATTGCCCGTGCATTTTTAGACGCTGGCGATAAAGTGGTGATGGAAGCGCCTAGCTACTTAGGTGCTCTGCAGGTATTTGGCCTAGCACAAGCGAGCATTGAAAGTATCCAACAGCGCGAAGATGGCCCTGATTTGCAAGAGTTAGAGCAATGCTTTGCCAATAAAACTATTAAGATGTTTTATGCGGTACCTGATTTTCATAATCCAACCGGTGTATGTTGGTCGCTTGAAGTACGTCAAAAAGTCGCGTTATTGTGCCAACAATATAACGTTGCATTGATTGAAGATGCGCCTTACCGTGAACTACGTTTCTCAGGTACTGAGTTACCACTAGTTTCTAGCTTCTGTCCTGAACATGCGATTGTACTGCGTTCATATTCTAAGATCGCTACACCGGGTATTCGTTTAGGATTAGCGAGTGGCCCTAAAGCGTGGATCTCGGCACTAGAGCGAGTAAAACAAGGTGCGGATTTACATTCAAGTCAGCCGATGCAGGCAGTATTACTGGATCTGTTACAGCACGCTGACTTTCCTAAACACTTAGATGGGCTACGTCAGTTATACCGCCAACGCTATCAATATCTAGCGGATTTATTAACCCAACAATTACCTGAAAATTGTCAGTTTGAATCCGTTGAAGGTGGCATGTTCATTTGGCTGTCATTACCACTAGACTGTAACGTCGACTCATTAGCTAAAGACATGCTTGCGGTGGGTGTTGCTGTTGTGCCTAGTTCGGTATTTTATCAATCTGCAGAGGGAACAAAACCTGCATTTAGATTAAACTTTACCAATGCTTGTAATGTAGACCTAGCATTAGCTGTAAATCGCTTGGTACAAGTTCTGGCGAGTGTGAAATGATACCTGTTAGTACAATGGAGGATTCGTTAACTGCCGGTATTGGTATTAGCCCATTAGGCACCTTGAATCTTGATGTTGTAGGTTCTTACGGTAGTGATAACCAAGTTGGTGCGTCTGTGAGTTTAAGCTTCACTTTTTAAAAAACATTAATTTAAATACTAAAAAGGGCTGTATTAAACAGCCCTTTTTGTTACCAGTTAAAAACTTATTAAGCGTTTATTAAGCAAAAATCTTCTCAGCCCAGCGGGTTAAACCTTTAGTTACACTGCCGAAGTGATCACCAATAATGATTTCACAATTTGGATAATGCTGTTGGATATATTGGAAAATTATTGGCGATTTCGCCGTACCACCAGTGACAAAGATAACATCTGGTGTTGTTTGAGCCAGCGTGATCGTTTCATCCATGAGAGCTTTGATTTTGGTTAGTTGTGGCGCATTTGCAATTTCTAGCGCTTGACGGGCTAACGGTAAGGTTAAACCATTTTCAATAAAGCTTAAATCTGCAATTGTGCTGCTATCTTGTGACAGTTGCTTTTTCATCTGCTCTGCAAGATTAACCACTTGGTAAGTTTGTTTTTGCTGTTGCACTTTGAGTAAACGAGAAATTAATTCTTTTTGTTCGGCGTTTTTATATAAACCTTGTAAACCAATAAGGCTACGCTGACTATAAAAGTCAGTCTGACTGCCGATATCATTAATCGCAACAGCATCCCAGAAGGGTTTGACTGGCATAGGTAAGCCACTGATTAGATCAGAGCCTAGACCAAATAATGGCATTAATGATTTTTGTGCAAAATGAATGTCAAAATCGTTACCGCCAATACGTTCACCTGAATAGCCTAAAACATGCTGGAAACGATCGCTAAGACCATAGTTTTCCGGTCCCATTTTGAGTAATGAGCAATCCGTAGTACCACCACCGATATCAACCACAAGCACGGTTTTTTCTTTCGTGAGACTTTGTTCGTAATCAAAGCCAGCTGCAAGGGGTTCATACAGAAATTCAATATCTTTAAAACCTGCACGTTGAGCTGCAGTGGTTAACACTGACAACGCTTGTTGGTTACTTTCTTCGCCTCTGATGCCTTGGAAGTTAACTGGCTTACCCATCACAACTTGGGTTATTTGCTTATCTAACTGTGTTTCAGCTTTATTTTTAATATTACAGATCATCGCCGTGACGACATCTTCCATCAGAGCCAGTTGTGCAGGGCTTAAACTTGTCGCCCCTAAGAATGATTTTGGCGACTTAATGTAATAGCCATCTTCTGGATCTTCTAAATAGGTATCAAGTGCTTCTTGGCCAAAGAACAGCTGGTCTTCATAACCTTCATGAATAAGGTTGCTACCAGCTTGAATTGGTCCGCGACGTAATTGCAGATAATTTGGTTTTGCTACTGAGTCTGGTAAGTTACGCGCGACCCAGTTAGGGATCATATTTCGATGCGAAGCATACAATGTTGATGCGAGATACGAACTGTTCTGGCCAAGAGAAACAAGTTCAGGATTAGCATTGTTAACATACCCAACGGCACAGTTAGAAGTACCGTAGTCAAAACCGACAAACATAATTTATTTCCAATAAAATCACACAAGCCGCGCATTGTACACTGCTGCGAAGAGTGAAACCAGATTGAAATTACCCCCAGTTTATGTTTTTTTATAACTTGCTCGCTTATCCCTGTTATTGGTTATTACTAGTACACACTAGCGCAGCAGAGATAACTAAATCGTGCAGCAGGGATAAGCGGCTTGTATTAATCTAATCCAATAATATTGCCAGCGTCATCAATATCGATATTATGATAATTTGGTTTGATATTCAGTCCTGGCATTGTCATCACTTTACCAACAAGCGCGGTAATAAAACCTGCACCAGCATTCAACCTCAACTCGCTAACTGGCAGGTCAAAATTGTCTGGAACCCCCTTAATGCTTGGATCATGACTAATAGACATCGGCGTCTTCGCAATACACAGTGGTAAATCAGAGAAACCAAGTGCCTCGAATCGTTGCATTTGCTCAGTTGCTTGAGCCGTGAGTCTAACGTTATTGGCACCGTATCCAACTTCAGCTAATGTCATTAATTTACTGATAATACTGGTATTTACATCATAGAGGAATTTGAAATTTCTGGCTTGCTCAGTCGCGGCTGCCACTGTTTTTGCAAGTTGTTCTGCACCACTGGCGCCTTGGGAAAATGACTGACTGATTTCACAACCAAACGCCGTTGTTTTAGATACTGCGTGTTGTAACCAATCGAGTTCTTCTTGGGTATCTGTAGGGAAGTGATTGATGGCGACAACAACAGGCACACCGTATTTAGCAACATTATTGATGTGCCAATTTAAGTTGGCAAACCCGGCTTGTAGTCTGGGCATATCAGGTTCGTTAATATCAGCATCACTCTCTATATAACTCTCGACACCACTATTCGCCTTAAGTGCTTTTAGCGTGACAACCAGCACTGCTGCATCTGGTTTTTTACCTGACTCTCTGACTTTAATGTTACAGAATTTTTCAAAGCCCATATCGGAGCCAAAACCAGCTTCGGTAACGACAAAATCAGCCAGCTTAAGGGCGATCTTATCTGCGATGATAGATGAGTTACCGTGGGCGATATTGGCAAATGGACCGGCATGAATAAGGCAGGGCTGGCCGTTAATCGTTTGCATTAATGTGGGTTTAATTGCTTCGACCATAATAGCGGTCATTGCACCGGCAACACCAAGGTCTTCAGCGGTAATTGGATTGGCTGAGGAATCAAGCGCAAGTACTAAGCGACCAATACGTTTGCGCATGTCGGTTAAATCATGACTTAACGCTAAGATCGCCATTAATTCTGATGCAGCAGTAATATCAAAGCCAGAGTCATGCGCGGGTCCATTAACAGGACCAAGACCAACGGTAATATGACGCAAGCTACGTTCGTTATGATCGATTACCCGACGCCAAAGGATCTGTTGTGGGTCAATATTAAGGGCTACCTGCTCGGATTGACGGGTAAATTCAACTGCGCCTAATCGAGTCTCATGAAATAAACGTGCATCCAGCGCTGCAGCGGCGAGGTTATGGGCACTGCTTACAGCATGAATATCACCTGTTAAGTGTAAATTCATCTCTTGCATCGGAATCACTTGCGCGTAACCACCGCCAGCGGCGCCGCCTTTGACTCCAAATACAGGTCCCATGCTTGGTTGACGAATACAAGCACATGATTTTTTACCTATGTGCGCAAGCCCCTGTGTTAAGCCAATCGTCGTGACGGTTTTACCTTCACCGTGTGGTGTCGGGGTAACCGCTGTGACTATGATTAGTTTACCGTCTTTTTTCTCTGTTAAGCGCTTAAGTAAAGCAAGGTCTACTTTGGCTTTAGCATCACCGAACGCTGTTAGTTCATGAGTAAGGATACCTAGTCTATTGGCTATATCAGCGATAGGCTGAGGGCTTGTTTGATTTGAAATTTCAATATCTGAGAGCATCATATATTCCTAACAGGTTTATTTTACAAGTGACATATTTTTGATTTTACTAAGCTGATTTTAAGAACCTCATTTTATTAGGCGCATAGTAAGGGAAATGATTACAGATAAGAAGATGTTCGTATGGTGTTATATCAATTTTCGAACCTAGGTCAATAAAGCCTAAAAGTTGCCTTGTCATTACAGCCAATGCTAAACCAAGCATGCTTTGCTTAAATAGTCTTATATAAACGGGCATTGTACACACGCACGTGACTTACAGTTATTTTGTCGTTAATGGATTAATATCATGCTAAATACAGTAGAAATCGAAACTCTTGATGGTTACCAACTTGTCGCGAGTGAGTTTAAACCTGAGTTCAGTAATGGACGCGTAGTGATTATAAATGGTGCGACAGGGGTATTACGTAAGTATTATCAACTTTATGCCGAGTTTTTATGTAAGCAGGGGTTTACCATCATCACTTATGACTATCGTGGTATTGGCGATAGTAAACAAGCGAGTGTGAATGCGAAACCAGCCAGTATGATACATTGGGGTCAGCTGGATATGGATGCGGTGCTGACCTGGACACAAAGCCATTATCCCAGGCTTAAAATAGCAGGCGTTGGCCATTCTATTGGCGGCCAGCTGCTGGGTATTACGCCGAATAATAATCGTTATGAATCATTCCTTAATATTGCCGCACAACAGATCCATTGGAAAAATTGGGGTCGTAAAGATCAGCCATTATCAGTGTTATTCTTTTATTGTGTGCTGCCTTTATTTTACAGTGCTAATAAGGGCTTACCAAAATGGGTGTTAGGTGCTGAATACTTACCCAAGCACGTGATCCGCGATTGGAGTCGTTTTGGCCGAAAACCCTTCTATACTGATGATCAAGGTAACGAGTTACACGATGGTTATCACCGTTATACTGGAAATATGCGTTTTTATGCCATGGCGGATGACAACCGATTTGCACCGCCGAGTTGTGTTAAAGCGCTGCAACAGCATTTTAAAAATGCACCATCAGATATGATAGTGGTGGACCCGAAGCAAGTGGGCGTGAGATCAATAGATCATTTTGGGTTCTTCAAGCGATCTATGCCTGAATCTGTTTGGCAGGATACGTCAAACTGGTTAGCCTCATCTTCATAGGGTTGGCTTAAATTATTTTTTATCAAACAAAAACTAATTTTAACTAGAAAACCTTTACACTTCTGAAGTACCGAGTGAAATTATGTTGTTTGCGTGCTAACCTTGCCGAAAAATACGATTCATTATTCTAAAGTAAGGCCTTGGCTTGGCACAATCAAATATAAAATTTCATCTTTTAGTGATACTTGCGACTACCTTAGTGGCAGGTTCATTTTTAGCATCTGCTCATCTAGCAGGGCTAGTAAACCCATTCTCTTTAACCTTGCTGCGCTTTACTGGTGCGGTGAGTGTGTTATTACCGTTTATTTTATTCACCAAAAAATGGCGTAATAAGGTGTTAAGAACCTTGCCGCGCTCGATGGTGATTAGTCTATTTTATTCATTGTTTTTTATCTGTCAGTTTGAAGCATTGAAAATAACCACGACGTTGAATACCGGTACCTTATATACCTTGGTGCCATTCATTACCGCTATATTATGCGTATTGGTATTTAAAGATAAAATCAAAGCGAAACAGTTGATGATTTACCTGCTCGGTGCGTTAGGCACTTGCTGGGTTATTTTCGCTGGAGACTTGTCTCGATTACTGGATTTCTCACTTAATAACGGTGATTTATTGTTTATCGCGGGCTGTTTATCTATGTGCTGTTATTCAATTTCGATGAAGCGTTTATACCGTGGTGATGAATTGATTGTCATGGTATTTAGTACCTTACTTGGTGGCTGTATCTGGATGGGAGCAGCGCTATTGATATCTGGATTACCGCTAGAGTGGCATTTGATCCAAGGTGAATCGGTATTTTACATGGCCTATTTAGTGATAGGTGCAACACTGATGACAGTATACTTATATCAAAAAACGACCGTGGCATTGGGGCCGACTCGAGTCATGGCATATATTTATATGAACCCTGCTGTCGTCGCGTTGTTGTCACTGTCGGTGAATGGTCAAAGTATCAGTATGCAAGTGGTCCCCGGCATTTTATTGTCAGCCTCTGCAACCTTTTTATTACAACGACAAGCGAACGCTGCTAAAACCTAGATTGCGCATTCAAGTATTTAGCGTTACAACAGAGTAATGATTTTAATTCGTTGCTAACGCTAAATACAAAGGTGCTGTATGTTTAACACCCGCAGAAAATCAAAAAAACTAGAAATAAAACTATCTCATTCCGATCGTGCAAATGACATTCGTGGTGTTAATCAGCTTGCGGTAGACGCCGTGGCTGGTTTAACTGACATTGTTGAAGCATTGCATTATACAATTTTAAGCCTTGGCCTTAATGATAAAAACACACCAACAAAAACCCGGGGTGTGACCGGATTTGTATATCGTAATATTCGCAGTGTCACCGCGTTCGTTGGTGATAAAATTGATCTTTCTTTATTGCAATTTGGTTCTGTTTTGGGCCAGCATGAGTCATCACTAAAACGCGAAGTCGCTATTTCGATGCTTAATGGTGTATTAGGTGACTATTTACTGGAACGTCAAAACCCGCTTGCCGTGATCATGCAATTACGCCGTGATGGTATCGCATTAACTGATGTGGCTTTACGTAATCTGATCGAAAAATCTGATGGCAAGATATTGCTGATGGTACACGGGTTATGTATGAATGATTTGCAGTGGCAAGTTGATGAACACGATCATGGTATTGAATTAGCACGTGATCTTGGCTATGAACCGATTTACTTACATTATAATACCGGTCGCCATATTTCTGAAAATGGCCGCGATTTAGCCGCGCTACTAGAGTATTTAGTGACGATTTCACCACAACCATTATCCCTGTCTATTCTTGCTCACAGCATGGGCGGTTTAGTCTCTCGCAGTGCCTTTCATTACGGTGAAGAAGCTGGACACACTTGGTTGGCACAAGTGCATAAAATGGTATTTTTAGGTACGCCACATCATGGTGCAGCGCTTGAAAAAGGCGGTAACCTGATTGATATTTTATTGGGCTCAAATCCATATAGCTTACCGTTTGCTAAGCTAGGTCAAATTCGTAGTGCTGGTATTACTGATTTACGTTACGGTTCGATTATTGATGAAGACTGGCAGGGAAAAGATCGCTTTAGTTATACTGCGGACGACCGTGGATCATTAGCGTTACCCAATGGTGTGCATTGTTATACCGTTGCGGCAGTGAAAAATAAGCAGTCAACCATAGTCGGCGATGGTTTAATTGGTGATGGCTTAGTGAATGTCGACAGTGCGCTAGGTCGTCACAATGATGATTTACTCCATCTGACTTTCCCTGAGCAGAATCAGTGGGTTGGTCGTGATATGAGTCACATGGATTTATTGTATCATCCTGATGTATATAGCAAAATAAGACACTGGCTATTAGATGATTAAATGCGCACTCAGGATATCGCGTAACTAGCCTGTTATCAGCTATCGGTTATCTGCTATACTGTGCGCCATAACTTAAATTGTGAGTCATAACGACATCACGCTAGCCTTATTAGGACTAATTAATGACCAATAATGATATTTTACGCCGTATTCGCTACACTTTTAATTTCAGTGACGACAAAATGATCACCTTGTTCAAACAAGCTGAAGCAGATGTTACACGTGGCGAAATCAGCGATTGGTTAAAGAAAGATGAAGATCCAGCGTGTGTGCGTTTTAATGATACGCAGATGGCTACTTTTTTAAATGGTCTAATTAATGCGAATCGCGGTAAAAAAGACGGCCCACAACCTGAGCCTGAGCATGTAATCAATAACAATATTGTTTTACGTAAATTAAAAATTGCTTTAGATCTTAAGAATGAAGACGTTCTTGAATTATTAGAAATTGCTGGATTCCGTTTAGGTAAGCATGAACTAAGTGCATTTTTCCGTAAACCTGATCACAAACACTTCCGTGAATGTAAAGATCAAGTATTACGTAACTTCCTTGCAGGACTGCAAATAAAACATCGACCTGAAGACAAGTAGTAAGATCAAATATAATGAATAGAAAGAAAAAAGTTGTTTCAACATTAAAGAAAAAAGCTAAAAAAGCCAATGCTAAATTAGCGCCAAGCTCTAATAAGCCTCGTTACATTTCTAAAGCTGAACGTGAAAAAATGGCATTAGAAACAGAAGCGGCTCAGCCAAGCGAAACTGTTCAGCAAGAACCAAGTGCTGAAAAAGCTCAAGCTGCAGCAGAATAGTTAGCTAAATTTAAAGTCACAAATATAAAAAAGGTATAGCGTACGCTATACCTTTTTCGTTTCAACAGACTGTAATTAGTCTCTTTTCATCATATGATTTAGAAAACTGTTTATAAAAAATTTAGAAAATAGAGTATTGATTACGACCATTTTCTTTACTTTTATACAATGCGCTATCAGCATTCTTAGTCCAAGTATCTACTGTATCGGTATTCGCTGTAAATTCAGCCATACCAATCGATATTGTTACTTGTATAACGTTACCATCTTCTATGACTAAAGCGCTTTCTATCGCTTTACACAGGCGTTCAGCGAGTATGATAGCCTTGTCGGCTGATGTATTCGTCAAGCAAATCGCAAATTCTTCACCACCGTACCGCGCGGCAAAATCTGTTTCCCTAACACTTTCTCGGATCACTCTTGATACTTCAGCAATCACCTTGTCGCCAGCCACGTGGCCGTAGGTATCATTTACTTTTTTAAAGTGATCTATATCTAGCATCATTAACGTCGATACTTGTTCGTAACGTTTAACACGCTTAAATTCGTTAGCAATGAGGGTATTCCAGTTGTGACGGTTATTTAACTGGGTGAGCGAGTCCGTTTGACTTAGGCGTGCTAATTTCTCATTGGCTTTATCAAGTTGTAATCGGTTAATAGCAATATCGGTTACATCATAAATAATCAAACTGACGTGTGTGACTTCACCAGTTAATGAGGCTAATGGTATGATCGTCATATTCTGAAACATAAATTCAGAAATACCGGTGACTGGACGGTAGTTACTAAAACGGAAAATATACGGACGTTGTTCCCAACTGGTAAAGGCGTTATTTTTGAGTAAAAATACCGATTCAATCTTGCTGCGTAACCATGTTTCAGGTAGTTCAGAGAAGTGTGAAAACAGCGGTGAATCTTGCATATCCCTTGCACTTAATCCACTGTGGTTACTCATAAAGTCATTCCAAAGTTGAACTTTGAAGTCTTTATCTAGCACCACAAGACCAGCGTCAATGGTTTGCACCATATTCATGATCCAATGAAACTCACTCAATGAACTTTGATTATCCATGTTAACAATTCCTTGTAACTGTCTGGTTATTTGATCGCTTTGTATTTAAATAAATCATCAAGATAAGCTCAGTTAATCGATGAGGTAAGAAAGGCTATTAAGCAAACTTGGCAATGATTTCTCCGTAAAAAGCAATAACAGGTCGCATTGCACATTATGATGTTCAATTTGATAGTTAATTTCAATCGCAACGGTTTTTTGTTTACGGAAGTTGTTGGCGTTAATCATTTCTTGCACTGTACTGTGCTGACCAAGAACAGAAGGGTGACCTTGACTGAAACTCACATTCAACTGCTGGCTAAAGCCTTGTAAGAATGCACCAATGAGGATATTGGCGGTATCCATGAGAATTTCTTTCTCTTGGAAGTTTGAATCTTGATTTTCAATGCCCATCAATTTGGCCATGTCACCGAAGCTTGAATCATGAAATAACAGTAACGCTTCACCAGAAATACCGGCACAAATAAAGCCTTGGCATACTGTTGATATTGATGCCTGTTCTGATGCCGCCGACAACGCCATGGTTAATTCACTGGCTTCCAAGATATTTACATTTGGTACCGGTAATAGTACAAACACATCGAGTAAGCGCGCTAACAATTCTGCTGCTTGGCCCATCGCCACATTGGCGACTTCTTGCAGTGCATCACGGAACTCAGGTGAAAGGTCTAGCTCAGCGCCGAGTGCAGGTAATGTCTCTGGAATTGATTGTATTAAATCTAGTTGTCTTTTTTCTGCTATTTGTTTCGCCATCAACTGTGCTTCAGCTTGGGCAAACTCGTCTTTTTCGACAATGCCATAGTTGATTAGGATGGTTTCTATTTGCTGACTTGTTACCGGCTTCTGGATAAATGCTAATGCACCTAATGTGGTAACGCGTTGATGAGCTTCGGCTTGAATATCACCAGATACAACAATGACAAGTGCGTTCAATTGCTCTTTTTGGATGGCTTCTAAAACTTGGTAACCATCCATTACCGGCATATTGAGATCGAGAAATACGATGCTACCTTTACCTGCTCTGATTACATCAATACCTTCGGCACCGTTGGATGCAAAACTAACGTCCACATCCCAATAAGGAGGAAGTGTTCTGGCCATTTGTTTACGAGCTAGGTTTGAATCATCACAGATTAATACAGAAACTGACATGAATATCCTTTTTCAATTTCAGTGAAGTAGCAAAAAATTATTGCGTAATAGTAACTAAAAAACAGAGGAAGTGAAAGAATTAGAAGGGATTAACTAATAAATAATGACAGTGAAACATAGGGGGCTTGAAATCATGAGCAGTAGATAATACTGCTCATAAACATGTTTATTGTGGTTTAACAACCATTACACTCATTGATGCTGAACTGACAACTCTTGCTGCTACAGAACCAATAACGGCAAGTTCTAACTTAGCGCGTTTATGACTCGGCATGACAATTAAATCGGCATTATATTTATTGGCAGCTTTAATAATTTCTTTTGATGGCTTGCCCTCCGCCATATGTACCTGTGTTGCAATACTGTCATCAATGTGATTTTTGGCAAAATCTTGTAATGACGCATAGGCTGACTTACGGATCTCTTGCAAAACGGAAGCAGGGAAGTGTGCCGATACCATAGGTAATTGCGACGTTGGCAATACATTTAATAAATGTATTGTTGCGCCAGACATCTTTGCCAGAGCACAAGCGTGCTTCGCAGCGACGTGACTAAAGCCTTCTTCGTTAAGATCAACCGGTAATAAAATAGTTTTATACATAATAAGTTACTTATTTAAAATGAGTTATGTAATTAGTACTAATAGCAGTTCATCATAAATGAAATGCAGTGTCAGAAAATTCACCGCATTTCATGTTATGGATGATAATTACTTATTGGTAGCAATACGACGACGCTGACCAAATGCAATACCTGCAAGTAGCAATAATGCTGGAATGAACAGGAACTCTTTAGCTGGGCGGTCTAATGGACGTTCCACCATTAGGATGTTCCAATCAAAATCAATGCCTGATTTTTCAGCTGGAGAATCAAAACCAACCATATCAACAATCGTTTTGTCTTCTTCAAAGCGTAATTCTAAACCAGTACTCAATAGACGTTCTGCACCAGAGATCGCATCTTCAGCAAAAGGTAGCTGGACAATCTTAGTTTGGAACGCGCCGTCTAGTGTTTCACCTTCAACACGTAAACGTATACCGGCACCGTTAGGTAACTCAGCAAGTACTTGCTCGATATGCTGTGGACCTACTTCTTCGATTGGCGGGTACACCATATCCCACCAGAAGCCTGGGCGGAATAATGTAAACGTGATTAATAATAATCCGATGGTTTCATACCATTTTGATTTTGTTAACCAGTAACCTTGGGTCGCAGCTGAGAACACCAGCATCGCGGTTGTAGCCGAGAAGATGGTCAGTAGTAAATGACCCACAGAGTCCACACCAATCAATAATAACTGGGTGTTAAAGATAAACATGAAAGGTAAGATCGCGGTACGAATGTCGTACATGAAACCTTGGATACCAGTCTTAATTGGATCTGCTTTTGCAATGGCGGCTGCGGCGAACGCTGCGAGACCAACAGGCGGAGTATCATCAGCCAGAATACCAAAGTAGAATACAAATAAATGCACTGCGATCAAGGGTACGATCAAGCCATTTTGAGCACCTAATTCAACAATCACGGGTGCCATCAATGTTGATACCACGATATAGTTTGCTGTTGTCGGTAAACCCATGCCTAAGATCAAACTAATGAGTGCTGTAAAGCCCAGCATCAGCATAATGTTACCGCCTGAGATGTACTCAACAAACTCAGTCATCACTAGACCAATACCGGTCAGCGTTACCGTACCAACAACAATACCCGCTGCAGCTGTCGCCACACCGATACCGATCATGTTACGAGAACCCGATACCATGCCATCAAACAACTCAACAAAACCGGCTTTAACCGCACTTGGTATTGGTTGGCTTTGTTTGAAGTAAGCTTGTAATGGACGTTGGGTTATCACAATAAAGATCATGAATACCGTTGCCCAGAATGCCGACAGACCTGGAGAGAAACGTTCTACCGTTAAACACCAGACTAATACCACAATTGGTAGTAGGAAATATAAACCTGCTTTTGCAGTTGGTCCCGGTTCTGGTAGCTCAAGTAGTTCACTGTCTGGATCATCAATGGCCAGTTCAGGGAACTTTGTTGAGTATTTAACCAGCGCAACATAAATCGCTACAGTGGCAATACCGACAATCCAAGTTGCGCCAGCACCAAATATTTCTTTAGTCCAACCGATACCGTAATAAACCGCAAAGCTGAGGACGATGATGAGTACCACGACAGACATAAACGAGAATAAGCTCTGCGCTAGTGTAGGTTTGTGGCGACGCGGTAAACCTTCCATACCGGCTTTACATGCTTCTAAATGCACGATGTAAATTAACGCGATGTAAGAAATAAGCGCGGGTAAAATAGCTGCTTTAATTACTTCGATGTAAGGGATACCAACGTATTCCACCATCAAGAATGCAGCGGCACCCATAATCGGTGGTGTTAACTGACCATTGGTTGATGCTGCAACTTCGACTGCCCCCGCTTTTGTTGCAGGGAAACCAACACGTTTCATCAGTGGAATTGTAAAGGTACCTGTTGTTACTACGTTTGCAATTGAAGAACCTGATACTAAACCACTTAAACCAGATGCCACAACGGCTGCTTTTGCAGGACCGCCACGCATGTGACCAAGTAATGAGAATGCCACTTTAATGAAGTAGTTACCGGCACCTGCTTTATCGAGTAATGAACCAAACAATACAAACAAGAAGACAAATGAGGTTGATACACCAACTGCCACACCAAATACACCTTCGGTTGTTAACCATTGGTGAGACATGGTTTTATTTAAACTTGCACCTTTATGGGCAATAATGTCGGGCATATATGGACCGGCAAAGGTATAAGTTAAAAATACCGCTGCCACGATCATCAGTGGTGGACCTAAAGAACGGCGGGTTGCTTCAAGCAGTAATAACATGCCCGTTGTTGCAACTGCAGTATCAAAGAAAGTAGGTGCACCAGCACGATCAGCCAGTTGATTATAAAATAGGAAAAGATAAGCAGCACAGAACGCGCCTACGAATGCAAAAACCCAATCGGTCAACGGCACATGGTCACGCGGTGACGATTTCATTGCTGGGTAAGCTGTAAACGCTAAAAATATAGCAAAAGCTAAGTGAATCGAGCGTGCCTCAGTATCGTTAATAATACCAAAGTTTAATATGAACGGCAGAGGAGAAGCATACCATAATTGAAATAACGCCCATATAAATGGCACTATTAACAATATATTTTTAGCAATACCTTTAGGATCGCGTGCACCAGTATCTGATTGTGCAAGCATTTCCTGCAGTTCAGCATCCATGCTAGTGGTTTGATTTTCTGTTTTAGACATCTGTCCTCCATCATTCTGTGATTTTTTATCACACGAAGTGGCTCGGTTATTCGTTAGTAGAATAATTAATAGTTACAGAACTCTTAATGTAAGAAAGGCGATACTGCTAATGATCTTAACTAATCCATAGTATAAGAATAGCCAGTAACGTGAGTAAGAGTAGTAAAATTAAATTATGATTATAAAGCTGGGTAAAATCATCTTATATAAAATAGTAAGGGGACAATGTCCCCTTACTATTTTTAACTAAAAGTTAGCTTATTTTAGGCCAACTTCTTTGTAATATTGCGCTGCGCCAGGGTGTACGGGTGCGCTAAGTGCTGCAGTCGCCATGTCTTCTTTTGTTAGCGATGCAAATGATGGGTGTAAACGTTTAAATGTATTGAAGTTCTCGAATACAGCTTTAGTTAATTCATATACCGTTTTGTTAGGCATTGATTTTGGTGTAACGATTGTTGCACGCGCACCAAATGTTACTGTGTCTTTCGGCGTACCAGTGTAAGTGCCACCAGGGATAACCACTTGGCTGTAGTAAGGGTTTTCTGCAATTAGTTTTTCAACTGTAGAATCGTTAACCGTTACCAGTACCGCGTCACACGTTGTTGTTGCTTCTTTGATTGAACCATTTGGGAAACCAGCGAAGAATACAAATGCGTCGATTTTATTATCACACAGAGCTTGAGATTGTTCGTTTGCTTTAAGTTCTGATGTTAGTGAGAACGCACTGTTGTCCCAGTTATAAGCTTTCATTACAACATCCATTGTGCTGCGTTGGCCTGAACCTGGGTTACCTACGTTTACACGTTTACCTTTAAGGTCTTTAAAGTCTTTAATGCCTGAATCTTTACGAGCAACAATAGTTAGTGCTTCAGCGTGTAGTGAAAATACTGCACGTAAGTCAGTGTAAGCGCCTTGTTTTGCGTATTGGTTTAAACCTTTGTAAGCATAAAACTGTTGATCAGATTGTGCTACACCGAAATCAAGTTCACCAGCTCGCATAGTGTTGATGTTATAAGCTGAACCACCAGTACTTTCTACTGAACAACGAATGTTGTGCTCTTTACGGTTGCGGTTTACAAATTTACAAATTGCACCACCGGCAGGATAATAAACCCCTGTAACACCACCAGTACCGATTGTAATAAAGTCACTTGTATTTGCTGTTGCAATACTTGGTACCGCAGCTGCTACTGTTAAACCTGCTATAGCAAGTGATTTTGCAATTGTTTTTGTAATAGACATGTTGTGTTCCTTTTTATAAGTCATTAGTCGCTTGTTTACTTCAGGGCATTCTGTGGCCATGAAATTGAATCCGTAAATTCAAGTTGGTGTATTAAATCAGCAAAAATAAATAATGCAATACTTATGATACAGCAAAATAACCCGTTATTATCTGTTTGGACCATACTTTGTGACACTAAGTTAACAAAAGTAACACAACCTACAGTTTTGAGGAGATTTAAGCTAAATTCTAGTACAGACTGGGCTCTTAGATGGATTTTTTTTAATAAAACGAGGGATTTGTAAATTTGAGATACGTATTTTTTGAGTGATATTATATTTTGTTAAATGTTCATAACATAACGTAATTATTTTTATTTAAAGCTAAATACGTGAACTCCATCACTGAACTGATTGACTGTTTTGTGTTCGTTTATTAAAATATTAAGCTTATAAAATGGAAATAGACATGGTTAAAAATCGAAAAAACGCTTGAAAGCTTGCATTTTATAACGTGAAACAAGCGGGTTATCGAGTCTAAACGTAATTTCTGACCCTTGTTGGCGTTGTGATAATTTACCGCAATCTAACGCTGAAATAACCCCAGCTTTCGGATAACCACCTATGGTTTGTCTGTCTTGAAGTAAGATAATTGGCAATCCATTTGCGGGAAGCTGCACAGAGCCTAATGCAATGCCTTCTGAAATTAATGATGTTGGTAGGTCAGTTATCACATCACCTATTAGTTGATAACCCATCCGATTTGCTTGTGTGCTGATTTGATATTTATTGGATAGCAGTTGATGCTGCTGTTTTGACGTCAGCAGCGGCCATTGATAGCAAGGTGATAAGCCCAAACTAAGGGGCGTTGCGTAATTGGGGATATAATGTCGAGGCACTGCTATTTCTGTTTGTAATCCTGCTGTTTTGGCACATCGCATTGTTGTTATTGGTAAGAGCTGCCCTTGATATAGTGGAGAGCTGGTTACTTGACTCAATTCATCTCTGATTACTGTGCTACGACTTTGGTAGATCTTTTCTGTTTGCAGGCCACCTACAATGGCGAGATAACCACATTTACCTGTCTTTGCGCCACCATACTGGATCACATCACCGGATTTAACATGATGGGTTTGCCAATTAAATGCTGGCTTATTATTAATCGTCACGCCAAATTCGGCGCCACAAATCGCCATTTGAGTATCAACCAATATTTTTAACGTCATTAATCCATAATGGATTTCAATGCTGGCCATATTACTGCTATTGCTGAGTATTTTATTTGCCCAAAGATACGCGTGAAGATCTGCAGGCCCACCCGGCGTAATACCTAAATGTTGATAGCCAAACCGACCTAGGTCTTGAATTAAGCTGTGAATTCCCGGCTTGATAACTTCAAATGCAGAAACGTTTGTCATTATAGAAGAATCTCTTGCTGGTGAGTGTGCTGATACTGGTGAAAGTCATCCAGCGATATTGGCTTAAATTTAACTTGGCAGCCAACCACAAGGCTATCGAGTGTCACTGTATTATCTCTACTGAGTACCAGAGGGCTTTGACCTATGATTTGCCAACCGCCTGGACTCGCCTTTGGATAAATGGCGGTTTGATTATCAGCAATACCAACACTGCCTGCTGCTACGTGCGACTTTGGCGCTTTGTGTCTGGGTATTTGAATACGTTTATCAACATCACCCAAGTAGCCAAAGTTCGGCATGAAGCCAATCGCATAACAACTATATACAGTCGAAGAATGAATGTGGATGATGTCATCAATGGATAATGCTGCATGACGTGACAAGGGCTCGAGATCAGGGGCGAGGCTTTGGTGGTAACAAACCGGTAGCGTGAGCAAATCAACAGCCATGGGTAATTTATGAAGAGAGGCTTGTAATACTTGCTTAACGTAAGTATGAATTTTATTTATGAGCTGATGAGGCTCTATTAGCATTATGTTAAAGCTAATGAGTAAGGTTTGGTACGAGGGGATGACATCAGTGATAACAGTTTCTAAATCCACGGCATTTGTTAGCTGCTGATTTAAGTTGTAGATCACAGGTAATAGCTGGGCATTATCAGCACCTGTAAAACGGATCAGAATAGCATCATAACCAATCATCTCGAGATGGTACTGCATCGCTCACCCCTTACTTACAGCTATTGCTGATTTTATTTGGGCGATAGCGGCAATGGATTGGGCGTTATCGCCATGCACACAGAGCGTATCAGCATTCAACGGGATTAACTTCCCGGTATTACTTGTTACAAAACCTTGCTCAGCAATTTGTATGGCTTGATGAACAATTTGACTCTGTTGGGTAAAGACGGCACCAGCTTGGCGTCTATCTTGTAGTGATCCTGAATCTGTATAGCGACGATCGGCAAAAGCCTCGAACAGTAATGGCACCTCAAATTGAGCCGCGAGGGCTTCACTGCGGCTATTATCTGCTTGTGCCATTAGCATTAGCGGCAAGTTAGCGCTAAATGCAGCTAAGCCTTTAAGAATGGCGATTAATATAGCCTCATCTTGCATCATATCGTTATAAAGTGCGCCGTGCGGTTTGACGTAACTGAGAAGAATGTTTTGTTGCTGGCAAAAAGCGGTGAGGGCACCGACTTGATAGAGTATTAATGCTTGTATCTCATCGGCTGTACATTGCATATGACGACGGCCAAAACCAACAAGATCGGGATAACCAGGATGTGCGCCTACTGCTACATTATATTGTTTCGCCAGTGCAACCGTTTGCTGCATAATAAGTGGATCTGAGGCATGAAAACCACAGGCGATATTCGCCATATCAATATGTGGCATGACGGCTTCATCTATACCAAGCTGCCAATGACCAAAGCTTTCACCCATATCACAATTTAATTTCACTGGTTAATATCCTTATTAACAAATTCTTTCTATATATAACTGTGTGCTATGACTTCGGTGCACTATAACCTTGGAGAATTATGACCTCGGTGACTATGAACCTTATACCTGTCCCCATGATCAATTCTGTTTGGCATTTTGTGATAATTCTGGTTTATTTACAGAAAGTGTAAGCATTAGTTATTGCAGCAATTAATTATTATGGCAAGTATTTTATATAGATGAAGGATCTTATTGAGGAATTAACACAACTGCTAGCATAAACGGCGGGGGAGTAGACCAGATCAGAAAAAAATCCCTAACAATGACATTATCATGAGTTAGGGATTTGAGCATTTAATACATTCGTCAGTCTGCGGCTAGCAAACTATCTGTTTGGTTGTGCTTTAAATGTTTTACCTGTTTCAGCTACGCTGTCGTTACCCATTAAATAAAGGTAAAGCGGCATAATCTGTTCAGGTGTGAGCAGTACTTTTTCATCTTCACCAGGGAAGGCTTTAGAACGCATACCAGTACGTGTTGCACCTGGGTTGATACAGTTAGCACGGACATTGGTATTTTCAAATTCGTCAGCAAGGGTTTGCATCATACCTTCAGTAGCGAATTTTGAAATTGCATATTCAGCCCAGTAAGCACGGCCTTTTACGCCAACACTTGATGAAGTGAAAAGAATAGACGCTTTGTCTGCTTTTTTAAGTACCGGTAATAGCGCGCTGGTCATAAATAACTGTGCTTTAACATTGACCTGCATTACTTCGTCATAGCTCTTTTCATCGATTTGATGAAATGGACCTAATACGCCTAATTGACCCGCATTGTTCAATAAACCGTCTAGTTTACCGAATTGTGTGTCAATGGTGTCTGCCATGTCTTTATAGTTTTCAACCGTTGCGCCTTTCATATCAAGCGGAATTATCGCAGGTGTTGGGGCGCCAAGTGCTTCGATTTCATCATAAACAGCTTCAAGTTTTGCCACTGTTTTACCCAGTAATATTACTGTCGCACCGTGTGCTGCATAGGTTAATGCTGCTTGACGTCCAATACCGTCACCGGCACCTGTCACTAAAATAGTTTTGTTTTCTAATAGATTTTTTTCTGCTTGATAATCCATTTTTTGGGTTCCATATCGACATATCTGACAATATTGTAACCTGCAAAGCTTGTAGATGCGATGCTGTAAATGCTATAAAGAGCAAAAATAGATATAACCGACCGAGGATTAAGATTTGGAATTTTTAAGTGAATACGGAATTTTCTTAGCGAAAACGCTAACATTCGTTCTAGCATTATTATTTGTAGTGGTCAGCATTATCAATCTTTCGTCTAAGCAGAAAAAGAGCAACGGGCGTTTAGAGATCACCAATTTATCAGAACAATTTCAAGATGTTGAAGATGAGTTACGATTACATCTTGTGTCTGAAGATGAAGCTAAATTATTAGAGAAAGAACAGCACAAGGCAGAAAAGAAAAAACATAAAGCTGAGTTGAAAGCGCTTAAAAAAGCGCACAAAGAAAAAGCCAAAGATAAAGAGGCGGTTAAAACGGAAGATGTTGAATCGCGTTTATTTGTACTCGATTTTACCGCCGGTATTGATGCTAAAGAAGTTGCCTCGCTGCGTGAAGAAATTACCGCTATTTTATTCGTTGCCAACGAGCACGATGAAGTCTTGGTACGTTTAGAAAGTGGTGGCGGTGTTGTGCATGGTTACGGCCTTGCAAGTTCGCAACTAGAACGTTTAAAACAAGCTAACATTAAGCTAACCATCGCGGTTGATAAAGTCGCTGCGAGTGGTGGTTACATGATGGCATGTATTGCTGACCGTATTATTGCAGCCCCGTTTGCTATTGTTGGTTCTATCGGCGTTGTGGCGCAAATTCCAAACTTCAATCGTCTATTGAAAAAGAACAATATTGATGTTGAACAGCTTACCGCTGGTGAGTTTAAACGCACACTAACAATGTTTGGCGAGAATGATGAGTCTGGACGTGAAAAATTCCAGCAAGAGCTTGAAGAAACGCACGTATTATTTAAAGATTTTGTAAGTGCTCACCGACCTGGGATGGATATTGAAAAGATTGCAACAGGCGAGCATTGGTTTGGTACCCATGCACACGAACGTGGGTTAGTGGATACTTTACAAACCAGTGATGATTACTTATTAAAAGCCAACAAGTCGCAAACCATTTACACAGTAAAATACGTAGTGCGTAAAAAATTAGCTGAAAAACTAGCTCAAGCTGCGTCAATGGCTATGTCGATAAGCTTAAATAAGTTTTTACAGCAAAGTAAGTACCCACATTTATAAAATTGTAAGTACTTAATTGCAAAAAATAGATTGATGTATAAAACTGATATTTTGATGGCTGATAGTTTATTTATTTGATTTTTAATTATTTTAGGTGCTTTAGTCTGCATTTTCATTGCTACGTTAGTGGTATGTTTTTGTATGAATTCTAAGCATTAGAAAAATAATTAAAAAAATATTGACTACTATAAGTATATTCAATGTATATATATAAATAGAACGCAGTTATTCAATATCACTTTTTGGTTATTATTAAGTGATGTGATATCAATAGCATTCATCAATTTCATATTATTCATAAATTAAAAGAATCCGTCTGTATGGGAAGATCTCTAGTAATTGTGGAATCGCCAGCAAAAGCGAAGACCATCAATAAATACCTTGGCAAAGACTACATTGTTAAATCAAGTGTTGGTCACGTGCGTGATTTACCGACAAGTGGTGGCGCAGCCAAAAAACGAGCGGGTGCACCGACGCTTGCTCAACAAACTAAAGGCATGACGCCTGAAGCGAAAGAGAAATTTAAGCAAAAACGTGATAAGAAAGCATTATACTCACGTATGGGCATCGACCCAGAAAATGATTGGGCAGCAACGTATCAGATTTTGCCTGGTAAAGAAAAAGTAGTTGCCGAATTACAACAACTGGCTGAAAAAGCAGATGTTATCTATCTCGCAACCGATTTAGACCGCGAGGGGGAAGCTATTGCATGGCACCTGCGGGAAATTATTGGTGGTGATGATTCTCGTTTTCAACGTGTTACGTTTAACGAAATTACCAAGACCGCGATCCAAGAAGCATTTGAACAACCGTCAGAACTGAACATTGATTGTGTTAATGCACAACAAGCGCGTCGTTTCTTAGATCGTGTTGTTGGCTACATGGTGTCGCCGTTACTTTGGCAAAAGATTGCCCGTGGTTTATCTGCTGGGCGAGTTCAGTCGGTAGCAGTGCGTTTAATCGTAGACAAAGAACGCGATATTAAAGCGTTCATCCCAGAAGAGTTTTGGGATATTCATACAGACTTAGTGACTTCACTTGGTGAACCATTACGTGTTGAAGCGGTTAAATATGCCGGTGAAGCGTTTAAACCCGTTAATGAAGCGCAAGCGACTAAAGCGGTTACTGACTTACAAAATGCCAGTTATTCGTTATTAAAACGTGATGATAGAGCAACAAGCAGTAAGCCAAAAGCACCATTCATCACGTCAACGCTACAGCAGGCTGCAAGTACGCGCCATAGCTATGGTGTTAAACGTACGATGGGTTTAGCGCAGCGTTTATATGAAGGTGGTTACATTACTTACATGCGTACTGACTCAACAAACTTGAGTAAAGACGCTGTAGAAAGTGCTCGCGGTTTTATTGAAACAAAATATGGTAAAGATTATTTACCTGAAGAACCGAATGTATACGGTTCTAAAAAAGGCGCACAAGAAGCCCATGAAGCGATCCGACCTTCTGATGTAAATATTATGTCAGGCGATCTGAACGGCATGGATGATGATGCGAAGAAATTATATGAATTAATTTGGCGTCAGTTTGTTGCTTGTCAAATGATGCCTGCGCAATATGATTCAACTAAATTGACTATTGCTGCTGGCGAGTATCAGCTTACCGCGAAGGGACGTACTATGCGTTTCCCTGGTTGGACTAAAGCGCTGCCACCAATGAGCAAGAAGTCTGAAGATGAAAGTAATTTACCTGTGCTTGAAGCCGGTGAAGCGCTTGAGTTGATTACGGTTGATCCACTACAACACTTTACTAAACCGCCAGCGCGTTTTAATGAAGCGTCGTTGGTTAAAGAATTAGAGAAACGTGGCATTGGTCGTCCATCGACGTATGCGTCGATTATCACGACAATTCAAGATCGTGGTTATGTGAAATCTGAAAACCGTCGTTTCTTTGCTGAAAAAATGGGTGAGATTGTTACTGAACGTCTAACCGAAAGTTTTGAAGAATTGATGAACTTTGATTTCACTGCAAGCATGGAGTCGCAACTTGATGGTGTTGCCGAAGGCAAGCTTAATTGGATTGATGTACTTAATGAATTCTTCGGTGACTTTAAGAAACAGTTGATAACAGCTGGCGCTGAAGTAGCTGAAGGCGGTATGCGCTCTAACGAAATGGTTATTACGGATATTGAATGTCCAACATGCCAACGTGAGATGGGTATCCGTACTGCTACAACAGGTGTATTCCTGGGTTGTACTGGTTACAATTTACCTCCAAAAGAGCGCTGTAAGACAACGATCAATCTAGTTTCTGGTGAAGAAGCGATTGATTTGCTTAATGAGAATGCTGAAACTGAAGCGCTTATGGCAAAACGTCGCTGTCCTAAATGTAGCACTGCAATGGATAGCTACCTGATTGACGAAACCCGTAAACTGCACGTTTGTGGTAATAACCCTGAATGTACTGGTTACGAAATAGAGAAAGGTGAATTCAAGCTGAAAGGCTATGATGGCCCTGTGGTTGAGTGTGACCGTTGTATGTATGATATGCAGCTTAAAAATGGCCGTTTCGGCAAATACATGGGCTGTACTAACGAAGAATGTAAGAATACACGTAAGATCCTGAAAAGTGGTGAAGTTGCGCCGCCAAAAGAAGATCCTGTTTTCCTTCCTGAATTGGAATGTGAAAAGTCGGATGCTTACTTTGTGCTACGTGACGGTGCTGCAGGTATCTTCTTAGCGGCGAATACTTTCCCTAAATCTCGAGAGACCCGTGCTCCCTTGATTGAAGAGTTAGTACGCTTTAGAGACCGTATTTCAGAGAAGTTTTATTACTTAGCAGATGCGCCAGCGCAAGACCCTGCCGGTAATAAAGCCATTGTACGCTTTAGTCGTAAAACCAAAGAGCAATATGTGATGACCGAAGTGGAGAAGAAAGCCACGGGTTGGACAGCGCATTACATTGCTGGTAAATGGGTTGAAGAAGAGAAAAAGAAAGTTGTGAAGAAGAAAAAGCCTGCAACTGAAAAGTAGTTAGCTTTTCTGTTTAGCGTTTACGCTATGCCTTCATAGACTATCTGTGTTTATAAAATACCTCAGCATGGCTGGGGTATTTTTTTGTCTGTGATAATGAGGAACTGGACGTTAGCAATTTTAAAACTCACTATTTTAGTTTCGTGATCAGGGTCTAAATACTGCGGATATTATTTTATCTATATATAGCAGAAACAAACCTTGTTAAAAATCTATACTATTCTTTAGGATTAGAAGCTAACCCTAAAGAATTAGATTAGATTAAATTGAACTTTTGATTGTTTTGCTGTTCTTACTAATAGCTGAATAAATGCAAACTAGCGCTTCTGTCATAAAATAGTCATAAATGCTGCTTTTTTAAACGTTTAGTTGGTAATAAAACCCTTCAACCAGTGTTTGAACTCGTCATTGTCAAGTGATTTCTTCTTGTCATACCTCTTTATGTGCCCGCGATCTTAGTTTTGACCTCTTCTTGATTTTCCTTATAGTTTTCATGAAATTATTATGACTATAATCTATACCAAGTTTTAAGCGTAGTTGTTAAACCTTAATTGATTTGAATTACTTCAGATGAAATATCGGATTAACGACTACTTGTTAGAATACATTAACTCTTGGACTAACCAATCATTACCAGATGGAATTATCTCACCGAGATATTCAAGTAATGAATGAGTTAACTTATAAATCATAAAGGATTTTTAAAATGAAAAAGACTATTCTTGCTACTGCAATTTTACTAGCTGGCGCTGCAAACGCTGCTGAAGTTTATAACAACGAAGGTACTACAGTTTCTTTAGGTGGTTCTTTCCGTGGTCACGTTGCTATTGACAGCTCTGATGAAGTTAATTTTGAAGATGCTGGTTCACGTTTCGATATTAAAGCAGCTAAAGAACTAGACAATGGTCTTAAAGCATTCGGTCAAATGGAAATTAAATATAAAGACGTTGATTCTCTTGACACTTTATATGTAAACAATGCTTTCCTTGGTTTAGAACATGACGTATATGGTAAACTGATTCTAGGTAAAAAACTGGGTCTGAATGATGATCTAGTAATGAACGATTTCTCATACGAGAATGGCGTTTATAACCACCAATCTGCTGACGCAGGTTCTGATACTCAAGACCAACTTGAATATACTAAAGCATTCGGCGGCGCATCAGTAGTTGTTGGTCTAATCGACCAAGATACTTACTCTATCGGTGGTACATACGAAGTTGCTGGTCTATCTCTTGGTGTTGCTTACAACATTAAAAATGATGCAAAAGTTGGTGCAACTAATGCTACATCAGACAACTCTGCTTTAATCGTAGGCGCACAATACTCACTTGACGCATTAACGTTAGGTGTTCAATACCAAGCATTAGAAGTTAATAGTGCTGATATTTCTGCATACGGTTTTGGTGCTCATTACGCTATAGGTCAAGCTGGCGTATACGCTATGTATGACATCTTAGACGGCGATGCAAAATCTGATGAAGGTTCTGAGCTAGTTGTTGGTGCTGATTACGAAATCGCTAAAGACGTAAAAACATATGCTGAATTTAATACTTCAGACAATGAAGTTACAGGTTCTGATAACACTCTTTGGTTAGGTGCTCGTGTATACTTCTAATCACTTGATTAGTTGAATATATAATACCAATGAAACCCAGTCAATTGACTGGGTTTTTTGTTTTTATAGCAAGTATGATAATAAGTAACATTAAAAATAGAAGACTAATATTACCTCCCTTTTTACTCTTTGAAATATTAACATCTTCAACCTTGGCTATGGTCTGTGATTGAAACGTGAACCTTAAAGGACCAAGTTTTAGTTCTGTGGTTACTTTAATTCCGTTGTCTGCTGCACTGATATGCCTTAAGCAAAGCGTATTACCGTTATTTATATAACCTGTACTATCAGTATAATCGCCAGTGCAATTCTTTGAATACTCGCCATTGACGATAGTAATCGATGCGTTTTCCGCTAATCCCCTTATGATTTTTTCTTCACTTTCTATTAAACTGTTTAGGGCTACATCTAATTTATCGGGAAAATAAAAAGCATTGGGAATAGCTAAGTTTGTATTTGCGCTAAAAATACCCCGCCCATGTGTAGCAGCATAGAGCATTGAGTTATCTCCCCAAGTTAGTTCATCTATAGACACATTAGCCGGACCATGATGCTCTAAACTCCAGCTATCACCATTATTATTACTGGTAAATATACCCACTTCGTTGCCAATATATATCCAATTATGTTGGATTGGGTGTATCGCGATAGCTCTGATTGGCGCGGGTGGTAATGCCCCTGACTCAGAACCAGCACTATTATTCCAGGTTATCCCACCATCTGTAGAACGCCATAGATTATCTTCTTCATAACCACCAAATGATATAAACAGAATATCTTTATTCACAGGACTAACTGTTATGCGTGTCAAATATCGTTGTGGTAGATTAGCCCCACTAATATTTACCCATTCAGGTTGCAGCGCCATTGCATTATTAGTTTTAAAAATTGAGCCGTCGTTATGTCCAATATAGACTGTATTACTGTCATTGGAGGGGATTGCGATAGCACTAATCGGGGAGAAATTTTCTGTTATTACTTTAATGCTTTTCCATGTAGGAGTTACTGCTTTGATATCATCACTTAGCCAGAGTTGACGAGAGCCTGCAAGCATCCTACTAGGGTTGTTAGGGTCGAGGATAAAAGGAGCAATGAAATTAGGACTATCATTGATCATATCATTTGTATAAATGCTTTTTGAGCTAATACCACCATTGCTACTGCGATGAAGACGTAAATAAACATACTCACCATATAAATAATTATCGTCTGTTGGATCTGCGGCTGAGAAGCCACCATCACCACCGTATGTACTGGTCCAATTCTCACTATCACCGTTATACACTAAAGTGCCATTATCCTGAGTTCCACCTACAAGCTTACCGTGATTGCTAACCGCCACGCTATAGAATTGGGTGATGGACAAGTTGTTATTAAGTTCTTTCCAGCCAGTAGCACCTTGAGCAAGAGAAATATTAGGGGTTTCATAAATGCCACCGTCATTGGCAAAGAATAAACGCTGATTATTGATACCGTCATAATCGGGATGATGAATAATAAAATGATGGTCAGCGTGTGCTGATAGAGGGGCTTGCCACCAAGTGCTTATTTTATTGAAACTAATACCTCCATCAAGGCTACGCCATAGATCAATACCACCAATGATAATATGGTTTTCATTTAATGGGTCTACCCACAATGCATTATCATACCAGCCTTGAGCGCCTAAATAGGATAAGCCAGTATTAATTAACTGATATGATTGTCCACCATTGGTGCTTTTCCATAGTTCTCCGCCATTATAATCGACGGATGCAAAAACAGTATTGGTGTTTGAATGCGCATACGCAGTTTCTATACGGACATTATTGATGTGACTCAGTCCTTGTGCAATAGACCAGCTTAAGCCCTTATCTTGAGAGTAGAGTAGCCCTGACCAAGTACCAGCAATAAGTTTATTATCGTCATTGGGATTAACATCAACATCATTACTTCTTCCTTGAAAGGTATTGTTCCAATTTAGCCCGCCATCATTAGAAATGAAAATACCGGTGTGAGTTGCCGCAATAATAGCGGAGTTATTACGGCGACTAGTAAGCCGATTAACCCAGTAAAAGTCGGTGTTATTTTGTGTTGAAATTAATGAACTCCATGTTTGACCTTTATTATTTGATTTGAAAATGCCTAGTCCACGAATTTGATCCATATTAAAAATGCCTTCACCTGTACCTGCGTACATTACATTGTTATCATTTGCATCAAAAATGATGCTGCTTACTGAAAGGTTTGCCATAAAATCATCAAGAGGTTGCCAATTATTACCACTATTTTTACTTGACCAAATACCACCTGATACCGAACCGACATAAATATTAGCTGAATTATCAGGATCAAATGCGATAGAACGAATTCGCCCACCTACGTTACCAGGCCCTAAAGCTTGCCATGACATCGAGTTAATTCCCGCATCGGCATAATTTTGGCGACGAAGATTATGCATTTGTGCTTGAACTTTTTGTAATTGGCCTACATTTATCTTTTTATCCTGACTTAATTTTTGTTGGTGGCGGAAAGCTTTTGCTTCACCAGGATGATCAGGCTTAGGCATGGCTAACTTGGTTAGTGAACGGTTTAATTTGGAGATTGGCATTTGACATAAAGCGGGAAGTGTCAAACTACGTTTTTCCATCAGGTTTTCAACTTTATCGATAGAAAGGTCGTTCAGTATATTCCTACGGGCAGCGTCAAATACAGTACCGCAATAGGGGGTTTGGATAGAATAAATAAATCCGCTCATTATTAAGATTGATATAATCGTTAGTTTAGTAACAATACTCTTTGACACTTGCATAGAAACGCCTGCTTGTTATTGTACATTAGCAATAATTGAGTAACGTATAATATTCTTACAACCGTCCATGTTTTGCGATATTATTGTCATTTCATACTTACCAAATGTAGTAAACAGCATGGACTTCTGCACGAGGTCGTTAAAATAAGTGAATTCTGCTTGCTTAAAATCCTTTCTTCCAAGCATCACCTGCCAGTTGTTAGACGTTTGATTTTGATTGATTTTTATTATTTGAAATGGCTGAATAAAAAAAATGGATTTTCCTTGTTTAACTAATTCGATTAAATTGATGTTATCGGGAGGCGGGTTTGCATTACATGGAAAGAATAATATTGATAGTAATAATGAGGTGTAGAGGTGTGATAGGTAATAATTTCTCATAATGATATACCTTTAATCAATGATAGGCATAAGCATAGGTAAATTGTTAGCTGATATAAATTTGAATTTTTATTATTGAAGAGTAAAGCGAATGTGTGCTATCGAGTTAGTAAATAGCACACATTTTAAATCGACTTGTTTTTTTTACTAATTACAGTGTTAAATATTTTAAATAAGCATTACGCAATCTATATACGTTTGATTCGAAATATTTTGGCGACATTCTGTCATCATTATAATATTGACGAGCTAAGTTGTGTTGTAGATTAATTGATGATCCCATTCCAGTATTTAAATTGTTATGTGATTTACCAATCCTAGTTTGCAGTGCATAAGTAAATTGATCCGTACCGCGTAGCTGCACATAACCGGGTTTCATATCACGCCATAACGTCAGCGGTATTGAAACACCTAACGAGATAAACTCCTCCGCTTCATTCGAATTTACAGCTGTTGTTGATTGATAGGTAGCTTGTAGCTTAGCATCACCTAGCCAGTGTGTTGATGTGATCTTGTAGCCAGAGTCACCACCCCAATAGTTACCGCCTTCGACAGTTCCTTGCCAACTAAACTCGGGGACAGATAAGGTATAGCTTGATAATGCTGTATCTCGGTCTTCTATATAATAGCCATTTTTATCACGCTCATCGGCATGTGAAAACTGGCTAATTTGGAAATCGAAGCTATGTCGCCCCTCGGGTGATGTCCAGTTAGTTTCATTCATTAAACCTTGGTAGTTGGTCCTGATAATACCAACAGATGTTTGGTTAGTTACATCAAAAGGCAAACGGAATGTTTGATGAATTAAGACCCGATCTATCTCACTTTCATAGCGGCTGTCAGCCCAGATTTCACCATCTTCAAAATCATCACTATTTGAAACTGGCAGTAAATGACGAACATCAACCGCTGCACCAGACCATAATGTAGTATATACGTTGGTTGCTAGTGCGAGTGAATAATCAAATACACCGTATTCAGTGGCATCTCTATGTTGTAACGCTGGAGATAAAATAATTTGAGTACGACCAAAGCCTGACTCATTATTGCTTTCTAGCCAATTACCTTCTTTGATTACTTCGGTTAGCATGGAAGTTGAGAACTTGATATCAGTGCAAGATTCACCAGTTTTTACAAAGGCGCGATAACAAACCGCTGAGGTGCTCACTTGCATCATGGGAATATCATTAACCAAGGTAAATAGTTCAAACGCTTGGTTGCCAGCTTCGATACCTAAATCGTTATAAATATCATTGCCTAAGTGGCTACTAATAATTCCTAATGCGACCCCGACACCATCCATTTGGTTATGGTTATAGCGACGGTTTTCTAGCGATACAATAACTTTAGCGTCTTTACTACCGAGCTGTACGTTGATAAAACCTTCATCGACTAAAGCCTTTTTAAGCTCTGTCAGACTAGCTGATGAACTTTGTGCTTGTGCTATGTGTATAGTGTCACTTAAGGCTAATGTTTTATCTTTAGCGTACGCATCAGCTTGAGTGAAGTTGTAGTTCATAAATGGCATGCTGGCGTTTAACGCCCACATTGTTTCATTTTCTTTATTTACATTGGCTGACTCATGGCCGTTATACACTTGATATTGTAATGCCACCTGTGCGCCATATGGTAATAAGTCTTCGGGGGTAAATACTTTTACGGCGCCATTGAACTCTGTTGAATCATATTCACCAATAAATTGTACGAAAGACAGGGGTTGTAATTCGATAGAGCCAAAAGGACCATCCATGATACCCATTGTCATGTCTGATTTACCATAACCAGCACTAAAACGCACTGGTAACGCATCAAATTCATAATCCGCTACGGCATAATAGGTTGCAAAATTGTTTGCTGCACCACCGATATCCTGACCGCCAATTGCAACATTGAAACCTGTGTAATCATATACAAAAGGCAGTTGATATTTAGCAGAAGCTGAAAGGTCTCGTATACCACAACCTGATTCTGTGTATAGGTTACAAGAATAAGTTTGGGTAACGATACGACCACCGGCTTCAAACCCTGGCGCAAAACCAGCGGCGAAGAATAGATTATCTAAGTCAGCGATGTGATTTTGAAAAGGTACACCTTGGCCATATAATAGTGAAAAATCACCGTAATCGATAACTTGTGCATTAGGCGTTAATAGCGCACCGGTAAAACTCTGGGCGGAAAGTAAGTTCTCAACTTCAGCGATAGCAGAATAGGAAATTGCTAAGCTAAGGCTTGTGAATAAGCTTGCTTTGATAGACATAAATCACTTCAATTTTTTAAGTTAGAAAAAAGGCTCCTAACTTAGGAGCCTTAAAATGTTAATTAGCGAAAGCGATTAATCGCCACTACCACCGCCACTACCACCAGTACCGCCACCAGTGCCGCCACCAGTCGCTGGAGGAGTCGGTGGATCTACTGGTTTAGCTTTAGGTAAATCTGGTGTTGGTGGTGTAGGTTCAGGAAGTGATGGATCTGCTATTTTGTCCTCTACATCTTGAACATAGTCTTTAACTTCAGTTTCATCAAAATCTACGTAAACAGTATCGCCTGTTGCGCTTGTTGGGTAAGCTGGATTTGCTGCTATTACATTTTCAGATAGTGTAGAGGCTGTAGTTGTTAGAGCTTCAGCTGTTGCATCTGGGCTTGCTGTTAATACATCAGATAATACTGCTGTTGTCGCTGCAAGAAGACTCGCATCAGTTGGATTAGTAGTAGTTAATTCTTTTAAAACTGCTTCTGTATTTGAAAGTAATTTAGTTACAGACACGCCATTATTAAGTAACGAACCTAAGCCTAATGATGTTAATACAGTTGTTGCTGTTGCTTCTGAATATACTGCACCAGTTGCTGCTAACTCTTTAGCAATCAGAGTTGTCATCGGAGATGCTGTTATTGGACTATTAGCTTGAGCCATTCCTTTAGGAATAGAGTACGTTACGCCTACCATTGACTTACCATTTGATACGTCAACAGCATTTGAACCAGGTAGACCAGTAAATTGGAATGAACATGTTTCTGGTGAAAATTGTGGTGCTAGATTAAAAAATTTAGCGTTACCAGTGAAATCTGTTTTACTTGTTTCAGTTGTTCCGTCATCGCAAGCTGCAACAGCTGTCATGTTCTGTACTGCAGGATCGAATGCTTGAACTGATTTAGATGATGCATCAACGTTATCATCGTTACAGCCTGATAATAGAATACCGGCAACTGCGATCGCTAGAAGTTTAATTTTCACTGTTTATTCCTTTAATTATAATTTTTGCAAGAGTTTCCCAAAACACCAAAGCTGGTAACGTTAGGTATACTGTAAAATATGTACATTTTTAGGTAGATTAACATTTACACTTCTTTACCACAAGTGTTGTGTGATTGTAAAATATGTTTTTATATGTAAACTTACTTCTATAAATATAACATGCGTTTATTGTAAATTCGCTTAGGTTTATGGTTTGTTAATTAAAAATTAGATATAGGTAGTATTTTTATATTTTAAATTAGTTTTACTTCTTAATTATACTTTTTTATCGTATTTCGGATATTGCTTTACAGTGCTTTAGTGATCACATATTAGTTAGTTATGTTGCTAGAACGTAAACTTTTGATACTATAGTTATTCTTATCCCATTCTTATAAAAAATAATTGGTATTGCCATGCACAAGATTATTCGTTTAAGTGTCTCCAGCCGTATTGTTGCGACATTATTTATTGGCATGTTGTTAATGCTAAGTAATATGCCATTAGTGCATGCAAATGATGCCGTTTATTTATCAGCAGACTATGTACCTGAAAATAATGCACCAGCAAGTAATGCCATAACAGGTAATTCATCGGTAGACCAACGACCAGCTAGTCAGCCCACAAGTAATAATCGGGATAGACGCGAGAATAAAATAACCGATGAAGATAGAAGTTGGCGTGTTTTAGGTCCTTCAAAACAACGCGAGCGTAATAAAGAGTATCATTATAAAAATGATGATATGGCGCGATTTATTTTCTTAATGGATGCCAGAGATCGTAAAAATAAGCTATTAGCTAGCTTGGCTCTGTGGCCTGAACATCAAGAAAAATTAGTTAATAATCTGACCGATGGTCAAGGCGCAGATCGTTTTTCATCTTTGTTTACCATTTTTATATTGATGCTGGTTTGTGGTTTTATTGTTGAACGTATTGCCAGTGTCAAAATGGACTCTTTTTCTGAGGGGGTTGCCAAAGAAAAAGATACTAGTTTCAAGGAAAATCTTGATTACTTATTAATGCGTGGTTTTTTTCAATATGTCGGTATTGCCATTTTTGCTTTAACAGCCGCGTTTATTGCTATTTATAACTATGCAGAAACAGACCCATTTCGACTACTCAGCCTGCATGCTTTAGGCTTGGTGGTGAAAATAAGATCGCTTAAGGTCTTATTAAGACTGATTTTTGCGCCTTATGCTCGCGGTAATCGATTATTTAAAATAGATTGTGAATCGGCAAGTCGTCTATATTGGTCAATTCTTGCCTTCATGGCTGTTTATCTGACTATTACCACCTTCTGGCGTATTCTCGTGGTGTTCTCGTTAGATCCAATTCTGTTTGCTTTGGTTATCCCTTCTACCGGTATGATCCTGAATGTACTGTCCATCAGCTTTATTTGGTTTAATCGCAGAACGATTGAAGCTATGTTTGCAAGTAGCAAACAGACTAGCTCTGCCTTTACTCGATTTTTACGCCAAACATGGACCAGTGTATTCACCATCTGGTTATTCCTGGCTTGGGCATTCTGGGCTATGTATGAGTTTTTGGGGTATTACAAGCAAGCTGATAACTTCACACCGATTTGGTGGTTGACGTTTACTTACCCTATATTAGACCGTTTCATTTTTGTCGCGCTTGGTCAGCTTAAACGCATCTCTTGGCTACAAAGTCATTCGTTTGAACAGCGTTGTGATAAATTTATTAATCGCGTGATTATAGCGCTTCGTGTGATCTTTGCCGCGGTGATTTTTTATCATATTGATGCTAGTTTTGATCATAATGCGTGGGAAAAATTAGCGAATAGTTTTGGCAGCTTCATCCAAATGTTTGTTGATATTATTATCGTTATCATTGTCGCTTATGCTATTTGGGAAGTTATTCAATCTGCGATAGAACGCCATTTACCGGTTGAGATGGATGACAGTGGCACATCGACACTGGAAGGTGAAGGCGGTGGCGGTGGTGCCTCTCGTTCTGAAACCTTACTGCCATTGGTGCGTTCATTTTTAATGGTGTTCTTATTTTCCAGTGTGCTACTAATGATCTTAAGTATTGTCGGTGTTGAGATTGCGCCGTTGTTAGCTGGTGCTGGTATCGTCGGTATCGCCGTCGGTTTTGGCGCTCAGAAATTGGTGCAGGATGTCATTTCAGGTATTTTCTTTTTACTTGATGATGCATTCCGTCGTGGTGAGTATATTGAAGCTGCGAGTTTACGCGGTACGGTTGAACGTATTTCTATTCGTTCGATTACATTGCGTCATCACCTTGGTGCCGTGCAAACCATACCCTTTGGTGAGATGGCGACTGTGCGAAACTTATCTCGAGATTGGATCACCAAGAAATTGGAGTTCAGATTAGATTATCGAACCGACGTTGAAAAAGTGCGGAAGCTGATCAAGAAGGTCGGACAGAAAATGTTATTGCATCCTGAATATGGTCAGCATTTTTTATTGCCGTTAAAATCGCAAGGGGTAACCAGAGTTGAAGAGTCTGCGCTTATCTTCCGAATGAAGTTTACCTGTGTACCCGGTGAACAATGGGTTATTCGCCGTGAAGCATTTAGACTGGTACAAGAATCATTACAGGACAACGGTATTGAATTTGCGCATCGTTCGGTACATGTGTTGACGCAACATGAAGGTAAAGAAGACCTTAAGGACAGCATAGAAAAAAATGCTGAACTGGCTGAAAAAATAGGTGCTGCAGCGGCATTAAGCGCGTCTGCGGATATTAAAAGGAACGATAGAATAGATTCGGATTATAATTAATTCGCGATTTATTTTTAATATTATTAACGGGTTGTTAAGTGAGCAGTACGCTATCTTAGGCTGTTCTTTTTTGGTAATCTTGTTTGTCTTAGTTGTATTTAGTTAAAGAGAGTTCAAGTGCGCAGTAAATTAAATAATAGCCGTTTACTCATCTATAGTCATGACTCTTTCGGTCTTGGGCATTTGCGTCGCTGCAGAACTATCGCACATGAGCTTGTTGACCGCTATAAGGGCTTGTCTGTTCTCATCATTACTGGTTCGCCGATCATTGGCCGTTTTGATTTTAAAGCCCGAGTGGATTTCATTCGTATACCTGGAGTGATTAAACTGCATAATGGCCAATACACCTCACTCGGCTTACTGATCGATTTAGCGGATACATTGGCATTACGTGAAGCAATTATTTTAAATACTTCAAAAGTGTTTCAACCGGATATCTTTCTAGTAGATAAAGAACCGGGTGGCTTAAAAGATGAAGTCATTAGCACGTTAGCGCATTTTAAAGATACCGATACCAAATGTATTCTCGGTTTACGTGATGTGATGGATTCTCCGGAACTATTAAAAAAGGAATGGCAGAAGAAGAATGTAATGCCATTACTTGAAGGTCTCTACGATGAGCTGTGGGTATATGGCCCTGCTGAAGTATCAGATCCGTTACAAGGCTTAGATATAAAGCAAATAGTTAAAGATAAGACCTTATTTACGGGATATTTACCAAGGCAGGTACCACAGCAAGTAGATACCGATTCTATACACTTTCCTGATAAGCCTTACATTCTGGTTACTCCTGGTGGTGGCGGTGACGGTATTGAGATGATTGATTGGGTATTACGTGCCTATGAGACCTGCTCAACATTGATGCCAGCCTTGTTTGTGCTAGGTCCGTTTATGCCAACCACAGAGCGTAATGAATTCTTGCACAGAGCGGAGTTATTACCACATGTTGAAGCGATTACATTTAGTAATCATCTTGAGCATTTGATGTTCGAGGCTGAAGCTGTTATTGCGATGGGTGGCTACAATACATTTTGTGAAATATTGTCATTTGATAAACCAGCATTGATTCTTCCACGAACGAAACCAAGAGAAGAACAACTTATTCGTGCACGTAATGCAGCTAAAGTAGGGCTGTTATCTATGCTTGATTTGGATTCAGAACGTTGCGCTGAAACCATGGTCGACAGTATTCATAAGTTATTACTACAAGATAAACCGAGTAAGCATAAACTTGACAACTTGCTTAACGGTTTAGATTCGATTGCAGATCGATTTGGTGAGCTGGTATCAAAATAAGCTAATCCTTTTTCTTTTTAATTTGTGTTTATCGCAAGGGATCCTGTATATGTCAGCTCCGCGTATTATGTATTATGTGCAATATTTATTAGGTATTGGTCACGTTCGTCGCTCTTCTCTTATTGTTCAAGCCTTGTGTGAACAGGGCGCACATGTCGATGTTATCTTTGGTGGCATGCCTGTGCCGAGCATGTCTTTTGGTACTGCGACTATGCATCAGTTGACCGCGGTTAAAAGTGCCGATTCCGGCTTTAGCGGTTTAGTTAAAGCCGATGGCAGTCCAGTTAGTGATGATGATCAGCAGCAGCGGACACAAGCACTGTTAGCGCTTTGTGAAGCACTACAACCTGATTTAATTGTTACAGAGACGTATCCGTTTGGCCGCAGGCAAATGCGCTTTGAGTTATTACCTTTGCTTGATTGGGCTAAATCTCAGGATAACCCGCCCGTTCTTGTTTCGTCGATCCGCGATATTTTACAGCGACGTTCAACGGTAAGGGAACAAGAATACGTCAACCTAGTGCAGACCTATTATCAACATGTATTAGTGCATGGTGATGAAAAATTTTACCCATTAGAAAGAAGTTTCCCTGTGGCCGGCATGATCGCTGATAAAGTCAGTTATTCTGGTTATGTTTGCCCAACGCTTACCGATGCCGATGAAGCTGATCATAAAACACGAGATACCATAGTCGTGTCTGTCGGCGGCGGTAGCATAGGCAAAGATATTTTAGTCGCGGTGATGGCGTTATATAACAGCGGATTTGCAACGGATAAAAAGTGGTTATTGATCACGGGCCCAAACATGGACTCTGCCGACAAAACCTTTTTCAAGGCGCAGCAACAGCCTAACTTACAAGTTGTTGATCTTGCTGATGACTTCTTAAAAGAGTTGAGTAATGCTTATGTGTCTATCTCAAGAGCCGGTTATAACACTGTGATGGATCTGTTATTGACTGCCGTACCCGCTGTAGTCATACCGTTTGAAGGTGAAGGTGAAACTGAGCAATTAGCGCGAAGCGAAGTATTGGCACAAGCGAAGGTATTACAATTCGTTAAAAATGACGAGTTGAGTATCGGCACATTAAAAGCAGCCATTAATAATGCATTAGCCAGTACAGCTAAAACGGTTAATATCGATAATCAGGGCGCGCCACAAAGCGCCAAATTACTTATTGAGTGGGCAGGCGCGAGGCATTAGTCGTCTCGTTATTGTTGTAAATCACAAAAGTTTAAGGTCAGTCTGTAGTGAAGAAAATTGCATTAGTACTTAAAGGCTATCCACGCCTATCAGAAACATTTATTGCACAAGAAATTCGCGCATTAGAATTGCGCGGATTTGATATTACTTTAGTTTCCCTACGTCATCCGACAGATACCAGCACGCACCCGATACATCAACAAATTGAAGCTGATGTGCTGTATTTACCCGAGTATTTGCATGATGAACCATTACGGGTTTTAAAAGCATTTTGGAAGTTGGGAACTCAATTCTCACTGATTAAAGTATTTAAGCAATTTTTCCGCGATTTAAAACGTGATACTAGCCGTGGCCGCATTCGTCGCTTTGGTCAAAGCCTAGTATTAGCCGCAGAAATGCCAGAGGGTGTTGAGCAAATGTATGCACACTTTCTGCATACGCCAGCGTCAGTGACGCGCTATGCATCATTAATCAATGCTCTACCTTGGTCTTGTTCCGCGCATGCCAAAGATATTTGGACAACTGAGCAATGGGACTTATCAGAAAAGCTTGCAGAGTTACAATGGTTATCGACTTGTACAGCAGCTAATCATGAATACTTACAATCCCTCGCTAAAGATCCAAGCAAGGTGCATTTGGTTTATCACGGCTTAGACTTCACACGCTTTCAACATGTAGATCGTGTTTCCCGTGCTGATGTGAATGGCAGCTCTGCCGATAATCCGGTAAAAATTATCAGTGTTGGCCGCGCGGTACCGAAGAAAGGTTATGATGATTTATTGAATGCGCTGGCTAAACTACCAAAAGATTTACACTGGCAGTTAACCCATATTGGTGGTGGCGGTATTTTAAAAGCGTTACGTCAGCAGGCTAAAGAACTCGGTATTGAGCAACACATTGAGTGGCAAGGCGCACAGCCGCAATTAACCGTACTTGAAGCTTATCGTGAAAGTGATTTATTTGTCCTAGCGAGTAAGATTGTTGCCGATGGTGACCGCGATGGTATGCCCAACGTATTAATGGAAGCGCAGAGCCAATCGGTATGTTGCCTCGCTACGGATATTTCTGGTATTCCAGAGCTGATTGACAGTGGTGAGAATGGCGTATTAGTGCAATCCAATCACGTTGACGAGTTAGCAGCCGCCTTAATAGATTTACTCCGTGATGGTGAAAAACGTGAACGTTTAGGCGCAGAAGGGCAAAAGCAATTGCACCGACGTTTTGATGTCAAGATTGGTATCGACCAATTAGAAAAGCTGTTTGATAATCGTGGCTAATACCAGCGCAAAAACAGGCGTCGCATTTTATGCGCCGCTTAAATCGCCCTTACACCCAAACCCATCGGGCGATCGTAAGATCGCCCGATTATTTATCCGCGCACTAGAGCAGGCCGGTTATCATGTTGACCTTGCTAGTCAGTTGCGCTCTTTTGATAAAGCGGGAGATGTTCAGCGTCAGCAACGTCTTATTACTCTTGCTAAAAAAGAAGCACACAGAGTCATGCGGCGCTGGCAACAACAAGGCTTTAGTCCTCAAGCTTGGTTTACTTATCACTTATATTACAAAGCGCCAGATCTAATTGGTCCTATCATCTGTCAAACTCTGAATATTCCTTACATAGTTGCTGAAGCATCATGGGCTGAAAAACGCGCTGATGGTCCTTGGGCCTTGTATCACCAGCAAGTGGCTGATGGCTTGAAACTCGCGAGTAAAGTTGTATGTATTAATCCAAGGGATAAAATTGCGCTGACCGACTTCTATGTAGATAGACTGGTAAAGTCAGCTTCACCGCTTGTTACCCTCAATGCTTTTATTGATGATTTACCTGTTAATAATGATGATCTGCTTGTTAATCATAATACTGCTGCGACAACAAATAAGTTAATGCCTTCTAATTTAACGAGGCAAGATTTAGCGGATAAATATGGCTTAGACATCAAGTTACCTTGGGTTATCACTATTGCCATGATGCGCAGAGGAGATAAGTTTGCCTCCTATCAGCAGTTAAGCCGGGTCGTTGAATTGTTACAACAGCCTTACCAGTTATTGATTGTTGGTGATGGTGTGATGCAAGCACCAATTAGTGCTCTTTTTACGCCGTACCAGCAGGTTAAATTTGCTGGCGCGCTGGAAAATAACCAGATACGACAACTATTACCACATTTTGACTTGCTGGTTTGGCCAGCGATTAATGAAGCCCTTGGCATGATTTTCTTAGAAGCGCAGCAATCTGGCGTCGCAGTTGTTGCAGGTAATCAGGGTGGCGTGAGTTCAATTATCAAAGATAACGTCACAGGGCTCTTGGTAGATGCCTATAACGCCAAGGAAATGTCTGAAACCATTGATGCTTTACTTGGGAAACCTGCACAATTAAATATCATGCAACAAGCGGCAAGCCATTACGTTAGTCAGAATCACTCCATCGAGGCCAGCGCGCACCAGCTTTATCATGTTATCCAAGACGCTATAACAAATAAAACGGAGTCGTTATGATCAACGTATATTTTATTCGCCATGGGCAAACCCAATGGAACTGTGAAAAACGTTTACAAGGTCGTACTGATATTCCATTGAATGACGCTGGCAGACAACAAATCTGCGCTTATCAGTTACCTTCAGGTTTGTCATCTCTACAGTGGTTTCATAGCCCATTATTAAGAGCACAACAAACTGCGCAATTACTTGGCGTAGACTCACAGTCTGAAACTGCGTTGATCGAAATGAGTTGGGGGGAATGGGAAGGTAAAACATTGGCGCAATTAAGAGCGCAAGACCCAATTAATGTTGCAAAACAAGAAGCGCTAGGCTTAGACTTGAGACCGGCAGGGGGGGAATCTCCTCGATTGGTTGCTGAACGTGTCAGCGATTGGCTAGGCTCGTTGGATAATGATAATACCGTAAAGCATATGGGTTGTGTTAGCCATAAAGGCATTATCCGAGCTATTTATGCCTGCGCTACAGATTGGAATATGCTAGCTAAGCCTCTGCATAAAATTGATTTTTATTGTGCGCAGCATTTTTGTTTTGAGCAAGGCCGCTGGTCTATTGGCGAGCTTAACATCCCGTTATAAGTGGATATTGTCGAATTAGCTCTTACTCTGTAATAAGAGCCAATTCGTTATTATTAATAGTGTTCTGAGTTATTAATAGTGATCTAAATTATTATTTTTATGAACAGTCAGTTATCTTATAAGCTCAAAGCGGTCTTAGAAAACTAAATTCATCTGTGCAGAAGCAACAACCGCCTCAGCTTTATTCGTAAACGCATACGTCAAACCGGTATTAGTATCTGTTTCTTCAAATGATGTATCTTCACCTATGATGTAGGCGGCTGCTAAATCAAGCGAAAGCGTTTTAGTTACCTTGAATGTGAGGCCAGCTGTATACCATTGACGTTCTGAATCTGGAATACTAATGGTAGTATCGCCTGCAGCTTCATCTAATGCGTAACCGGCCCGTAATATTATTGTTTCGCCTAAGTAATATGATAGACCTGCTGAATAACGAATATTGTCTTCGTAGTTATAAGCTTTTTCGAATAATACTAAATCAGTGTTTTCAGTTGCTACACCTTTTAGTCCATCGAAGCTGCTCCATTCAGTCCAAACTACGCCGTATTGCAGGGCTATATTACCAACGCGGTGAAAGCCACCTAGTTCAGCCATAGCGGGTAGTGATAAATCTAATTGCCCAGTTAAATCAGCCCCTTGATAGTTGGAGTATTCACCTTCAAATGTCAATTCGACTTCAGAGCGATAACTAGCACCAATTTTATGGTTATCACTTAAATCGAATAGCACACCTGCATTCCAACCAAAACCAATATCATCACCTTCCATGATAAATGCTTGAGTGCCTGCTGCTTGACCTGATAGCTGCGCATTGTTTGCTGCAATCGCGCCACCAATTTGAGCTGCACTCGCACCAGTTTTAGCATAAGCAGCAACGTTACTCATCACCCCCAATGCTGCCGCATCACCGAGATTTCTCTCTAGTTCTGCTGAGCCATAAACAATTTGAGCACCGACACCAAAGCGTATTTTACTGCCTAATTTAAACGCTAAGCTCGGATTCAAGTTAAATGTGGTTAACTGTGTCGACCCTCCGAGTAATCCTGCGGCGTAATCTTCAGGAAACTCAGTATTGGTACCATAATTAGTATAGCCAGCTAAACCGATCGCAAGCTTGCTACTTACGGGGATAACGGCATAAACAGAAGGGACTGCGGCAGGATTTACGGAGTCTTCGACATCGTAATCAGACTCATTTTCTCCACTGTAATTAGTACCGAACCCGGCATTAAAATTAGAGTAATAAGGGTCTAGTGGAGCATTTTCACCTGTGGTCTCAACGCTCGGTTCTATATATGCACCGCCAAATGAAAAGGCAAACTTGTCAAACGATGCTGCAGCTGCCGGGTTTGTCCCGATTACAGCGGCATTATCGGTATTGGCAGCAAAACCAGCATTGGCGTTACCGAGTGCTGATGCTGATTGTACATTAACTTGGAATCCGGCTGCTGATGCTTGAGCGCTGGCTAGCATTGTTGCTGTTATTGTTGCTTTAACGATTGATTGAGCTATCGATTTAGTTATCAATGTAGATATGACATTCTTTTTGAACACATTGGTTTTTTTCATGACTAATCCCTGTCTTATATAATAAAGGTAATGCACATACATCCGTGTCGATTACGATTTCCCGAAACGCGTCTATACGCGCTTGCTACTTGGGTAGGAGACATTATAGGGATTTAGCGAGATCTTTATGTGAGGGCAAGACGCATGCTATTAGTAATACCATTCGAATTAGAATGGGCGTTTGAAGTTAGTGTTTACTATTTATGAGTGGCTTTATTTCAAGTGATTTTGAAGTACTAATGCAATCTAATGTGTTTTAGTGATAATAGTGTTAACTGTATTTTAAGGCATAATCAATATGAGTTAATGCTCTATTTATCTTGGTTAATCAATCAATTGATAATTTAGCTGTAGTCCAAGCATGGTGCTATTGCCTTTAGTACTTACATCGAAGTCATCAAGACCAATAGTATCTTTAATTCTGGTAGTTTCGTATCTCGCATAAGTAAGGCCCATATCAAAACTTAATGACCGACTCGCAAAATAGGTTAATCCAACACTGAAGTTGGTTTTTTGATCAAAGGGTATCGAGAAGGTCGCGCTTTCGGTGGATTTTTCTGTTGAAGCACCACCACGTAGCAAGATGACATCGTTTAGTTTATAACTGACCGCAAACGCAAATTTCCAACTATCTTCCGCATTTACTGATTCAGTTAAACATTGTCCTTGCGGTAAGTTAAATCCAGCGTTAGCAGGGCAGTCGGGATGTGCGACTGAAATGGAATCTAGATTTTCCCAGCCATACCAAGCGAGTGAATATTGTATTGCTAATCTAGGGTCAAGTTGGTGGACACCCGATAGGGTTGTTTCACTTGGCACTGCCATTGAAAGTGTGGTGGTATCTTGAAATACGAGGTCATTATTATTTGCTAGGGTGGTGAAATCGCCTTCAGTTTCAATGTCCGCTGCTGAGCGGTAAGATAAACCGAATTGATGGCGTTTATTTATTTTATATAACACACCAATATCATATCTAAATCCGAGCCCAGAACCATGAAAGTCTTGATATATTTGACTTGGGTTAGCTGGATTTTGTGCGCCATAATTAGTCGCAAGTTTATAATTACCATGGATAGCACTAACGCCAATGCCGAGGTAAAGTTTGTCTGTCAATTTGACTGCGACATTTGGATTTATTTCATAAGTGAACAAAGAACGTTGCCCGGTGACTATACCGGCAGGGTATCCACTATCATAGTTATTACGTACGTTATAATTTGAAAAAGTAGCAAAGCCAAATGACCACTTTTTATTGAGCGGAAAGGCGAAATAGGCCGATGGTACAACGTAGTTATCACCAATACTGGTGTTATCTAATGCTTCTGACGCGCCATTTGAATAATACTCACCATTAATGTCTTTCTCAGATTTAACAAAAATAGCCGCAATCGCGATACTCGGGTATTTAAATGCAGCAGTGATCGCAGGGTTGACGGCGATATTGGCGAGGTTAGTGGTATCAGCCGCGCCGCCTGCACCTGCATTGCCAAGTTCGATAGCTGAGGTTGTTGAAGATTGATAGCTTGCTGCGTAAGTTAAAGGGCTGTAATAAGTTATGAGACACAGAAGAGCACTTAGATAGACGATAGGCGAATCACGGCTACAACTTTTTCTCATATTTATTCCCTTAAAATGATGCTTTATTTTAAGGTTAGTAGAAAATAAAAATAGCGCCTGATGACGCTATTTTTATTATTGTATTTAACTACTTCCGTTTAGAAAGTCGGCTTAACTAAATAAGCTTAGAAACGGTAGTTGGCTTGTGCCGAAGCAATAATTGCATCACCAGAAGATTTAAAGTCGTAAGTTAATGGACCCGCAGATTCAGTAAAATCAACTTCCGTTGAGTAGATATAAGCCACACCAAAATCAAGGCTTAGAGCTGGATTTACGTTGTAAGTCGCACCAGCTGTGTACCAGAAACGGTCAGATTCAGGGATGCTCAGCGTTGTTTCACCTGCTGATTCATCATAAGCGAAACCAGCACGTAATACGATTTGATCTATGGTGTATTCTGCACCAACTGAGTAACGGATATTATCATCAAAGGTTTCATCTTTTATGAACAACGCTTTTTCATCACTAGATTGTACTGCTTTCAACTCTTCGAATTTACTCCACTGTGTCCAAAGTACGCTGTATGTAACTGCAAATTTTTCTGTTAATGCATGATAGCCAGAAAATTCGGCTGTTGCTGGTAATGGTAGGTCAAGACCTGCATCTACAGGTGCATTATTACTTGTAGCACCTGTAAATGTACCTTCAAAGTCCATATCGACTTGAGAACGATACGCTAGGCCAATACGGTTTGCTTCATTGAATTCAAATAACACACCAGCGTTCCAGCCGAAGCCCCAAGTATCACCTTCCATTGCAAAGTATGAATCATCAGGGTTACCACCACCTACAGATACGTCACCTAAATAACGATCTACTGTTGCTGTGCCGTATGTTGCATTTAAACCGAGGCCTAAGCTTAGTTGCTCAGTCGCTTTAAATGAGATGCTTGGGTTAATGTTAAACGTCATTAAGTCTGTTGTACCAGCGCCCGTACCTGCTGCGTAGTCTTTTTCAAACTCTGTCGCTACACCGTAAGTCGAAAATAAACCAAGACCAACTGCAAATTTATCATTGATTGGTTGGATGAAGTACGTAGCAGGCACAAAAGCGCTATGTACGATATCATCAGCATCTAAACGACTTGGATTGTTACCATGGTAAGGCGAACCATCTTTGACACCCTCAATATTTACATCTGGTGCTACATAAGAACCGACAATAGTGAACTCAGCTTGTTTAAATAGTGACATTGCAGCAGGGTTACGTGCAAGAACAGAAGCGTTATCGGCAACGGCTGCTTCACCAGCAAAAGCTCGTCCAAGACCAGATGCTGAATGTTCGCTTACTTGGAAACCAGCAGCGGAAGATTGCGCAGTTACCAGCAGTAGGGCTGTAGCAAGCGTTGTTTTTTGAAATTTAGACATGATTAATTACTCATTTTTATAAGTTTTATTTTGTTTAACTCGCTACTGGTAGCCCACTGAATAGAAAAACAAAGTTCCTTTTGTTTATCGCTAAAGAGTTCAGGTCAGACCAGTTGTCGATAGTATGAGTAAATAGTAACTGCTTGTTCATGCTTTGTAATTAATAATAATTACAGGGTGTGTTGTTTTGTTATTAAGGCTTGACGTTTCTAGTGAAAAATAGTTAACCGGCGTGCTCGCGTTAAGTGTTTGAAAATAATGATTTAATTTGAGGGTACACGTGTTGTTATTAAATTGTTATCAATCGGCAGTTTGATTAGAGTACTTATTCTGATACTTGCTAAGTCAAAGTTAATGTTTAAATTTGTGATCAAGATCAAGTAATCGTGTCAATCTTTTTTGAGACTAATTTTTGGTAAGTGTCACGTCTGTCACGTTTTACTTTATTATTGTTTATAATACATACAAAGGCTTATAACAAAAAAAGCCACGTCATCTTCTTAATAGAGGATGACGTGGCTTAAAAGTATTACTTAAAGAAGAAACTAAGCTTCTTCTTTCTATTTATCTTTATACTCGGCCATAAACTGATGTGCGGTATCCATCATGTCTACAGAACCAGTGAAGAAAGGTACACGTTGATGTAATTCTTTTGGTTTTAGATCTAAGATTGGTGTGTAACCATCTGTCGCTAATGCACCGGCTTGTTCAGCAAGGAAAGCCATTGGGTTGCACTCGTATAATAAGCGTAGTTTACCCGTTGGTGCTTGTGCCGTTTGTGGGTAAATGTAGATGCCGCCTTTAAGCAGGTTACGATGGAAGTCAGAAACTAAAGAACCGATGTAACGAGATGTATAAGGACGGTTCGTAGTGTCATCTTCTTCTTGGCAATACTTAATGTATTTTTTCACGCCCATTGGGAATTTGCTGTAGTTACCTTCATTGATCGAATAGATTTTACCAGATTTAGGGAAGGACAATGCTTCATGTGACAAGCAGAATACGCCAATAGATGGATCGTAAGTGAAACCATGAACGCCATTACCGGTTGTAAATACCAGCATGGTTGATGAACCATATACCACATAACCTGCAGCTACTTGTTTACGGCCAACTTGTAAGAAGTCATCCATTGATACTGGACCGCCAACTGGTGATATACGACGGTAGATAGAGAAAATTGTACCAACAGAAACGTTAACATCGATGTTTGATGAGCCGTCTAGGGGATCCATTAATACTACATAGTTAGCATTACGGCTGTTTTGATTGTCGAAAAATACATAATGATCTTCTTCTTCAGAAGCAATACCACAAACTTCGCCACGTGCCATTAAAGCATTTTTAAATACTTCGTTTGCATACATATCGAGTTTTTGCTGTTCTTCGCCTTGGATGTTTTCAATGCCACTTGCACCCGTTATATCAACTAAACCAGCTTTATTGATTTCGCGGTTTACAATTTTAGCCGCAAGTTTGATTGAACTTAATAATGCTGTTAATTCACCTTTTGCATGAGGAAAATCAGATTGATTCTCAACGATGAACTCACCAAGTGTTTTATGTATAGACATTTCAATTCCCTAATAAAGCAATAATTAAATCCGATAACTGAATCCATTTTGCGCTTTTTTAAGGTGGATATCTAGTGCGGGCAATAGATAAATGTATGTAATTTGTAGATTCACTTGTTAACTTTCAGTTAATGCAAGTAAGCTTTCAGGTGAAAGGCTTAATTGCTCATATGAATCTTTCATTTTCATATTCGAGAGAGGTTGTTTAATGTTCGAGCATTTATTGTCGGGTTTTGAATGTTCGATTTCGAGCATTTTGGGCGTGTTGTTATCTTCATAAACGAAATTGGCGCCATCGATAGACGCCAGTTGGTCTTATTATGGATAAAAAATTATGGATTGAGCTGGGTTTTAATACCAGATTGTTGCGATTTTGTTATGGCTTGTTTTGAGCTTCTTAACTTGGTTAATTGCGCCAATAATTCTTGGCCATTCCAATTCGATGACGCAGTCGTTTTAGCATAATTAAAGCTAAGTAGATCTTGGCAAGCCTGCTGACATTCTTGACTCATTGGTAGTGAGGCTAGACGTGGATTTTTGATCTCGGGCCATTGTTGTTTACACCAAGCATGTAATAGCTGGCTACTTTGCTGCGCATCATTGTTTTTCAGTGCAGATTTTAATTGCGGCCAGACATTATCGAGCTTAGCTGTGTCTGCTACCTGCGGTTTAACGGTCTGCTGGCGACCTTTACGTAACATAAACCAAGTAACGCAGGTCAATAACCATAGTCCAGCAAAGATAAAGGTTAACCAACGCCATATTGGTGATTCAGTTGCTGCTGGTGCTTGTATATTTAGCTTGTCACTGTTAGTTACTGAGCTTGCTTGAGCATCTATGCTGTTAGAATTGTTGATAATGGCTGCACTATTTTCATTTGCTACGATAGTGACTGTTTTAGCTGGTAGTGTTGCCCATTCTTGTTTTTGGCTTTTGCTATTAAACCAAGGTACAGATATCTCCGGTAATGTCAGTTCGCCAACTTGATTTGGAATGATGGCAAAGCTGAGTACTTGTTGCGCGAAATAATTACCTTGTTGTGCAAAGCTGGTTAACTGCGGTTTATCAGGGTAGATCTTGACTTTTTTAGGCCAGGTGATTGCTAAATCGGGAAGGGCTGATTTATTTACGTTCGCAGCGGTTAATGTAATGGTACGAGTGATAGGCTCACCTTGTTGATAAGTGTCTTGCAATGGCTGCAGTTCTTCGTCTAGCTGTACAAAATCGCTGACTAACCATTCGCCTTTATACGTATTGGGTTGTGCCTGTATATTTAAATTTAAGGTGTCTGCTTGGATAATGACTGGCGTTGCTGGTCCAGAACGATAGCCACGCTTAGCGGTGCTTACCTGACCTTCAAAGCGACTAGGTGTGATCGCACTAACGCCAGCGGTATTGATCGTGATAGCAAACTGACGCGTGATGGTTTGAAAACGTCGGCCGTTAATTATTTCACTGCTATTTTCATCTTTGCCTATTTGTTTCACTGTACCATCAGCAACTTCTGGCTCGGTGATGTTACCGGCTTGCATCTCGGTATTCTGGGCGATGTATAAAGTGGTGGTGTAAATAAACTGCTGCCCTACATAGACGGCCTTATCGGCTACATTGACCTTCAATTCTATATTACGATTATTAAGGCCACGTTCATTCGCTGTTGATGATGAAATAACGCTGATGTTAATTGGTTTTGTTGTCGCGTTATTAATGCTAAATGCAGGAATGGTATAATGACCAACAGTGCGAGCCATTAATACCGTAGTGAACGTTGTTATATGAGATTTCTTGCCATTGATATAAGAGGTTTGGCTGCTTGTCGATGTTCTACCTACGACAAAATTTGCCAGCAGTGCTGAATTATCCCAATCACTGGCACTGATACTTTCATTCGCACGGATCTCAAGAATGAAACTATTGCCTTGCACGATCGGATTCTTATTAACAGATGCAATCATTTTTAATGCCGCATTAGCCTGAAAGCTAAACGTAAATAGCAAGCTTGCAATAACGAGCATGCTCGCCATGAGTGAGAATTTAGAATCACGGCGATGTGTTTGTATTGCCTTTACCATATTTGCTCCGAACTGTTTTGCTGATTTGATTCAGCGTTACGTTGCTGACTTTCTATATACATTTTGTTTCTTAATAATAACGATGGATCATCAGGGATATTCCGCAGCCATTTTTGTAAGCGTTGTTGCTGCTCTTTTTCTAATGGCGTTTGTTGTGCTGCTGATAACCCCTGGCTGCTAGCCTCCTCTACATTTTCATTACTTTCATCTTGTTGACCTGCTAAACCCGTTTTATCTTGATCATCTTGCTGGCTCTGACTGTCTTGCTGGTTCTGACTGTCTTGCTGGTTCTGACTGTCTTGCTGGTCCTGACTGTCTTGTTGGTTCTGACTGTCTTGCTGGTTCTGACTGTCTTGCTGGTTCTGACTGTCTTGCTGGTTCTGACTGTCTTGCTGGTTCTGACTGTCTTGCTGGTTCTGACTGTCTTGCTGGTTCTGACTGTCTTGCTGGCTCTGACTATCTTGCTGGCTCTGACTATCTTGCTGGCTCTGACTGTCTTGCTGGCTCTGACTGTCTTGCTGGCTCTGACTGTCTTGCTGGCTCTGACTGTCTTGCTGGCTCTGACTGTCTTGCTGGCTCTGACTGTCTTGCTGCTTTTTCATTTGCTTGGCGATTTCAAGATTACCTTTGGCATCGTTATTTTCAGGATCTAATTTTAACGCTTGCTCATAAGCTTTGGTGGCGTCATCAATATTACCCAGTTGCATTAAGGCGTTACCTTGATTATATAAAGCGTTACTGCTGTTATCATCCGCCCACAGATCGATAGCTTGCTGATATTCTCCAGCCTTATACAAGGCGCTAGCTTGCCAGTTTGGATCCGAGAAAGTGTCTGCAGATTGTTGGTACTGTTTATCTTGATACAGTATTGCGCCATTTTCGTTACTGTTTTTCCATATCGACGTGTCCGTCGCATAGCTTGGTTCTGGTTGTAGCAAAAATACCAGGAAGAAACTGAAAAATAGCTGTTTACGAAAACTAAATGCCGCTAATAACGCGATCAAAGGCAGTAACCAAATTCCATCATCATTACGTTGCTCTGTGGTGAGTTCCGTCTTCTGATTATTCTTAAAAAGGAGCGAATGATTAAACAAATCATTGAGTGGCTGGCTACCGTGGGTGATCACTTGTACTTTTCCTGAATTTGTTTGTGCAGTTTCTTTTAATAGACGGGCGTCAAGTTGCGGCACGACAATAGTACCTTGATTGTTTTTAAGCAATTGGCCATCAATAAGTTTAATCGGCGCGCCTTGCGTTGTGCCTAAGCCAAGAATCGATAAGCTGTAGTCTGTATCTGCCAATAACGCGTTGATGCTATCAGCCTGAACTGCATTTATACCATCAGTCACCAGTAATATTTGGCCTTGCTGATAACCTGCGTTGGTTAACAATTCGATTGCCTGACGGATACCTGCTTCTGGCTTAGAGCCTTTCACCGGCATAATTTCTGGTGACAAATTTGGCAACAAATTCAGTAGGGTGCTGGTATCTGTTGTTAATGGCGAGATAACAAAGGCATCACCGGCATAGGCGACTAAGCCTATTTCACCTTCTTTAATGGCATTAAGAATATCGGTGCTTTTAAAACGTAATTGTGCCAAACGATTGGGTTTTAGATCGGTTGCGCGCATAGATAGCGACATGTCTAATACCATGACTTTAGCTTGCGAGATACTGGCAACAGGGCGTTCGGTATAGCTAAAGCTCGGGCCTGATAATGCGATTGTGGTCAGTACCCAAATGCAGACTAGCGGTATAAATAAATTATTAGATTTTGTTGCTGGTTGATGCTGAGCCAATAAAAATTTAGCTATCTCAGGCGACAGCACTGCATGCCAGCCTTTCGCTTGATCGTTTTTGCGGAAATACCAAGCAAGGGCAATGAGTGGCAATAACGCCAACAGCCACAATGGACGTAATAACATAAAATCAGTCATGGCGCGCTCCTTGACGTAGACAGCAGGCGAAAATTGACAGCAATAATGCGATTGCTAGTGGCCAATGGAATAGATCGGTTTGTGGTCTAAATTGCTGTTGCGCTTGTTCAACAGGCTCTAGTTTGTCGAGTTCGGCATAGATCGCCACTAAGCTCTCGGCATCACGCGCACGGAAGTATTGGCCACCAGTTTGTGCTGCGATGGTCTTTAACGTTGTCTCATCCAAATCTCGAGATGGGTCGACTTTCTGATTACCGAATAACGTGCGTTGGTAATAAGCATCAGCTCCGACACCGATAGTGTAGATTTTAACACCTTGCTCTTGAGCAAATTTAGCCGCTTCAAGTGGTTTCACTTCACCGGCATTATTCTGGCCATCAGTAAGCAAGATCAATACCTTTTGCGGATTGTCAGCTTGATCAAAACGTTTTAAGGCTAAGCCAATACCTTCACCTATGGCGGTCTGCTCACCGACAAGGCCGAGTACCGCTTGTTGCATGTAGCCACTTACTGTTTTCAAATCGAACGTCAGTGGTGCTTGTAAGTAGGCATTATCAGCGAAGAAAATAAGCCCGACACGGTCGCCTTTACGTTGTTGGATAAAATCAGCAACCACGGTTTTCACCAATGATAAGCGGTCAACCATGCGGTTATTGATTTGCATATCTTCAACCTGCATCGAACCTGACAGATCTACCGCGAGCATCATTTCACGACCTTGCTGGGGAATGGACTGCGGCTCACCGATCCACATCGGGCGTGCCGCTGCGATCACTAGGCACAACCACATTAAGGTTAATGGCCAGATGGCACGCGGCTTTTTACTTGCTGTGCTTGCCGCGGTCTCAATGTAAGGTAGATTTGGTAATACTAATGGGGCTTGTGCTTGACCAGCCTGACTAAAAAAGCGAATCAGTGCGGGTAAGGGTAATAGGATTAACAGCCAAGGCCAGTTAAATTCAAACATTACTGTTCTCCACTCTGTTCTCCACTCTGTTCTTCACTATCTTCGTAACTCTGCTCTTCATTTTGCAATCTAAAGACATAAGCGGGGTTTTCTTGATCCAGTCTTGGCACGTTTTAAAGTGTGATAATTCAGCGAGCATGTTTGGCTTGGCACTATATAAATCCAAGCTCCATATCGCGGCGTTATTTGAGAACGCACTGAAAACACGCTTATGAGTACTGGCTTGTTGATCGAGGAAACTCAACCATGCATCACCATGCAATGATGCGGCTATTTCACGGGGGAAACTCGATAATACGATGCGTTTAAGCAGATGATGTAAATCGTTTACCTCACAACCTTGCTGTTGTAATAGGGCTAGTTCAGCTAAGGCTAAGCGGGTTAACCGTGTTTTTTTGATGTAGCGAAACACAGTGTAAACCGCTAATCCAACGATTAATAACAGCGCGATAATAACTAGCCACCAATACAGTGATAACGGCCAAGCTGACACTGGCGCAGGTAAATGAATATCTTTTAATTGTGCTAACGGATCCATGCGCTTTATTTACCCTTATTTTTAATCTGGCTAAGTAATGATTCACCACTGCTGATCCTGTGATGACGAATACCGTATCGATTCATTACTTGTCTTAAGGCTTGTTGCTTAACATCAGCATGTTGTTGATATTTAAGACGACTGTCAGCGTTACCTGGGCTAACGAAGCCTTGTTGTTGACCGTCTGACACGGCAAGACGCACATTGGCGTTAATGTTAGGAAGCGCGAGCTCTAAAGGATCAAAAATTTGCCACGCTTCAACTTCATTGTGGCGTTTTAATAATGCTAATTGCTTTTGCGCTTTGTCATCTAGGTTAAGAAAATCACTGATGATCATGATATGGCTACCGGTTTTACACAGTAAGCGCAAACGAGTGAGGGCACTGGCAAGCGTGTCTTGTGGTGCTGTACTCGCGGTAATGCGTTGCGCTGGAGATAGCGAGAGTTGCGCATTATGTAAGGTCACTGTCTCACTGAGTAATTGCATAATACCGCGCTGTTGACGTTGCGGTTTTAGTTCTTTATGACCGAATGCGCCGATAATAATGCCACCGACACGATCACTTTTATGTTTTGTCGCCCAAGCAAGTAAAGCCGTTAGATGGCAGGCTTGTACTGACTTTAGTCGATACTGACTACCAAAATACATGCTCGATGATAGATCAAGTAATACATATACAGGGCGCTCTTTTTCTTCACTGAATAACTTGCAGTAAGTTTTGCCGGTACGGGCGGTAATACGCCAGTCAATACTGCGGATGTCATCACCGGGTTGGTATTGACGACATTCACTAAATTCCATACCGCGACCTTTGATTGGCGACAGGTGACCGCCAGCAAGTTGTGCTCTTGCTAAGGTCTTATTCGCCAATACACTGTTGGTTTGGTAGCTGTATTGTTGTAGCTCTTTTAGCGTAACTTCGATTGCTGACATAGACTAACTCAGTTTACGAAAATGCAATTAATGACAGGATACGGTCAATAACTTGGTTTGCGGTAATACCGTCAGCTTCAGCTTCAAAGCTCAGTAACAAGCGATGACGTAGGATCGGATAAAGGCAAGTTTGGATATCTTCCGGGAGTACATGATCACGGCCGTGTAACCAAGCGCGAGCACGTACACAACGAGCCAGTGAGATCGTGGCACGCGGACTTGCGCCGAAGGTGATCCAACTGGCAAGTTCTGGATCCAAGGTCGCAGGGTTTCGTGTTGCCATGATCAAATCGACAAGATAATGCTCAAGCGCAGGGGCAAGGTGTATGTTCAGCACTTCTGTTCTTGCTTGCATGATCGCTTGTTGGCTAATCTTGGCAATTGCTGCGCTGGCATGTTGCAGCGCTTCTTGGGTTGTTAAACGTAAAATCTTTAATTCAGTGGCTTTATCTGGGTAGTCAATTTCCAGATGTAACATAAAGCGATCTAGCTGCGCTTCTGGTAACGGATAGGTACCTTCTTGCTCAATGGGGTTCTGCGTTGCCATTACCATAAACAGTTTTGGTAATAACATGGTTTTGTTGCCAACCGTTATCTGCTGTTCGGCCATAGCTTCTAATAACGCAGACTGTACCTTAGCTGGTGCACGGTTAATCTCGTCCGCAAGTACAATATTGTGGAACAGGGGACCGGGTTGAAAATCAAAGGTACCGGTTTCGGCGCGATAGATATCAGTACCGGTTAAATCGGCTGGCAGTAAATCAGGTGTGAACTGAATACGATGGAAGTTGGCTTCCAAGCTCTCAGCAAGTGCTTTGACTGCACGGGTTTTGGCCAATCCAGGTGGACCTTCGACTAAGATATGGCCATCGGCGAGTAGCGCGATTAATAAATTGTCGACAAGTTTTTCTTGTCCAAGAATTTGGCTGTTAAGATAGCCTCTTAATTGATTAAAGTTCGATTTTGGCATAATTATCTATCGCATAAAGTTAATATAAACACTAGTTTACCGACAATCGGTTGACGATAAAAGTTCAAACTTATTTTATAGAAAGCTTTATAACCAGCTTTTAAAAAACGTTTTACAGTACTTTACTGGTAATCACTATTTTGTAATGTAAATGATGAGTAATATATCAATATATATGACAGATAAAGCTGTTTAGGTTGATATGACTACTATTTAGGATTACTTTTTCACACAATATTTTTTTAGGTCACAGTTCTAAGATGAAATACTCAATTTTCAAACTAATGTTTGAATATTGTGACCAAAAGGTTAATATTGACTTAATTTTATGAGGTCTGACCTCTCTTACTTAACGGAATGAGGATAAGTGATGGCTAAACCACAAAGCCTAACCACCCGCAACGGCGATCGTATCGCGGTGGTCACTGGATTACGTACCCCGTTTGCTAAACAAGCAACAGCGTTTCATGGGGTTCCAGCATTAGATTTAGGGAAAATGGTTGTTAATGAGATGCTTACTCGTAACGACATTGACCCTAAAATTGTTCAGCAAGTTGTATTTGGACAAGTAGTGCAAATGCCAGAAGCGCCAAACATCGCGCGTGAAATCGTATTAGGTACTGGTATGGACATCGGTACCGATGCATACAGTGTATCGCGTGCATGTGCGACAAGTTTCCAAGCTATTTCAAACGTGACCGAGTCTATTATGGCTGGTTCGATTGACTGTGGTGTTGCCGGTGGTGCTGATTCATCTTCAGTTGTGCCAATTGGCGTATCTAAAAAATTGGCTCATCAGTTAATTAACTTGAGCAAAGCGAAGACGACTGGCGATAAATTAAAGATTGCTCGTCAGTTAAGCTTAAAAGATTTACTGCCTGTCGCGCCAGCGGTTTCAGAATACAGTACCGGTATCACGATGGGTCAAACTGCAGAGCAGATGGCTAAGTCTTATAGCATTACGCGTCAAGCGCAAGATGAATTTGCTCACCGTTCTCACTCTCTTGCAGCTAAAGCATGGGAAGAAGGTAAGTTAAAAGATGAAGTAATGACGGCTTATCCAGAGCCAATGAAGTCATTTATTGCTGAAGATAACAACATTCGTAAAAACTCGACAGTTGAAGGTTACGCTAAATTGCGTCCTGCATTTGACCGTAAACACGGTACTGTAACGGCTGCAACAAGTACGCCACTAACAGATGGCGCTGCTGCGGTACTATTAATGAGCGAAGGTCGTGCGAAAGAACTTGGCTTAGAAGTACTCGGTTATATTCGTAGTTATGCTTATGCTGCAGTACCAGCTGATATTGATGGTCTAATTGGCCCATCATATGCGATACCTGAAGCGTTAGACCGTGCTGGTATTACCTTTGATGATTTAGCATTATTTGATATGCATGAAGCATTTGCCGCACAGACATTAGCAAACCTAAAATGTCTAGAGTCAGATACGTTTGCCCAAGAAAAATTAGGTCGTCCAGAGCGCGTTGCTAATATTGATGAAAGTAAGTTCAATGTACTTGGTGGTTCACTTGCGTATGGTCACCCATTTGCAGCAACTGGTGCACGTATGATCACGCAAACATTGCATGAATTGAAACGTCGTGGTGGTGGTCTAGGCTTAACAGCTGCATGTGCTGCTGGTGGTTTAGGTGTAGCAATGATTGTGGAGAGTGCGTAATGAGTCAGCAAGATAAAACATTTTCACTTGAGATCCGTGAAGATAAAATTGGCGTCTTAACAATGGACGTACCCGGCGAAACGATGAACACTTTACGTGCTGAGTTCGCTGATGAAATTTCTGATTTGATGAAAGAGATCAAATCAAATTCAGATCTACAAGGTCTAGTACTGATCAGTGGCAAGAAAGACAGCTTTGTTGCTGGTGCAGACGTGACTATGATTGATGCATGTGAAACGGCTGCAGATGCAGAACAGTTATCACTTGAAGGTCACCGCGTTATGGGTGAACTGGAAGCATTAAATATCCCTGTTGTTGCTGCTATTCACGGTCCTTGTTTAGGTGGTGGTTTAGAGCTAGCACTTGCTTGTCATATCCGTGTATGTACAGAAAGCACTAAAACAGTATTAGGTGTACCAGAAGTCATGCTAGGTCTATTACCTGGTAGTGGTGGTACTCAACGTTTACCGCGTTTAATCGGTGTTGCTAAGTCGCTTGATCTTATGCTTACTGGTAAACAAGTTCGTGGTAAACAGGCGCTGAAAATGGGTCTTGTTGATGAAGTTGTACCGGAAACTGTATTGCTTGAAGTCGCTGTTAAGTTAGCTAAAAAAGGTAAGATAGAGCGTAAACTGAAACGTGATCTTACTAGCAAGCTGCTTGAAACAAATAAATTTGGTCGTAACATCATGTTCGATCAAGCGACTAAGCAAACGTTATCTAAAACCCGTGGCAACTATCCAGCACCAGAAGCCATTTTAGAAGTGGTTAAAGTAGGCCAAGAAAAAGGTTTTGCAGCAGGTTTAAAACTTGAAGCAAAACGTTTTGCTGAATTAGCAATGACATCTGAATCTGCATGTCTACGTGGCATTTTCTTTGCTACAACAGAGATGAAGAAAGAAGACGGCGTTGCAGGTGTTGCACCGAAGAAAGTCAAAAAAGCAATCGTACTTGGTGGTGGTTTAATGGGTGGCGGTATCGCTAACGTTACTGCAACTAAAGCGAAAGTACCTGTGCGCATTAAAGATATTGCACCACAAGGTCTGCTAAACGCACAAAAATACACGTATGACATTCTAAACAAGAAAGTTAAACGTCGCTTTATGTCTAAAGCTGAAATGCAAAGTCAACTTGCTATGATCACTGGTACGACTGAGTACACTGGCGTGAAAAGTGCTGACATTGTTATTGAAGCGGTATTTGAAGATCTTAAATTGAAGCACCAAATGGTTGCTGATATTGAAGCTAACTGTAACGAAAATACTATTTTCGCATCAAACACGTCTTCTTTACCTATCACGCAAATTGCATCTGAAGCGAAACGTCCTGAAAATGTAATTGGTTTGCATTACTTCAGCCCTGTGGACAAAATGCCACTGGCTGAGATCATTACGCATGAAGGCACGTCTGACCAAACTATTTCTACAACGGTTGAATTTGCCCGTAAGCAAGGTAAAACGCCAATCGTTGTTAAAGATGGAGCGGGTTTCTATGTAAACCGTATTCTTGCGCCTTACATGAATGAAGCTGCACGTTTGGTACTAGAACAAGAACCTATCGAAGCGGTTGATAAAGCCTTGGTTGATTTTGGTTTCCCTGTTGGTCCTGTTACGCTTCTTGATGAAGTTGGTATCGATGTTGGTGCTAAGATCGGTCCAATCTTAACTAAAGAGCTAGGTAGCCGTTTTGAAGCACCTGCTGCGTTCGATAAGCTATTAGCTGATGATCGTAAAGGTCGTAAGAACGAGAAAGGTTTCTACCTATACGGTAAGAAAGCCAAGAAAGGTAAGAAGCAAGTTGATGAATCAATCTACAAGCTACTGAACCTAAAACCTCAAGCTTCAATGGCTCCTAAAGCACTTGCTGAACGTGCAGTATTATTAATGCTGAACGAAGCGGCACGTTGTCTCGATGAAGGCATCCTACGTAGCGCACGTGATGGTGACATCGGTGCAATCTTCGGTATTGGTTTCCCACCATTCCTAGGCGGTCCATTCCACTACATGGATTCAATCGGTATTGCTGAACTTGTTGACAAGTTAGAACGTCATCAAGATAAATACGGTGAGCGTTTTGCGCCGTGTGACTTGCTTAAAGCAATGGCGAAAGAAGGTCAGAAATTCTATAACTAATCGCGTCATGCACTAGCTTATATAATTAACAAACCGCGTTAGATGTGAATCTAACGCGGTTTTTTTGTAACTTATTTTTGCCCCTTTATGAATTAGTTTAACTACTCTACTGCAATGTATTCATATTTATTTTCCATACATAGTCTCATGTGAGGCATTTGTCATCTCACTACAGCACACGCGAACCCTATTGCGAGTTCAATTGTGAGCCTAGCCTGGCAAAGGAGCTCTCCTTCCTATAATGACTTGTATCCCATATTACAAAAGCATTAGAAATAAGCGTTAGAGGGGACTTTTTGCTTGAGTGGTTAAATGACACTGCGCGTTATCGCCTTTATATTCAATAGGCCGCTCAGGGGCGATTTTAGCCTTAGATCTAAAAAGCCTCCAACTAGGAGGCCAAACTCAATGAATCACTACACTAACACCCATCAGTTGTCGCACTCACAGTTGCAGAGTCAGCATCTTCCCATACACCATTAATAAATTCAGAAGCTGTTGTATATGTTACATAACAATTCTCGTCAGTACTGGTGTAACCGGAAGGCATAAAATGAAACTTGTTTTGATCAACAACACCATACCACTCGGAGTCACTACCGCCACTACAGATCGAGTCATCTAGCTCCACTGTCATCCAGTACTTCAAACCACTGGTAAAATTTACGCAGGAGCTAGCAACACGCGGATAGCCACCTCGTAGTATTATATTACCGCCGTTGACCGTCAGGGTTTGGTTGCCAGAATCCAAACCTTCGATCACCGTTTTAGCATACACCATAGTTGCGCCTTCCTTTAGTGCACCATTCAATGCAATTAAATTAGCAGCGCGCGCTTCTGATCCTAAATTAATAAATTTGGGGAGCGCAGTAGCCGCTAAGATACCGAGTATAACGATTACAATCACTAATTCGGCAAGCGTAAAACCTTCGTTTTTTTTATTAGCCATGGTCATATGAGTTGAAGCCTACTATAAATATATGTAACTTAAGGATAAAATAAATAATCTGTTATATTTTAAATGATGAAAATGCACTCTACAACTACTTAAAGGGGGACAGTGTAGTTGTAGGGTGAATTTGGCCCAAAGCAAGAGGCTAGCACCACTGCGCATAACGCATGCTATGTAAGAGCTGAATAAGATAATGTAACTCCCACTAGAAATGATTTTAGGCGCGTAGCTAACAACGGAATGAGAACCACATTGCAACGGCTACACGCGTTCAACTCACCTGCGTTATAGAATGGTTGAATTAAGGATTAAGCGGCCTTACAGGGTAGTTAAGAGGCTTTATCGCGTATTTAAATACACTGAGGTGTCCTGTGTAGTATCACCTTTATGTTCAATAGGCCGTACAGGGACGATTTTAGCCCTAGATCTAAAAAGCCTCCTGTTGGGAGGCCTTTTCACATTTTTATCTGCTTGGGTTTTCAAGCATCGCGTATTTTAGCTTTTCACTTAAATCGACTGATGTACTTTTCTTTTTAAACATTTTAAATAAGAATAACATTATAATTTCCACATCTATACTTTCGATATGAATATACTAAATACAACTTATAAAACATAGGTTTATTCAATCACATTTAGCCGTTGTGGAAGACTAAAATCCTGTTAATACTAGATCATAGTTTTTTATGCGTATTATCACCTTCATGTTCAATAGCCCGCATATCGCTGAATCCAGCCTGGAATTGAAAATCTTCCAAGCATGCGGGTAAATTAAACGTCCCACGGCAAACTTCTCATATTTCTTACCACATAAGTTTATACATGTATTACTTTTAACGTAAAAGCTCTAAAATAAGCAAGTGAACTTATGTGGTTCTCAATATCACACAGGCAGAGCAAATTGATTAATTAACACGATGAGTACAGTAATGATTAACAAAACTAGAGCATATATAGAAAAACCATCGAAAAAGTTGATAACTAGTGAGGTGGTTTTAGCTCAATGGAAAATGGTAAATACCACCAAGTTGATGCTTTGTGATTTTGACAAAAAATCGGCAAAATCTAAAATTGAAAAGCAAGATATTGAACAGCTTATTACCAAAATGGAAATGATTATTAAGGAGTTCTCTGAAAGAACTACAGGTGTAGTGGTATAGCTAATTGGGCCATAAACTAAAAGGCCAATACCACTGCGCATAACGCATGTTATGGTTAGTTAGAATGAAGGGGGTCTGCTAGATCTCTTCATTTTCCCTACAAAACTAATGTGTATAGCTATCGATAGAATAATAGCTCTAAGCCATTCCTGTCCAAATATGGCTTAGAGCAGTCTATTCATTAAGTGTCTATTCATTAAGTGTGAACACCAAGGGACTTTGTCGTACCGTCGCTCACTCTTTCAGTTAACATTACTGGAATCCCCACTAGTCGTTCAATTTCTTACTTTACAGATGTATATTGACTTAGTTTAACTAAGCTGTTGTAGTCAAATGTCTATCTAACATAACGAAATTTGTCATAATGAAAAAGGAATTACTATGCTCAGCTATGCAACAATAGGTGTAACGGATTTAGAAAAGTCAGAAGCTTTTTATAATGCATTATTGGCACCAATAGGCGCTAAAACATTAATGAAAATGGAGCGAATTATATTCATTGGTAAGAGTATGAAAGAGCCTATGCTTGCTATTTGTATTCCGTACGATAAAGAAGAACAACACTCTGGTAATGGTAACATGTTAGCTATTGCGCCTGGCTCAAAAGAAAAGTGTGAAGAACTGTATCATAAGGCAATCGCTTTGGGTGCAACCTGTGATGGTGAACCTGGACAACGAATCCCTGACGTCTTTTATGGCGCTTACTTCCGTGATTTAGATGGTAATAAAATTGCTTTTAATCACTTTGGTTAACACATTTATCGCCCCAAACTAATTTTGGACTGGAACTGTCCCGTCGTTATTTAGCCTTACCATTTATACCAAATAAAACAAGGGCTATTTAACAATAGACATAACTAGCAGCTAACAGATGTGATCACGGGGTCACCATTAATTCCAACCACCACTTCAATGCCTGAGTCTCCACTACAATAACGAATAATATTACCTGCAGCGACTGTGCCATTTGCTCGGAAGATTATCATCGGTACGCCAGGAGCGATAAAAGATAAGGTTGAGTTACTGTCAGTTGTGATAGTTGTTTTGTTGACTACATCAGCGTCAGATGTGGTTAAGGTCAGAACAGTCCCTGCTGTTGCCATATATAAAGTGCGGTTATGGGCGATTGCAGTATTTTTAGCGTAGCTAAGTGCGTTATTAATTAGCGTGGTTGCATCATCCATACGGCTTTGCTGCACGGTTTTTTGGTAACTGGGTACGCCGATACCAATGAGTATCGCGAAGATAGAAATAGTGATCATTAATTCGATGAGGGTAAAACCGACAGACTTGTTCATTCTTGTACATCCTTGTAAAGAAAACAATAGATTAACATGCTAAGGCTGTTTGTATTGGTGGTTTTAACGCGACGTTAGGTTATTGCGAGCTGAATTGAATTATCGAGTAAAAAAGGGACCACACTTGAGTATATAGTATGGTCCCTTCAACATTATCTTATTAGCGTCTATTTATGACTGGTCAGATTACCAATGTACGCCGCGCATGATAGCTGCAAATGCAACTTGCTCAGTGCTTGCTTGTGTTGGTGCATCTTTGTCTTCTAGCTTACCTTTCGCAGCAGCTGAATCATTAAACATACGGTAACCCGTGTTCATGATGATTTCGCTTACTTTAGGAAATAGCGAGTAAAGCACTTCAGACATAATACCGACTTTAGTCGCGATACGCTTAGGCTTACGGATAATCGCTTGAGCAATTAAATCAGCCGCTTCTGATGGTGCCAATGTTGGTACATTGTCATATACTTTTGTTGGACCAATCATTGGCGTACGCACAAGAGGCATATTAATCGTCGTCATGTTGACGTTACGGTCAGAGAACTCTGATGCAGCACAGCGTGTGAATGCATCAAGTGCAGCTTTTGATGCTACATAAGCAGAGAAACGTGGCGCATTTGTTAATACACCAATTGAAGAGATGTTGATTACATGCCCTTGCTTTTTCTCTAACATACTAGGCGAGAAGCCCATGATTAAACGAATTGAACCAAAGTAGTTTAACTGCATCGTTCTTTCGTAATCGTGGAAACGGTCAAACGATAAATCAATTGAACGACGGATTGAACGACCGGCGTTATTGATTAACACATCAACAAAATTGTGTTCTGCAAGTACATTCTTCACTAGCTCATCACATGATTCCATATTAGAAATATCACATGAATAGATGTGCGCTTCGCCACCAAGTTCTTGGATTTGAGCTTGTGTTGCTTCTAGTTTCGTCACATCACGTGCGACAAGGATTAACTTAGCGCCTGTTGGTGCTAGTTTTAATGCTGTCGCTTCACCAATACCAGAGCTTGCACCTGTAATGACAATCGTTTTACCACAGACATTACCTTTCAGGGTCATGTCATTGATTAGGTCATCATTTAGGTTACGTTCCCAATAATCCCATACCGCTGGTGCATATGCATCTAAGCGTGGCACTTTGATGTTAGAACCTTCTAATGCACGTGCAGTTTCACGGTCATCGAAGCTAGTTGGGTAGTTAAGGAAGTTCAATACGTCTTTTGGAATACCAAGGTCATTTAATACCCCTTCAGTAAGTTGTTTTACTGCTGGTAAATGGGCAACGGCTTGACGCACTGATGATGGTAAGAAGTTGGCAATACGCGAATCAATACGGAATGCTGTTTTTGGTGCATTACCGGCAGTAGCGAAGATATTAAGTACTTCACCAACCTTGAATGGTTTTGGATCGACAAGGTGGAAGCAGTTGCTATGAACGTCTACTTTATGGCTGATATGATCAATGGCATCAGCAACATAATCAACCGGTACGATATTAAGACGACGGCCTTCAACACCGATCATAGGCATCCATGTTGGAATTGTTTCACGGATTTTTTTCAATAATTTGAAGAAGTAGTATGGACCGTCAACTTTATCAATTTCACCGGTTTTAGAATGGCCGACAACCATACCTGGACGATAAATACGGAAAGGAATTGAACATTCATCACGTACTACTTTTTCTGAAATATGTTTGGTGCGAAGATATGGGTTGTCCATATTTTCAGCTTCTTCAAACATGTCTTCGTAAAAAGTACCGTTGAACAAACCTGCTGCAGCGATAGAGCTTACATGGTGGAAGCTTTTTGCTTTAATGTTAACGGATGCTTCAACAGCGTTACGTGTACCAACAACATTTGCCGTTTCTTGTGATTCTGCATCAGCTTTCATATCGTAGATTGCAGCAAGGTGGTAAACATTATCAATTTGGTCAGTATGTGTTTCTAACCATTGTTCATCAATCCCTAAATTAGCTTTAGTGATATCACCTGTAACCATTTTGATACGACTTTTAACACTTTTATGCACTCTATCCTGTAATGCATTGAATTTGTGTTCTGAGCCTGGGCGAGTTAATACATAAACTTGCGCATCTTCTCTTTCAACTAGACGTTCAATTAAAAAACGACCAATAAATCCTGTACCACCGGTAACTAAGTATTTCATTCCATTATCCTCAACTAAGCTATGTTTAATTTTTGTTAATCAAAATGACTGCGTATCACTTTTGTAGTAGTAATATCATCGAAATCAAAATGAATGTCAATGATGTGCCCTTAACGTAACTTGTAAATAGGCATGTTTTACAACACTTAGTCAGTATTATGTGACGAGTTGTTGGTTTAATTTGATTGTTAATCCTGTTAACAAATAATCAACGGCTAGTGTAAATACTTCATTTCAGTAAATTATAACGACGTTGATGTTTTACAAGCTCAAAGTGTACTTATTTACATTGCATTAACAAGTGTTGAAGCCCATCGTTCAAAATAATGCTTAATTTGAGTGTTTAATTCTAAATATTATTTAAGGTGGTTTCAGCTGGGGTGATCATTAAGTTTAATCTCAATATGAAATCATTTAATGTTATTTTTATCAATTGCTTAAGTTTAATCTTATGCTTCTGATTGATTTTTAGTGAAGCTGTTAACAATAAGGATTAATACTTTAGTGTTAAGTTCTATAAAATATAATTGTTTCTTAGCGATATCATTGATGAATTTGATGTGATTAAAGTCAAAAAAATTAAATTTTTAATGACTTATCTAGGGAGGGTATTTTAGTGCTTCAACATATGTAATTAAGTAACTAATCGTGCGTTGTAGGACTTTAAGATTAGAATATTTGTTCCATAGTTAATTTGTATCTCTAAAGTATTAAATTCTGAATTAAGCCTTTTTACAATTTATAATTTTTAAATTCTGTTTTTGCTTGTGATAGCGGTATCAGGGCTTATTTAATGATGCTTAATAAGCGTTGATTGGTGAGATTGCATATTCAAATCCAGCAATGCCATCATTTTTTGTAATGGCGATGATACGTTGATTACTACTGCCTCGAAATTTTAGTGCCGGATCAAATAGCGGCTGTTCAAATTTACCATCCACTAGATAATCTATGTATTGCACGACCATTTTTTGTTGTGGTGTTAATTGTTCTATCGTATAACCACTCCATAACCATATATCTTTTCCAACACATTCTTTTTTAACTCTTTTTACGAGTCTTAATATACTTTCTAAGTTACTTGGATAGAGGGGATCTCCACCGCTTAAGCTTAATCCGCGACGGCGTATTCGGGTATCGTTTAAATCCTTGATTATTTTGTCTTCAATCTCTTGAGTGAAAACAGAACCATTACCTGGTGACCAGGTTGATTGGTTGTAGCAGCCCTTGCATTGATGCTCGCAACCGCTGACAAACAAGGTTACACGTGTACCTGTGCCATTGATCACATCAAGCGGGTAATATTGAGAATAATGCATAATTACTTCTTAAACGCTAGCCAATAACGAATTGACTAGCCAGTTAATTAACCTGAGGTCGGATGAGTTATAACTATTTACATAGCGTTAATAAATCATTATAAATGTTTAACGCGGCGTTTGACTTCTTCTTGCTTGCCTTCATTAAAAGGTCGCGCGTCTGGACTGCCTAAATAACCACAGACTCTACGGGTCACAGATACCTTGGCGATATCGTGGTTATCGCACTTAGGGCAAGTAAAACCTTTACTGGTACATTCAAACTCACCGGTATAACCACACTCATAACACTCATCAATCGGTGTGTTGGTGCCGTAATAAGGTACACGTGTATAACTGTAGTCCCACACATCTTCCAATGCTTCAATGTTGTGCTGCATATTCGGGTATTCGCCATAACAGATAAAACCGCCGTTACTAATAGCAGGGTAGGGCATTTCAAAATCAATTTTATCGTATGGGTTAACCTGCTTCTCAACATCGAGATGGAAACTGTTAGTGTAGTAGCCTTTGTCGGTCACATCTTTGATATCACCAAAGGTGGTTTTATCTAATTTAGCAAAACGGCTACACAGGTTCTCACTTGGCGTTGCATACAAGCTGAATGCGTAACCGGTTGCTGTGGTCCATTGCTCAGTAGCCACTTTCATGTGGTTAAGCATAGCAATCGCTTTTTGTTGTAGCGCTTTACTATCATAAGGGTGAGTATTATTACCAAATAGCGCATTGATGGCTTCGTGTAAACCTATATAACCCAAAGAAATTGAGGCTCGACCATGCTTGAAGATATCTAATACGTCATCATCTGCATTTAATCTAACGCCGCAAGCACCTTCCATATAAAGGATCGGAGCAACACGTGCTTTAACACCTTTAAGACGTGAAATACGGGTTTGCAGTGCGCGTTTACATAGCACTAAACGTTCATCAAGTAATTGATAGAAGCGTGACTCATCGCCTTTTGCTTGAATGGCGATACGCGGTAAATTAAGACTAACGACACCTAAGTTATTACGGCCTTCGTGAATTAACTCACCTTGTTCTTCATATGTTCCTAAGAAACTGCGACAACCCATAGGTGTTTTAAATGAACCTGTGACTTTTACTACTTGGTCATAATTTAAAATATCTGGATACATGCGCTTAGTTGAACATTCCAGAGCCAGTTGTTTAATATCGTAACTTGGATCTTCTGGCTTATGGTTTAGGCCATCTTTAATTGCAAATACCAGTTTTGGAAATACTGCGGTTTTATGGTTTCGGCCTAAACCAGCAATGCGGTTTTTGAGAATCGATTGCTGAATTAAACGCGCTTCCCAGTTGGTGCCCAAACCAAAACCAAAGGTCACAAAAGGCGTTTGGCCGTTCGCAGTGTGCAAGGTATTTACTTCATATTCCAATGACTGGAATGCATCGAAACATTCTTTTTCGGTGCGTGAACGTGCAAATTCCGCTTTATTTGGGATCGACCATTCTTCCGCTAATAAAGTATTTTTATCAAAGCTCGCTGTTACGTAAGGCGCTAAGATCTCATCAATACGGTTAATTGTGGTACCACCATAAATATGGCTAGCTACCTGAGCTATGATTTGTGCTGTCACCGCGGTTGCTGTGGTGATTGATTTTGGCGTTTCAATTTCAGCGTTACCCATTTTAAAGCCGTGGGTTAGCATGCCATCAAGGTCGATCAGCATACAGTTAAACATCGGGAAGAACGGGGCGTAGTCAAGATCGTGATAATGAATGTCGCCAGCTTCATGGGCATGGACAATATCGCGTGGCAAGATATGTTGTTTGGCATAATGTTTAGCGACAATACCGGCCAGTAAATCTCGCTGAGTTGGTATCACTTTACTGTCTTTATTGGCATTTTCGTTAAGCAGTGATTCGTTACTTTGCTCAATAAGGCCTTTGATCTCGTTGGTTAGAATGCTTTGTGTTTCACGAGCAATATCACGTTGATGACGGTATTCGATGTAAGCGCGAGCAATGAGCTTGTTGCTTTCTTGCATTAACACATCTTCAACGGTGTTTTGGATGGTATGGATCTCAATGGCATGTTCGCTAGATACATCTTGTTGAATCAATATTTGATGTACTTTATTTGCCATGTCGACCGCATAACCACGGTTTTCTTGTTGCACTGATTTAGCTGCAGCGAAAATGGCGTCTTGTATGCATTGAATGTTAAACGGTACACGACAACCATCTCGTTTTATGACAAATAGATCCACAAAATACTCCTTCAGTTTAAAATTGACATTATTATGTGACACCATATATAGATGTTATTTTAATCAGTGACACAATATGTAGTGTATTAGGCTTGAAGTTTGTTTTTGGTGCATTGATTTTGATCAATAATTATCACGCCAAAATAAGGGATTGATAAGGGACGTATTCTCGATCAATAAATGGCGCTATTATGCTTGTAAGTTTATTTTTGAACGATATTTAAACGTAAACTGAACAGCGAAGTGTTTGTAATGAATAAAACTTTACAACGTCTAGAGCTTGCTCTAATATTCGCTCATTGCTGCGGAGGGGTGGCAGAGTGGCCGAATGCACTGGTCTTGAAAACCAGCAGGGGTTAATAGCTCCTCGAGAGTTCAAATCTCTCCTCCTCCGCCATCCATTCAAGAGAACGCTAACCGATTACTAGATAACAGTAACCGCTTAGCGTTTTTTTATATCTATTTTTCACATATTCCACATTTTTTTCACTAATCCTCTGCTAACTTCATTATTATACCTGAACGTTTATACCCACAGCATTAACATCCGTGTGCACATGTGATTGGTATTCTTCATTTTTGTTGAGACATTAGCTTATGAACTCATTTATCTTTAACTGTATTCGTCCTTTCTTTATTACTACCTCTGTTGTTATCAGTTTGATTTTCTCTACTCTCACCTTTGCTGAGAACAAGGTTATCCAAGCGCCGACATTTAATTTACCTGGTGTCGATAACACGCAAGTTAATCTTGCTGATTATCGTGGCAAGGTGGTGTTAGTGGATTTTTGGGCATCTTGGTGTACGCCTTGTATTCGTTCATTTCCGTGGATGGATGAAATGGTGGCGAAATATGGCGAACAAGGGTTTGAAATTATTGCTATTAATATGGATCAAGAAGCTGTTTTAGCAAAAAAATTCTTACAACGTTACCCGAATAACTTAACCATAGCATTTGATCCGCAAGGTACCGTGGCTGAGCAATATAAAATCATGGGATTGCCTAATTCATTTATACTTAATAAAAAGGGCGAGATTGTGTATAAACACGTCGGCTTTAGATTATCAGAGTTAGATAAATACGAAGCCGAGATATCATCGTTATTACCGTAATGATGAGAGCAGATAGAACAGAATTGATAGAAAAAAACGAGTAGAAATAAATAAGTAGAAACAATTTATATAAATAACTGATATAAAATAATGTAGTTAATTTTTGGAGTGGCTTATGAGACGGATTTTATTATTAGCCTGTATATTGAGTTTAACGGCTTGTTCGTCACTCGGGGTAAAGCCTTGGGAACGTGACTTGTTAGCTAAACCTGAAATGCAGCTTGCTGAGAACCCGATGGAACTGGGGTTTGACGACCATACTTACTTCAGTAAAGAAGGCTCTAGTGGCGGCGGTAGTTTTGCGGGTGGAGGTTGTGGATGCAACTAAAAAACAAAACCTTTACTAATATTTCGCTGACACTGGCTGCAGCTACATGTGTACTTGCCACCCCAGCGATGGCTGCAACATCAGAACCTGATAGCTGGGACATTGATGCTGGGTTATTGATTTATGCCGAAAGTGATGATCAAGTTCAAGCCTATGAGGGTGCACTGTCTATCACTAAGCGAATCGATGACGAGCGTAGTATTAATGTTAAAGCTGTGGTTGATGTACTTAGTGGTGCTTCACCCAATGGCGCTGTTGCTCAAAACAGAGCACAAACATTTACCCGTCCTTCAGGTAATGGCTCTTACACCACCGCCGCAGGTGAAACCCCACTTGATGATACTTTTCAAGATACCCGCGTTGCCCTCAGCACTCAATATCAACAACAACTAAATCGCCTGTGGTTATATTCTGGTGGCGCAAACGTGTCTAAAGAATACGATTACCTTGCGTTGTCGATTAACAGTGCACTGGCGCGCGATTTTAATAATCGTAATACCACAGCATCGTTCGGTTTTTCTTATGCCTACGATACTATTGAGCCGGAAGGTGGCGTACCTAATCCAGGTGTTTCTGTCGACGATCCAGATAATCGCTTAGAAGACAGTGAGACCAAGCAAACCCTAGATCTACTGTTTGGATTAACCCAAGTCATTAACCGCCAGACGCTAATGCAATTGAACTATTCGATTAGTGATGTCAGTGGTTATCAAACCGATCCGTTTAAAATATTGTCTGTGGTTGATAGCGACGGTTGGGCAAATGATTATGTGTATGAAAGCCGCCCTGATCAGCGTACTAAGCAAAGCCTATTTTGGCGCACCAAATATAACCTGCAACCGTCTGGGCAAGTATTCGATGTCAGTTATCGCTATTTTTGGGATGACTGGGGCATGGCTTCACACACCATAGACAGCAAATGGCGGATGCCGCTGGCGAACAGCCACTTTATCGAACCGCATATCCGTTATTATAATCAACAAGCCGTAGACTTCTATCAGGTTTATCTTGATGAAGGCCAGCCAATACCGGAATACATGACTGCTGACTATCGATTAGGTGAATTACAAACCTATACCATAGGTCTGAAATATGGCTTCCCGATTGCCGGTAATGAGTTCAGCGTGCGACTTGAATATTACCTGACTCAGGTATCGGGTGATGAATCATTGGCCAAAGGCGCGGGTATGTCAGGTGTTGATCTGTATCCAGACAAAAGCGCTGTTATGTTACAGAGCTTCTATCGTTTTTAATATCGATTCTAATATCGCTTTGAATATAAGTGTAAATGTGAATACAAGCAGGGAGCTGGTTTGAAAAAAGGCCGTCTTTTAAAAAAACATTATAGCTTAACGCGACAAGCTGATTATTGGCTCGGTGAATTCGCGGTAATGGCGAGCACCTGTCAGGTATTGTTGGATGATGTGAATGCAGCGCAAGCGGATAGTCTTACTGCGCTAGCCTATGCAGAAGCAAAACGCATTGAAGTTAAATACAGTCGCTTTCGTGATGACAATATTATTGCCCGCCTTAATCGTGCTAAGGGTAGGGGAGTAACACTTGATGGCGAAACGGTGACATTGATTAATTTGGCGGATTTATGTTTTCAATTGAGTGGCGGTTTATTTGATATCAGCTCTGGCGTGCTGGGTAAGTTATGGCACTTTAAACAGCAAATACAGCTGCCGAGTGATGCTGAAATTAACGCTTTATTACCCAATATTGGTTGGCAACAAGCACAGTGGCAAGCCCCGTTATTAACGCTACCAGCAGGCATGCAAATTGACCTTGGTGGTATTGGTAAAGAATATGCGGTTGATAAGGTTGCACAGCTATTAGAAAATGAAATGCGATTGCAACAAATTGGCAGTGCATTTTTGGTTAATTTTGGTGGTGACATTTACGCTAATAAATTACGTCGTAATGGGGCTGCTTGGCAAGTGGCTATTGAAGATCCGCAACATCTTGGCGCAAGTAAACTCATGGTGAGCTTAGCCCAAGGTGGTTTAGCGAGTAGTGGTGACAGCCAGCGTTTTATTGAGGTTGATGGCCAGCGTTATAGCCATATTTTGAACCCTAAAACCGGCTACCCTATTGCTGGTGGACCTGCTCAAGTCACTGTCTACGCGCAAAACTGTGTGCAAGCGGGGATGTTGGCAACCATAGCGCTATTACAAGGTGAATTCGCTGAAGACTTCTTGAAAGCGCAAGATTGCCGCTATTGGTTATAGCTTAATTCCAATGAGATTATTTATAACAAGACTATTTATCACAAGATTATTTATAACTAGACTCTTTATAATTAGGCTATTTATAACGAGAAAGTTAAACTTGGTTTTGTGGTGTGCCAGCCACGAACTGCTCAATATTATTAATCAACTGCTCCGCTAAAGTCTGAATTGCCGAGTCCGACCCCCAAGCTACATGCGGTGTTAAAATCAGATTTGGTAAGTGGGCATTCGCGATCAATGGATTACTGTCATCCGCAGGCTCTTGGGTAAATACATCAACACCTGCACCGGCAATTTGTTGATCATGTAATGCATCAACCAATGCTTCCTCATCAACCAATCCACCACGACCTGCGTTAATTAATATGCTGGTATTTTTCATCAGCTTAAATTCTTCACTACCAATGAGATTATGCGTCTGCTCTGCAAGTGGGCAATGTAGTGTCAGTACATCTGCTTGTGCTAAAACGTCTGCAAATGGGCTGTAACCTGCTCGGCATTCTTCGGCATTTTTACGTTCTGAAAAAATGACTTTCATACCCAAGGCTTTAGCCAAAACTGCCACGGCATTACCTAAACCGCCTTTACCTATAACGCCTAATGTTGAACCGGCGATATCAGAAATAGGGTGGCTAAAGAAACAGAACTGTTTTTGCTGCTGCCACACACCCGCTTGAATATCTTGATGATAGCCAACGAGATTACGCTTTAATGCAAACATCATCGCTAATACATGCTCTGGCACAGAGTTAGTGGCATAACCTTGGATATTACTGACGGTAATATGGTGTTGGCGGCAATAGTCTAAATCGACATTGTTGGTGCCTGTTGCTGCCACCGCAATCATTTTTAACTGCGGGCATTGGCTTAATATCTGCGCATCTAAAATAACTTTATTGGTAATGACAATACTTGCCGTTTGCAGTCGCTCAATCACTTGTTCTGGTGTCGTTGTCACATATTCTTGCCATTGACATTCAACGTTAGGTTGAGGAATCGTGATGTGTTCTGGGATTGTAGCGCGGTCGAGAAAGACGATAGTTTCCATGCAAGTAAATCCATCTTTTAAGTTAATGCTGAAAGTAGGCCTAAATATCGCTTGCGATAATTTTAACAGGCTGATACTTTGAATAGATGAAATTAAACCTTATTTTTACGCTTATCACAACATCTTGGTGGCACTCTCTTCTATAAGAGCGGTGTTGAATACTTTTGTTCACAGATCGCCGGATGGCAGCTGATGAATAAAACGTAAGTATGTCTCCGGTAATTTATTTTGGAGATATACAATGAAAAACAATCAATCAATAGCTTTAAACCAAGCATCTCATTTAGCCCTAAATACCGATATTAAAGAAAAAATTCTCACTGGCGATCGCGCTACTGGCTCTTTGCACCTCGGCCATTATGTCGGTTCTTTACAACAACGCGTTAAGCTACAGCATCAGTATCAGCAAACGATCTTAGTTGCTGACATGCAGGGGCTTACTGATAACGGCCATAATCCGCAAAAAGTATCATCAAATATTCTCAATGTTGTCGCGGACTATCTTGCCGCAGGCATCGATCCATTAAAAACCACGATCTGTTTACAATCAGGGATCCCTGCACTCGCAGAGCTAACGATGTATTATTCAAACTTAGTGTCTATTTCCCGTTTAGAACGTAATCCAACGGTTAAAACTGAGATCAAAAGTAAATCATTTGGCCGCTCTATCCCAGCAGGTTTCTTAACATATCCAATTAGTCAGGCGGCGGACATTACGGCATTTAAAGCTACGTTAGTACCTGTGGGTGAAGATCAGTTACCCATGTTGGAACAGACCAATGAGATCGTCAGAAGATTAAACCATATTGCCCAGCAAGACATTTTAGTTGAATGTAAGCCATTATTAAGTAAGGTTTCACGTTTACCGAGTGTCGACGGTAAAAGTAAAATGTCTAAATCGATGGGCAATACCATCATGCTAAGTTCAAGTGAAAAAGATATCCGCAAAGCGGTGAAAGCCATGTATACAGATCCGAATCATTTACGTGTGTGTGATCCAGGGAAGATCGAAGGCAATGTGGTATTTACGTATTTAGATGCATTCCATCAAGATCAAGACTATGTGGCTAATTTAAAAGCGCAATATTCTGCTGGTGGTTTAGGTGATGGCAGCGTTAAGAAGATCTTAGAAGAATGTTTACAAGATCTACTAAAGCCAATTCGTCAGCGCCGAGAAGAATTCATCGCAGATCGCTCACAGCTAATTGCGATCTTGAAAGCAGGAACAGAACGCTCTCAAGATGAGTCTAATGAGGTATTACGTCAGGTGAAAAATGCCTTTGGGTTAAATTTGTTTTAAAGGATGATTAAACATGCATAATATTTTTGATTCGATCCCCGAAGATCTAAGTAACGAGGTATTTGAAGATCTCGTTAGCAGTGACAAGGTCAAAATAGAACGTATTATCTCTAAAGGACATACATCGCCAGATTTTGGTTGGTATGATCAAGAGCAACATGAGTGGGTTATTGTTGTTGCAGGTAGTGCCATTATCGGCTTTGATGATAAACCGTCCGTGACCTTGAAAGCGGGTGATTACCTTAATATTCCTGCGCACCAAAAACACAAAGTGGCGTGGACAGATCCAAATGTTGAAACCATCTGGTTAGCAGTGCATTATTGAAGGATTACGTTGTTATTAGTTAATTAGATGGAACACTAGCAAAGGGAACTGAAATGGAAATTCGAATTGATGATTTAACAGGTAAAGAAGTCGCGCAGTTATTACAAGATCATCATCAAGACATGCTTGATCATACGCCTGCTGAAAGTGTGCACTCGTTAGATATTAGCGGACTACAAGCGCCAGATGTAACCTTTTGGAGTGCCTGGATAGAGGGTGAACTTGCTGGCTGTGGCGCGATAAAAGTGATTGAAGCAGGACATGCAGAGTTAAAATCAATGCGCACATCGAGTACGCATTTACGACAAGGGGTTGCTCAGCGGTTACTCACGCATATTTTAACGGCAGCCAAAGACCAAGGTATTACCACCGTCAGTTTAGAAACCGGCACGCCTGATTCATTTATACCTGCGCAAAAGTTATATCGCGACTTTGGTTTTAATGAGTGCGCACCGTTTGCTGATTACAGCGTAGATCCATACAGCTTGTATATGACTAAAAAAATCGCTTAAGTATGTGCTACAAGCTAACTGCTGTTTTTGCTAAATAGTACTTTCACTAAATACCATTGCAGTTGCAAGTAAGTTATACATGATGGCGCTTGATACCAGCATAAACAGCAGACCGGTGCAGAGGTTTATTGCTGGTGCGGCTTTTATTACACGCTGCTGAATGATAGGTTTCGATAAAATTAACGCAATAAATACAAACCAAATGAGTGAAAGTACTAACATGATAACCGTTGCCATCAATTTAGTCATAAGGCTGACATCGGGTGTGATCATGGCTGAAAATAGAATAATGAAAAACACCATGGCTTTCGGGTTTAACAGATTAGTCCACAGTCCTTGCATGAAGCCTTGAGTTGGCGTCAATTGATTAAGCTTTGGCGTATTACTGTCGACTGATACTCTTGCCTTCCAGTGTTGTAGCGCGCCTTTTACGGCGCCAAAGCCCATCCATGCTAGGTAACTTGCCCCCAGCATTTGTACGATCATATACAAGGTTTGTGAGCTCTTAATTATCAGACTCACCCCAGTCAAACTCAAAATAGTATGAATTAAAATAGCAATTGAGATACCGACAGCTGAGGCAATGGCGGTCTTTCTTGATTCTTGGCTCGCGAGTTTGACCACTAACGCAAAGTCAGGACCAGGACTCGCTAATGCGACAGCGTGGATAATAGCGAGAGATAACAGTAATTCGATGTTCATGGATAAACCTTCAATAATAATTATGCCGCTATATTGCAGCGGAAAAGGCGTTGCTTATAGGAAAAAATTGCAGGATGTCGGACTAAAGCACACGGCGCTGAAAGTGTGAAGGGGTGATCAGGTAGGCATTTTTGAATGCTTTATTAAAATGGCTTTGGTCAAAGAAACCAACTTGGTAGGCGATGTCAGACAGATTACCGCCCTTCATCAAGGCTTTTTTGGCATATTCTAAGCGCACTCGTTTTAAATAAGCGTGTGGAGTCATGCCCATTGATTGCTTGAATTGGCGTAAAAACTGAAATTTACTTAAATCAAGCTGTAGCGCTAATGCATCTAATTGGAATGCTTGTCCAGGTTCATCATGAAACAAGGTTCTAATGTAGTTTAATTGCAGTACCGATAATTTTTTTGTAGATGTGTGCTGCTGTGACGACATTTGACCATTGTGAACATCGCTATTTTGGATAAAGAGCTCGGTGATAAACGCCATCATCGTTGTTTCGATATGCAGTTGTGCCGCGCTATCTTGTTCAGTCGTTAACAATTGATGTAAATGTAAGAATGCATTAGATAACGCAGGGTTATTAATCAAAGGTGCATTAAAGAAGGTTTCCGCCTGACCCATCTCGCGGCTTATATCATTAACATAATCGACAGGTAATGCCATGACATGTGATTGATAACCGCCGAGGGTGATATTGTCACCGTTATGCGCTTCATCTGGATTTAAGGTTGAGATAAAACCGGGCGCAAGGTGATATACCTTACCTTGATGGCTATATTGCTGGCAGCCGCTGGTGACAATGCCAATGTGGTAATCAAGATGAACATGACGCTCGAAAGAAAACTTTTCAACATTCGCAGAACTGAGCTCAATATTAGGCAAGATAGGGTTAAGCCAATATTCAATTTTTTCATGTTGCATAACGCTTACCCATCTTACCTTAATTCAGCATATTAACAGCTGGTCGTTAACTAGTTATAGTAAATAATTGCATCGCAGATAATCATTTTACGCGTGATGTGGCTTGAACATTGTATGTTACCAGCTTGTTTTCTTTATGTTGTTTTTGTGGGGTGAGTCTAATTTTGCTTATCATTGTTTTGTGATTATTTAAACTGTTGTTATGTAATCATTTTATTTCCTGTCATTATTGATTTATGGAAACGACCTGTCCACTGATACACTTTCGTAATATTTCGTAACATTTTAGCAAAACTTCTGACATAGTTTCATAGTTAACTTACTTTACAACGTTTATAGCGTCATTAAACGCCAACAGTTTATACATATTTAAACGAAATGGAAAATAAGGATAATTTATGCAACTTAAGCACAGAACTCATGGACATGAGCAACCGTATTGGCCTGCGGGCCCATTTAAAATTAGATTGCCGTTTGTGCATTATCGCTGGGAAATGCCGGAAATGGTCCAAGGTTTTTTCATGTTCGTGGTGGGATTAGCAATGATCCCATTGTTAGAAACTTACCTTGGCATGCCTTATGAAGCGGCATTGGCTTTTACTTTTGTGGCAGGACTTTGTTATATCTTGCCTGCCATGCTTGGTGTGCCTCTTGTCCCTGGTTGGATAACACCCGCTATTCCGGTAGTACTATTGTATTTAAAAGGTTTTGAACCAGGACCTGAAGCAATCCAAGCTCTGTTTGCTCTACAAATTGAAGTCGCGATTATTTTCTTTATTTTGGGTGTTACAGGATGGGGTTCGAAACTGGTTGATGTTATACCTAATTCGTTGAAATCTGGTGTCATTATTGGTGCCGGTATGGCAGCGCTTATGGGCGAGTTAAAATTGGGTGGTCGTATTGACGCTACGCCAATATCTTTGATTGTCGGCGCAATTATTTCTGCGTATGTGCTGTTCTCGTTATCCTTTAAGAACGTTGTTGATGGTAATTCATTTGCCAAGAAAGTAGCTAATTTCGGCATGGTTCCCGGTATGATTATCGCAATGTTAGTGGGTTGGGCTGTCGGAGAATATCCATTACCTGATATCCAATGGGGTATTACCCAGCCAGACTTCTCTTTAATGGTTAAATACTTACCTTTTACCGTTGGTTTTCCTAACATAGAGGTATTTTTACTCGCCATTCCGACGGCATTAATTGCTTATGTGATTGCATTTGGTGACATCATTGTTGGTTTTTCTTTAGTAAAACGAGTTGATCATATTCGGGTTGATGAAAAGATCGAAGAAAGCGTTGATCGAGTACATTTAGTAACAGGCTTACGAAATTTGATTCATGCATTTTTTGCTCCCTGGCCTGGTTTAGCTGGTCCATTATGGACCGCTGCACATGCGACAGTTGCTGAGCGTTATGCGATGGGACGTAAATCTATGGAATCTATTTATAGCGGTGGTGGCACATTTTGGGTCAGTGGCTTAGTGGCTCTTTTTGCTTTACCACTGGTGACTTTATTTAAACCTGTGTTACCTATTGCGCTGTCGTTAACGCTGATCCTAACAGCTTATATTTGCATCATGGTTGGTATGGAACAGCTAAAAGATTCAGTTGAACGTGGTGTGGCAGGGATTGTAGCGGTGACATTAGCGATGCCAGATCCAAAATCGACAGTATATGCGGTGATTGTTGGCCTCGTATTGTATTTTCTCATTGAAAGGCCGTCATTATTAGGAGCGGATAAACGTAAAGAGAATGTGTTGTTTGAAGATAGTGACGATATAAAGGAATTAGACGCCAAAATATCGTTATCTGCTGATACTAAATAATCATAAATAATAAAGGAATTGGATTTATGTCAATATCAACAATGAATCGAAATGAACTGCAAGGGAATATGCAGCCAACGAATATCTTTGATCAGTATTTACCAGCCACGGATGCAAATTATGTGGCGTTAACTCCCATCTCTTTTTTAGAACGCGCTGCATTTGTTTACCCAAATAAAACGGCCACTATTAATGGGGAAATTCATCATACGTGGTCAGAAGTGTATAAACGTTGTCGCCGTTTTGCTAGCGCATTGATAAAACGTGGAATTGGTAAAGGTGATACCGTTTCGATTATAGCACCAAATATTAGTGAGCACTTTGAAGCGCATTTTGCGGTACCAATGGCGGGGGCCGTATTGAATTCTATTAATACGCGTTTAGATTCTGAGTCCATTGCATTTATTCTTATGCACGCAGAAACTAAGGTATTGATCACCGATCGAGAGTTTAGTGCGGTAGTTCAAAAAGCGGTGAAAATGTTAGCCAATAAGCCACTTGTTATTGATATTGACGATCCTTCGTTTGATGGCGGTAAGTTCATTGGACATTTAACTTATGATCAATTTTTAGCGGAAGGCAATGACGACTTTATTTGGGTTCGGCCTGACGATGAATGGGATGCCATTTCACTCAATTATACTTCGGGTACAACTGGCGATCCAAAAGGGGTCGTTTATCATTATCGTGGTGCTTATTTAAACGCGGTTAGCAATATTTTATCATGGGAAATGGGTAATCATCCCGTGTACCTGTGGACTTTACCAATGTTCCACTGTAACGGTTGGTGTTTTCCATGGGCAATTGCCGCTACTGCGGGGATCAGTGTGAGTTCTCGTCATGTTCGTGCAGAAGCCATTTATGATTTAATTCGGACAGAAAAAGTGACGCATTTTTGTGGTGCGCCCATTGTATTAAATATGCTTAATAGTGTTGATGAATCAATAAAATCTGGCATCGTTCAAGAAGTCAAAGTAATGACTGCAGGTGCTCCACCTCCAGCTTCCGTTATTCAAGGTATGGAGGCGTCTGGTTTTAAGGTCACCCACGTATATGGTTTAACAGAAACCTATGGCCCATCTGTCGTTTGTGCATGGCACGATGAATGGAATGATAAAACCTGTGAACAACAAGCGCGTTTGAAATCACGTCAAGGTGTACGTTCTCCGTTGCTTGATCAATTAATGGTTGCCGATCCGATCTCGATGGAACCTGTAGCAAAAGATGGCGTGTCAATTGGGGAAATTTTTATGCGCGGTAATTTAATCATGAAAGGATACTTGAAAAACCCCTCGACTACACAAGCAGCGTTTGCTGGGGGGTGGTTTCATTCCGGTGATTTGGCTGTCTGGCATGAAGATGGTTATGTCGAGATAAAAGACCGCTCAAAAGATGTAATTATTTCTGGGGGAGAAAATATATCGAGTGTTGAAGTGGAGGATATTCTTTACCGATATCCAAAAATTCAAGATGTCGCAGTTGTTGCGAAAAAGGATGAAAAATGGGGTGAAACGCCGTGCGCATTTATTACGCCAATGCCGAATACGGATATTACTGAACAAGAAGTTATGAGTTTTTGCCGAGATAATATGGCGCACTTTAAAACCCCAAAAACAATTGTATTTGGTGAGTTACCGAAAACCTCAACGGGTAAGATCCAAAAATTTCTACTGCGTCAACGCGCCAATGATTTAACCTAGTACTTAGCCTTGTATAGGATGTTGCAGGCGGTTAATAACTCAAAATATATGATATTAACCGTTAGTTTGCTATTTTTACCTGTTACTTTTGGCTGGTGTGGCAACCAGTCATTTTTAGTTGCTAACTTGATCTTGAATCACTCAATTTAGTTACCGTTATGTTAAAATTATTTATAAGTCAACGCATATCTAGGAAGCAAGTGTTGTTAAAATATAAATTATCCCGTGTTTTCTTCTCTTCTATCGTCACCATTCTTCTGGTTTTATTCGCGGTCATTTATTTTTATTCAGTTCCGCTAATTAATGCAAAAGTTTACGAAACAGAAAGAAATTCTAGTCGTATGGTACTAAATAATGTTGTTGATCTGGCTAATAAAATGAAGCTTAGCTTAGCCGCTTATCAACGTGAAGCTCTTGACGGCCATAAGCGCAATATGAAATCGGTAATCGATCTTGCTGAGGTTTACGTGGCTGGTTCACTCGCGGAGTCTCAATTAAATCAACTCACCCCGCAACAAGCCTATACTAATCTATATGAAGGACTCCGCAGTTTTACTTATGGTAATGGAAGTTATATTTGGATTGCAGACCAAAAATCGACAATTCTATCTCATCCCGACCCACATTTTTATGGTATGGATGCCTCGAATTTAAGAGATTCGAATGGCGAGTTGGTGTTCCCAACAGTAATATTAAAAGCACGTTCAGAGGGCGCTGGATTTTATCAATATCCTTGGCGACGGCTGGGTGAGAGTAAAGATGTTGAGAAAATATCTTATGTAAAATATTTTCCGGAATGGGACTTTTTTATTGGCACTGGTGTTTATATTGATGACGTTAAACAAGGCACTGAATCGCGTAGAGCGGAAGTAATTACTGATTTACGGCAGTCAATAGAAGATATTGTTATTGCCGAAACAGGGTATTTATTTATTTTTGATGAGCAAGGTAATATGTTAGTTCATCCTAATGATAATATTGAAGCGACGAATGCATTATTATTAAAAAATCCAATGACAGGGCAATCTATATTACAAGAACTCATCGATGTCGCTGATACTGGAAATGAACTGATTTACCAATGGGATAGACCGACTGAACCGAGTAATTATATTTATGAAAAATTATCTTTGGTTCGTTATATCAAAGGATTAGGCTGGTACATTTGCTCTTCAGTATATGTCGATGAATTGCAAAGTAGCGGTAAACTACTTAGCCAACGTATTATGTTGATCGGTTTGTTAGCATTGTTTGTCGCGATTATTCTTGCGTTACTATTTTCTAATTGGGTGACATACCCGATCACACAACTTGCAGCTGTGGCAAAAAAAGTGAGTCGTGGTGATTTAACGTTAACCAGTGGCATAAAACGTCAAGATGAGTTTGGTGTTTTGGGGATCGCGTTTGATCAAATGGTCACGCAGTTGCGCGATAATATTACTAACTTGGATTTAACCATCGCATCCCGAACCGAAGCGTTAGTGAAAAGTAATCAGCAATTGCAATTGAGTATGTTAGAGAGTAAACGTGTACAGCAGCAATTAATGCAGGCTCAGCGGATGAATGCTGTGGGTCAGCTTGCTGGTGGTTTAGCTCATGATTTTAATAATATTTTGACTATTATACTCGGTAATTTGGTTGCTGCTGAACGGCGCTTTTCAGAGAATGATATACTGCTGAAAAAATTAGAGCCTGCTATACGCGCCTCCCGTAGAGGTAGTGATATTACCAATCGCTTGTTAGCCTTTTCTCGTCGTCAACCGTTACAACCTTGCCGCATTAACATTGCTGATTTGATTGATGGCACGGTGGAACTGATTAAAGACTCATTACCGAGCACTGTTGTCATCGATACGTACTTTTCTAGTCGTTTATTACAAGCTAACGTTGACCCGAGCCAGCTAGAAAACTGTCTTATTAATTTAATGTTAAATGCTAAAGATGCGATGCCTGAAGGCGGAGAAATTGGTATTAATCTCAGTTGTATCGATATCGAATCCGGTACCAATTTTGATGAGCCTGTCGTACCCGGAAAATATGTACTGATTGATGTAATTGATCGTGGTTGTGGTTTTACGGTTGATGCGATGCATATGGCATTTGAGCCTTTTTATACCACCAAATCATCGGGCCAAGGCTCTGGTTTAGGTTTAAGTATGGTATTTGGTTTTATCAAACAATCACGTGGATTTATTCACTTGAGTAATAGGACCAATGGCGGCGCTAAAATTACGTTATTGTTACCTTTGTTAGCTTATAAAAAGTTGCCGAAACGAGAGGATAAAGATGATAACAGTACGAATGACAGTAATTTTACAGATAAATTAATGTTACTGGTTGAAGATGATTTTGATGTTCGTGCTGTAGTGCGTGAACAGCTTATCTCTTTTGGATTTAACGTGATAGAAGCGACAGATAGTGATGAAGCAGAGCAACTGATAACCGCGATACCGAACCTGTTTGGCATGTTGTCTGATATTAGTATGCCGGGTTCGAAAACTGGTTTTGAATTGGCTGATGGACTATTACGCCAAGCGCCCGCAAGTAAAGTGATATTAATGAGTGGTTATGTTTTCGAAAATGATAAACGTTTGAATAATGTCGAGAGCATTGTGCTTTTACGGAAACCATTTTCTGCGAGTGAGCTGCGCTGTGCACTTGATAATGCAGTGAAAGAATCAACTAATACGATAGATAAGGACGCCTAACGTGCAAACTAAACCATTAGTTTATGTAATTGATGATGAGGTGGATATTTGTAAACTGGTCTGCCAAGAGTTAGATCAATACAATTTTGAAACTGCATTTTTCACCTCGGGAGAAACAGCATTACAAGCGGTAAAAGCCAAAACACCGGCATTGTGTATTATTGATTTAGGGTTGCCAGATATGGACGGATTGACCTTAGTTAGAGAGTTATTCAACAATCAAAAAATGGGTGTTATGATCTTATCTGGTCGTGATAGTTTACCAGATAAAATACTGGGTTTAGAGTTGGGAGCTGACGATTATATTGCTAAGCCTTTTGACTTACGAGAGCTGGTTGCCCGAGTTAAAAGTATTGTTCGGCGCTTAATTGTGGCGGAGACGGTGAGTATTGAAAAGTCTTGTGCGAAATTTTCAGATTGGTCTTTTGATACATCAACCTTGACGCTGACCCACAGTAATGCTGAAACCTATATGCTAAGTGTTGCTGAAGCGGATATTTTACAATTATTTCTCGCTGCACCTCAGCAAATATTAAGTCGAGAACGATTGTTAAGTGAAAATGCAATGAGCTTTGATCGTAGTATTGATGTGCGAATGTCGCGATTGAGAAAAAAAATAGAGATTGATCATAAAGACCCGAAAATTATTAAAACGGTGTATGGCGCGGGTTATATGTTCACGCCAACAGTAGAGTGGTTATAGTTTTTTCTCTCCACACTACTTTAGATTGGCGTATTTATAATGTCTCGCTAATCATTATACATTATCGAAACAAACTCAGATTATCTTCATTGCTAAAATACGGTAAATTGGGAAATAGATCTGCGATTGAATCAGCTGGATAACCAAACCATTTAGCTAATTCTGCATTGACTTGATCAGCGGCTATTTCCGGTATTAAGCGCCCCTTGTTATGATCGTATTCACTGTTCGGCGCAAGATCAGGCCATCGACCTATCGCGAAGTTATCTTGTTGAGTGCCTTTGACTGCGCCACCCATAATGAGTTGGTGTCCAGCCCAACCATGATCAGTACCTGAATTATTCGCCATAATACGGCGGCCAAAATCTGACATAGTGAACGTAGTGACTTGTTCGGCAATACCTTCTTGTTCTAACTCAAGTTGAAATGCTGCCATGGCTTCTGCTAGATGTGTTAATAACCCCGCATGATCTGCGAGTTGATTATTATGAGTATCAAAACCACCTATACCGACCATGAATACTTGTCGCGTGTGATCAAGCTGATCGCGAGCACGCAATAAGCTACCCACCATATTTAGTTGCCCACCGAGCTTAGAATCAGGATAAACATATTTGTCAGCATCGATGGTAGATAATATATCTTTCAGGTTCTCATTTTCTAAATAACGGCTACGCATATGCGGACCGTAATTATCGGGATATAAGTTACTATAACTTTGGTCCCACAGAGTCGTCATCGATTCAAACGTTTGGGTGTTAATACCTTTGTAATCGCCAGGACCTGATGACGCCATTTGCATTTGTTCATGGCTATCACTGCGTAACCATTTTTTATCCCCATTGATCGAGATCAGTGGGGAGTACATACCGGCAATATTCATTCGATCCACCATGCGTCCAGCCCAGCCTTGACGCTCTGCCATATTTAATGCGCCAGACTGCCACATGGTTTGCTGAAGGTTGTGTGCCATGAGGAATTCTGGATATAAAGCATCACTCTTATTATGACCGATCAATGGTTGAACGAGTTGACCTGAGTTAACAATCACATTGGCATCACCATATTATACGCATCATTACCGCTGAATAGAAAAATGCCAACCAATGCCTTGGGACCGGTATTGTTATTCTCTGGTGAGTTGTCTGTTTCACTGTTACAAGCACTGAGGGCTGGAGCGGCACTTAGCGCCAAACTGCCTTTAATAAAATTACGTCTACTTACTTTCATATTATCTACTCTTGGCAGCGAAATTCAGGACAACATTGGGCGACAAATAAGGTGTCATGAAGGCGATTGGTGCTTTTTGATGGTTCATAACTAAGAAATATACGGGTTATTTCTGTTGTGGTTTCAGCTGACATTAAACCTGAAAAGAGGCGTTGATTAACGATATTAATATAAGCATCGACGTCCTCAATATTGTTGATGAATTCGCTTTCGTCCCATGTCCACTGTGTCTCTTTGGTATTACGATACGATAAAACCGTGTTCCACATCGCATTGTTAATTCGGCGCATAATATCGGTATTTAAGATCGCAAACTCAGGAGCCACAAGTTCGACATCCGTTATTTCGCCATTAGGGGCATAGTCTGGATCATAGAAATTAAACACGCTCGGTGCGCACAAAGGTGCTTGGCCAAAGTTATTACGTGTTCCGATCCAGTCGTACCAACGGGCAGGGTGATTGCTTTGTACATTTAAAGCGCGAGCTAAGTTTGCCATTGCAATGAGCGGTTCTTTAATTTTACCAAAGTTACGTTGGCTGCCACCTTGTTGCAGGTGATCTTGCATTGCAATACCTGCGAGTAAATCGTCGTCTAGCAAAATAGCCTTGATGATGGTTTGCATATCACCGCGTATGCCTGAGCCATTATCTTTAAAAATATCGGCCACGCGTTGAATATATTCTCGACGTGGATTACTTATTGTTAGGCGTTTGATCAGTAATGTTGCAATAAATATAGGAGTGTTAGCATGTTGAAATAATACTTCAACGGCTTGTTCTACGTCCTGTAATGCGTTTTGTCCCGCAGGAAACAGATGGCCTAACACTTGTTTTTCATCGCTGTCGTGTTGATTTTCATCAGCATACATGGGGTGGTGGTAATTAGTTGTTTTCCAACCAGTGAAGACACGTGCAAGTTCTTCAATATCGGTCTGAGTGTAGTTCGGAATACGATTCCCATTGCCATCAACCGCAATCATACCATCGCTAGTTAGTTGCCATAGGCCAAGGCTAAATAGTTGCATTACTTCACGCGCATAATTCTCATCGGGAAAAGTATTCTTCGCGGGATTGGCTTTACGACTTCCAGAGAGTGTTAAGAATTTACCCATTGCAGGGCTGAGGGTAACTGCTTTGAGTAAGTCTTTGAAATTACCAAAAACGTGGGTTAATAACAGGTCATAATACTCGGCAAGTCCTTCTGAATTAGGCCCGCCATTTTTGACACTACCACTATTTGACTTAGTGCAAACGCAAGGCGCTGGCGTAGGGTATCTTGGCTATTGACGGTAAAATCCCACCAAGCGCTCATACGAGGATTTTCGTTGTAAGCATCGCCTGTCGCGTCTGCAAACTCACGCATTTTAGTTAGATGACTCTCTATTGGAAACGTAAACTGTGTAGTAAACCAATCGGTAATATTAGTATTGACTAGGTTGTTAATATCATTGCCTTTAGCCCCGAATGTTGCCCGAGATAAAAAACGTGCGGCTTGCTCGTGAGATAGTGATGTAGTACTTAGTGACATAAATAATTACCTGGAGAACAACGGGACATAGCAAAGTATATAATGATGCTATCACTATTCTGACGTTATTTCATGGCCATATATGTAGCACTACCCATAAAGATGTAAATTGGATGTGACCTATGTTGCATTGTGGTTAACAATACTTTACATCGATATTAAGCCTGTGTATTGTCCATACCACTGATTTTTAAGGTGCAAGCAGTTAAGCTATCCATTTTAAAGTTAAAATCTGGTTAAATAAACTGCATTCGATATATCAAGGATTAATACGTGTTAAATATTAAAAGTAGTCAGTCTCAATCTCAATCAGCTAGTGAAAGTTGGAATGCCCATGATACCAAGTGGACCCTTAGTTTATTTGGTACTGCTGTAGGGGCTGGTATATTGTTTTTGCCTATTAATATAGGCGCTGGTGGATTTTGGCCGCTTATCATTATGGCACTGCTCGCGGGGCCGATGACTTTTTGGGCGCATAGAGGTTTATCTCGATTTGTACTTTCATCGAAAAACCCCGAGGCTGATTTTACCGATGTCGTTGAAGAACATTTCGGTCATAATGCCGGTCGCATTATCTCTGTGCTTTATTTCCTATCTATTTATCCTATCTTACTTATTTATGGTGTTGGCTTAACCAATACGGTAGATAGCTTTATCGTTAATCAACTTGGTTTCGAATCACCGTCGCGTGTGTTGTTATCCGGCATATTGGTTGCTGGTATGGTCGGTGTGATGATGGGGGGAGAAAAACTAGTTCTCAAAGCGTTTGAGATCATAGTGTATCCATTGGTGCTTATTCTTGCCGGACTATCAATCTACATGATCCAAGATTGGCAAGTGCCTGACATATCACTGACTACGGATATGGCTGAGTTTTCGCGTACATTATGGTTGGCCGTGCCCGTCACAGTATTTGCGTTTAGCCATGCTGCGGCGATTTCCAGCTTTTCGATGGCACAAAAGCGCCATTATGGTAAACAAGCAGTGGGTAAATCAGAACAAATCCTGAAACGTACGTCAATCATGCTTATTTCGTTTGTGGTATTTTTTGTGTTTTCATGCGTGTTTAGCCTCACTCCTGCGCAGTTGTTGGAAGCTAAAATACAAAACATATCGGTGTTATCGTATCTTGCCAATGCGAAAGATAATGCCTTAATTGCTTCTTTGGGTCCTTTAATCGCTTTCATTGCCATTACATCGTCATTCTTTGGGCATTTCTTAGGTGCGCGAGAAGGTTTAAATGGTCTGATACGTAAACAGGTAAATATGAAACCTGCGGCTATCAATAAGCTGACTATCTTTATACTGTTTATCACTATCTGGATTGTGTCAGTAATGAATCCAAGTATTTTGAATATGATGGAAATGTTTTCTGGACCGGTTATTGCGATGATTTTGTTTGTGATGCCTATGTATGCGGTACATAAAGTTGAAGCATTGGCTAAATACCGTGGTGCTTTAAGTAATATCTTCGTCGCCATCATGGGATTGATAGCAATCTCTGCGCTAGTGTTTAACGTATTCCTATAAGACTCTTAATAAGATTGTGTAATTAGATTGCAGTCTAAGCGTACGGGATAAAATAGGGACTGTTAGTTTCTGAAGAAAGGCTCAATTGCATGTAGTTAAATCGAACATGCAATTGAGGTTTAGCTACTTATTATAAGCGCTATTATGACGTAGTTTGAATACTTGCTAAGCGAGGCAATTTGCCTTTTAGTGCGGTAATATGCAATGTCTTGTTAGACAGATAATCATTCAAACCATTGTTACGTAATAGACACGCAGGGCAATCGCCACAACCTTTACCGACGACACCGTTATAACAAGTCAGAGATTGGTGTGTCACAAAATCAAGTTCATCATGCAAGTCTGCAAGTGCCCATGTTTCTGCTTTGTTTAACCACATTAATGGCGTTTCAAATTTAAACTCTTTCGCCATGCCTAAGTTACAAGCTTGGTTAATCGATTTGATAAATTCATCACGACAATCAGGGTAGCCAGAGAAATCTGTTTCACATACACCGGTGATAACCGTGTTAGCACCAACTTGGTAAGCATAGATACTCGCCAGCGTCATGAATATGATATTACGACCAGGGACAAAAGAATTCGGTAAACCGTTGTCCATTAACTCGTGAGATACCGAGATATCGTCACGTGTTAATGAGCTAATTGCTAGTTCACCAAGCACATCAGCATTAATGATTTTATGATTTTTAACACCGAAATAAGCCGCTGTTTTCTTCGCTACCTCGATCTCTTGGCTATGACGTTGGCCATAATCAAAGGTAATGCAGTCTACACTGTCATAACGTTGCAGTGCATCGACTAAACAAGTAGTGCTATCCTGACCACCACTAAATACTAATACGGCTTTGTTTGCTGTCTGCTGTGACATTTTTTGTCCTTATATCGATATTACCAAGCTTTAATTAGGCGATAATAGCACAAGTATATTCAAACACGGCTAAATCGGTGGTTAAAGTCGCTTAAACAATTGCCTGTCACTGGTTAAAAAAAAACGTCGAAATAGCAACTAGGCAGGATTGATTTGTTTCGGTAGAATGTATAACTGCTGTATATAAACATAGTATATAGCGATCACGTTTATGTATAAGTTAGCGTTTGCTGGCTTTTTGTTTTATTGGTAAGTATAAGCATGTCAAATAATACTGAAAATACGCAATTAAAGCCGAAGGATCCCGGTTTACAAATTATCTCAGAAGCAGAGCAGGGCAGTCCTTTTTCTCAACTTGCCGCGGCTGATATGTGCTATGCGCGAAGCCATTTTGATGATGCTTTTTATTGGTACAGCATTGCGGTGCGTTCATTTACCAGCAATCCTGATGCGTACTCAGCTGAAGTGATTAAATATGAAGTATCTGCGGCAGAGTGTAACCTTGCAGGTATGTTCTTTAATGGACTTGGTACTGACACGGACAAGATCCAAGCGTTTAGACTGTACGCAGAAGCGGCGCGTAAGCGTTATGTTAAAGCACAATTACAGCTAGGTATGATGTATGTATACGCCGAAGGTATTCAGCAGCATTACGGTTTAGGTTATGCTTGGTTGAATGCGGCACAACTTAATGGCGAAGATAATAAAGAAATTAAGAAAGTGCTGAAAATGATCGAAGCTAAAATGGATCGTAAAGCACTGGATAATGCCCGTAAAATGTCAGAACAGTGGATTGATGAAGCGATTTTGGAAAAGCTCGCGCTACGTAAGAAAACCCGTTTTTCTTTCATCAGTAATTGGTTTAAAAAGTCTTAATAAGACATCGATAAATAGTAAAGAATAATATAATACGTTAACACTACCTGTAAAATTATCAGCACTCTTCTAAACTTAACTTATCAACATATTATTGATAGGTGATGAAGATGGATTTAAGTAATTTTGAACAAATGGATACCGCGATCTTACTGGGTATTGTTAACGAAAAACTACGACTAGAATGTCCCGACCTGCATGATCTGTCGGCGTCTTATGACATGCCTACCGAAGCCCTCGCCAATAAACTCGATACATTGGGTTATCATTACGATACCAAAACTAATCAGTTTAAAAGTTTTTAATATTGAGCAAATAGTTTGCATTACCGGGTGGTCATATTGGCGTGTATACCGGATTATGAAAAGTGGCTAAAACACCGTCTCAATTGATGGCGAAAGCGTGTTTTGATCCACAGGGAAGTGTGACGTTATGGCAGAATATGGCCGCGGCTTCAGGGGACAATCAACCTCCAGCCGAGAGAGCTGAGCTGCGCGTACTAACTGTAGGCTTATTCAGCTTAATATTAACCTATGTAAGTTATTATCTCGTTTGATCGCGATAACCATAACCAACACCGTACCTTAAGAATAGATCGTCAGATAGTCTCGCCGACTCTCATTACACCACTAAGAATTTTAGAGTGGCGATAATAATACTTAGCTATGATTGGTCTTGCGCTTGGCCAGTTTGTATTTAATTACATTTGCGACGGTTAACGGGTGATTTGTGCTCTTATTGATTAACAGCTGGATGTCTGCGGCGTTAATATCACTGTAACCGTCGTGAGCCATTAATATCTTGGTGATGTTAAGTTGTAATAATTTGTTTAATGATTGCTTGTAGGCATCGGGCTGATAGATAGGGAAGGGGGAGGTAAATTTATTCCGCAGTTTTAAAATCATATCGCCGACATACATAAGTTGAGTCGGTTGATGCAAGAATGATAAATCACGGTCGGTATGACCAGGGGTAAAATGTACCATCCACTCATCAAACTCAGGCACTAGTGCTTGGTCTTGTAAAATAACATCGGGTTTAAGATGCGGGTGATAATAAATATTCTGCCATTTTTTACCCTTACGACGTGCCACATATAACGCCAGCATCACATCTATGCTGTGTGCAATACGGCCTTTGAAACCTTGATACCACTGTTTTTCAAAGCCTACCGAAGCAATTTGACAGCCAAACTGTTTACGTAATAAGTGTGCACCGCCAGCATGGTCAGGGTGCATATGCGATACCAATACCAGTTTTAAATCGCCGATGTCACGTTGCAGGGTATCGGTAATGAAGGTTTTAATCACCGGCACATCACATCGACAGCCACCATCAAGTAACATTAACTTGTCGGGATATTCGACTAACAAAATCGTTTGAATATAACCTTTGATGTGGTGTATCTGCATGCACGCGACTTCTTTTAAAGTATCTAGTTGTTCAATCATTCTCGCACAGTTTTGCGTCGATAAAACCCATGAGATGTTAAATTTTTGTAACTTAAGCAAATTTAAGCAAAACTACTGGCAGTAAAACCAGTATTTATCTACACTAGCGATAGCTTACCTTTAACGCTAGGAACCCCACGTTTCATGAAAATATTACATACCTCAGATTGGCATCTTGGCCAGCATTTCATTACTAAAAGTCGCGTCAACGAACACAGCTGCTTTATGGCTTGGTTACTTGAACAGGTCGAATTACACCAAGTGGATGCGGTTATTGTCGCTGGTGATATTTTTGATACTGGCACGCCGCCAAGTTATGCGCGTGAGTTATATAACAGTTTTGTTGTTGCCATGAGCAAGGTGAACTGTCAGTTAATTATTCTAGCGGGTAATCATGATTCGGTAGCAACGCTCAATGAATCAAAGCAATTATTGTCACAACTTAATACCCAAGTTATTTCGAGTGTATCGCTTGATTTAGACCAGCAAGTGTTAGAGCTTAAAAACCGCCAAGGTCAACTGGGGGCATTATTGTGTGCCGTGCCGTTTGTACGGCCTCGTGATGTAATGCAAAGTGAAGCATGGCAGTCAGGTAGTGAAAAACAGCAACGCTTAGGTGCGGCAATTACAGAGCATTACGCCAATTTGTATAAACTGGCCGAGAAAAAGCGTGAGCAGCATAATGATAAAGACAATAGCGCGGTACCGATTATCGTTACTGGTCATTTAACTGCACTCGGTGTTTCGGTTACAGAATCAGTACGTGATATTTACATCGGTACATTAGAGGCATTCCCTGCGAATCAATTCCCTGCGGCAGATTATATTGCCCTTGGTCATATTCATCGCGCACAAAAAGTCGCTAAATCAGAACATATCCGTTACAGCGGCTCGCCAATCCCATTAAGCTTTGATGAAGTGAAACAGCAAAAGAGCGTTAACTTAGTGAATTTTGTTGAAGGTAAGTTCGATTCTGTCACCGAATTAGCGATTCCACGCTTTCAACCTATGCAGGCAATTAAAGGTAATCTGGAAAGTATTGAAGCGCAATTAGCCGATTTCAAAACCCATACCGATCCATTACCTGTGTGGTTAAGCATTGAAGTGCAAGAGCAAGACTACCTTACCGATTTACAAACCCGTATTGAAGCTATGACCACAGACTTGCCAGTGGAAGTATTACAAGTGCGCCGAGCACGTAAAGACAGAGAGCAACATTTGCATAGCCAAGTGAAAGAAACCTTATCAGAACTGTCGGTGAATGATGTGTTTGCACGTTGTTTACAAGGCGTTGAGTTTACCACGGATGCAGAAATTGCGCGTAAATCACGTATCGAATTAGCCTTTAAACAGATTGTAGAGCAAGTCGAGCATGCAACGCAGGAGGAAAAATAATGAAGATCAAACGTCTTTCCTTTAAAAATATTAACTCGTTAAAAGGCGAGTGGCAGCTTAACTTCGACCAAGAACCGTTTTTGAGTAATGGCTTGTTTGCTATTACAGGGCCTACAGGCGCGGGTAAAACCACCATTCTTGATGCGATTTGTTTGGCCTTGTATCACGAGACTCCGCGTCTGGCGATATCGAAATCTCAAAATGAGGTTATGACGCGTAATACCGCAGAGTGTGCCGCCGAAGTTGAATTTGAAGTTCAAGGTAAAGGTTACCGTGCGAGCTGGAGTCAACGCCGTGCTAAAAATAGTGCGCAGGGCAACTTACAAGAAATGAAAGTGGAATTGGCGGAAGTGGTGTCGGGTGACATTCTTGCTAGCCAAGTAAAATTGAAAAAACAGCTGGTGGCGGAAATTACGGGGTTAGACTTTTCGCGATTCCGTAAATCGATGTTGTTATCCCAAGGCGAATTTGCGGCGTTTTTGAATGCCCCAGCTAACGATCGCGCGGAATTATTAGAAGAACTGACAGGCACTGAAATTTACGGCCAGATCTCGCAAGCGGTATTTGAAAGCCATAATGTCGCGAAAGCAGAATTAGATAAATTACGTGCCAAAGCCGATGGCGTTAATCTGCTGAATGACGAACAACGCAGCGAGATTGCCACTGAACAAACGGGTGTCGAAACCTTAGTTACTGATTTAACCAAGCAGCAAACAGCGCTACAGCAACAAAAGCAATGGCGTGAACAGCTTGAACAAGCACAGCAAGGTGTTAGCCAGTCGCAAAGTAGTTTAACCACTGCAGAGCAGGACACTACAAGACAACAACCTGAGTTAGATAAGTTAGAAAAAGCAGAGCCAGCTGAAGCATTACATCTGCCGTTTACGCATTTAAACCAAGCTAACAGTAAGCTTGCGGAATTAGATAAACAGCAACAGGCATTGCAGCTATCTGTGGCATCAGCGCAAAGTGCGGTTACAGCTAATCAAGACCAAAGCAAAGTCACTCAAGCACAATTAGATGACGTTAAGCAGCAAAGCCAAGCGCAAGAAACTTTAATCAATGACCAAATAATGCCATTGGATAATGATTGCGCCCAGCTAAGCAAAGAGTTGCAACAATGTCAGTCGCTACAACAGCAGCAGAATAGCGAACAGCAAACAACGCAGCAGCAATTAGCTAAGTTAACGCAAACCGCGCTGCAAGCCCAAAAAACGGTCAATGATTGTCAGGCATATCAACAGCAGCACAGCAAAGATGCAGAGCTGAATACACGCTTACCGTTATGGCAAAGCCAGATCCAGCAATGTAATCAACAGCAACAAAGCTTAACGGTATTAAATCAGCAAGTGGCTGACAACCAAGCGCTGTTAAAGCAAAGCCAAACTTCGCAACAGCAATTGTCGACTTCTGTTATGGCAAACTCTGAGCGTCAGCAGTCGGTGAACGATGCGGTTAATCAGGCGCAGCAGCAAGTAGCTAACTTGTTAGCGGGTGATGATTTAACTATGCTTGAGAATGTGTTTAGCCAGAAATCACGCGCGCAAAGCATTGTTGAGCAGTTGTCTGGTTTAGAGCAACGTTATATTAGCGAGTCGCAAGAGTTTACAGCCAATCAAGCGAGCATTGGCACATTAGAGCAAAAGCTAACTGGCGTTAATGTTGAGATCGCAGCAAAAATCGACCTGTTTAAAGTTAAGAAACAAGAATTCAACGATGTTCAGCGTTTATTAGAGCAAGAACAAAAGATTGCCAGCTTAGAACAATTACGCAGCCAACTTGAAGCGGGACAAGCGTGTCAGTTATGTGGCTCGACAGAACACCCACTGATCGCGGAATATCAGCACATTAGCGATTCGCTAACGGCGCAGCGTAAAGCGCAATTAGACTTAACGTTAGAGCAAATTAAAACTGAGGGCGGCGAACTTAGAAGTCAGTTGGAAGTAGCAAAAACAAAATTAGATAGCTTCAACAGCCGTAATGCGACATTACAGCTGCAACTAGAATCTTTAATTGCACAATGGCAAGATTATACTCAGCAGTTGAATGCCAATTTGATGATCGCGGATAGCGCGAGTACGCAGGCATTTGTGCAGCAGCAAGCACTGCAATTAGAGCAATTGTCACAACGCATCCAAGGTTTAAAAGCAGCAACAGTGCAATTACAGCAAACGCAGCAAGCATTGGTTGAATTTGATAAACACAGTGCACAACTGCAACATCAAATTGAGCTAGTGAACCGTGACTTACAAGCAGCTCAAGATGTTGAGCAAAAGCTAATAAGCGGAACGCAGCAACAAGGGCTGGTGCTAAACGAGTTACAACAAGCATTAGCTAATAGCGTGACTGAGTTAGGTTTATCACTGCCGGAATGGAGTCAACTCGACAACTGGTTAGCGCAATGCAAGCAAGCCATGCAAACATGGACACAACAAGCACAGTTATTGCAGACTGCAAGCGAACAGTTCCTTGCTGCAGACAGTCAATTGACGCCGTTACGTGAGCAGCAAGTTAAGCTGGATGCGGTTATTGCTCAAACTCTGATTGCGTTAACTAACCTGTCGGCGACTTTGACTGATAAACAGCAGCAACGTCAGCAGTTATTTGGTCAACGCAGTGTGGTGGATGCAAGACTGGCTATGCAGCAGCAATTAAGCAGCGCTGAACAAGCGCAGCAAGCAAGTACAGCGCAAGCGACTGCATTATCGAATCAGTTACACGCGCAGCAAGGCGAGTTAACCACGTTACAACAAGGTTTAGCACAACAACAGCAAGAGTCGGTGGATTGCTTAGCGACATGGCAACACGCGCTAGCAGCGAGTCCATTCGCCACTGACGTTGAGTTTTACCAAGCGTTATTACCTGCAGAAGAAAAGCAGCGATTATTGGCGCTTAAGTCGCAACTGACAGCTAACTTAACCCGTTGTCAGGCATTGTTTGAGCAAGCTAATGAACGTTTATTAACACTGCAACAGGCGCAGGTTACGGAATTTGAACTCGCAGCGATTATTGCGCAGTTAGATGTGATGACTGTCGAACTAAATCAAGTTTTACAACGTCAAGGTGAATTGAAACAGCGCCTTGCTGATGATGCCGCACGTAGCGCCGATTTAGCTGATTTCTATCAACAAATTAAAGACTGTGAAGCGGACTATGATGACAAAGCTTATCTGCAAAGTTTGATTGGCTCGAAAGACGGCAGCAAGTTCCGCCGCTTTGCGCAGGGCTTAACGCTCGATCACCTTGTTACCTTAGCCAATCAACAGTTAGATCGTTTACACAGCCGTTATCAACTGCAACGTAAACTGGCGTCTGGCAGTGAAGCGCTGGCTTTACAGGTAGTGGACACTTGGTTAGCCGATGCAGTACGTGATACCAAAACCTTATCAGGCGGCGAAAGCTTCTTAGTGAGCTTGGCGTTGGCACTAGGCTTATCTGACTTAGTTAGTCACAAGACCAGCATTGACTCGTTATTCCTTGATGAAGGCTTTGGTACGCTCGATGCTGAGACGTTAGATATCGCTTTGGATGCGCTGGATAACTTGAATGCCTCAGGTAAGATGATTGGCGTTATTAGTCACGTTGAAGCCTTGAAAGAACGTATTCCAGTACAAGTTAAAGTGAATAAGGGTAGTGGACTAGGGCTGAGTTCGTTTGAAGTCGTGAGCTAGTTTTAGCTTGTATCTGTGAGTGATGAATTGAATGGCGATAGGATTGGTACTATCGCCTTTTTTGTCTTGGGGCTGATATTGTTTATTTAACATATTGTTATTGTAAGTCGAGATTGATAGTTTATAACTGTATTACTTTGATCTAGGGGTAAAAATGGATGTTTTGATCGAACAAGAAATCGCGTTACATCAGTATGAAACCCGACAGAGTAAGGCTGATATAGCTCGGTTAATTCACTGTAATTTTAGAGAGGTTGGTGAATCAGGTATAAGTTACGACTACCAATCGATTATTGAAATGATGGAAAATGAGCAACCATCGAATGGTTTTATTCATTCTCAACATTATGAATGTATTCAGCTCGAAGAGTCGGTTCAGTTACTGCTGTATAAATCAGCGTCAGTTGATGAGTTAGGTAAAAGCAGTCACTTCGCTAAACGTTCATCAATTTGGGTATTAAATGGAACACAATGGCAATTGAAGTATCATCAAGGTACTGCTTGTGAGTCATTTGAATTATTTATTGCTGAAAAATGAGATTGAACTAGATAATTTGGATAGTACGCTTCAGCAAGCGATAGGGAATATTGCATAATATAAACAATATCCTAGCAATATCTGCGTAGAAGATTACCCTACAAAGGCGCTGGTAGGCATCACTTAAAATGGAGTTGTAAGTGCTATGAATAAAGTCGTAATAGTAACTGGTGGTAGCCGAGGTATTGGCGCCGCCACTTCAATGCTGTTAGCCTCAAAAGGTTACGCGGTCTGTGTTAATTACCATTCCCGCACTGCTGACGCTGAATCTTTAGTTACTAAAATCACCGAACTTGGCGGTAAAGCCTTTGCCTTTGCTGCTGACGTATCCAATGAAGATGATGTCGTTAAATTGTTTGATGCCACCGAACAACGCTTTGGTCAGATCACCCATCTGGTCAACAATGCCGGTATTTTATTTACGCAATCACGTCTAGTTGATTTAAGCTTAGAACGCTTCAATAAAGTCATGACTACCAACGTAACAAGTTGCTTTTTGTGTTGTAGGGAAGCTATCAAACGTATGGATAGTGGTGGTGCGATTGTGAATGTGTCCTCTGCTGCATCAAGAAGTGGTGCGCCAAACGAATACATAGATTACGCCGCATCTAAAGGTGCAATGGATACCTTAACTAAAGGCTTGTCACTCGAAGTCGCAGCCAGTGGTATTCGCGTTAACTGTGTTCGACCTGGTTTTATTCATACCGAAATGCACGCCGATGGTGGCGAACCAAACCGTGTTGCAAGGTTAAGTTCACAAATCCCGTTACAACGGGGTGGTAGGCCAGAAGAAGTCGCTAATGCCATCGTTTGGTTGTTATCTGATGAAGCCTCTTACGTAACAGGTTCGTTTATGGATATAGCAGGCGGTAAGTAACCGTTTAATCAAGTGAGCAGAACGTTATCAATACAGATAAGTCATTCTAAATAGGGACATCATTTTGACTCAAATTAATATCCAATACTTTAAACATCCTTATGCAGAATTTGTGCTTGGTTCATATGGCGGCAAACTTTGCCTGTGTGATTTTCGCTACCGAAAAATGAGAGAGTCTGTTGATAACCGCATTCAACGTGGCCTTAACGCGTCATTTGTCGAGCAAAATGATGCGATTTTGACGCGTGCGAAGATACAGCTTGAAGAGTACTTTTTTGGAGATCGTAGTGTTTTTGATATTCCATTACTGCTGGTTGGTACTGATTTCCAAAAGGCAGTATGGAATAGATTAGCAGACGTTAAATATGGTGAAACCGCTACTTATCTGGATTTAGCATTATCCATTGGCAATGAAAGTGCAGTGAGAGCGGTTGGAAGTGCCAATGGCGCAAATGGATTGGCAATTATTATTCCTTGCCATCGTATTATTGGCAGTAAGGGTGAACTCGTTGGTTATGGTGGTGGTTTGTCGTTAAAAAAACGCCTGTTAGAATTAGAGCAAAACTTGTTTATTTGATATTGCATCATCTGATATAGATCGTTTGATATCAAACTATTTGAAATAGAACAGCGCTCTAAAACCTTAAACATGACGATTGATTTCTAGCTATGAGTAGATCATGAAACAACAATTAAGAAACAAAATAATCGACGTTTGTAATAAGAAAATAGACAGTAAAGGCGATAATGTTGGCCTGTCATTTTATGCCTTTTTTGCCAACAAAAATGATAATCCAGAGTTACTGATGGAAGTCGCTACTTGGTGGATCCAAACCCATAAATTAGACCACTTCGTTAAAGCAATGATCATTAAAAAGATGATCCAAGACGGGCTGTAGAGGTTAAGCACCAAACATATAAGCAAGGAGAGTAATATGCCAGAGCCTAAAAACAAAGCACCTAAAAATACGGCACTTAAGAATGCGTCACTTAAACATACGTTACTTAAAAATAGAGTCCCGCCACCACTTGTCGCGGGACTATTTTCGTTCGCGATGTGGTCCATTTCATTTATAGTCCCAGCGGTCGAAATGGATACCGCAGTACGTTTGATGTTATCAATACTAATTATCGCTGCTGGTATATTTTTTTGCCTTACTGGTGTCATTTCTTTCCGCAGAGCTAAAACAACAGTTAACCCTTTTAAACCTGAAACCACAACGGCGCTGGTAAGCTCGGGTGTTTACGCTATATCTCGTAACCCTATGTATGTTGGTTTCGCTTTATTGTTACTCGCATGGACTGTGTATTTATCATCCCCTTGGGTAAGTATAGGCATTGTAGGCTTCGTGCTTTATATGAACCACTTTCAGATTGAACCTGAAGAGCGAGCGCTTAAAGATATATTCGGTCCAGAATTTATCCGTTATCAGGAAAAAGTTCGTCGTTGGTTATGAGTCTTTTCTATTAACGATTACAATAAGGTGCTTGCTCGATATTAGGGCGTTGGTTTTTCTATATAGATTTTTATACCAGAATATAAGAGGTTAGCTTTATGAAATATGTTGTTTATTTGTCAGGTGAAATTCACAGTGATTGGCGCGAACAAATTATTAATGGCTGCAAGCAGAAAGGGCTCGATATTCAATTTACTTCAGCGGTAACAAATCATGAAGCAAGTGATGCTGCTGGCGATTGCTTAGGTGAAGAAAATACTGCATTTTGGCGAGACCATAAATCAGCAAAAGTGAATGCAATTCGTACTCAAGCGGCTATTAAAAGTTGTGATCTTGCGGTCATACGTTTCGGTGAAAAGTACAAACAGTGGAATGCAGCCTTCGACGCAGGTTACTGCGCCGCTTTAGGTAAACCTTACATCACGCTACATGATGAAAGTCTGATCCATGCGTTAAAAGAAGTTGATGGTTCGGCGCAATCTTGGGCTACTACGCCAAGTCAAATTGTGGAGATATTGACATACTTGGTCGCTAAGTAATAATGCGAGTATGTAACAACCGCTATTGCGCCTGCATTGTTTATCGCAAGGTAAGGTGAACTCAATTCCGTATAGGAGAATACAAATGATTGGATATGTAATATTAGGCTCACAAAATATCGATGTTTCGCGTTATTTTTACAGCTCGTTAATGAAGATGATGGGTGCGGAAAAAGTAGCAGATTCGAAAATATTTTTAGCCTGGAGTTTTGGTGAAGGTAAACCTATGCTCGCAATTGGAAACCCGTTCGATGGTGAAGATGCTAGTTACGGCAATGGCACCATGGTCGCTTTAAGTGTTTCTTCGGTCGAAGACGTAGATAAGCTGCATAAAAAAGCATTAGCTTTAGGTGGACAAAATGAAGGTGATCCAGGCTTGCGCTCTGGTGGTTACTATTGTGCTTATTTTAGAGATCTCGATGGTAACAAGTTGAATTTTCATTGTAAGCCTTAGACGTTAAACCTTAAATTTTAAAAAAATACGATTTTAAGGATAAGCAATGTTTCAGGATGTCGTCCAAATTATCTTCATTAAAGGCTCTCAAGTACTGCTTGCTTATCGTCAAAATACCGAGTTTCTCGATCAGCAGTGGAGCCTTCCTGGTGGTCGAATTGAACTTGGTGAGCACCCGCAAGTCAGTGCGCTTCGTGAATCATTAGAAGAGGTAGGTGTTGAACCTATCAACCTTTGTTTTTTAGCTCAGCTGTCGGATCCTAATGTGGATTGTCAGCATTATGTTTACGTGTGTGATGATTGGCAAGGTGAACTAATAAACGCCGAACCGCATTTATGTCGTGAAGTTCGTTGGTTCGCTCTAGAAGCTATACCTCACGTCTGTGCTCCGACAATCCCGCCGATACTGGCTGAACTAAAAAGGTATTTAGAGTGAATATCGCATTTTTTGATTTTGACGGCACGATTACCCACGAAGATGCGTTTACCAAATTCATCTTTTACGCCACCCCCCAACATCGCTTAATTGCAGGTATGGTACTGCTATCACCGGTTATCTTGTTACACAAGTTAGGCTTATATCCGGCGGCGAAAATCAGACCTCTCTTGGCTAAGTTCGCTTTTTGTAATCGTAGTGAACCGCAGATCTTTGAGCTAGGTGCAAGGTTTGCTGCGGACTATTTACCTTCTGTATTAAGACCAACGGCAATGGAAAAGATTAGCTGGCACAAAGCGCGCGGTGACAAAGTCGTTGTGGTGTCCGCGTCACTCAATCCGTACCTTTCCTATTGGTGTAAAACACACGATTTAGACTTGATATGCAGTGAGTTGGAATCAAAGTCTTCACTACTCACTGGTAACTATGTACAGGGGGATTGTGGCGGTGACAACAAGGTTAGGTTCATCAATCAACGCTTTGATTTAACCTTGTTTGATATCATTTTTGCCTACGGTGATACTGCAGAAGATCACCCCATGCTGGAATTGGCACATACCAAGTATTACCAATGGCGAGAAGTGGCTTAGTAAGTTTTCTCTGGATAAAAGTGATCTTGATCATAAGTTAGTCAAGCCCAATTGCTTAACTTATAAACCTTCAGCATTACTCGCCTTTTTTATTTTTTTGCCTTACACTTATTTTAAATTTATATCCCCTCGTAAAATAAAGGAAAAAAACATGGCTCAAGCAACTGCACGACACATTTTAGTAGACGACGAAGCAAAGTGTAATGAACTAAAAGCACAAATCGAAGCCGGTGCTGATTTTGCTGACGTTGCGAAGCAAAATTCAAATTGTCCTTCAGGCTCTAGAGGCGGTGATTTAGGTCAGTTTGGTCCAGGGATGATGGTACCAGAGTTCGATAAAGTTGTATTTTCAGCACCTGTAAATACAGTACAAGGCCCAGTAAAAACACAATTTGGTTATCATTTATTAGAAGTAACTAGCCGTAGCTAATTATCATTTTATGTTTCTCGCATCCTTTGTGATGTGAGGAATACCGCTGTATTCAAATCTAATTTCAATCTGTAACAATACTTTTAATAAATAGTCATAACAATAAACATATATCTGAAACAATAAGATAATCTACAAATTAATATATTTTTTTGTTGACTCCAAATCAAAACGGGATTAAATTCCGCTCGATGTTTTAACGACCCTGTCCCAAGCAGTGTAAACAAGCGCCAGCAACCTCCTACCCAGCTGGTGTTTTGCTCATGTAAAGCAGCATTAAACTCAGATAAAAACACCTGTTCCATTTGAGTCTTTTAATTTACTTAGCCGTTTTGGCTCTATTTTAGAAGGATCTTAAAGCATGTCAGAAGCGACAGCCTTAAGTCTTATTCCACCTGTGGTGGTTTTGGTGTTAGCCGTTGTATTACGACGTCCTATCCTTTCGTTGGTTATTGGTTCATTTGTCGGACTCATGTTAATTGAGTCTCATAGTGCGCTAACCAATTTTTCTGCGATATCCCTCTCTGTAATGACAGATGAGACTATCGGTTGGCTTATTTTAGTCTGCGGTGGTTTTGGTGCCTTAATTGCGTTACTCGTGAAAACGGGTGGTTCGATGGCATTTGGCCGCTATGCGATGAAATTTGCCAAAGGGCCTAAATCGTCTTTGTTAATGACATTTTTATTAGGCGTCGCTATTTTTATCGACGACTATTTAAATGCATTAACGGTTGGTTCGACGATGAAGCGCGTGACTGATAAGTTTAAAGTGTCTCGCGAAATGCTTGCTTATGTTGTTGATTCTACTGCCGCACCAATTTGTGTGTTAGTACCATTATCGACATGGGCGGTATTTTTCGGCGGTTTACTTGTCGACAATGGTATTGCTGCTGAAGGGCAGGGTATCGCGGTATACATGGAAGCAATTCCCTATATGTTATACGCCTGGCTTTCGGTGATCATGGTGGTATTAGTGATTGTTGGTATCGTGCCAACATTTGGTCCAATGAAAAAAGCACAGTTAGCGGCTGCGCAAGGTGTACCAGCTTTGGTTCAAGTTGATTTAGAAGAGATCCAAACCTCTGATGAATACGCGCTTAAAGCCATTGAAGATGAATTTAAGCATGCTGACGACACGGGTAAGTTACATAACTTTGTTGTGCCGATCTTGTTATTAGTCGGTTTTACGGTGTATTTTGACATCGATGTGTTGATGGGGCTATTAGCTACATTAGCCATTACATTGCCGTTTTATGCCGTGCAAAAAATTATGCCACTGGCCGACATGATGGAACAAATGATTGATGGTTTTAAATCGATGTTACCGGCGATTTGTACCGTTATAGCCGCTTTTATTTTTAAAGATGTGAGCGATCAATTACTGTTGTCACAATATGTTATTGAACATTTAACGCCATTTATGACACCGAAATTATTACCAGCAGTGGTGTTTTTATCTATGTCTATATTAGCGTTTGTAACGGGTTCTAGCTGGGGTATTTTTGCCGTGTCCATTCCAATTGTAATGCCGTTAGCGCAATCTCTGAATGCAGATATTCCGTTAGTGATAGGGGCGTTATTATCAGCATCATCATTTGGTAGTCAGGCGTGTTTTTACTCTGACTCGACGGTGTTGGCTGCGCAAGGTTCTGATTGCAACTTGATGAGTCATGCATTAACGCAATTGCCTTATACGTTAATCGCTGCCGCTATTACGTTTGTTGGATTTATCTGGCTCGCTTAATCGTTAAAGTCGCGATTTAAAGGTGCTGTATGTATGAATACGGCACCTTTGCTAGATAATTAACCTGACAATCCTCAAATACTGACCTTAGTTAATCTTAGCTGTGCATTATTCTGCTAATTTAAATTACCCCTTATTTAATATCGTTAATTCACAATTATTGAGCGTTTAACAATGAAAAAATCACTCTCTTTTAGAGCCTTTATCACCTCTGTGTGTATCTCTATCATCTTATTGTTGAGCATCGTTCTAATTCGAGTCAGTATTAATCATTCACGAGAAGTCACGACCAGCCTTTCTGAAGACATCGTTGCGAGTCATGCTGAAGAGCTCACAGGCCGTATTGGCTTGCTGGGAACACCTTTGGCTACCTTGCTTGATACCTTAGCGTTTACAGATTTTGTACACTCTAAATTAGATGTACACGATCCTATTTGGTTAGGGACATTAGCTAAAATCTTGGCTAAAAGCCCGCATTTATCGACGTTATACTTTGGTGATGAACAAGGTAATTCCTTTGTTGTTCGACCTATCTATGATACTAGCGATCGTCTGGGATTAAGCGCCCCTGAACACTCGGTGATCATGGTCGATTATAATCAGTTTAATGGTGAGCAAAAGCGTATTTTCTTTGATAAAAATATGTCGGTAATTACCGCGTATCCTTACGATAATCAAAACTATGACCCACGGGTAAGACCTTGGTTTATTGAAACTAAGCAAGGTGGTGATATTAATGTTAGCGAACCGTATTATTTTTATTTTTTCCAACATTTTGGTATTACCTTCTCTCGTCGCTCTCTCGATGGTAAGAGTGTCATTGCCGCTGATTTCACCCTTGATTCACTGAACGATGTAATGGCAGAAATGGCCTACTCAGTGGATTCTAAAATATACCTGTTTACGGCGAAAGGGAGCCTATTAGCCAGTAATCAAATTATTAAAGCCGATGACCCGAGCAAAAAAATAGCATTACAGGATCTGGGGTTAAAAACGTTGATTCCAAACTTAAGTAAGGTGAATATCAATGATGGTGAAAGTCGTCGGATTGAATGGCAAGGCCAAGAGTGGCAGTTAATCATTACCCCTATGGTGATGAGCGAAGATGAAATTCTGTACTTAGTTAATGTGGTTTCGTTAGAGGCGGTGCTGGCTGATTCGAATGACTTTTATAATGATTTACTGCTTATCTCTTTAACCGTAGTGGTGTTATCACTGTTTATTGTTGTCAGTGCCACTCGTCACGTGGTACGTCCACTGACATTTTTGGTTAAATCACTGGAAGATATTCAACGTTTTAGTTTTAAAAGGCGCCCGTATAGAAGCTCAGGTATCACCGAAATTGATCAAATAAACGAAACGATGTTGTTGATGGAAGAAGTATTATTTAACTTTATTCAAAATCTAAAACAGGTTGCGCGTTCAACGGCGCCCGAAGAGATGTCATCATCTTTGGTATCACAGGTTCAAGACATTTTGAAATCAGATGATTGCTTGCTGTTTACTAATTCGCGTCAGTCTCGCTCTGAGTTTTCATTAGCGGCAAATATTGGTCAGCATGGAGACATGAATTTACAAGCGTTGTTCGATATTAACCCTGCTGCTTTTGAGCAATCGGTATATGAGTTAAGCCAAGGTGAGGTGCGATTGCTATCAACGCAGCACCATTCTGGTTTTATAATACCGTTGTTTAACCGTAACAAGCAAAATACTGGCGCGTTATTGATCTGTTTTAATCTGGGTGTTACTGCTGATATTCGTGGTCGCCTAGCATTTGTGCAGGAGTTTATCGGTTTTAACGAACTGGTCTTAGAACACTTGGAAGCAATAGAAGAACAAACTAATTTGTTCCATGCCTTTGTGATGATGACAGCCAGTGCGGTTGACGTTAAATCAGCTTATACCGGTGAACATTGTAAGCGTGTTCCCGAGTTAACCAGAATGTTGACAGAGCAAGTCGTGCTTGATAAAGGCTCATTTTCTGAATTTGATATGGATAAGAAACAGTGGGAAGAGTTGTTGCTGGCGGCTTGGTTACATGACTGCGGCAAGGTATCAACACCTGACTTTATCATGGATAAATCGACCAAACTGGAAACTGTGTATGATCGTATTCATGAGGTAAGAATGCGTTATGAAGTACTTAAACGTGATGCTGACATCTGTTATTTACAAGCCTTGCTTGCTGGCGGTGATCAAGAGCGAGCACAAGCTGAGTGTGAGCAGTTGAAGCAAACTCTGGATAATGAATTTGCCTTTGTGGCGGATTGTAATCTGGGAAGCGAATTTATGGCAGACGACAAAATGACGCGTTTAGCCCAAATAGCTCAGCGTACTTGGTCACGCACTTTACCCGATGACATTGGTATCTCGCACCAAGAGAAAGTGAAAAAGACCGCACAATCGCTGCCAATAATGGAAACCATACTGAGCGATAAAATTGAGCATTTGTATGCCTGGGACGAGAAGAAAAAATTACAAGCTAATGGTTTACGTGACTTTAAGATTAAGCAGCCTGAATATCAATATAATCGCGGTGAATTATATAATCTGGGTATTAAAGCGGGCACGTTAACGGCTGAAGATCGTTACAATATTAATGAGCACGTAGTGCAAACGTATATCATGCTGGATCAATTGCCATACCCAGAGCATTTAAAGAATGTGCCGATTATTGCAGGTAGTCATCACGAACGTATTGACGGTAAAGGCTATCCATTAGAATTGGCTGGTGACGATATTCCGTTGCAAGGCCGTATCATTGCCGTCGCTGATGTGTTTGAAGCATTAACCGCATCGGATCGTCCTTACAAAGAAGCGAAATCATTAAGCTTAGCGCTGAAAATTATGGCTAATATGGTAAAAGATAGCCATCTGGATAGAGAATTGTTTGACTTGTTCTTAACGACTGGCGTATACAGTCAATACGCAACCGAATATTTAACACCGCAGCAGATTAATGTTGTTGATATTGAAAGTATTCGAAGTATTTATCTTCCGACAATCGATGACGATTCATTGATTGCTAAGCAAAAGGTTATCGCTTGATTAACACCCATAAATTTACCCTCGCAGGCTGTTTAGCTATTTTATTATGGAGCACTATTGTTGGGCTTATTCGTAATGTTGCGGAGCAGTTAGGCCCAATTGGTGGCGCAGCCATGATCTATACCGTTAGTTCGGTATTTTTATGGGTGTTTTTAGGTGCGCCAAAACTGAAGCTTTTCCCGACTCGCTATCTCCTGATTGGTGGTGGTTTGTTTGTGAGTTATGAAATTTGTTTATCCTTAGCGTTAGGCATGGCGAACGATCGCACCCAAGCGGTAGAGATGGGGGTGATTAACTATTTATGGCCTTCGTTAACTGTGTTAATGGCGGTGTTTATGAGTCACAAACCCGTGAATAAACTCTTGTATCCTGCCATCGCTTTGTCGTTCTTTGGCGTTGCTTGGACGGTTGGCGGTGATGAAGGCATTTCGATTAGTCAGCTAAGCAGTAATATCGCCACCAATCCCGCTAGCTATTCGATGGCCTTCTTTGGTGCCTTTATTTGGGCATTTTATTGCAATATCACCAAAAAACTCGCTAACGGTATGAATGGCATTACGTGGTTCTTTATCGGCACTGCGATTGCTCTGTGGATCAAGTATTTAATCAGTAATGAACCAGCGATGGAATTTACTACCGAAGCGACGTTTGATTTGTTACTTGCTGGCATTGTCATGGGCAGTGGTTATGCACTTTGGAATATTGGTATTCTTGGTGGCAACATGGTTTTTTTGGCGACGTTATCGTATTTCACCCCTATTTTATCGACATTTTTTTCGGCAATGATACTCAATATCGAACTGACAACTAAATTTTGGCAAGGTGTGGTGATGGTGACTGTCGCTTCGTTAATATGCTGGTGGTTGACCCGAGAAAAGCCTTGATGATATGAGACTAACGTTGCAGTGTTAACCCTGGTGTAATACTGCAGCGCATACGATTATGCTAACTTATAGCTTTTTACTTACAGCATAAGGCTTATTAATCCATTGATCACGACCTAAAGATTTCGCTTCATAGAGGGCATCATCAGCGGTTTTAACTATGTTTTTAATCGTTGGCTCATTAAGCTCTGTAGCCAGCGTAGCGCCAATACTGCAGGTTATCTTGATATCAGCCTGTTTGGGTATTTTTACTTTCCTGACACTCTCTAATACGCGCTGTATTATTTGTTCTAATTCATCGTTTGATACATGCTTTAAAATAATCGCAAATTCTTCCCCGCCAATGCGAGCATGAAAATTGTTATCTTTGGGTAGTATTGCTGAAACCGCCTTTACAGCTGCAATTAAACATTCATCCCCTATGTCGTGGCCATACTGATCATTGATTTGTTTAAAGTGGTCTAAATCATAAATGATGATCGCTAGCGGCAGGCTATTCGGACATTTTTGATTAATGATGTTATCACTGAATTCTTCATATGAACGACGGTTGGCAATTAATGTGAGTGAATCTGTATACGCCATCTCATTTAATATGGTGGTGCGTATTTTTACTTTTTTGTCTAGTTCTCTAGAATGCTGGTGGGTACGTTTAAGGGTTATAAACATACCTAACAAACTAATGACTGAAAATGCCATGAAGATGATGTAAGAGTAGCGAACGATAGCGGCCAGATCATCATTACCACCCTCTAAAGGCACCGTCACATCTATTGCGCCACGTATATCGCCGACTTGCCAATCTGTTTTAGGACTGTTGGGGTGATGATTATGGCAATCCACACAGCTTTGTTCCATAAAAATAGCTTCAGCATGGCGCAGAACCGGCTTGCCTCTAAGTTTTTCTGTACGTTCAAATACCGGGGATGATGTGGTTAAGTGTGCAAGTGCATCATGTTGAAATTGGTCTTGTGGGCCGCCAGTTAGCGTTCTGCTTTTAAACGGGTATTTACTGTAGGTATGGATAATAAGCCCCGCTGCACGGTTTGATACTGCTTGGCCGAGTTCAATTGCGAATGTTGCAGGGTTTGGTATTGATAGTGGTTTATCATGATATAAAGTTTCGACGGTAATATCTGGGTGCGAGCTGATTTGTGCTATATCCGCGCTATACGATACACGAGCTTGATTAACTGTTGTGGCGATGACTTCTGCTGTACGACTCGCCAATAGAGTTGTGGTCGAGTTCTGAAATTTTTGAACGGCAAATAATGAAATACTGGCCATGAGCATAAAGATAACACTGAAAAAAGCGATAGCGTGAGTTTGGGTTATCTTCATTTCAATACCAGTATCAAGATTAAGGTTATTTGTTTACGCAGGGATGGTAATAGATCCAGCGGTAAATTATCGAATAGATTAGAGATAGGGTGACGGACAGCACAATTATATTGAGCGTCAGCGTACTCTTATAAACTATGTTGTGGTACGTTGTGGTAACTAAAATGGATGGTCAAAATAAAGATAGGGTTACATACCCTGTGATTCTTATTTTTGATCATAAATAATTTTGAATCTTCGCGTGTTTCTGTAGTCTAAAACGTAATGTGCTATGGGTATTTAAATGATTGAATTAAGATTAAATGAGATGAGGCGATAACATGAGAACACTTGGCAATATAATTTGGTTTCTGTTTGGTGGTGCGATCATGGGGTTGGCGTGGGTGTTATTTGGTATACTTGCCTTTATTAGTATTGTCGGCATTCCGTGGGGACGCTCTTGCTTTGTTATCGCTGGTTTCTCATTTTTTCCTTTTGGTAAAGAAGCTATATTTCGTGATGAGTTAACTCGCGCAGAAGATATCGGTACAAGCAGCTTTGGTTTTGTTGGTAATGCGCTGTGGTTTATCTTTGCTGGTGTTTGGTTAGCGCTAGGTCATGTGGCGTCTGCGATTGCCTGTTTCGTGACGATTATTGGTATTCCATTTGCGTTGCAACATTTGAAGTTAGCGGTTATTTCGCTTGCCCCAATAGGACAAACGATTGTTGATAAAGACGTTGCTGCAATGGCGCGTTATAAAAACAATAAATTCAAATTGTAATAGAAACGATTAGTCGACATTAGTAGATAGTAGAAGCGCTGATTATAAATAGAAAGCTGCACCCGTTTAACATCTAGCTACTTAGGCTGAGTTAAACAGGTGCTTGAATCAATCATTAGCCGACACGCTGTTTCAGGCGTTTAAATACTTCACTGTCTTGATCTGCTTCAACACATACACTTAGTAAGTCATCAATAAAATGCAGTAATGCACGGTTCTCAATTTGCTTCACTTGCGCTTTCTGTGTGTCAGTAAGCATGTGGTACATAGTCGCAGCACCAAAATCACCAAAGATGATATTCGCATCGACATCAAACAAGGTATTGTGCGCATACAAATCACCGTGACAAACTTGGTTGTCGTGTAAATGGCCAAATACGTCATCCATCTGTGAAACCATCTTGTCTATTCGCGCAATAGACAAAGTAAAGTCTGTAGGGAAGGTATCACGCGTACAGCTGTTAAAGCACGGTGGTAGCCCTAAGTTAGCGTAGTGAGCTGGGATCAAGTTCATGATCAGCGCTAAGTAACCGTCTTCTTTCACCTGTGCTAATGATTGTACTAAGCTCGGGTGGTTACCTACTTTCAAACAAGCTTGTAACTCATCTTCTGGATAACCATCACTGGTTACTTCGCCTTTAAATACTTTTACAGCAATCTCATCTGGGAACTGGGTTTGTGGTGCATTCCAAACGGCTTTTGAGATCACGCCTGATGCGCCTTGGCCAAGTACGTTTTGCAGTGTATAGCTTGATGATGCTAACTGCGGCACGCTATCAATTGATACATTAGTTTGGCTAAATGGATTCCCCGAGAAGGCAAACCAAGCCAGTTTTGGTAAACCGAACAGCTGTTCAGGACATGCTGTTAAGCGGTTAGCTGAAATACGGACCAATTCAAGGTTGTGACACTGAGACATAGTTTGAGGTAACTCAGTTAAACAGTTGCCTGCGAGTGCTAACTTCTGTAAACGCGGGCGCTCACCTAATGAGTCAGGTAATACTTCAAGGCGGTTATCCGTTAAGATCAACCAGCGTAATTTCACTGGTAATGAAGCTTCCGGTACTTGGTTAATTTGGTTTGATTTAAAGCCAACCATTTCTAAGTTTGGGCATTGACCAAGCACTTCTGGCAGTGTTACAAATTGATTGTTTGATGCAAACAAGATCTTCAAATTTGTTAACTGGGCAATCTCTGCTGGTAGCGTGGTTAACTGGTTATTAGATAAATCGAGGATCTCTAAACTGTCAGCCAGTGACAAGATCTCGAGTGGGAAAGCGGTTAGTTTTTCTGATAATGTTAAACGCTTAATACCTGTTAATTCACCAGATTTTAGCTGAGATAGAGTATGCAAAATGATTTAGCCCGTTGTTAGAATGATACAAAACCGGGCTAGTTTACGCGAAAATGAAGTGAAAAGGGGGATTAACAACACATTCCTATTAACCCTGTTTGATTTTTTTTGGCTTAAAATGCAACTATTAAGTACTTAGCTGCGCTTCATTATCATTGCGTTTCGCTATTTTATGGCCATCTTCAGTGCACCCCGATTTCCAATAGCTACTGATATAGAGATTGTCTTTATCGACAGATTTTTCATTTCTAAAGTATTGGCGTAATGTACGCATGGTTGAAAATTCACAAGCACACCACACTGAAGGTTCACCTGATAACCAGCTTAAGCTTTGTACTTGGTTGGCTAGATCTGTCTCAGTTGAATTTGCGACAACCCAAACAACTTCTATGCCAGCTGGTTTAATTAAGGTTTGCTTGTCATCGGCATGGTTAATTTCAATGACGGCATAACCTGTGGCTGTCGCTGGGAGCTTATTGAGTTGCGCCGCTAATGCCGGTAGCGCTGTCATATCGGCCACTAAAAAATACCAATCAACGTGCAGATTTATGGGTTTGATTTCCCCTGGACCTGCAATTGAGATGGTATCGCCAGTGCGTGCTGATTGCGACCATGCAGCGGCAAAACCACAGTGTTCACTAACTGTTTGATCAATCTTACCATGCTCATGACGTACAAAGTCGACATCCAATTGATCGAGCGATTGGCGTAAATGGCGGATGGTATAAGTACGCATTTTGGGGCGGGTGTCTGGTGATAATTGTGAAATGTCGGTATCACCATTTTCAGTAAACAGCAGTTTAATGTAGCCACCTTCAGCATCTGCGGGGAAGCTCGATAAATCGTCAGCTTGAAAGCTAATACGTTGCATGTTTGGCGTTAACTGCTGGCTGTCTATTACCGTTAATAATCTGTTATTTGGTTTCTTACTCATGGCTAGTCCTTAACTTTTAATTTTTAGTGCTTACATTCTTAATTTTAGTGCTTCATCGTTAATCCGTTAATCCGTTAATCCGTTAACCCGTTATTGCCCATAGTACATGCAAATACGCTTACCGTTGATTTCGTGAATATCAAACTCGGTATCGTAAATAGCCGACAATACATCTTTGGTAATGATTTCGGAGACTGTGCCGTTGGCAACAACTTTGCCTTTCTTTAGCGCAACAATGTTATCGGAATAACAAGAGGCAAAGTTAATGTCATGGATCACGATCACCACTGCTTTACCTAACTCATGGGCTAAGGTTTTAATGTTCTGCATTATTTGCAATGAATGTTTAATATCTAAGTTATTCAGTGGTTCATCTAAAAACACATAATCAGTATCTTGTGCCACCACCATGGCGATAAAGGCTAACTGACGTTGACCGCCACTGAGTTCATCAAGATAGTTGTTTTCAATCGGGGTTAAATCTAAATAGCCAATCGCCTTGTCTATGACCTCATTATCGTTAGCGGTCAGTTTGCCCTGACTATAAGGATAGCGCCCAAAAGCCACTAACTCTCGCACTGTAAAGCGCATATTGAGATTGTTAGATTGACGCAGTACCGCTAATTTTTTCGCCAATGCTTTGGTATCCCAATCTAATACGTCTTGATTGTCGATAATCACTGTACCACTGTCTTTATTTAATAAACGGCATGCCATCGACAATACGGTACTTTTACCTGCGCCATTGGGGCCAATAATAGAAGTGACTTGACCTTTAATGAATGAGGCTGATGCTTGATCGACAACTTTGTGCTGACCAAAGGCTTTAGATAAATTGGTTAATGAAATCATGATTTATGTATCCTAATTGCGATTGTTTAATCGCCAATCTATTGAATTTTTTGGCGAACAAGCAGTGATAAGAAGTACAAACCGCCAACAAAATTGATCACCACACTCAGGGTGGTTGAAAAGCTAAAGATATTCTCGATGATCCACTGTCCTGGTAGCAGCATCGACATAGCCATTAAACTACTCGCGATGAGCAATGTTTTATGACGATAGGTATGAAAAAACTCTTTGGTTAAATTTGCCACCAGTAAACCGAAGAACATCACTGGGCCCACCAAGGCTGTTGATAACGAGATCATGATAGCGACCAGTATCAATACTTGTTTAGTGACGTGGCGAGTATCAATGCCTAGGCTGATAGCATTGTCATTGTCTAACCAAAATACATCCAATACCGGCGCTAATTTAAATAGCAGGGCGCTGACCACAAGCAATGGCACAACGCATAAGTAAACTAACTCTTGGTTGACGTTGTTGAAACTGGCAAACATGCTTGCTTGAATCGTTAAGAAGTCATTGGGATCAACTAGCATCATAAAGAATGAAGATACATTGTTGAATAACTGGCCGAAGATAACGCCAAGTAATAATAAGGTGATGACGTTACTCTTGCCATCATTGCTGGCGAAGTAAAAACCAAACAGCAATAACGAAAAGCCCACCATGATGGAAACCGACAAGGCAAAGTTAATAAACGGATTTAATAGCAATACACTAAAGCCGCCAAAGATAACCACGACCAATACTTGAGTCAGTAAATACAAGGCATCAAAGCCCATAATACTGGGTGTTAAAATACGATTATGGGTGATGGTTTGAAATACCAATGATGATTGGGCAATGGCGATACTGGCGATAATCATGGCCAATACTTTCGGTACACGTCGTGATAGAAAGTATTCATAATTTGATGCGTCTAAACCAACACCGATGAATAGAAACGTAAAGAGTACCGTGATAACAGCCAGTCCGGTGAGTTTCATTGAATCAGACATTTTGCTTCCCCTTTACAATGAAGAAGATAAATACCACACCACCGAGCATGCTGATGATCATTGAAATCGGGATCTCGTAAGGGAAAATGATCACGCGGCCAACCACATCACACAGCAAAATCAAAATAGCACCGACAATTGCGGTAATTGGAATGTTTTTACGTAAATTATCACCATAAAATTGCGCGACTAAATTGGGTACTATCAAACCTAAGAAAGGTAATTGTCCGACAATCATTACCACGGATGCAGACATCACAGACACTAGAATGATACCGATGAAGAGCACCTGTTTATAATTCAGGCCTATGTTGGTGGCAAAGTCTTTGCCCATGCCCACTGCAGACAAGCGGGTGGCATACCAGTAGCTGATCACCGAGATAGGCAGGGCAATATAAAGTAGCTCGTAATTACCCTGTAAAATGCTGGCAAAGTTAGCCACTGTCCATGCTGATAGGTTTTGCACTGCATCATATTTATAAGCGACGAAAGTGGCAGCGGAAGACACCACATTACCAAATATGATACCGATGAGTGGAACGTAAATGGCGTTTTTAAATTGAATCCGGTGGATAAATTGAATGAATAGCAGGGTACCCGCAATCGCCATACCAAATATCAGTAATAAGCTATCACCATGCCCAAGGAATACCAGACTTAAGACATAGCCGAGCATGGCACATTCAATCGTGCCAGAGGTTGATGGTGATGCAAATCTATTTTGGCTGATCTGCTGCATGATCAAACCTGCAATACTCAGCCCTGCGCCAGATAATAAGATTGCCAATAGGCGGGGTAATCGACTGATTAACAGCAGTTCTATCGCATCAGTATCGCCACTTAAAATTGCCGCGAAAGAAAGATCTGCTACACCGATAAACACTGATGCGATACTGAGAATGACGAGTACAAAAAATAACTTTTTCAAGGTAAGCCTCAATTACAGTGTGCGTGATTGCTGCATATCTGCAATCATTTGGTCGGTTGCCGTGACACCTGACAGTGCAATATACCAAGCGTTAATATCAAGGTAATTTAGCTTATCGTCTTTATAAGCCTGGGTTGATTTAACCAAGGGATTAGCAAATTCTTCGCGGGTACGGCTCTTGTCTTTATTAATCAGTTTGTCTTTGTCGATGATGAAGAGGTTGGCTGGATTAACGTTACTAATAAATTCATACGAAATCAGATCACCATGACGAGACTCTTTAATGTTTGGCACGGCTTCTTGGAAACCAAAATCACGATAAATTGCAGAGAAACGAGACTGGGCACCAAACGTGGTGATATTACCGCCAGCGCTCATTACCGTTAATGCTTTAACGTCGTTGGTTTTATTGTAATCGGCAATTTCAGTGATTTTAGCGTCAACACTGGCAATTTTAGCTTCAACTTTTGGCTGAATTTCAAAGATATCACCAAGCATACGCCATTGTTGTTGGGTACTTTGCCAATAGCCATTTGATTCTGGTGCGAACATTATTGTTGGGGCTATTTTTGATAGTTCTTTATAAGATTCGACAGCGCGAGAGCCAATAATGATTACGTCTGGTTTTTGTATGTAAATAGTTTCAAAGTCAGGTTCGTTTAAACTACCTGAAGAGGCGAATTCTTTGCTTTTATATTTCAATAAGTAATCAGGCATCGTTGTCGCTTTGCTTAATGCTACGGGCTTAATACCAAAATAATCTAACGCATCTAATGTACCGGTGCCAATCACCACAACACGCTGAGGTTTAGTCTCTAATGTGGTTTTACCTAATTGATGGGTAACGGTAATGGTTTCTGATAAAGCGTTGGCTGAGAATAATAACCCAAAGAAAGTAGCTACAACTGATAGTTTCATATTACTATAAATCCAAATGATAATTGTTCGTATTCCTGTATCATATAGTAAAACAAACCCCAATGACCAGCAAATTATAGGTAAAGAATGTAAATCGAAAAGATAATGTAAAGCACTGTAAATTAACGTCATTTAGTGTTTTAATATATTGGTTTTAGAGACGTGTTGTTAACTATAATGTGAAGAAAGTAAAGGACGTATTAAGGCTATAATAACTGTGTTATCTTGGCTGCGTTGTTTTTAACGCTTTAATTTTATGAGGTATTTATGAGTTCTATCACCCATACTCGAATCAATGATTTAACGAATGCACTGAGCAATGATCTAAGCAATCGCCACGACAGTTATCATGCCCATTTCTATTTTGATGAGTCATCATTGGCGTTGGCCACAGCATTACAAACGACTATTCGTGATGAGCTTGGCTTAGAAGTCGGTAATTTAAATACTCGCTTGGTGGGGCCGCATCCCCAATGGAGCTTTTCTGCTACGTTTAGTCACGATGATTTTGCTACTTTCGTACCTTGGGTTAAAGCCAATAGACAGGAGCTGAGTGTGCTGATACATGCGGTGACAGGCGATGATTTAATTGATCATACCGAGCATGTTCATTGGTTAGGAACACAGATTAAACTTGATCTGTCTGGCTTTTAATATAGGCCTTTTAATACCGATCTTTGAATATAGACCTTTTAATATCGGTGAACACTGAGGTTATTTCTGCACTAACCAGTTGATGCCTGAAATATGTTTCGGGCCTTCTAAATCAACTAAGATCTCGGTTGGATCTTCAGGGTTAATTTTGATTGGAAATGCTTTTTTTGGAGCAAGTCTTGGTTCTAGTCCAGCACTAGGATAAATATCATCTTGATCTAGGGTGCCATTGTAAAGTTTATGCTCGTATGAATAAGCAATATCAATGAGCACATCATTGTAATCATCATATTCTTGGCTGATCACAATGGCGTTTGATGGTGTCCAATCATCTGTGCCACTAAAAACAAAAAAATAGACCGCTGCCATCATCACCATAAAAGAGATTAATGCGGGCTTATTCTGTATTTCAATTTTTTCCGACATACTATTACAACTTCCTGCTATTCATTATCCATATAAAATATAGCGGAATAGTATATTAAAACTCTGTTTAACACTATTGAATCGTTGCAGGTAAAAATATCTTCATGATGATAACGCTATTTCTAATATCGTATTAGCCGTTGAAAGAAAATGTTCATTTACGCTTATTACTTGGTCTATTTATAATTGATATTTAAAACAATATATTGAAACCAAACAGCAAACAGCCTACCATCAAAAATGTTAAGTAAACTTAAACAATATACATTTATAGAGAGTATACATATGCACAATGATGACCTTAAAGAACTGTTAAACAACATTCAATCTGCAGTCAATAATGATGCAACGTCTGGTAAAAACACAACGACTTATACGCTATCAGATGAAGCGCTTACTGAAAAAGGGCTTGATGTACTTGCTGAAAATTTAAAGGGCTACAAAGACGTTAGAATCGACGGTAGCAATTTAGTTTTGACTTACGCTGATAAATAACATTATTTAGCGTAAATAAGAGGCTGTTAACAGTCTCTGTAAGTAGAGTTATATTTTGATTTCCCTTTGCTGCATATGTTCGCTCAATATGGCGAAATAAACGATCTAGGGTGGAGTAGTGCGGGGAAATTGTGGATTTAGGCAATTGTCTATATAAATAGCCATCGCTAATTAAGATAATTAGCGATGGCTAAGACCTTGCTTATATCAGCGTGATATTAAGCGTCGTCTTCTGATTCGTCAGACTCTTCAGCGCTATCTTTAGCACTCTCTTCTGCATTGTCTTCAACGCTTTCTGAAACTAAACGAATGCGGCGTGCGTTACGGTCGATTTGGTTTTGTAAGAAACCTTTTAATTCAGTTTCAGCCCAAACCTGTGCTTCTGCTTCTGAAGCAAAACCAGCTTGGCTTTTTGATACAACTGTTTTTTTAGATGTGATCTTTCTAACGATTTCAGCAGTCCAAGAACCGTCTACTAATACCAAATTAAAATCGTACTTTTTACCTTTAGCCATGTGTCTATTTCCTAGCAATTATTCAGTGTTATATACTCAAACTGCTTGAAGATATTTTATCAGAGAACGAGTTTGAGTATCTTGTTTGTGCTTTTTCATTCTACTTAATTATCGCGATAGGTTTTGTTATCAACACTGGATAAAGAGAAATGAACTAGAGGGCGGGATTCTAGGCTAAAATGACAAAAATACCAGCAGTTAATTAAATTCATCACTAGATTTTAGTATATAGCAGCGATTTATAGCTATTTTTGGTAAAGAAGGGTAATTTTAATAAGCCTGACTTGTCATATTTGATGATTATCGGTAAAAATGAACGCTATGACGAATTCTGCTATTTTTTCAATTATTTTTTCAACTATGAACTTAACCATAAGAATGTATGCGCGTAACTAAACCAACAAACAATGCCAATATAAGCTTGCTATTAATAGTCACGTTTTTGATTGCTTGTATGGTTAACAATGCTTATGCGTTTAACCAGCCCGTTGTTAATGCTGATTCGCTTAGTGATAAGCAACTAAATCGTCAGGCTACTGCCAATGTAAGCGCTAATCAAAATAATAGCACTGCAGCTAATTCCAGTACATCTGCGCAGATTGAACTTTACGATGCCAGTTATGTTGATAACAGTAATGGCGTTTGTAAGTTGACTGAAAAATTATTGCAGAAAGCCAGTACCCACATGGATGAACTGGTCATGGTCATTTTAATGATCATCATGTTTAGCCATTACTTTATGCGCCAGACGCCTAATGTTATTTCTCTCTCCACTCGATTTGTCCCTTCGCAACGCCGTCATCTCATTTTGTGTAAATTCGACGAGTAATATTCCACTCGACCTTAGATATAGCGAAAGAAACGATTAAGCAATTCCCGTTTTATACTAACTGTTTGATATTAACTATTTGATATTAAATGTTTAAGTCTTTTTCTGTAACTCAGGTATATTAACGAACTATTATGCTTATCTTTAGACATTACTGATGAGAATTGTATTCTGCATAACTATTATGTTACTAGAATAGCACTCGACATTATCTGTTTATTGACACCGACTAAATACAATTGGCATTGAGGTATCGCTATGATGACTTTAAGTGCTTTTTGGAGACATGATTTGAAAATAATAAAAACCTTATTGGTAACTTGCTTACTGTTTATCTCGGCGAGTATTTCGGCGCAGACAACGGGCTGGTTACAAGACCCATCACACCCACCGATCCAGTTACGCTTTATGCTAACTGGGCAAGTGGATAAAACCAATAATACCGTGCCCGCTGTACTTGAAGTAAAGCTTGCTGACGATTGGAAAACCTATTGGCGATCACCTGGTGATGGCGGTATTGCCCCCAGTATTGATTGGCAAGATTCGAGTAATCTGGTTAACAGTGATTGGCAGTGGCCAGTACCAAAGCACTTTACATTACTTGGTTTAGATACTTATGGTTATAAGGATTCAGTCAGTTTCCCCATTCAGTTACAGCTAGAAGATATTAATAAACCGCTGATATTAGCCGGTAAATTAACCTTATCTTCGTGTACGACTATTTGCGTGTTAACGGATTACAACATCGATATGTTGGTTGATGCTCAAAATCTACAAGCCGATGCAGAAGCGATGTTTTTATATAATAAAAGTATCGTCCAAGTACCTAAAAAAGTAGATGATAATAATGCGATTGAGTTGCTATGGGATCAAGAAAAAAGTCAGTTGCAAGCAAAAGTATCAGGTTATGACTGGGCTGGAACGCCGACATTATTAATTGACGGTGATCTTGATACTAGCTTTAAGTTAGCGTCTGTTGAGCAAGTTACTGACACAATAACGGCGGTGTTTGATGCCAGTAGCTGGTTAGGTGAGGTGGAGTTAATTGACAAACCATTAAATCTAACAGTAATAGACACAGAGCAAGCATTGGAATTCTCGACGCCTGTTACTGCTGGGTTCGTTACTGTTACAGGTGAATCTTTAATTGGAATTGTACTATTCGCGTTATTAGGTGGTTTGATACTTAATATTATGCCTTGCGTTTTACCTGTGTTAGGCATGAAATTAAGCACGATTATCGATGCACCACGTGTTGAGAAAGGTAAGATTAGGCAGCAATTCTTCGCTTCTGCGGCCGGTATTATCGTGTCATTCTGGTTACTTGCGGGCTTTATATTTACATTAAAAGCAACAGGCCAAGCGATTGGTTGGGGTATTCAATTCCAGAGTCCTTGGTTTATCGCCGTCATGGTGGTGATTACCGCGGTGTTCTCATTAAACATGCTCGGCGCATTTGAATTTAGCTTATCGTCAAATGTACAAACCAAACTAGCTACCGCAGGTGATGACAGTAACCGTGGACACTTCTTACAAGGTATGTTCGCGACGTTACTCGCTACACCCTGTAGTGCGCCATTCTTGGGGACTGCAGTTGCTTATGCACTCGGTGCTGATACGCTTAGCTTATTTGTTATCTTTACTGCGCTGGCGATTGGTATGGCGTTGCCATGGTTGTTAGTGGCAACTTTTCCAAGCCTTGTTGGTCTATTACCTAAGCCGGGTCGCTGGATGGGGTCGGTTAAAACCGTATTTTCTGGTCTGTTAATGCTTACTTGCTTGTGGCTCGTTACCTTACTATCTAGTTTCTTACCCGCACTTGTTATTTATGTACTATTTAGTGTTGTTAGTCTGGTATTTATTGGCTTTATGATAAAGCTAAAAGGTAAGCGGGCTGTACTTATCAGCGTCAGTATTGGCTTGTTACTGGGTAGTGCTGGTATGTTAGCTGCATCGTTAACAACCAGTAAATGGTCGCAAGGACTGCCGGATGATTTAGTCTGGCAAACACTTGATACTGCCGCAATCGAACAGCAAGTGAATGCAGGTAAAACAGTCTTTGTGGATGTGACAGCGGATTGGTGCATTACTTGTAAAGCCAATAAAATAGGCGTGGTATTACAAGATCCTGTTTATAGTAAACTACAAACCGAAAATATGGTGACGATGAAAGGTGATTGGACCGTTAGATCTGAAAAAGTGACGGATTATTTACAAAGTAATGGTCGTTTTGGTGTGCCCTTTAATATCGTTTATGGCCCGAACGCGCCAAACGGTATTCCACTGCCGGTCATCTTAACCGACGATGCTGTGATGAATGCAATTAAGCAAGCTAGCGGTGACTAATCATTCTATTCCATCCTGTGCTTTGGCGCGGGGTGGACGATTTAAAAAGAATTGCTCTAATATAAAACAATGGCTCCATGCTTGTAGCAATGGGTCAAACAAATTTGATAATAGGAAAAACCATGAAAACGAAATTATTAACGCTCTCAAAGTCTATCTCTGCTGCACTTTCAATTGGTATTTTAGCAACGCAGATGGCATGGGCTGCACCAGCAAAAACAGAAGTGACTGCAATGCCACAAGCAGAGTTCAACCAAATGTTAAAAGAAGCCTTGGTGAATAATCCTGATATCTTAAAAGCAGCCATTATTGCCCTGCAAGAAAATGAGCAGAACAAGGTGAAAGAACAGCAATATCAAAGCCTAGACAACAATCATACTGCCTTGTTTAATAACAAAATGGACCCGTGGATGGGTGCTGAAAATCCAGAGTTAACCATTGCTTACTTTAGTGATTTTAATTGCTCTTACTGTAAAAAAATTGAGCCGCTGTTAGAGCGATTAGTTAAAGAATACCCTGAAGTACGTGTTGTGTATAAATTGGTACCGATTTTAGGTCCAAGCTCGAAAGAAGCAACGGACTTCGCATTAACAGTATGGGCAAATGAGCCAGCTAAATTTGCCGAGTTACATAAAAAATTAATGTCACGTCCGAGCCGTTTGGACAGCAGTGCAATTGAGAAAGTGAGTAACATTACCGACACTAATGAGTGGCTAGATGATACTGCTGACAGCGTTGAAAAAACAATTGGCGGTAATATGGAATTAATGCGTGAGTTTGGTTTATCTGGTACGCCTGCATTAATCTTTGCCGATCAAATCGTCGGTGGTCTGGTTCCTTATGGTCAATTAGAGCAACAAGTTAAAGCTGCACTCGCGGCTAAACGTAATAAATAAAAATTCTGTTTCCAATTATATTGAATAAGTCATTCGTTATTGAATGTAATTGGTATGCGTATTCACAACGGAAACGATTACATGAAGCAACGACTGCTGGGATGGGTTAAGCAATTAGGTATTTTTTTACTACTGGCATTGGTTATTACCACTGCTGTAGACGTATGGCGTGGCAAAGATTTTCCTAAAGAGAACGTACCTGCACTAGCAGGCACGACACTGACGGGAGAGAGTGTTGATCTTGCTGAGTTAAGTAAAGATCAAGCTGTGGTTGTCTATTTTTGGGCAACATGGTGTCCTGTGTGTAATTTTGTTAGTCCTGCTGTTGATACGCTATCGGTATATTATCCGGTGGTGACGGTGGCATTAAGCTCAGGTGAAGACTTGAGGGTTAAAAAATACTTACAACACAATGGCTATAACTTTGCTGTACTTAACGATGAAAATTATGATTTGGGTAAGGACTGGAAAGTAAAAGTTACCCCAACCATCTTAGTTATCAAAGATGGTGAGGTTAAATGGTTAACCACCGGATTTACCAGTTTACCTGGGATCTGGTGGCGCTTAATGATGAGTTAAAATTCATCCCAACTGTCATTATTAGATAATGCGGCTATAGCCTTGTTATTGGATTGCTGCTGTTGCGCCGTTACTGGCTGTGCAGTCGATTGCTGTCCACTGCGTTGGTTGTAGTTCGCATTTGTTGAACGACGTTGGGTACCTTGTTGACGGGGTACGCCTTGATTGTGTTGCCCCTGTCCTGATGCAGGATGTTGTGTATTTTGCATTTGACGTTCTTCTTGCTCTGACTGAATTAGCTTAAAGAATTGGATTAACTGGGTCATGTGATTGACCTGTTCTGACATCGCGGAGCTTGCTACAGAGGCTTGCTCTACCAGTGCGGCATTTTGTTGCGTCACTTCATCCATCTGATTGACGGCTAGATTCACTTGCTCAATACCGCTAGATTGCTCTGTTGCCGCGTTACTGACTTCAGATATCATATTCGCTACGTGTTCAACCGAATGCACGATTTCTTGTAATGTCTCACCCGAATCATTGACTAACGATGAACCTACTTTTACTTTTTCAACACTGTCACGAATAAGGTCTTTGATTTCTTTTGCTGCGTCGGCAGAGCGTTGTGATAAGTTACGCACTTCACCTGCCACCACCGCAAAGCCACGGCCTTGTTCACCGGCACGCGCTGCTTCTACAGCGGCATTCAATGCCAGTAGGTTGGTTTGGAAAGCAATTTCATCAATGACACCAATAATGTCATTAATACGGTTACTCGCAGTCAAGATCTCTTTCATTGCGGAGACAGCGTCTTGTACCGTTTTACCGCCATTTTGAGCTTTGTTTTTGGCCTCTGTTGCGAGTTTATTCGCTTCATCGGTATTCGCTGCACTTTGTTTCACGGTCGCGGTGATCTCTTCCATGCTCGAGGCTGTTTCTTCTAATGAACAAGCTTGTTCCTCGGTGCGTTGGCTCAGATCTGTATTACCCAAAGCGATCTCGTGTGATGCAGTACTCACTGTATTTGCAGATTCGCGGATCTGGCTGATAATGGAGGTTAATTTATCTATCGTGTTGTTTGCATCATTTTTGATTTGTTGAAATTCACCGTTGTACTCTTGCTCAATGGATTGGGTTAAATCACCTTCCGACATACGCGAGAACAAGCTGCCGACATCACTGACAAACAATGATGAACTTTCCAGTAATTCATTTAAGCCACTGCTTAACTTAGTAAAGAATTCATTCTTACCTTCAAGGTTAATACGTTTGGATAAATCACCGTTGGCAGCGGCTGCCACAATTTCATCAATCTCCTGTTCAATGGCCAGTTCAGCGGTTTTATCATTCCATTCAACTACCGTACCGAGGCGTTCATTAGCTGCGTTGGTGACAGGATTAAGGGTTAATTGCATCGTTCTGCCGCCAATGCTGATATTTGCTTGGTGGGTTGATGACAGCCCTTGTAACATTTGTTGTTGATGTTGTGGGCGTTTGTGGAATATGTCGATATTGGCACCCATTAACTTAGCCACACTAAAATTAGGCAAGTCTTTTTGGATGTCTTTTTCTGCGTGAGACAGTAATTGATTCACCGACTCATTCATGTAGATAATATTACGCTGACCATCGGCCACCATGACATTAGCGGTCACATTGTCGAGCGCATTTTTGATACGCAATGCTTCTTCAGCGGTTAAGCGAGACTCTTGAATATCGAAGTTAAGCTTGGTTTGGGTAATGTAAATGGCTTGGAATAATTTACCAAATTCACTGTTGTTGCGAATTTCAAACTTGTTTTCGTATTTACCTTCATTAATATGATTTAAAACACCAATTAACTGCTTGATTGGTTTCATTATTGCGCGGTTTAGCACCATGACAGCAAGAAAGGCTAAAAGCAGGAATGTAGCGAGTCTCTCTGTCCCTAAGCTGACAAATGAATCATTGATTTGGGTGTGTAGGGTATCAGTGGCCTGTTGTGTGAGTGATGCATAATTTTGTTGTAATTGTACCAAGGCATTGAGCGCGGGTGTGTCATCGACCTTCACACTGGCGTCAATCTGGTTTATCCCAACGCCATTGGCGATGAGAGATTGGACGTTATCTAGCTGCTGGCGGTATTGGTCTGCAACATTGACAATCTGTTTTAATGCACTCTGTTCTTGTGCACTAATTCCAGCTAACGCTTGGTAGTGACTGACCTGACTCTGTAAGTCGGTATAGCTTTGAATGAATTGTTGTCTGTAATTTTCATCTTGACGGAGGATATAATTTTTGAATTGATGGACAGCCCCGCCATAGCCTAATGATGTTGCTATCTCATTGATAACTGTACCACGTGCGGAAACGTTGGCTTGATAGCTATCCCAAGCAGTATCAATTTTATGGACTTTATCATATTGAACCAGCGCTCCGGCCACCAAGATAAAGGCGACAAAGGCAGTTAAGATGGTGAATTTGGTTTTTAGTCCTGCGTTAGTAAATACTTTCTTGAGTGTAACGAGCGGGTTTTTTCGTGGTTGACTATCAGTATTCATCGCTTGGTAGGTTAGCTCAGCTTCTTTTATTTCTTGCAATGTTGGCTTCGTTCTTACCGACATGAATTCGATAACTTGGCCATTTTTCTTAATCGGGATGACATTTGCTACAACCCAGTAAAAGTCACCATTTTTAACTCTGTTCTTAATGATGCCAGTCCAAGGACAACCTTTTTGTATGGTTTCCCAAAGGTCTTTAAAGGCGGCTGGTGGCATATCCGGATGTCGAACGATACTGTGGCTTTTGCGTAATAGCTCCTCTTCGGTGAAGCCACTTAATTCAATAAATGCTCTATTCACAAAGGTAATAGAACCTTTTAGATCTGTCTTGGAGACAAGAATATCTCCTTCTTTCATAAATTGTTCTGTATCCGTAATTGGCATGTTGATTTTCATTGCCATAGCCTCCAGCTGAGTAAGTTCCTATGAACAAACCTAGCTACAAATTGGTAATTGGAGTGGTTTTAATCATAGAAAACAGATAAGTGCGAGCTAGATCTATAAAAAGAGGTATTTATTCAGAACTACGCGTGATTAACCGTTACTGGATTAAAGTAAGTAAGTGCAATACGCGTATTGATCTGGTTATGAAGAGAGGACTTTTACGCCTTTTAATACCGAAATGGTATAGCCGTACTGGTTTTGATAAAACTTAGAGATAAAGCCACTGATATAAATATATGATTTTTCGGTAATTGCTAGGCTGTGATTGAATTGCACCACGCGGCCGGTATCATCTTTACCGCGAATATCGTAACGCTTGGTGACTATTTGATATTTACAGCTATTCACAGTAATACGACAACGTACATAATCACCGAGTTTGCCTTTTAACCGTAATGTCTCACTGATCTGGCTGCCATCATTATGCAGTGCTAGTTTTTTATCGGTTGCCAGTGGTGATTGATGGCTTAACAAACCTTGGTTATTAACGATGTAGTTAGAGATAATTAATGCTGCAGTTGCAAGTTCATTTTCAGCTAATACACTTTGCTCACACAGCTGTTTTAACTTGTCATTTAGGCTGGTTGATTTCATTTGCTTGGTATACAAAATAGCTTTTTCAACAAACTCAAAACTTAGGTTTTTAGGATACGATGATGTTTGATAGCACTGCGCGGCTTTATTGTAACTCGCATGCTTAAAGTCATGATGAAACTGGATCGCGTCTTGTTTGCTAACAAAACCGTGTTGGCGAATTTCATCTTCGACTATTGCTAGATACAGACGCAGCGGGGCACCCGATGCATAAGTTTGATTAAATACACTGTTTTGCAGTTGTTCAAGCTGCGCAACTAATGCGGGTAGCTTTTGCAAATAGTTTACAAATGGCATTAATTCCGGCAAGCGCTTTTTGACACAAGCGAGATGCGCACAAAAGTCACCTTGTTGCGGATGGTTAAATATCAGCCCTTGGCTACGGTTTGTACTGGTATTACAGATAGTACAAGTACGTGTGAAACTGGGGTTTTTTAATAAATTTATCGGTTGTGCGTATTCATTTATCGCATAGATATTGCTGTTATCAGTGATATCATAATAGGCTTCGATAATGTATCGCTCGTCGCTTTGTTCTAATAGATCTAATGTAATTTCATAACCTTGAGCTGTCACTAGTTGATCTGCTTTTTTTACTGTTAGCGCCGATACCGGGTTAACAGTAACAAAGTCTGAAAAAGCAAAGGAATCAAAAGGTGCAAGTAAGTCTTCTATGGTAGACTTTAGGTTAGCGTATTGCTCAGTTGTAATTAAATATGGCATTGTGGTGTTAAACAGTTATGAATAGAAAAATGGAGAGCACGTACTTTATCGTGCCTGATCATATCGCGCAATCATCATCACTTTCTGATGCTGCATTTCGCTTATTAGTATGGATGTTATGCAAAAAGAATAAAGACCGCATTGCGGATTTTTCGCGTTTCTCGTTGCAATCTGACAAACAGCATAGCATTACTGAACTGATTAATAAAAACTATCTTCAGCAAGATGACTCTGGTCTGTACATCAATAACGCCATTATGTATGAAGACTTTAAAGAGCAGGTTGCTAGCCCCGTATCAGCGCCGGATCCAAGTCTGCAGTATTTTCAGCAAGTGTTTGATTTAGTCGCTGAGTATTCGCAAAAACGCTTGAATTTTAATAACGGTAAATTCCGCGTGCGCTGTGACGAGTTCATGCGCCAAGGTTTTACTATTGAACATATTAAAGTGTTATGTATTCAGCTGAACAGTCGTAATCCAGCGTTTGATTGGTATGAGCTTGATGGCACTGAATTACAGCATATTAAAGATGTATCAGCGGTGAACAGGGTCAATGCACCAGCCAGTATTCAATCTACTCACAATCCTAATTCTGAAGCGCGTCAGCCTTTTCAGCCGACAATAAATCGTCAAGGTGTACGTCATATCCAAAACCAAAGTGGATTTATGCCGAACTATCATCAAATCAGGCAAGATCCGCAAAAGATGGCGGATATTAAGCAGGTTTATGATTATTGGTTTAGCTCGAAACGTTTGCAGCAGTCGCAATATATTGCGCCGAAACAAGCACACTTTGAAAAGCTACACAGTCTGTTAATGTTACATTCGATTGCCGAGCTCAAGCGTGCGGTTGATGGTGTTGATCACCGTCGTGACTTAGTCAATAAAGGTCGTAACTTTAATGATATCTTTACTAACTCGGGCAATATCGAAAGCCTGGTTAGCTTAGCGGACAGCATGGAAGTAAGCCAGGCGGATTCTCCGGCGTTACGAATCTTTAATTATTGGCTTGAACGAACCCAAACTGCGGTGGGTATTAATTTACGCATGACGGCTGAGCAACGTGACCGACTGATACTGCGTTTGGAAGTATTTACCGAAGCCGATCTGAAATTAGCCATTGATGGTGCGCAAGTAGACCCGTATTATCAATCTGTTAACTTTGCTTTTGGTCTATTATTCAAAGATGATACTAGCGTGCATAGTCTGATATCGTTAGCACTGAATGGTAAGCAAGATGTATCGCGAGCGAGTCGTAAAGACAGTAACTTAAATAAAGCCTTAGCTGATATGGGTATTAGTAAGTTAACCGTCGGTATGACCGGAGAAAACGGCGGTGTCGTGAAGCCTATGGCGCATGAGCGTACGGTAACCACAGCACCATTGAAAACATTACCACCTCGATTTATTGATCCGGGCTTCTTTGATGGCGACGATGATTAACGGGCTATTAGTTAGATAAGAGCTAGATAATTGTGCGAGTGCGGTAACTTGTGCAGTCACTAGTGCGGTAGCTATTACTGTAAGTAGTACGATAACTATTGCTGTAAATAGTGCGGTAAATAGAAATTTCAAATTTTGATAGTAGGGTGTATGGAACAAACAATTAGTTTAACTCAGCCACAAACAGAAGCCATTGCAACTATGTATACCATGCTTGCAAGCAGCTTCCCGTCATTTAATTATGACTACGATTCGGCGCAATTTAATATCTGGAAACTAACATTCACCAAATATCCACCTGAAGCCATTATCAAGGTCGCAGAGCAGATACCAACACTGCGTCGTAGCAATGGTTTGCCTTATGATTTTCCGCCAAGCCTACCTGTGGTAGCTGATATGATCATGCGTGAATCGATTGTATTAATGGGTCACTCAGATCATGATAAAGCTTACGACCGCTTGTTTAAGTTTAAACGTAAAAGCCCAGCGGAACGTGCCGAAACTGGAGATAACTTTGTTTATACGCTATATCGTAAATTAAACCGTTACATGGCGATGGATGCAGATAAATTTAGACCTATTTTTACCCGCGAATACTTGAAATTGGCGGATGGTGTGACTAAAGGCACTATGTTGTTAGACGAGATCCCGTTAGCGATTGAGAGTAAATAAGGTGTTCTAGAGGCTTAATTCCCCATATTCTTACTGGAATAATTTGACTCAAACATATGCAAAAATAGAATCGACTTCTAAGATTTAGAGTGAGGTGTTGTTCATATGCTAGCCTAAAATTATATCTAGAGCTGCAGCAACACCTAACAAAGTTATGTGGGAGTTATTGTATGAAATATTTATCGTTATATATGTTAGTTCTGGGAACTACCATTCTAGTTGGTTGTGAATCAGGGCCTGAATCATCTAAAGGTTTCAGTTTGCCTAAAGGTGATGTAAGTAATGGAAAAACGGTATTTTTAAAATATGAATGCCTATCATGTCATAAGCTGAAAGGTATTGAACAACCGGATATTATGGATAATCCCGAGCTATCTGTGAGACTTGGCGGGACATCTACTGTTGTTAAAACGTATGCAGACTTAGTGACTTCAATTATTAATCCGTCGCATAAAATAGCTCGAGGTTACCCTCATTCAATGGTTCAAATTGATGGCGTATCAAAAATGAAAGTTTATAATGATGTGATGACAGTGACAGAACTTGTCGATGTCGTGACATTTTTACAGCCATACTACGAACTAGTACCACATTCTAAAACAGACTACCGTTATTATAAGTATGAGTAGTACTTAGTATTACGGAGTGTTTCGTGTTCATCTATGTTTAAGGCTCTTTAGCCTGTTACTTAGGTAAGGTTATCAATAAGCAGGATGTTTAATGATAGATCTGAATAAGATGAACCCGTTCACGTACTGGCTTCTGTTAAATCGAAAATGAGCAGAAATACTAAGATGCTCTTTCAATATTCCTTCAACGCCTCTTCCCTTATTGTCACTGTTTGCCATATCTTAAGCTGATAGCATAACCGATATATCTATTATTGATAAAGCAAGTCTCTGTATTTATTATGTTGTAATAACAGATATGATCTATCATTTTAATATAGCGTAATGATAAATCAGGTTATACCGACCTTAAACCAATATTAACGCTATTGGTTATCATAATTAAGGGAATACATGATTTGGAATGGCATTACTAAGATTGAAACGAATGTTTTTAAAGGTTTGGGTATCTTAATGATCGTTATTCATAACTTCATGCATCGTTTCCCAACGCCTAGCGAAAATGAAATGGAGTTCACGGCGGTAAAGATCTTCAATTTTTTTGATATTTTATTGACCGAACCAGCCGGTATTATTCGCGCATTATTTAGCTACTTTGGTCATTTTGGCGTGCAAATATTTATCTTTTTAAGTGCTTATGGATTAATGAAAAAGTACGCTAAAAGTGACAGTAAGTTATTATATATAAAGTTTATTTTCGATCGCGCAGTTAAAATTTATCCGATGTTTTTACTCGCAATCTTGTCTTATCTTATTTTTATGTTTACCTATAATGTGATTTATGGCGGAATGGGCTTGATGGAGTGGTTGCTCCCGCTGTCCAAGCCGCTTATCTTTAAATTATCTCTGTTATATAACTTTTATCCGCACCAAGGCTTATCGATAGTTGGACCATGGTGGTTTTTATCGTTTATATTTCAATTTTACTTAGTATTTCCATTAATATTGGTTATGTTCAAGCGCTTTGGAAATGCATTTTTAATCGCTATAAGTTTACTTTGCATCGCTATATCCATGCTGACTAACGGTTACCTATATAGCAATGTTAGCGTTTTTATTACCGTGATTGGCCACATGCCTGTATTGTGTTTAGGCATTTATTTAGCGCAAGATAAACCGGTAAACTTACCAAATTGGTTGCTTGGTATTTCAATTGCAGCATTCACTATCGGTAATTTTAGTGAATATGCTTTCTTAGTTAGTCATTTCTTCTTTGCTATCATCTTGCTGTTTTTGTTTAGCGCGATATTGAAGCACATTAAAGTGGGCAGTTTCGTTTTTAAAACCTGCATGTTTTTTGGCTCAATCTCCATGCCGTTATTTTTGGTCAATGGATTTTTAAGAACGCCTTGGGAAGGTATGGCGCATGAGTTTAACAATGAATTCATCACTATTTTATTGTGCTTACTGTGCTTGGCCATTGCATCACTTTATTCGCTCTTTTTGTTGAGACTTAATAATAACTTACATGGTTTATTAAAAAGGTAAATAGCTACTCGGGTGATGCCAGCTGTTTTGAATACACACCTGCTGTATGAATAATACAACCTTGTTTTATGCTGCACAGCTTAAGCAATGGCGGCACTTACACCGTACTCGAACACCGAATTATCACAATTACTAACACAACGACCATCACACGGCTACAACTACCAACACCACCACTATAACGACTCGTCAGGTTACAATACTGCTATTCTGTGAAATAGATTATTTCTGAAGAGTCATTCACGACGTATTTATCTTGTTTGATGTCAGGGTGGAACACTGATTTAGTATAATCAATCTGTGTCGCGGTTACGCCTAGCCATTCTGCGAAAGTATGTGGGAAATCGCGCATGAAATAAGTCGTATTTTGTACGTTACTGTTGGTTTTACTACTGGAAATAAATATAAACGGAACCTCAAGCGCCTCTCTTTGAAATAAACTACCGACACCATGAGATTTATACGGCTTTCTTGCTATATCCACGAGGCCGTGATCTGAAAAATATATCACTTCATAATCTGAAGATGTTGATTTTAGCAACGATACCACCTTGTTCATAAAGAGGCTGGTGTTTAAGATACTATCATCATAACAGTTTTGGTCATTACTCAACTGTGCTCTATAGGAGTCCTCCAGTTTTACCAAGTCTTTGGTCCGTTCACAGAAATCGGCATGAGAGCCGATCATATGCAGAAAATAAACGTTATTTGCATCACTGTCTAAATGCGCTTTTAAATCCTCGATTAAGACGAAATCAGAATTTGCCTGCTGATAATTTTGATTATGAAATATGGTGAAGTTAGTTCTATTCGCAATGTTAGTGATGGGACTATCATATATGCCAATCTGACCTTGATTGGAAAACCAGTAGGTATTGAAACCAGACTGATTGGCTAAGTCGATAATGTTTAAATTATTATTAATATTGAGCTTATTATTGATGGCTAAAATTCGACTCAAGGCCATGCCGGTTTGTGGGGCTGGTGCAATTGGATCTGAAATTAAAGTGATACCATTTGTGTCTTGCAGTGATTCGGTTGTCTGCCTATGGTATCCGTATGAGAATAACGATGACTTTTGTACTGATTCTCCAATGATAACCACGTAATTTTTCTTATCAGATGACGTTGAAACTGTGATGTTTTCCCATTCCGATGTGATCGGACTATTCTCAATTTTTTTCAATTGAGCATATGATTGTGATAACGGAATTGCTTTCAATAAAGGCATGTTAAATAAAATGTAATAGGCTCTACTCATCGGAACTAGGACTACTTCCCCTGCGGGGGATACTGAAAATACGGCATTATTTTTAGCTTGTGATGACGATAAACCAACTAATAACACCAGAGTAGACACGATAATAACATTGGTTTTAAAACCAACGAGACGTAGGTTTATGCTGAATAAAAGCAAGGGTGTGATAATAAGTTGTAATAGTACCACTAATGGAATATCAAAAGAGTTAAGCATTTCCATACTTTCTTTGGTATTCGTTTCCATGAGACTGATAAAAATACCCAGTTCAAAACGCCCATATTGGATACTAATGAAGAGCATGATGGATGACATCACACTGATCATAATGAACAATAATAAGTTCAGATACTTTGATTTGAAAATGGTGGATAGAAGCAAAATAAACAGTGTACTAATACTGGCTTTAAGTGCAACGCCTGCAATATATTTTATGTTAGCAAAATTGAAAGCACTGCCTAAAGACTCCACATCGACCAGAATGAAAATATAATATATATAAATTAAAATAATAGACGCCGATAAATAGAGTATATTTTTAGATGAGCTAAGTGGTACTTTTTTTGACATTAAAATATAACCAAGTTAACGATAGTATATCTAATATTAGGTGATAAACGTTGAAGTTGGCTCGTTACATCTAACTTACTACAAATAAAGCATATTTTTCTACTACGCTAACCTCACTTTGCTGTATTCCTGCTTTACTTATTATGTCGCTTCAGTATTAGGTCAATAAGCAGGGATGTTTAATGATAGATATCAATACCTTTAACCCACGTTTGCAAATACTATTCAGTGTGATACTAACCCTGGTGGTTGGCTTATTGTGGTATAAAACCAAAATGTGGTTAGTACCTGTGGTATTTGTACTTACGCCACTGGTGTTGATAGGCTTGTTAAGGATCCCGTTTTATATTGTCATTACCTTCATTATTTTTTCTTATTTTCGTATTCATGAAGCCTTTCCTATGATGATGCCCTTACGTATTCCCTTGGCGTTTTCGCTAGCGTCTTTTTTTGTACTGGGCTGGCATATATTCTTAAGCAATAATATTAAAATATACTGGTCGACAGAGCTCACCTTAGTCTGTTTATTTCTCGGCTGGGCGACGTTTGGTATCATGTTCGCTTATAATAAAAATGCCGCGTTTAGCACTTTCAGCGGCGTGTTAAGTAAAGTTTGGGTAATGACGATCGCGATCTGTTGGCTGGTACGCAGTATCCATCACTTTCGTATTGCCACTTATTTATACGTGGTTGCAGGTGCAATGATTGGCTTAAAAGCCATTAGCAATAAATTAGAAGGAATTGGCCTTGTAGAGGGGACTCGGGTCACTATTTCCCGAAACTTAGGTTCCTTAATTGGCGATCCGAATGATTTGTCGCTAGTACTGATGTTTCCGATGTCATTTACCTTATCTAATCTACTGCAGCCGAACATTGGCAAGTTACACCGATTATTATTGGCGGTTGCGTATGTTATTTTATTTTGGGCCATTATCGCTACGCAGAGTCGTGGTGGACTGATGGGGATCATGACTGTGACCGGTTACTTTGCCTTTAAACGCATCAAAAACAAGCTATACATAGTAGCGGGAGCTGCTATGTTATTGCCGATTTTATTAGTGATGGCGGGGGTTTCTGACCGTTCCTCAGGCGGTGCCGCAGAAGGTGGGGTTGATGAGTCTGCGATGGGTCGTATTTATGCATGGATGGCGGCATGGGGAATGGCTGTAGCAAACCCTTTTACCGGCGTAGGTATCAATAATTTCTACCTTAATTATTACTTGTTTAGCCCACATTGGGATGGTAAAAATCATGCTGTTCACAGTACTTGGTTTCAGGTATTAGCTGAAACGGGCTTTGTCGGATTGGCACTACTTATTACACTTATTACTATGTTGTTTAGGCGGTTATGGCGCACCGAAGTTGATAGCAGGGTGTTACCAACGAGTGAGCGAAATGCTATCGTAACCTGTAACGATGGTATTTTTGCTGGATTGTTGGCGTTTTGTGTCGCCGGAACATTTTTGACTCAGGGTTTTACCTGGCCTTTGTATATCTTATTGTCGATGACCGTGGCCTTAGCTAAAATATTATCGGAAAGACTGGCAGTTGAAGATCTTGTTAAAGTCGATAAAGAAGCGATAAATTGCACCTCATGTATTAAATAATACTGGGGATTGTGCTATGTTTTGTCTACTGTTTATTCTTGAGTACATCTGCATTGCCTGACTATTCTTTTTCTAATGTTGCTCAATTATTTGGTGCTAACTGCCGTACCTTATCATTTCGTCCTGAAGGGGCTGTTTTTACCACTAAGCGACAACAAATTTACCATTATCCGTGGGCAAGCTTTGAACCTAAATTAAAGCATTATCGGGGATCCTTCTTTGATACCATCGTTCTTAATTGGGAAGACCAACGCGTACGTTTAAATGGTGTGACCAAGGCGGATGTTACCGGACTGATTGATGACTTGTACTTTCATGCGCTAACGGGCCAAGAAACAGCGATACTCGAACAGTATCAACAGCTCACACAAGTGATCGAACAAGGTTATATTCCCCATTCCAAATGGCTGAGTTTAAAGCAGAAATTATCACCTTGGGCTGATTGGTTAGAAATATTGCCGCAGATTAATCACATCCCCCCGACACTCAAGCTACCTTTAGCTCACTTGCGTTTTTGGCAGCAAAGTCAGGATGATAATCTGGATAAATACAATCAAGCTGTGATGAATAAGCACAAACAAAGCCATAAAATCTTGTTTGATAACCTTGAAAGCCATCCTCTGACTGAAAAACAACGAGATGCCTGTGTTGTTGCCAATGACGCCAACTTGGTGCTAGCGGGTGCTGGCTGTGGCAAAACCAGTGTCATGCTGGGGCGTTGTGCTTATTTACTCGAGTCTCAACAAGCCACTGCAGATTCGATATTGATTTTGGCGTTTGCAAAAGATGCAGCGCAAGAGATGAAAACAAGACTCGCGGAACGATTACCCAATGCCAAGATCACCGTAAAGACCTTCCATGCGTTAGCGCTAGATATCATTAAACAAGTTGATGGAGGTAAGCCCAAAATCAGTAAGCTTGCCAGTAGTGATAGTGCCAAGCAGCAATTCTTTAAGCAAAGCATCGCGGCGCTTTTACTTGATAATGAAGTACTTGATAAAGATCTGCGGGATGAAGACTTTAAGGCCTTATTTAGTGAGTACTGTTACGCTTATGTGGCTTGGTTAGGTAAGTTACCTGAGAATAAGCATGACGCCGAAGTGCAGCGGTTATTAGCAGGTAAGGGCGGTTATAAGAAATTGTTAAGTCAACTTGTCGAATTGACTATGCAGTATAAAAATACCCTGACAGACAAATCGAAACAAAAGTTAAATGCCTTATCTGATACACATTTCGCGGCGTTAACACATGAAATTGTGGAGATACTACTTGGCTTTTATGAGGCTGATTTACACGAAAACAATGAGTTAGACTTTGATGGGATGATCACTAAAGCCTGTGACTATGTTAGTAATGGCCAGTTCAACTCGCCTTGGTTGCATATACTTGTTGATGAATTTCAAGATATCTCGCAAGCGCGCGCTAGCTTAGTAAGACAGTTACAAACTCAGCACGACGACAGTAAGCTGTTCTGTGTTGGCGATGATTGGCAGGCTATTTATCAATTCGCTGGCAGTGACATTGCAGTGACAACGCGTTTCAGTGATTATTTTGGTATAACCTGTACCTTACCACTCGATACCACATTCCGATTCAATGATCAGATTAGCGCGGTTGCCAGTAAATTCGTGATGGCCAATGCAGAACAGATGGATAAGCAGATCACCACACAGAGCAAAGCCAAAAAAGCCTGTGTGCAGATAAGTTATTATCAGCTTGGTAACGACCAGAAAAATAGTAATAAGCAAAGTGATAAGAAGGCGAACACATTATTACCAGAAAATGAATTGTTACCAGTAAATAAGTTGTTACCAGCAAATGAATTGTTGTTAGAAAAGAAATTAGCTCAATTAGCGGCGAACAATACAGGGAAACAGAAAGGTGAGGGGAAACAAAAATCAGTGTTATTGCTAGCGCGATTTAATTTTCAATTACCGGATGCCAAGTCACAGGCTGCATTATCTTTGCAATATCCGCAGTTGGAGATTAAAGCCATGACGGTGCATAGCGCGAAAGGCCAAGAAGCTGATAATGTCATTGTTTTAGCGATGGAGGCGGGTGAGCATGGTTTCCCTTGTCATAAACGTCGCCATCCGTTTGCGGAAATATTACAACCGGATCTGTCTGGATTCCCTGATGCAGAAGAGCGCCGCTTGTTTTATGTGGCCTTAACACGGGCGCGTCAGCAGGTCAGTTTACTGTGTAATAAAGATAAACCATCAGATTTTGTGGAAGAACTACTGGCTGGAGATTACGCCGTCACCGTAACTAAGTAGTCGTGGATATGCTCGGTAAATGTGATGAAATCGCCTTATTAACTGGCAAGACTGGTTGTTTCTGCGTCAAGTTTACGTTGGAAGTCTTGTTGCACGATCGTTAATGCTTTAACGACTGTTTCTGTCGGCATCTGGTTTTCTTCTAGTAATTGAATAAGATCCACTGCTAATTTTATATGTTTTGGTGCGTTTTCTAACGACATGATAAAGAATCCTTAATTATTTTAGTAGATTATTTTAATGAAATATTACGTATTAAGATTTTTAATTTAGAACGATATATTTTATTACAATCAAACTGATATTATTAGCCCATATTCATTGATTAACAATTTAATGCCGAGGCTATTATGAACAAAGAACAAGTACACCACGTTATCCAGTTATTACGCGAAGGTCATTCATTAACTAACATTACTAAAATGGCAAAAATCAACGTAATGTATGTAAGTGTAATTCGTAAGTTAATGGTAATGGATCTTCTACAAGTAGAAGCTTAATTCATGCGGTTATCGTTCAATTGCTCAGTATTTAATTGGTTTATGTTTAACATTAGCAGTAACATTAAATCTAAACTAACTAACATCTTTCTTTTGTTCATAGCGTTGTAGTTGTTGTCGCACTTTTGCTGTCGCGGCCTGACAACGCTGTAACCTTTGTTTCGTTTGCTGCAATTGAAGTGGATCGCTTTGTTGATCTATCATTGCTTGCAAACGGCGTTCAAACTCTACTTGTTGCGCTAATTTATCATATAAATAGTGTGATTTCTGCAGTAACTTCTTCGCCATAACATCATAATTGATTTGCTGTTCTTGGACTTCACCACGTCTAAAATGACACTTCTGTAATACGCCGTTAATCGCCCTAAATTGATGTGCTACTTTCTCTAATAACACTTCTTCTATCGATAATGTATTGTTTATAGCTAATGTATCTTTTATAACTAATAAATTGTCTCGCGATGTGCTTGGCTTATTATCTTTTGCCGCTTGTTTATCAAAATAGACTTGTAGACGCGTCATGCTCTTTTCTAACTCAACCACGTATTGATGAATATCTTGATTGTTATAGATGAATAAACCCGGATAGAACAACGCACGATCACGTAATTTATAGTTTATCGTCGTGGTGTGACTGGAGTTAACTTGCTTACTCAACGCACTCAGCTGTTGAATACGCTGAGCGAGTTGGTTTAACTGTTGCTGCTGGCGGTTTATTGTAGCCATGCTTGGTACGCCAGTTTACAGGCAATGATGATCACCACTGTAATAAATAATGGGCGAATGAATTTAGCGCCAAAATGAATAGCGGTATGCGCACCAACAATCGCGCCAATCATAATACATAGCCCCATGCTTAAGCCCAGATACCAGTTGATATGACCAAGATAAATAAAGGTCAGTAAGGATGTGAAGTTACTGGTGAAATTCATTGCTTTAGCAACGCCAGAGGCAAACAAAATATTCAGTTTGTAGAGTGCCATTGTCGACACAGTCCAAAATGCACCAGTGCCTGGACCCGCTACACCATCATAGAAACCAATAATATAACCTTGTATGCCCTGTTTCTTATGCAGTGCCGGATTATCATCGGGTAAGGTTTCACCTGTGTGTTCTTGGGTTTTGCTAAAAATAGAATAGATAGCGGTAAAGATGATAATGACGGGTAATAATTTGTCTAACCAAGCGTTGCTGATGACGTTGACCATTAAGGTACCGCATATCGCACCAACGGCAGTGAACAGAAATGATCGCCACCAAAATTTGGGATTAAATAAACGTTTTTTATAAAACGTAATTGCGGCGGCACTGGAACCAAAGCTCGCGGCTAATTTATTGGTACCTAATGCCAGGTGTGGCGGTAGACCAGCACTGAGTAGTGCGGGTACTGTTAATAGACCACCACCACCGGCAATGGCATCAATGAAACCAGCAACCAGTGCGACACTGCATAAAATTATAAAAACCGAAGGTTCTAAACCAAGTTCTAACATCAAAATTCTATATTTCTTTTATAAGGGGGGAGCGAATTAAGCAATGCTGGTCCGTAGCGTTTACTGATAACTCGACGATCAAGTAGCGTAATTCTACCAGAATCTTTTTCTTTTCTCAGCAATCGGCCACAAGATTGGATCAATTTTTTACTGGCTTCGGGTACCGACACTTGCATAAACGGATTGCCCCCTGATTTAGTTATCCATTCTGACTGCGCTTCTTCAACAGGCGAAGTGGGTACTGAGAACGGGATCTTAGTGATAATTAAATTAGTTAATAAGTCACCGGGTAAATCCAGACCCTCGGACAAGCTGCTGGTGCCAAATAAGATACTGGTTTTATTGGCTTTGACGTTGTCGCTGTGTTTTTGTAGTTGTTCTGAACGTGAGCTTTCTTTTTGCACCAATAGCTCTAGTTTAGTGGTGCTACGGATAATTTCAGCCACTTGATTCATTTGACGGTACGAGCTGAATAACACTAATGATGCTTTTTTGTCAGGTAATAAGCTCGGTAGTTTTTGCCCTAATAATTCAGTGAAGCCTTGTTCATTGGGCGCGAGGGCTAAGTTCGGTATATACAGCTCTGCTTGTTCAAACTCAAACGGTGAATTGAGTTGCAGATGCTGTGTCGACTCATCATTGAATAGACCAACTTGGCGACGGAAATAATCAAAGTTGCCGAGAGAGGTTAACGTTGCTGATGTTAGGATCGCCGCGCCACACTGTGACCACAACATATGTTCAAGTTTACTGTCCACATCAATCAAACTGGCCGCAAAAATATGGTCGTCTTGGCGATTGCCGCTTTTCTCTACCCATTTTGCCAGTGGCGTGCCTTTGGTTTCTTTAATCAGCATATTCCACACTTGGTGGAGGTTTTCGATGCGTTGTAAATAGAAACCGACTTCAGCAATGAGTTTGTTGGCTTTGGCTTGCGGTAGTTGATCTTGTTTTAATTGTTCGGCAAGCACATCCACAATTTTTGCTGTTTGTGAGACGCCACGTTTGGTTTCGTGATTCATGTTGGCCGCTAACTCTGCTAATGCTTCGGGTAATTGACCATCGGTAAAGCGCCAAGAATCATCACTAAACTGCGCGTCATTGGCTGACATTAAACTGTGGATCTTAGTCAATTCTTTATTGATGCTGTTGATTGAACTGAGCAGTTTGGTGACAGGATCTGAAATATCACTTGATGCAATTGTCTGCGTGAGTTGGCGCATTGATACTGCCATAGTTTGTAGCCAGGCTTTAGCCCCTAATACCGATGCATGCGCTGACGAAAAGTCACGAGTAATGCGCGGTAAGTGATGCGCTTCATCGATGACGTAATAGCAGTCTTCTGGTTTAGGTAAAATAATACCGCCACCGAGCTCTAAATCGGCCAATAATAATGCGTGGTTAACAATGAGTACGTCACACTGATCTAAAGCTTCACGGGCTTTATGAAATGGGCAATTTCTATGAGCACTAAATGATTTGCTGCAACTGTGACGGTCAGAAACGATTAATTGCCAAATGTCATCGGGGATCTGGGTTGGCCAGCTGTCTATGTCACCTTGCCATTTACCAGCTGCGTAGGCGGTAAATAAGCGCTTAATAAGCTGGAAGTCACGTTTTTTAGGGATAGTAGCTAAGTCAGCAAGCAGCTCTATTTGGTCATCTGCTTGAGCAAGCATCGCTAATTTTTGTTCACAGCAATAACGCTGGCGACCTTTCACCAAGGCAAACTCAAATTTCAGTCCCGATTGACGGCGAAAGAAAGGTAACTCTTTATTTATTAACTGCTCTTGTAAGGCAACGGTGGCGGTCGATATGACTAACGTCTGCTTGGCTTCGGTTGCCAGTGGGATCCCTGCAATCAGATAAGCTAATGACTTGCCTGTACCGGTGCCAGCTTCAGCAATAATCAAACGGCGGTTTTTATCAAAATTACCGGCGAGGGTTTTTGCCATTTCTGCCACAAGGATATTTTGTGAGCGACGGACTGCGAAGTCAGGTAGTGAATCTCGGATATTTTGATAAACATCACGAATCGCTTTTTTACTCTTATCTGAAAGCATGGTTACTCTTAATCTGAAGAAAGGTCGTTAGTACTTTTATAATCACTCTATTTTAGCGCAATTATAAAATCTGTATAGATATTACGTCGGTGAACACTGATAAATTTACAGTAGTTTATAAAAATACCGGGTGAGCGCTTATTCACCACTGACAAAGCTTACAAAACTGACAAATTAGAGACTGAAAGCTGACCTTGAGTTTTATATTATGGTGTAGCTGTTTACACATCATCAAACAAAGAACGGTATATGCATAGGCTTGCTAGTAGCACAGTGGTATATTGCCTCCATAAAGAACTTTGTAGAAATAGTGCTTTACTTAATTAATAACGGCATAAGGTTTCCTTAAATATGTTAGCAGATGACAAAAAACACATTTTAATTGTTGAAGATGATTTAGAGATTTGTCGACTTCTCGATATGTTCTTACGCAGTAAAGGATACCAAGTATCACTGAGTAATAACGGTACAGATGGACTCGCTGATATTGCCCGATTACAACCCGACCTAGTGGTATTAGATATAATGATGCCAGGCTTGGACGGTATTGAAGTATGTAAGCAAAGTCGTGAGTTCTATAGCGGACCTATTATTATGCTCACCGCTTGTAGCGAAGAGATATCTGAAATGTCAGCATTAGATACTGGCGCTGATGGCTATTTGCACAAACCGCTGCGACCACATATCTTGTTATCGCATATCGAAGCGTTTTTGCGTCGTGAAAATAGAAGTAATCAAAATATTAACGCGCTAAGTCATACTGGCTGCTTAACTATAGATACCTTGAAACGTCTCGTTACGCGTAATAATGAAGAGATAATTTTAACTGGCGCAGAATATGAAATGTTAGCCTATTTAGCTAAACAAGCTGGGATGATTGTCAGCCGAGACGAATGTTATCGCGCACTTAAAGGCGTTGAATTTGATGGCCTAGATAGAGCGTTGGATATGCGTTTATCAAGTCTACGTAAAAAGATAAAAGATGATGTTGCACCGTATCAAATAATCAAAACAATTCGCTGTAAGGGCTACCTATTTGTTAAGCAATAATATGTTTACCAAGCTGAAGGAATTCATCAGTTATAATTCGCCGAATACGCTGTTTTTCAAGTTGTATATCAGTGTGACTGCCGTGATCGTAGGTAGTATTGTCGTGGTTAGTCTGTCGATGGATTATTACTACGAAAACCTTGATGATGTGACATTTGTTCACGATGCTAGTTTTGCGGCAAGATTACTCGATGATTTTGTTGAAGATACAGATGTTTGGAACATGGAAGTCGACTTACTAAGCCGGTTTACTGGTTTTACGATTGAAAATATTTCGATGAAAAATGCACTGCAATATCACAACAAACATGAATTGTTAGATGTTGTTGACATCGAGCCCAATAAAAACTATCCGCCTCTGCCTGTTGGTGTCGGTAAATGGGGAGTTTTCGTCTATAAACATAATGACGAAAGTGGCCTTCTTGCAGTGATCCTACCGCATAATGATGGGCTATTACTGATTATTGACAGTACAGGCGTTAATTTACCGATAGATGGACCTGAAGATTGGGAGGGTTATGATGCTGAGCTATTTTTATTAGGTTTTATCTTTTTAAGTATTGCCTTAGTACTGTATTCGACAGTCAGAAATATATCCAATCACGTCTATCGGTTAAGTGATGCTAGTTTAGCGCTGGCAAAGGGCGATCTAGATACTCGGGTAAACAATAAAATTCCCGCGCCTTTGAATCAAATGGCAACAAGTTTCAATAAAATGGCAGAGTCGTTGCAACATTCAGAGCATCAACAACGAGTCATGGCAAATGCCATTGCGCATGAATTACGTACGCCGTTAACACGCATTCAGTTAGTGATGGGGTTATTAAGTGATGAAGAGCATAGTGAATATACCACCGCATTACATAGTGACTTGAGCCGATATTCGGTCGAAATGGAAGCCTTGGCTAATGATATTTTGATGTTGCAAACGATCGAACATAATCCATCATCCATAAATCAGAGTGTTGATTTAAGCTGTTTAATAAAGTCACGTGAAAGTGAATTTCAGCGTCAATATCCACAGATATGTATTTCATCCGACATAGATTTGGTTAGTGTGGATGGTAACCCTCGCTACCTTCAACTCATTGTAGATAACTTGGTGAAAAATGCCTGTTTATATGCAGATTCAGTCGTCAAAATTAGCCTCCAAAGTCATGGTGAGTATTATCGAATTATCGTCGAGGATGATGGTGATGGGATTTCCTTACAGCAGCGCGAGCAAGTACTTGATGCGTTTACCCGTTTAGATAACAGCCGAAGTCGGCAAACTGGCGGATTTGGTTTAGGTTTAGCGATTGTAAATACGATTGTTAAAACCATGCACGGTAACATACTGATTGAAACCAGTGATCTTGGTGGTGCACTGTTTATTATTGAGTTTAAACATGAACATGAACATGAACACGAATACGAACAGTAAAATAAAATGACGACCGCTGGTGCTTGTCGTCATTTAATCTCATCGCGTTATACCGTGCGTAATTCTTGTTATACAGTGCGTAGTTCACGACGTAGAATCTTACCTACGGCGGTTTTTGGTAACTCATCCATAAACACGATTTGTTTCGGTACTTTGTATGCAGTTAAAAATTCTTTACAGTGTGAAATGACATCTTCTTCAGCAAGATCTGGGTTTTGTTTTGATTTAACGATGAATGCTTTAACCGCTTCACCGGTTTTTTCTAGTGGAACACCAATCACTGCCGCTTCTAGAATACCTGAGTGGTTAGCTAAAATCTCTTCGACTTCGTTGGGATAAACATTAAACCCTGAAACGATGATCATGTCTTTTTTACGATCGACAATCTTGTAATAGCCATTTTCTAGTTGTTCCGCAATATCCCCTGTTTTGAAGAAACCATCGCTGGTCATGACTTCAGCGGTAGCGGCTTCACTATGCCAGTAACCTTGCATCACTTGCGGGCCGCGAACGGATAATTCACCGGCAAGACCTGCCGCTACTTCATTGTTATTGTCATCCAGTAGCTTAATCTCAGTGCCGGGCAGGGCAGCACCAATCGAGCCTATTAAGGTTTCTCCTGGGCGGTTAAACGTCACTACTGGCGCGGTTTCAGATAAACCATAACCTTCACAAATATCGCAGCCAGTCACTTCTTTCCATAACTTAGCGGTTGAACTTGTGAGTGCAGTGCCACCTGAGGTGGTTATTTTTAGTTGGCTGAAATCCAATGCTTTAAATTCAGGTTGGGTGCATAAGCCAACAAATAAAGTGTTCAGACCTGAGAACGCCGTGAATTTAACGGTTTTAATTGCGTTGACAAAGCTCGGCATATCACGTGGGTTTGGGATTAATACTGTGTGGGCACCCGTACTGAAGTACAGTAATAGGGTGATGTTAAATGCGTAAATATGATACAGCGGCAGTGGTGATATTAGTATTTCTTCACCTTCAGTGATCTCGTTAGTTAAACGGTGCTTAGTTTGGATGGTATTACTTAATACATTGCTGTGGCTCAGCATTGCGCCTTTGGATAAGCCCGTGGTGCCGCCAGTGTATTGTAAAACGGCTAAATCATCGATATGACAAGCAACTGGCAGGTAAGGGTTCTGCTCACCGAGTGCTATAGCATCTAGTAATGAAATGGTGTCTAGCTGTGTTGAGCCTTGTGCTTGTGGGGCTAGTAAGTCTGCTGCATGAGTAGTAATAACCGTCTTGATGTTGGTATCAGGCAGTACTTTTTCTGCAACGGGTAATAGATCAGATAAAATGACTAACGCAGTGGCTTCTGAGTTATTAAATTGATGTAGCATCTCTCTTGGCGTATACAGCGGGTTGGTATTAACTAGGACTAACCCTGCGCGCGTTGCACCATAAGCTACAATCGGAAATTGGGTAATACTGGGTAATTGAATTGCAATCTTATCACCAGGTTTTAGGTCAGTGTGGTTTTGTAAGTAAGATGCAAATGCGGCAGAGAGTTCATCGATCTCTTTAAAAGTAAGGGTTTTACCTAAGCAAGTATAAGCAGGTCTATTGGCATATTTTTCACACGTGTCTTGTATCAAATCAGCAATACAATTGAGTCCGTTCAATTCGATTTTTTCTACAGCAGTATTCGATAACATAAATTATTCCTATCCATTAAGTTGTGTGGTGTATATTAAGTGACAGCAGATAACAGTAGTAGTTGCAACATACTTGTTACAAATAGGTTGTTGACCGGTTTTTTTTGAACGATAAATTTAAACGGTCGTATGATTTATTATCATACTGTGGAATTTATTGATTGCAGCGATCAATACGTTATTTTTGCATATAGATTAACTGGTCGGTTTAGTTTGTTGCGGATTTAAATATCAGCGTAATAGCAGGTTGAGCTGTTAGCAGCTAGGCTTTTATATATCGTTTTAATTTTATTCACGTAGCATATACTAAATCATGATTTATAAGAGGCGGAATTTATGGCTAAGATTAAGATAACTATCATGTTTATTTCATTTTTGATTTATCCCTTTAATAGTTTTGCAAAACAGCAAGGGGCTATCTTTTTGGGTAGTCCTATGTCTGGGTTCCAGTACCAGCAAGATGATTTGCGATTTTCTTTGGGCGTTAAAGATTTCGGCTTTGCGTTTGATCAGATGTTTAGTGTCGCAACATTATTGCAGAAACCTAACTTGGAGCCTCTGTATGTGTATCTGGGGGCACAAGTTGTCGACGACCATAAACATAAAGTAGCAGTTCGCTCTGGTATCGGCTTTCAGCAACCATTCGAAAAAATAATATTGTATGCAGAGCTTGGTCCTAGCTTGTATGTGCTAGAGGATGTGGACATGAAACTAGAAGCGAGCGTCGGTATAAAAATAGGCTTTTAAATATACTCGCTTCGGAGGCCGTTCTTGTTGAAGTCTTGTTTAAGCAATCGCTTTTACAAGTCTAGATACATTAATATTGGAATCAGAATAATATTACAAATGACAAGAGAGCTGGCCAATGTAAATATTTTTTTGACCTTGCTACAGCGATAAATAAAGTATTCATCAAAATGCCGTAAATGCTCATTACGATGGATGTAATGAAATAATTGCATCTGTTTTGAGTAGTTACCTTCTGTTTTAAAGAATACTCGCCCATTTACTCGTTGATAAAGTAACGGGTCTATATCTCTCATGCGATAGAGTAGGCAGCGCAACGAAGATACTGCACGCGCCACATTAATTAGAGTAATCATTGAAAACGCGATAAAAATAAGATCACTATTATTCATATTCTCTCCTCAGCGAGTGCCGCACTGTACTTGTTCGTTTCATTATCCTTATTATTATTAGTTTAATATATATTTTTACTTTAGGTATGTTATGCCGAATAAAAGCTGATTATTTATATTATTAAACGATATTTTAACACCCTGTAAACACATTACAAAAACTAATCCGAAAAAATTAAAAATATACTGAATACCCGACCTTTTTCGCTTGCCTAACACGATGGTCAGGACTATTATGCCGCCTGAAATGAAGAGTAAGATATTGCGTATATGGATTTAGCCTGTCACCAATCTTTACATTATCAATCCAACTAGAGTTTATCTCTAATTATTGCGGTTTTTAGCCTTAATCACCGTTTTATATTCGTATATTATTATGAGGGTATGGTTGTGCTACAACAATCGTCTTCTGCCAATATGGCAAAATTACTATTTCTAATTATTATTCTGACTGCTGTTGGCCAAATGACGCAAACGATGTATGTGCCATCAATTGCGGCGATGGCCACAGATTTTGCTGTTCAACCCACGTATTTACAAGCTGTTATGGCTGCTTATTTGATCCCTTATGGCTTATCACAGTTTATTTATGGGCCATTATCAGATCGCATTGGCAGACGTCCTGTGATCATGGTAGGTATGCTGATATTTTTACTGGGTACATTAGGGGCGCTGTTTGCACCGTCTTTTGAATGGTTCCTATTAGCTAGTTTTATCCAAGGTTCAGGAACGGGTTGCGCGGGCGCAATGTCGCGAACGGTCACGCGTGACTGTTACGATGGTGCTGATCTGCATAAAGCCAATAGCTTAGTTAGCATGGGGGTGATATTTTCACCGTTATTGGCGCCAGTTGTTGGTGGCTACCTTTCAATGGCGTTTGATTGGCATGCAAGTTATGTGTTCTTACTGGTTTTTGGTGCGTTAGTGACGTTAGCTATGTTTACGCTATTTGATGAAACATTGCCGAAAGAAAATCGCCGTAATGAGCGCGTTTGGACTAGCTATAGTTATGTGCTGAGTAACCGCCAATTCCAAGGTTATGTATTTTGTTTGATCGCAACATTTGCTGGTATTGCGGTATTTGAAGCGGCGGCGGGTGTATTACTCGGTAGTGTGCTAAAACTAGACCCTACAACGATCAGTTGGTTATTTGTATTACCTTTACCTGGTTATTTGTTGGGTGCCTGGTTATCGGCAACATTGTCGGTACGTATCGGTCAACGTAATTTGTTCAATATCGGTATGGCGACGTTAATCATTGGTGCGGTGGTTATTGTTATTCCAGGTATGAGCGGACTCGTCACAGTAGTTTCCTTGATTGGTGGTGGTTTTATTTCGTTTATTGGTGCTGGCATTATATTCCCAGCAGCAACGACAGCGGCAATTCAACCTTTCCCACACCATGCCGGAACTGCCGGTGCTATATTAGGTGGTATGCAAAATTTAGGTGCTGGTCTGGTGACATTATCTGCATCTTTGATGGGCGCAAAAGATCAATTTAATCTTGGCACTGTGATGCTGGTGGCTGCGATCTTAGTGGTTATTAGCATACTGTGGGTGCGTCGTCGCTTTGCGAGTGATGCTGCAATGACTCCTAGCTTATAAAATAATACTCTTAGTTTATAAGAGAGTGCTTCTAGCTTATAAAGTCATACAGTGGGAACAGGGATGTTCCCGTTTTCGTTATTGCTGATGTGTTCGGTAATGCGGGTCTGTCCAGCAAAGTGGTAACTCTTCACCTGATAGGAAAAGTAAATCTGATTTTTTAAATGATTCAGGATCTTGTTGTTCTTCACCAACCTGATAACGACCTATTACCGTATTATGGAATAGATTAGTTAGATCATCTTGTCCTATCACTTCTATCATATCGTTATTGATTCTGTGTTTGAAAAACATAATGAACCCCACTCACTTACTGTTTTCTATTAGTGATAGTATAGCTTGCGCTCACCTTTTATTTTGATTATCAGTTAAACTGCTGGTGCTAATGAACCCGTAATGTAGGTGTAATATGACTAAACCATTCTCGCAATCTTGTGAAAATAATAAACACGCGATTTTAACTGTATTAACGCGTGAGTTGATGCAATCCCAGCGAATACTGGAAGTGGGTACGGGCACTGCTCAACACGCTGTGTATTTTGCTGATAAGCTGGCGCATTTAACCTGGCAAACGAGCGACTTGGCTTGTAATCATGCGGGAATACACCATTGGTTAGATAGTGTGTCTTTAGATAACTTAAAACGCCCTTTACTATTAGACCTTAATCAACCTTGGCCGATTGAAAAAGTGGATGGTATTTTTACTGCGAACACTTTGCACATCGTCAGCTGGCCTTTAGTGAGCAATTTCTTTCACGGGGTTGGTAAGCATTTGTCATCTGGAGGCAAGTTGTGTATCTATGGTCCGTTCAACTATCTGGGACAATTTACCTGCCAGAGTAATGCTGATTTCGATGTGTGGTTAAAAGATATCGATGTTGAGCGTGGTATTCGCGATATTGAGGCGATTAATCAGCTGGCGAATGCGCAAGGCCTGACCTTGATGAATGATCATACAATGCCAGCCAATAACCGTTTATTAGTGTTTGTTAAGTTTTAGCGACCACATTAGCGCCTTTCACAAGAGGTACATCCGCGGCAAGCTGCGCGAGTCTTACTGCTACGGTCTAGCCGACCTCGTTGCACTTTACAGTAAGCGTTTTTTAAACAACGGCGATAATCAAACCAGTCTTGCGGTTTTGTTAAGAGCACATAGCCGTTGAAGCGTTTGAGTAAATCATCCTGCCATTCATGTATTAAGCCACTGTCAAAACCAATCTCAAAGAAGTCTAATAATGCCGGAATACTTGCTAGGTGCTTTATTTTCTCGGCAATGCTGGGCTTGTTTGTTGTTTGCATAACGGCCTTCTGTGTTAATTCTGCCTTAAGTTAGCTCTGTCTTAAGTTATGTTTAAATCAGCAAGCCACTGCGCTTCGAAATCTTTCATTCTTAAGTGCTTACGTGAACTTTCATGGGCTTGTTTATGTTGCTCTGAGGTAAATGGACCTGCTTGGCAATAATGACAACAATCATCACCTAATATGGGCGGCTGGACTAACTGCGAACTAAGCGCTTGTACTACTTGCGATTCAGGACGCGGACTCCATACATAGGTAATACCTTTGGTATCTTTAACGTGTTTATCACGATCGACATTACGAATTCGGTATCCAGGGAAGTTGGCAATATCGAATTTCATTTCACCGAGGTAATTTATATCGGTATTGAGTATCAACGAGTGTTCAATATTCCATTCAGAATAAGGTTTTACGTCTTTGCTGGTGATATAACACAGTTGTGGACCGGCGGGGTCGAGTAACTGCTCACTGCTATTAATTAAAAACTGGCGTAACAGACGACGATTTAGCGTGTTAATACCAACACCTGCGCATTTGTCATTAAATTCTGTTTTAGAGGTAAACCCTGGTACTAATGGAAACTGGAAAATGACCAAATCAAAACTATGTCGGTTTATTTCAGACCAGGTTTCTGGTTGGGTGATATCAAATCCGGTTAATACTTGGCAATTATTAGCGATTAATTGTCGATAAAAATCATCACCATACTTATTTTCCAAGGTCGCAAGGGGATCGTAAATCGTTGCTGTTAATTGCGTTGGAGCATAGTGCTGAAGTAAGGCATTAGAAAATGATAAATCACCATCGCCAATCGTGAGAATGCGCCAGTTGGGATCAATATGCATGGTCAAAGAAACTCATTAATACTATAGAGCAGGATATTATACGGTAGCGCAGCGATAATTTCACTTCTACAATGCCATTATCGTTATTATTTCTATACTTAGGTTAACTCTCTTGCTTAGGGGTATAGCAATGAAACATATCGCAATTGTTGTTCCTGAATTTCCTATCGCCGCTGAAACATTTGTTGTAACGGAAATACGTGCATTAGCAAAGGCGGGGCATCAAGTCACCGTATTTTGCTTTATCAAACGTGAGTCTGCAGTGACATTGCCCAGTAATGTCGCCGTGATTGATGTCAACACGGCATCAAATAAACAGGTATCGGCATTTGTTGCAAAGCACCCGTTCGAGATGACAAAGGCGTTTAATTGTGCCAAGCATCAACATGCTCTGACAACATGCGCCTTACTTATTTATGGTACTAAATTAGCTTATCTTGCCGATAAATATCATTGCGAGCACTTCCACTGCCATTTTATGCATTGCAGTCTAGCGTATACACTCGTTGCCGCTAGTTGGCTTAAGATCACCACATCGAGCGTGGAGCATGGACGTGATATTTATGAAAATAATGATGATATCCAGTTTAAATTAACGGCGTGTAGTTTCAATATCGCCGAGTGCCAAGATGTGCTGGATAAATATCAGCAACTTGGTGCCACACATTTACATTTATTGCACAGTGGTGTCGATATATCAGGCTTTCTTGCGCATCCTGCACCGCCACATAAGCAGCTTGAATTGTTATTTTTTGGTCATTTAGTTGAGAAAAAAGGCATCGACTATGCGTTAGAAGCGTTGGCGTTGATTGCTGAAAACCAACGTCCGCACCTTGATATTGTTGGCCAAGGCCCTGCACAAAAAAAACTCTACGACTTAATCAAAAAACTTAACTTGAAAACATTTGTGCGCTTATTAGGTTACCGTTCTCCGCACTGGATCGCACAGGAAGGTGCTAATTATGATGGGTTTGTTGCGCCATTTTGCATCTCTGAAGATGGTGACCGTGATAGCGGACCTGTGGTATTAAAAGAAGCAATGGCGATGGGATTACCGGTTATTACCAGTGATGTGATGGGGTGCAGCGAAATTGTGACTGAAGATACTGGATACATAGTGGCCTCTAAAGATGTGCTGGCATTAAAGCTGGCGATTGAAGCGCTTATACAATGCCAGAATAACGTGCGTGAACAAATGCGGATCCTTGCTCGCCAGCGAGTAGAGCAATACTTTAATGCCCAAGTGCAAGCGCATCGACTATCTCATTTAATTGAAGGAGCCTGTATTAGATGAATAGTTTGAGGGAGATGTTTATATATGGAATTGGTATTTTTGTATTAAAAGGCTTGGGCTTTATCATGATGCCCATCGTGACTCGTATGTTGACGCAAGTTGACTATGGAGAGCTTAATTTTTTAGTCAGTATTGCTTCAATGGTGAGTTTATTTCTGACGTTAGGTTTAGGGGATATCTTATTTCGTTTTGCCAGTGGTCAGGTTAAAGCAGATAACGAAGCGGTGATGCGTCAATGCTTTCGACTGTCATTATTGTGCGCAGCGACATTTTTATGTCTGGCATTACCACTAAGTGGATTAATCATGAGTTGGTTACCGGTTAGTTTAGGGCTGTTAGATCTGCAACTATTACTGATTAGTTTATCGCTGTCGTCGTTACTCACCGTTCCTTATTGTTATTTTAGAATGACCCACCGCGCTGTGCCTTTTATGGTCTTTTCTATTGCCCAAGGCGGGCTGCAAACGCTGCTTTCGATTGGTTTACTGCTATCTGGTTATGGCGTTACAGGTATGATGCTATCGAGTGCTATTAGTAGTTCTGCAGTCGCAATTGCGGTGTTAATTTATTTTCGTTCACATCTACAAGGTACGCGCGCTCAGTTTTCATTGGCGCATTATCGTTATATCGCCTTTATTGTTTGTTCCGGTATCTTTGTCTACTGTCTTAATGGTGCCGAGAATTGGCTGGTGGTTATTCATTTAGGCAAACAACAATTAGCGATATTTTTTGCTGCGGGGCAATTTGCTTTAATGATCTCGGTGGCCTTCGAACCATTTCGGATGTGGTGGTATGCAAGGCGTTTTCAGGTACATGAAACAGCTCCTGAACAAGGTGCTAAATATGCTGTGCTCGGTGTGCAAATCGGTATGCTATTGGCTGGTAGTATGCTGTTTTTTGCCCCTATTTTGATGGTTATTATGCTGCCTGAAAGTTACCGTGACAGCATCAGTTTAATTCCTTGGATGTGCCTGATTATGGCGTTACGTTTTCACTCTGAGTTATTGAATATAGGTTGTTTTTTGAAACAAAGTGCGAGATGGGCATCGATCATTGATGGCGTTTGTGCGGTGCATTTAGTGGCTGTTGGTTATTGGGCAATTGGTGAATATGGCCTGACTGGTTTATTGGTCACCATGGTGTTAACGGTATTGATACGAGGAATACTCTTCTATGTGATGAGTCAGCGCTTGGTTTATTTACCATATTGTAAATCATATTTACTGACATCATGGGGGATTTTTATGCTCTTATTAACCGTGAATATAACCAAGATCAGTGGTTATCGAGTCATTGAATTTATTCTGCTGGTGATAAATACCTTGTTATTACTCTATTTTTATCGAGATTTGTGGCGCGGTTTACAGTTTTCAGCATGGCGCAGATACATTTCCCACTAATATTTTATTCATCACTAAAGTTAAAGGATTAAAGATAAAATATGCTCGATAGCGGTGACAAGGAATAATTATATGGAGTTTACTGCATTATTAGTCGAAGACAGCGCGTCGATTGGCGCTATTTATAGTGCTTATTTACGCAATGAAGGTGCAACTGTTACCTATGTTCAGTCTGGTCGAGATGCATTAGCTGAGCTTACGCGTTGGCAGCCTGATTTACTTATTTTAGATATCCAGTTACCTGATATGTCTGGGATGGATATTTTAATGACAGTACAGCAACGTCATCCCGACATTAGTATCATCATGATCACCGCACATGCCTCCATTGACCTTGCTGTCGATGCGATGCGTGCAGGGGCATTTGATTTTTTAGTCAAACCTTTCGATGCCAAACGCCTATCTATTACCTTGCGTAACGCACTTAAACAAAGACAATTGCTCAATTTAGTCGCTAATTATGAAAGTAGCTTACCTAAACATAATTACCAGGGTTTTATTGGTGAGTCGCTAGCTATGCAAGCTGTGTATAAGACTATTGATTGTGTTGCCAGTAGTAAAGCTTCGGTGTTCATTGTCGGAGAAAGTGGTACCGGTAAAGAAGTATGCGCCCAAGCAGTGCATGATTGTGGGGTACGTAAAAGCAAACCGTTTGTCGCGCTTAACTGCGCCGCAATCCCCAAAGAGTTAATTGAAAGTGAGATATTTGGCCATGTAAAAGGCGCATTTACGGGGGCTACATCCAACCGCGATGGTGCGGCAACACGGGCGCATGGCGGTACATTATTTCTGGATGAAATATGCGAAATGGACTTAGATTTACAGAGTAAGTTATTACGCTTTATTCAAACCGGTGTATTTCAGCGTGTCGGTGGTTCACAAGAAGAGTGTGTCGATGTGCGGTTTATTAGCGCGACTAATCGTCACCCTTGGAATGAAGTGAGTGCAGGGCGATTCCGCGAAGATCTTTTTTATCGCTTGCACGTGATCCCGATTGAACTGCCGCCTTTGCGTATGCGTAATAATGATTGTTTATTGATTGCCAAACAGTTACTCATTGATTACGGCATGGAAGAGGGGAAAGCATTCACTGGGTTTGATCAGCGCGCTATTGAGATAATTACACATTATTCTTGGCCTGGTAACGTACGTATGTTGCAAAATGTGATCCGTCAAATTGTGGTATTAAACACGGGTGAATTGGTAACGAGTAATATGCTGCCTATCGAGATCAAGCAAATGAGTCTTTCTGATGAAAAAAAAATCAACCCGTCTCTATTAACGTTCGATGATTATACTAATACACATAATACGTACGAAGCTTTACCTACGTTATCACCAAGTCTGACTGATAATAACCTGCCGGGAAAAGCGATGCTCGTTAACAGTGTTGATGACGATATTATGCCTTTGTGGAAAAGTGAAAAGAGTATTATTGAAAACGCAATCGCCCATTGTCACGGCAATATCCCCAAGGCTGCTGCACGGCTTGATATTAGTGCATCGACTATCTATCGTAAACGCCAGATCTGGGCGCAAGCTTCAGGCAGTAACGTAAATTGATTCGAGTTTAAATTGTATTGTTATGTCGATTTACCTTTACACGATAATGATTATCAAATATAAATGAGAATCATTATTATTAAGGGTGTGGTTATGAAAACTTGGAAAGTGCTGATGGCGGATGGTCATCGTTGTTTTAATGATAAATCATGGCAAGATGCAGAGCTGTATTATCAACATGCCGTTGAGCAGATACAGCAACAATGGAAAGACAAGCCTGAGGACAAAACTTTATTGATGGCTTGGATATCTGTTCAGCATAACTTAGCCGCGCTTTATGAAGCACAAGACCAGCCTTATACTGCGCTACGCTATTTAACGCTACCTCACCAATGGATGATGTCATTATTGGGCGGTAAGTATGTATCTGACACCTTGAAAGCATTAGCAACCCAAGCGATAAAAGTCACTTTAATGCCACTATTAAATTTTAGTCGTCGCCATCCTATCTGTGAATCTTGTTTTGATGCTTTGCAAATATCCCCCGAGTGGCTTGCTGAGCCTAATGTTACTGTTCATTAATAGGACGTGGTTATGCAATTGATATCAGCTATTAAAACAGTATTCTTAGTATTTATATTCTCTTTGACTCATCCCTATAACTTGGCTTACGCGGAGCAAGTTAGCGCAGTGTCTCTACCTTCTTTAGCCAAATTACTGTGGGTTTTACCGGTTATTCTAGCTGTAGTTTACGTCGTTATTTGTATTCGACGTGTCTATAGAGTGAAGTAATCTCAGATGACTAACAGAGCAGGCGTACGATGTTGTTCATTAGGCGTTTAGGTGTGAGATTTGAGCGTTAAGAAAGAGGTTACTGGTGAAGCTGTACTTATCTGATCTGCTCGATAGACAGACCAGATAAGCACTTGGCTTAGCCTATAAAGCTGATATAACCTTGTAGGATAATTAAATTCACAATATCAATGAAGAATGCGCCAACAATAGGCACAACCATAAATGCTTGCGGTGAAGGGCCATAACGCGATACGAGCGAGCCCATGTTCATTACCGCTGTTGGTGTCGCACCAAGACCAAAACCACAGTGACCGCCGGCAATAATCGCAGCATCGTAGTTTGAACCCATTAGTTTAAATGTCACAAAATATGAGAATAGCGCTAATACCACAGCTTGCACCGATAAAATCACCAATAGCGGTAAAGCTAAATCAAAAATATTCCATAATTTTAGATTCATTAATGCCATGGCTAAGAATAAAGATAAAGCTACAGTACCTAGAATATCAACCGCTTCAGTATTCACTTTATAACTTTTGGTTACTTCCGTTGTATTGGTAAAGATCACACCTAAAAATAGCGCGTATACAAAGTCAGGAATGCGTAACCAAGTGATGTTGAGCAGCGAAACAGCTTGTTCGACATAACCAGCACCTACCACGCAGGTGAGCAAAATGAACAGTGTTTCAATGATACTTTTACCTGTGATGCGGTCTTCTTCTAATTCATTGTAAGTGACTAGCTCAGGAAATTGTTCATGATGGTTGGTACCAATACCATAGTCGGACTCTAAGTTGTTTTTAGCAATCAGACGTTGGGCAACTGGACCACCGATAATACCACCAATAACTAAGCCAAAAGTGGCCGCTGCCATTGCTAATTCAAGGGTGTTTATCCCGTACAGGTCATAAAATGTTTGCGACCAAGCTGCACCAGTACCGTGACCACCAGATAAGGTGATTGAGCCTGCAATTAAGCCGTAGATAGGCTCTAGCCCAAGCATAGTGGCTAAGCTAACTCCAATACCGTTTTGAATAATAATGTAAAGCGAGGCAACCGCTAAGAAAAGGAAAACCTTTGAGCCGCCTTTTAATAGTTGAGTGTAACTGGCTGCCAGGCCTACGGTACTAAAGAACATAAGCATTAATGTGCTTTGTAGGGGCAGAGAAAATTCTAGTGTGATATTTTGAAAGTGTAAAATGGTGATGATAATTGCGACGATTAACCCACCAACTATCGGTTCTGGGATATTAAATCGTTGCAGTAGCGATATTTTTTTATTAAAGACATGCCCTAAAAACAGCACTAAAAAAGCGATCAAAAAAGATTCTAGTTCACCAATTGAATAAATAGTATTCATATTACCTCTTGGTCTTTATACAGTCTTACATAACACGCTCAATCTAAAGCGGATCTGAATGAACAGATAATAAAGCTGATGGTGTGATTAAAATTAAACTTAAAAATTGACAGACTGTTGCTGCAGAATGAATGGATCCTGGCAGATAGAAGTGCACAGCATCATTATTGATGGCTGGGTCTTCCATACTGGTTTTTAAGCTTTCTTAAATTGCGTTAAGCGCGGAGCTTAAGTATGTAGACAAACGTTACTTCTATTCATTGTAAGGTTTGTAGTTTGGCTATCTGTGATTGATAGGTTAAATAAAAACAGTGGTAGAATATATCATGCTTTGTTGTTTTATCATTACCCTCAGCTGGAGTTGAGCGTTTTATCAGCATTTTGGTCGATTTTAAATAAATTGCAGTGCACATTTAGTACGAAACATCGTTTTTAAACAATTTTTACAGTTCATCAATTTTATGTGTTTGTTTGTAAATACCAATCGATAGCGAGCGATTAGGGGGCTTAACTTTGGGTTTAGTCTTGGGTAGATTGACCCGCATCAATAAGGTAGTATCTTATCGATAACAGTGTACTCTAAGTGGATATTTAGAGTTTAAATTAACCATGAATGGAATCAATTTTGCGACGATTAAATTACAAAATATTGGGTTTATTACCGCTACTTTTTGGCGTGAGCGCTCAAGTACAGGCTGCCACGGAAAGCGAGTGTATTGACAAGCAAGTCGCAGCCAGCCCAGCAGAAATGACATTAGGTGAAATAAGAGGGATATGTGCAGCACAAAGCAGCCTTGATGAAGATGGCACTGTCATCATCCGCGGTAAAAAAGTAAAAGCAGGGGTATTAACAAGACGTATTGTTGAGGAACGCCAGAATGATTCGTCGGAATTTGTGCTTACTCCTCATCGAATGAATTACATTCTACCTGTTTACAGTACGAATGAAGTTAATCCCGAAGCTTATAAAGACGCAGAAGCCTTGGACGATGGTTACAAGACGGTCGAATCCAAATTTCAATTAAGTCTTAAGTTACCGTTAAGTTACAGCTCTTTGCTTGTTGACGGCGATCGTATCTATGCAGCATTCACTATCGAAGCTTGGTGGCAAGTTTATGCTAAGGATATATCGAGTCCCTTCCGAGAAACAAATTACCGTCCTGAGGTGTTCTATGTAGCACCACTTGATTGGCACCCTAATGATGCTAATACCGGAGTAATGGTTGGTTTTGAGCATCAATCAAATGGACGTTCTGGTAGCCTTTCTCGCTCATGGAATCGAGTTTACGCTGAGTTTATCTATGAACAAGGCAATTTAGTTTGGAGTGTGAGACCTTGGTATCGTCTAGCTGAAGATGAGAAAGTTGGTACCAGTCCAAAAGGGGACGATAACCCTGATATTGCAGATTATATGGGTAATGTCGAATATGGTATCGGTTACGCATTTGGTAAATATGAACTGAGCGCGGAGATGCGCCAAAACTTTTCTACTAATAATGGCTCGGTGCAGATAAACCTAACAACACCTTTATATGGCAAGTTGAAAGGTTATATCACTGTGTTTAATGGCTATGGCGAAAGCCTAATTGATTACAATCACAGTCAGACGCGCTTTGGTATTGGTATAGCGCTGAATAATATGTTTTAAGCGTATTAGCCAAACTTGTGCTCATGGGCTTGCAGTGTTCTTTCTACTTTTTTTAACGCTAATGCTATTTTAGCGGCGATAGCTGGTGACGCATGTTTATCACCTAAAAAAGTAGCCGAATGCGCAGCGCATAGGTTTTCAGCATCTTGCCATTGTGTCATTAATTGTGTTGTCCAATCCCGGAACTCAGCTGCTGCACCAGCTCTTTTTGCGAGAGTCTGTGGCAATGTCATGTGAAATGCGACTTCTGGCTTTTTCAGCACGCCAATGATACTCGGAAACTTCAAGTACATTAAAGTATCATCGACGTGGATCGTTTTAGACGCTTTGTGGTAGGCAAGTACCGATGAAAAGTGTAGGTTTTCGTTGCTGGAAATGAAATCAACCCCCGCCGGTACTGAGAATTCAAAATCGTCAGCAAATAACGCGGCAAACTCACTTGTTTCAGTGCGCTGTGATTGCCAAGGCAAGTTGGGGAATTTATCAAGGTGACGCTGAGTCCCATAGAGTTTAGCATTAGGGTATAACGCATGTACTTTTTGCACATGGACGGTATGGAAAGGGTGTAAATTAATGATGGCTTCCAGATCCGCACCTTTGTTTGTTAATGCATCGACTTGGTTTTTTAGTTTGCCTGTTAATGTGTAAGCATCAAGCAGGACAAATTTACCATTCTCGCAGCGTACAATTGATGCATGAGTGCCTATATTTAAGATCCCGCCAATCTTAAAATCGCCGCGTATGTTCCAAAAGTTATCCGCAATATTTAGTATTTGTTCACTCATGTTCTTTATTACCTCAATACCAGCTTCGTTTTTACTATAAGGTCGCTATTTATGATGACCACTGTGATAGTAGCAATAGCACAAGAAATTAGGTGTATATATCTAATTCCTCGTATTGATATTAATGACTCTTATCGCGTTACTTTAACTGTGTTGTTTAAATTTAAAACGAAGGGTGTGTAAAGTGTTCATGTGGCATAAGCTGACTTGCATGTGCTCACTAACTGCTGCATAATCTCTCCGTCGAAACAATAGACTGTCTGGCTAACAATGTTTAGCGGGATAAGTCGAAAAGTTAATGGCGGTTGTAGCTCAGTTGGTAGAGCCCCGGATTGTGATTCCGGTTGTCGAGGGTTCAATCCCCTTCAGTCGCCCCATATTAAAAAGCACCGAACATATAAATGTTCGGTGCTTTTTTGGTTTTACAATAATAAAAGTTAAGCCACTTCTTTAATCCAGTATCACTTCTTCATTAATCTTGAAATAGAGCTGCAACACGTCCCGTCTCTAAATCATCATTGTTCGACATTATCGTCCGAAAACCCCTTTGCAATTTTTAATCTAGATGCCAAATCGCGGCTATTTTATACTTGCTCGCCTTAAATGTAACTCATTGGTTAACAAGGGGGAAGCGGTTGGTGCATTCATTGTTATCAACTTGATCGGTATTTTTTCTTAGTGATTCCCTCACATTATATAATATTAATTATGGTCCGTCTGCAATATAATAATCCGCAAAATAGCGTCGAGCTATTACATATATTTGGCTTAATCAGTGTTTGGGTAGGAAAATATAGCGAACTTGTGTTTATTTATGAGATCTTCGCCTCTTACTGGTTACTCCTTAAGTGTTAATATCTCGTCATATTTACCTTTCTTTACTTATCGATAATAAAAGAGATTAGTTATGTGGAATCGACTGAATAAATCTATGATGTGTTGCCAAATGTTATTTGGCTTATCTTTCTATGGTGTAATGATTATTTTAACCCGCTTCTTTTTAGAAGATTTAGGGTATAGCGAAGCTGATACCATGATGGTAGTAGGTGCGTTTTCTTCTATTGGCCCGTTGTTTGCAATTGCGGGTGGTTTCATTGCAGATAAGTTCTTAGGTGCCTATCGCTCTTTAACGATTGCTTACCTTGGTTTTGCTATTGGTTATACCTTACTCGTTTTAGGGGCATCGTCAGGCAACGTACCGCTGAGCTTAGCGGGTATTGCGCTGGCAAGTTATGCGCGTGGTCTTATGTCGCCGTCATACCCTAGTCTATACAAACGTACCTTTGCCAGTCAGGAAGATTTTGAAAATGGTTACCCTGTTAACTATTCGGTCAATAATATCGGTGCATTTTTAGGCCAGTACTTGTTCCCAATGTTGGTACTTATCGTTGGTTTTAATGGTAGCTTCATGTTGTCAGCTGCGATGGCTTTCATTGCTTTCGTTATTCTCGTGGTATCACGTAAACCTTTATTAGTTGTGGGTGCTGAGATAGATCAAGCGTCGGTTAGTACTAAAAACTGGATTGCATTTACAGTGCTATCGTTAGGTATGATAGGTTTAGTATTTTTCATGTTCTCAAACATGGATATCGGTCAGAATATCGTTTATGCAATTGGTGCTGCAGCGATCCTTTACTTCATCTCATTGATGGTTAAATCGGAACGTGCGGATGCATTAAAGATGGGTACTATCCTTATCATGACGGTATTAACTACAGCTTTCTTCGTGTACTACGGTCAAATGATGACATCAATGACCATGGTAACAATCAATACCATGCGTGGTGATCTATTTGGTTTCATTCCAATTGCACCTGAAGCGGCAATGGCGATGAACCCTCTTTGGTGTATCGTTGGTGGTCCAGTGATCGCCTATGTGTTCTCAGCACTTGAGAAACGTAACATTAACTTCACCACAGCAACCAAAGTCGGTTTCTCATTCATTCTAACGGCGATTGCATTTGGTATCTTAACAATGGCTGTATTGAACGTTGGTGAAGACGTTATTATCCGCCCTGAAGTATTCTTAGCTATTCACTTCTTCCAAGCATTTGCTGAAGTAATTGTTGGTAGTATGGTGGTAGCATTTATCTTGTCTGTTGCACCTAAGCACATTGAAAACTTCTCGGTAAGTCTATTTTCAGTTGCTATTGCCATGAGTGGTATCGTTGGTGCGGTATTCTCAACATCAATTGCATTAGAGAAAGGCCAAAAAATTACTCAAGAAATTGTGCAAACAGTTTACGGTGACTACTTTAGCCTATTAACAGGTTTGGCTGTAGTCATGGTTATTGTGGCATTCATGGCTTCATTCGTTATTCGTAAGATGCTTGAGAAGAGTAAAGAAGCTGAAGGCATGACTCCAGCTGAAGCGTAATCACGCATGGTTTGAAATAATACGCTAGGGCTATGACCACGATATAAATTATTGACCTAGAATAGAAGGCTCCTAAATTCATATTAGGAGCCTTCTTTTTTTTTATCCCTATGTTCCCTATGTTCCCTCTGATAATATCAACGCCAACATCTATCTCGTTTAATCAAATACTGTTATGTCATTAATCTAACCAGTACTTTCTTCAATTGGAATTGCCAATATCATCGTCGTAAAGGCTTCGTTAATAGGACTATTGTGTATCGTCAATTTACGATTGATGGAGATGGAGATGGAGATGGAGATGGAGATGGAGATGGAGGAAAGGTTATTTCCATGATACAAAAAAGCACTGAACGCATTCACGCTCAGTGCTTTTTTATTACCATCATTTACTTACATATAAACAATGAAGCTTATTTGCTTAACCTTTATAAATCTTCGGGTTAAATGCATCACGTAACCAGTCACCAAGCAAGTTGATTACGAGTACTAGTGTTACTAGCAATACACCCGGGAAGGCTGTGATCCACCAAGCACCAGAGAAGATGTATTTAAAGCCAGTACTGATTAACGCACCCAATGAAGGTTGGTCAACCGGTAAGCCTAAGCCTAGGAATGACAGCGCTGCTTCAGACATAATAGCATTGGCTATCTGTACTGTTGAAATCACTAGGATAGGGGACAGACAGTTTGGCAGTATGTGTCTAAACATAATGCGCATCGACTTTAAGCCCATCACTTGTGCTGCTTCAACGTATTCTTTTTGCTTTTCAGCCAATACCGACGCACGAATAGTACGTGCATACTGTGGCCATTCTGCCACACCGATGATCACCACTAGCATGATGACGGCATATTGACTAAAGAACTCACTACCGAAACTGGCTTTAAAGATAGCTGAGACAATAATCGCTACCATCATCGTCGAGAACGATAGCTGAACGTCAGCAAAGCGCATCAAGAAGCTATCAATACGACCACCGAAGTAACCTGCTGATAGACCAATCACGATACCTAAGATTAATTGCACACCAACGGCTAAGAAACCGATAGTCAGTGATAAACGTGAACCATAAAGCATGGTTGATAAAATATCACGGCCTTGATCATCAGTACCTAATAGGAAACGTTCGTCACCGTCTTCTAACCAAGAAGGCGGTAACTCAGAATCCATGATATCAATACTGGTAATATCATACGGGTCTGTAGGTGCAATTAATGGTGCTGCGAATGCGCCAATCAAGAATGTTAAAAAGATCGCAAAGCTGAACATTGCTACCTTATCTCTTAAAAAATAATAGATAAGGTCTGAGTTTTTAAAGCGTTCCCAACGAGTCGGGACATGAGAAGATGTTACTGTATTCATACTCATTATCCTTTACCGGTAATGTTTACTGTTGGGTTAACGAACCCGTATAACAGATCTACAATGGTATTTGTTACTACAAAGATTAAACCTACAAAGATCACATACGCCGTAATTAAGGGTGTATCAACACGGTTAATCGCTTCTAAGAATAAGAAACCTGTTCCTGGCCACTGGAATACTGTCTCGGTCAAAATTGTATAAGCAATCATAGTACCGATCTGTACACCACCAACGGTGATCACAGGTAACATGGTATTTTTAAGGGCGTGTACGTAGTAAATCTTGTTTAATGATAAACCTTTGGCTTTGGCAAATTTGACGTATTCAGAACTTAACGCTTCGAGCATTTCAGAGCGAACCAAGCGGATGAAGAGCGGCAACATGATAGAGGCCAGTGAGATGCTTGGTAAAATTAAGTGTAAGAAACCATCCATAGTGAGGAAACCTGTTTCCCAACCCATGACATTAACGGTTTCACCACGTCCATAGGACGGTAGCCAATTAAGCTCGATAGAAAAGATGTACATCAGCATGATTGCAGTTAAGAATACCGGTACAGAAATACCAATACTACTTACTGCCATGATTAATTTTGTGATGGCACTTTTGGGATGAATTGCGGAGTAGACACCTAAAGGGATCGACACGAATACAATAATGACCGCGGCGCCGAACACGAGTTCTAGCGTTGCTTGAAGCTTATCAAAAATAACTTCTGCAGCAGGTCTTTTAAAGAAATACGAGGTACCTAAATCACCTTGTAATGCATTAACAAGAAAACGGCTATATTTAGTCATGTACGGATCGTTTAGACCTAGTTCATCACGCAGTGCTTGTCGTTCGTCTTCTGATACAGATTGACCAACTAATTCACGTAATGGATCGCCTAGATTATCTTGAATGGAAAATGCTACCAAACTGATCACGAACATTACTACCAAGGCCTGAAATAGGCGTTTGATCAGAAATGTGAACATTCCTTGTCTCCCAAAGTATTATTAAATTTATAACTTTTATAGCTATATTTTGTAAAAATAATCGGTGTTTTTATCGTTATGACTTGATAAAAACACCGCATAGTCAGGTATTAAATACCCATAAGCCGATACTGAATAACAACTTATTAATCGTAATTATTACTTAACTACTAAGTCACCGAAGTACGGGAAGTTTAGTGCGTTTACAATCGGATCAATTTGTAGATTCGATTTTGCGCCCCAAGCTAGATCTTGCCAATGTAGTGGCACGAAAGCAGCTTCGTCGTACAAGATATTTTCAACACGTTGTAGCATAACGCCACGTTTAGCTGTGTCTGTTTCAGCATTTGCGCTGTTTACTAACTTATCAACTTCAGCATTTGAATATTGGCCACAGTTGTAAGCACCACGACCAGTTTCTGCATCTTTAGTCATAGTTAAGAATTCAGAGAAGTTAGCTGAATCTTCAGTATCTGAATGCCAACCAATCATCATCATGTCTGCAGAACAAAGATCAAACTCAGGCCAGTATTGTGCTTTTGGCATTGTTTTAAGGTCAACTTTAATGCCAATTTTAGATAGCATTGAAGCAGTCGCTTGGGCGATTTTTGCATCGTTAACATAACGGTTGTTTGGTGCCATCATTGAAAGTTTGAAGCCTTTTTCATAACCAGCATCTTTCATCAATTGTTTTGCTTTTTTCAAGTCATAACGTGGCACTAGGTCAGCGTCATAGCCTGAGTAACCAGCAGGACCTTGTTGGCCAGCTGTTGTACCGAAGCCTTTCATGATCTTCTTAACAATTGCTTCGTTATTGATAGCATGTACGATAGCTTGACGTACGCGCACATCTTTAAGTGCAGGATTACTGCCTTGGTTCATTTGGAACGAGATGATACGGGTACCAGATACAGTTACTAGATCAATATTATTCGCGCTTTTAACACGTTTTTGATCGTTTGGTGCAACAGGGTGGATCATATCTACGTCACCAGAAAGAAGTGCAGCAACACGTGTCGCATCTTCTTTAATTGGCACAAGTGTTAGCTTGTCAACGTTACCTGGTGATTTCTTGTCCCAGTAATCGTTGAAACGTTCGAATACAACTTTGACACCTTGCTCACGAGAAGTAACAGTGAACGGACCAGTACCTGAAACGTGTGTTGAAGCGTAAGAGCTACCGTGTTTAACGATTTCAGACTTATCTTTACCGTCAGTTTTACCAGTGTAGAACTTCTTATCCATTGGGAAGATATAAGTCGCGGTTTGTAGCACTAGTGGGTACGGTTCTGAAGATATGATCTCTACAGTGTAGTCATCAACCTTGGTCATTTTTTCGTATGGAGAGAAAACGTTTTTGAAATCAACTGATGATTGTAGACGGTTGAATGTCCAAACAACATCATCAGCTGTTAGTTGGTTACCTGAGTGGAATTTTACGCCTTTACGTAGGTGAAAGCGGAAAGTTGTGTCATTCACACGTTCCCATTTTTCAGCAATACGGCCTTCAAAATCAAAATCTTTGGTAAAACGAACTAGAGGATCAAACAACATGTGCGACATCTGTAGTGTACCACCAGATAGTTGCTCATGTGGGTCAAGCGATACTGGATCTGCATCATAAGCAACAGTGATATCTGCTGCAGCAGCGCTAAAGCTTAGGCCTGCGGCCATTAGGGCAATGGCTAGTTTGGTCTTTAAGGTTTTCATTTGCATAACTCCTTCATGCTGGGATGTGACTCCCGTATATGTTGTGTTTATTTTTGTTATTATTTAACTGTTGTTTTTTCAGATGACTAATATTAACTAGCTAGCTAATTTGTCTCGTAGACCTTTAAATTCAGGCATTAACGAAACAAGATGCTTGCTATATTCATGTTGTGGATTAGTAAACAATACTTCAGTCGGTGCCACTTCAAGTAGTTTACCTTTTTGCATTACGCCCACACGATCACTTATTTGACGAATAACCGGTAAATCATGACTGATGAATAACATGGTTAGATTTAGCTCGTCTTGTAAATCTTTAAGCAAATTTAGGATCTGTGCCTGTACCGATACATCAAGTGCTGATGTTGGTTCATCACAAATCAATAAACGTGGACGCGTTGCGAGTGCACGGGCAATCGAAATACGTTGACGTTGACCGCCTGAGAATTCATGTGGATATTTAACCCCAGCCATTCGACCCAGTCCTACGTGATCAAGGAGGTCATGAACAATTTGGCGAATTTCAGTTTCAGACGAGGCCAGTTTATGGAAACGAATGGGTTCTGAAATGATGTCATAAACTTTCATTCTTGGGTTCATCGATGTGTATGGGTTTTGGAATACCATTTGCATCTGACGACGAATTGGGCGACGCTCTTTTTCAGATTTCAATGCAGTTAAATCAATACCTTCAAAGGTGATTTTACCTTCGTTTGGTGCATACAGACCGGCGATAATACGAGCGATTGTTGATTTACCTGAACCTGATTCACCTACTAGACCGAAGGTTTCACCTTCATTGATCTCGAAGCTTACTTTGTTTGATGCTTGTACGTATTCACGATTCTTTTCAAAGAATGAATCTTTAGTCACAAAGCGCAGACTTACATCGTCAACACTCAGTAGTGGACCTGTGTATTCACGTTGATCTTCGCTCTGACCTAACCAGTGGTTTTTAATATCGATTTGCTTCATTTCTACCGCTTCTTCGATGTAGCTAACTAGCGGGAAACGATCTAGTTTGACATCTGAACGTGGTACGGCAGAAATAAGACTGCGTGTATAGTCATGCTCTGGGTCGCTAAGCACTTGCTTAGTTGGGCCAAATTCAACAAGGTCACCACGGTACATCACGGCAATTTTATCGGTAACGTTGGATACGACGCCCATATCATGAGTAACGAGCATACAGCCGACGTTTTTCTTGATACACAGTTCGCGGATTAGCGTTAGAATTTGATCTTGAATTGATACGTCAAGTGCAGTGGTTGGTTCATCTGCAATGATTAAATCAGGTTCACAAGACAGGGCAATAGCGATAACCACACGCTGTCTCATACCACCAGAAAATTGGTGAGGATATTGTTTAATACGTAATTTAGGTTCTGGGATACCCACTTGTTCCATCAAGCTAAGTGAACGGCTAACCGCTTCTGCTTTGCTTACGTTTAAATTAGCAAGGATGGTTTCCGTCATTTGCTGTTCGATAGTGAACAGTGGGTTTAGCGATGTCATTGGATCTTGGAAGATAAAGCCGATTTTAGAGCCACGAACTGAACGCATTTCTTGCGGTGTTAATCCTGATATTTTTTTACCTTCGAGGAATACTTCACCGCTTGCGATCACACCCGGTGGGCTTAATAGATCAATAATGGCATTACCCACAGTTGATTTACCTGCACCAGATTCGCCGACCACACCAACTATTTCACCGCGTTCGATAGAAAAAGACAATGATTTCACTGCTGCGTGAACACCATGTCGAGATGGATATTCGATGCGAAGATTTTTTACTTCTAATAAAGACATTACCAGACCCTTATAACTCGATGATTCTACATCCAGTCTGAAAAATTGATTCCATTCATTACCAGCAGAAAATGTCACTGATATGTTACGTGAGTATTAATCTGACAAATAAACTGCAATAAAGCAACATAAAAGGTATAAAAATCTAGATTCAGCAAGTTTATTGCACTAAAACGCAGGTTATCTACAGTTTATTTAGATTTATCAAAAATACTTAAGTGGGTAATTATAGATTATTTACGTAAAATTAACCAATAAGTAATATGTGAACTATTTTGTAACATCCTTGCTTAACGCTTGGTAAATCCAGTTAATGACCGGTCCACTGGCTTGATCTCGACGTTTAACAAGACCCATTTCAATCAGCAATGGGTCGGTAATGTGTTTGGTCGAAAGTTCTGTTAGAGCATCTTTATACCAATGCATGCTAGCGACATGCGCTGGTACTAATGCCCAGCCGAGGCCACGGATAACCAGTTCGGTGATGTAATAATAACTGTCAATGTGCCAATGATTAGGTGAGGTTGCTTTTGCCTGTGTTATGCCCATGCGATCGCGAATAACGAGTTGCCTAAATTGATTTAATTGTTCTATTTTTGGGGTGGGGATGTGGGCAAGTGGATGCTGGGGGGCAACGATTAAAGTCTGGGTGAATTTATCGATAGAAAAAAATTCTAACGACTCTAATAATGTTTGTAAGTGGAATAAAATACCTAGGTCGGCTTTTTTTTCATCAACCCATTTGGCAATATCGGCTTGAGAACCTGTGATTATGTTGATCTTAAGTAATGGAAATTGCTTAGCTATGTCTTCAAATAAGTTCTGAAAAGCCATTATTGGTGAGGCTTCATCCATCGCTATTGTTAAAGATATTTCTTCACCGCCAGATACGGTTAACGCACGAGATTGCAAGCGTTGGCATTGCAGTAAAACCGCTTCGGCTTCGGCATACATATCTTCACCTGCGAGGGTCAGTACCGGTAATCGTGCGCTGCGATCAAACAAGATGATATCAAGATCGGCCTCTAAATTGGCGATGGCGGTGCTGACACGTGATTGAGCCTTGCCTAAATGCCGGGCTGCAGCAGAGAAGGAACCGAGTTTTACAGCGGTGACAAATGCTTCTAATTGATCGACAGTCCAATTCACTTTATTTCTCGCTTTATCTAAGTGCGGTCAGATAAGTTATAAAACGCATCTAACTATCCGTAATTCGGATGGATGCTAACTTTCATCATTATCAAAAACAAGCATAATCCATTAAATAAATAACTATTCAATATCAACAAGAGGTTTTTGTGAGTTCATCACAGTTACAAACAGGTCCATTAACGAAAAACATGCGTCACATAGCATCCGATACAGAGATTAAAGCGTCGTTCTGGCGATATGCGATCCCATCGATTGCGGCAATGCTCGTCAGTGGTCTGTATCAAATTATCGATGGTATTTTTGTCGGTCATTATGTCGGTGTTGAAGGACTTGCGGGGATCAACATGGCGTGGCCGATCACCTTTGTGGTCTCTGGGCTCGGGATCATGATTGGTATGGGCGGTGGCAGTCTTATTTCGATAAAGCGGGGTGAAGACGATAAGGTTTCAGCGCAACAAGCATTGAATACCAGTTTTGTATTAATGCTCATATTCGCCATTTTTTCTTCTGCTGGCCTATTACTATGGGGCGCGGACTTACTGCGTGCTCAAGGTGGTGAGGGCACTACTTTTACGCTTGGTTTTGATTACGTTAATGTCTTTGGTTACGGTACTATTGCCACGATTATGGCTGCTGCTATCCCTATGTTAGTGCGCAATGATGAAAATCCCAACGTGGCGACGGCGTTAATGATCCTTGGCGCGTTATTAAATATTGTGCTCGATTATGTGTTTATTGGTTTGTGGCAGTGGCAACTTGAAGGCGCCGCATTGGCGACGATTATCGCCCAGTCGGTGGTTGCTGTTCTCGGTATTATTTACTTTTTTTCTAAGTACTCAAGTTTAAAATTAGACAGCAGTTTGGTTAAAGTTAACCCACGTATGGCGGCTCGGATTATTAACTTAGGTGCCTCATCATTAGTCATGTATTTGTATACCAGTTTTGTATTTGCACTGCATAACCGTTTGTTCATGCAATATGGTACATCGGTGACGGTCGGCGCGTTTGCTATTGTCGGTTATATCATGACGCTGTATTACTTGGTTGCGGAAGGTATTGCAGAGGGTATGCAACCGCCAGTAAGTTATTACTTTGGTTCACAGCAATATGAAAATATTAAAAAAATGCTGTTATTGTCGGTAAAAGTAACCGTTATTGCGGGTGTTAGTTTTATTGTTATTTTAAACGTGATGCCTAATTTGATTATTAGTTTGTTCACCAGCGACTATTTAACCAATGAGAGTGCGGAACTGACTGCAGCGGCTAAAAATGGCATACACTTGCACCTGTTTGCGATGTTTTTAGATGGTATTATTGTGTTGTCATCAGTGTATTTTATGGCGATAGGCAAGGGCGCAAAAGCGTTAGCGATATCGGTGGGTAATATGCTCATTCAACTGCCGTTTTTATATTTCTTACCACAATGGTTAGGGGTTGATGGTATCTGGTTAGCCTTACCTTTATCTAACATTGTGTTGTTTGTTATTGTTGCACCGTTAGTTTGGCACGATATAAAGCAACGAGAAAAGGCATTTGTTATTAGCCCTTGTATGCAGTCTTAGTGAGTTGTCCTTGTTTATTTAAGCTATAGCAATCAAGGTCGTTGGCTAAAAAAAGGTTTTTACTATAAACAGTGCGCGCTTCGTTTTCGATATCGAAAATTGAAGGGCTGCTGTGTATTGTATTTTGGTAACGCGGGCTAAAGTGGGTCAATACTAAGTTATCGAGTCCGACATCATTGGCAAATTGAGCGACCAGTTTAGCGTAACAATGCTGAGGGCCTGGACCAACTTTGATGGCTATATCTTGGGTATAGGTGGCTTCATGCACCAGCACGTTGGCTGTTTTAGCGATCTTATTAAGCAGTGATGGATCATCGTTATCACCAGAGACGATGATGTTACGCGGATTTTGCATCGGTAATAAGTAATCTTGCGCATAAACAATTCGGCCGTTATCGAGTTGTACATTTAAGCCTTGTTGCAATTCTCCCCACAGTTTGCCGCGTGTGACCTTGTCTTGCGCTAATTTGTCAGTATCGAGCTTATTACTTAATCGGTTTTCACTAAAGCGATAAGCAAAAGAAGGTACGCGGTGCGAGAGCTGAACGGCTTCGATATCAAACTCAATCGTTAAATCAGCCAGTGAGCAATTGGCATCATCAATACGCTTATATTTTAGTTCATAGCTTAAATGCAGATCTGTGGCTGTTTGCATTACTTCGATGAAGGTTTGAATGGCCGCAGGCCCCACAATCCACAATGGCTCGGTTCTGCCTGACATTGCTGCACTGGCGAGCAGCCCAGGTAAACCATAACAATGGTCGCCATGCACATGTGTAATAAAGATGGCTTGTAAACGAGTTAGCGACAGTTTGGTATGCAGTAATTGATGTTGTGTACCTTCACCACAATCAACTAAGCACCATTGCTTAGAATTGGCTCGGCGAATAGCTAAACCAGATACATTACGATTTTTGGTTGGCATTCCTGCAGAGGTGCCTAAAAATACGATTTCCATGATGTGCTTCTTTTTTATATTTAATTTAACGGTAATTACAGACGATAGCAATGGACATGTTTATTGATTGTTGTTGATATTTAAGTACAAACGGTAGAGGTTAGTCATAATGTAATTGGGTAGGGGTATGCTAGTTTGGAATGTATAAAGCAGTGGGTATTAATTGTAAGGCGGGCAGCAACACCCGCCTTGTTATTACACGCTACTATTATTCAGCAAACGTTGATAAATGCTGTTTTACTTCGTCAGATGCGAACGCATGTTGAATGCTGATTTTGTAAATATTGAAGTAGTCTTCACGGCTTAAATTAAACTCTTCCATCACTTTACGCACTTCATCTGTCATCGTGGTATTTGATACTGTACGGTTATCGGTATTAATAGTGATTTGAATACCGTCGTGGTAGAAGGCTTTGACAGGATGACTTGCTAAGTTTTCAACCGCTTTAGTTTGTACATTACTGCTTGGGCAGGTTTCTAAGGCTATATTTTGGTTCTTAACCAAATCGTAAGCATCTTCATGGCCAGTGATATGAATACCATGACCAACACGCTCGGCGCCTAATAATGATACTGCATCAAATACGTTTTGACCGACACCTTGTTCACCAGCATGAATGGTTACACGGTAACCTTTTTCAATGGCGTATTGTGCGTAAGGTACAAATTCAGCGCAGAAACCTGGTGCTTCACCACCGGCTAAATCGAACGCCACAATACCCTTGTTTAAGTGCTTAGCCGCGGTATCCAATACTTCTTTAATTCTATCTTTTGGCATGTGGCGTAAGATAGATAAAATGTAGTTACCTTTGATGTCATACATTGCTTCTGCACGTTTCATCCCCGCTACAACACTATCAAATACTTGCTCAAGAGTCAGACCTTGCTCAAGGTGCAGCATTGGACCAAAACGTAGTTCTAGGTATTTTACGTTTTCTTGTGCTGCATCTTCAAATACTTCGAAAGAGATGCGCTCGATACCTTCTGCTGTTTGCATCACTGATAATGGTAAATCAAAGCGTTGTAGATACTCACCAAGGTCTGTACATGTTTCAGGGGCGATCATTAAGGTTCTGATTTCTTCAATGTCATTACTTGGCAGGGTAATGTTTTGTTCAGCAGCAAGTGCAATGATCGTTTCTGGGCGAACGCTGCCGTCTAAATGGCAATGTAAGTCAATCTTCGGCAAGTTAAAGTAATTCATGAGTCTCTACCTTTATCTATTATTTTAGGTTTTAAAGTTACAGACTTCATAATCAAGAATTTAAGGGTCTTGGTAGAAACTCCCAAACCATATTATTGGGATTATACGAAGTAATTTAACGGCGTAGTTTAGCAGCCTGATTTAAACACTGCAATTCGCTTCGATGAGTAGGTTAACAATACCGCTATATAAGCCATCATCGCCTGCTACATTTAGGATACTTTGTTTCATCAAGATGTTGGCTATACTTATAAATCTGGTTGTACAGAGCCGTTTAGGAATTCCTATGTATAAACGATTTGTTTATCTTGTTATCGCTATTTCTTCATATTTTACCTTGGTCAATGCAAGTGAAACTCCAGCGGATGTTTTACCTTCCGTGCCGTCTGCACAACAAATCATAAAATCTGCAATGGACTTTTGGCGAGGTGATAATTCTATGTCTAAAATGACCATGATTATCCATCGCGCTGATTGGCAACGTGAAATGACCATGTTGGCCTGGACGTTAGGTGATAAAAAATCATTAGTGCGTATTGAGTCACCTCATAAAGATAAAGGTAGCGCTACGTTAACGAATGATAATCAGATGTGGACCTTTTCACCGAAAATAAATCGTGTTATTCGTATTCCTTCTTCAATGATGAGCCAGTCATGGATGGGGGGCGATTTTTCAAATAATGATATCAGTAAATCAACCGATGTGATTGACAATTATCAACATTTGTTAACAGAAATAGCCATGATAGATGGGCATAAAGTGTATACCATCACGTCTATCCCTCATGATGATGCGCCCGTGGTTTGGGGTAAGGAAGTGTTTAAAGTCAGAGATGATTATGTGTTACTTGAAGAGCAGTTTTGGGATCAAGATGACAGACTTGTCAAAACCTTAAAAACCACTGAAATTAAAACCTTTGATGGTCGCCCTGTCGCCAGCAAAATGCGGATGTTTAAAGCCGATAATACGGATGAATGGACGGAGATTATTACGCTGGATATCAAGTTTAATATTGATATCAGTGCGGGCATGTTTACCTTGTCAAATTTAAGGAATCCACGCCAATGATATTGACGTTTGCTTGGCGAAATTTATGGCGTCATAAAACCCGTACTTGGTTAACGATCTCCGCGATGGTTTTTTCAAATGTGTTACTGGTATTTATGTTTTCGCTGCAATCGGGTACCTATAATATGATGATAAACAATTCATTGGATGTGTTTAGTGGCCATTTACAACTTCAAGATCGACGTTATCTCGATCAGCCTAAGCAGCGTTATGATATTAATCATGTGAGCCAATTGGCCATGCAAATTCGTCAAGCGTTATCATCTGATGCGGTGAGTATACGTGGTAGCGCATTTTCGTTGTTATCGAGTGAATCCCGTTCTTTTGGTGCTCAAGTTATAGGTGTACAGCCTGCCTTTGATCAATATACCTCAACAATATCGGGAGTCGTTAAGCAGGGGCGTTATTTAACCTCGAGTGATACTGATGCTATTATTTTAGGGCGTATTTTAGCCAAAAACCTTAAATTGACGGTCGGTGATACAGTGACATTGTTGGGCTCTGATCGAGAAGGTTCTATCGCTGCAGGCGTTGTTACTGTGGTTGGTATCTTTAGCTCGGGAATGCCAGCGTTAGACCGTAATATCGCGCAAATATCATTACCCTATTTTCAATCGCTTTTTTATAGTGAAAACAGGGCTAACTACATAGTGATCAAGACAGCAGATCCTTTAGCACTTAGCCATGCCAAAAATATAATTGCTCCTTTGCTTGATGCGATAGCGACAAAAGACCCTCAGCAGCAACTGGTATTACGGGATTGGGATGCACTGCAACCGGGTATCAAGCAAGCCATTCAAGCCGATATTGGTGGGGCTATCTTTATGTATTTCATCTTGATTTTATTGGTTTCCTTTTCGGTCATGAATACCCAGTTGATGTCTGTGCTAGAGCGTACTCGTGAGTTTGGCACTATGATGGCGCTAGGGTTAAGACCGTCCAATATTAGCCGCTTAATTATGTTGGAAACCAGTGTGATGGCGCTGATTGGTTTGGTGCTTGGCGTGGCGATTGGTATGGCTATTACGGTCTACTTGTATTTCAATGGATTGACCTATGAAGGCATGGAAGAGATGACGGAAAAATTCAATATGGCAGATAGAATTTATCCGCAGATCTCCTTGTTCGGTGCTTTTGCTGGTCCATTAGTGGTGATGCTTTTCTCATGCTTTGCCACCCTATATCCAGTATGGAAGATCCGCCGGTTAACAGCGCTTAATGCGATGAGGGCTGTGTAATGCCATTAGCCGCAATCGGTGGATTTAAATTAGCCTGGCGTAATCTATGGCGTAACTATCGCCGCACATTAATTATGTTAGTTGCGATTGTTGTGGCTGTTTGGGCGATGATATTTATGACCGCATTGATGCGAGGGATGACTAATGACATGGTTGTATCTGGCTTAAAAGCGCTGCCAGGTTTTGTGCAAGTGCATCACAGTGCATATCGAGATGACCCGAGCGTGGTTAACAGTTTTGCTATGCCTGATGCTGCGTTTAGAAAGGCGATGTCGGCGTTACCTGTCACCGATTGGGCGGTGAGGATAAAAGTGCCCGCTGTGATCGCCAGTGAGCGAGATACTCGTGGTGTGACCTTACTGGGTATTGATGCGGACAAAGAACAGGCTTTTGGTTTTACCAAAGAACAAATAATCGCTGGCCATTATTTGGCAGAGCCAACAGCACAAGAACAGGATCGAAAGGGTATTGTTATTGGTCAAAAATTGCTTGAAAAACTGGAAACCAAACTCGGCCGCCGTATTGTGATCATGTCACAAGATCCGGATAACAACCTTGTCGATCGAGGTTTTATTATTAGCGGTATTTATAGCTCGAGCATACCGGGTTTTGAAGAGCATCATGTGTACGCAGATAGACAGTATATCGAAAAGATGTTGCATATCCCCAATCAGATCTCAGAGATCTCGATTCTTGGCTCGAACTATCATGATGTTACGGCGTTAACTGCCTATGTAAAAAGCCATGCCCCTATATCGTTGGAAACGCTCAATTGGTTAGAGCTTGATACCTATTTAAGTATGATGTCTAAGGTCATGGACAGTTATGCATTAGTGTGGATATTGGTGATATTTTTAGCGCTTTCGTTTGGTCTTATCAATACTTTGATGATGGCCGTATTTGAGCGTATCCGTGAGATTGGTTTAATGCGAGCGTTGGGAATGCGCGGTACCGGTATTATTAAAATACTGCTGTTGGAGTCATCTATGCTATTGGTATTGGGGCTAATAATTGGTAATGCGTTGTCTTTATTGATGCTGTATTTGATTCGCGATGGTATCGACCTTTCGGCTGTGGCTGATGGCATGGCTATGTTTGGTTATGGCGCTGTGTTACATGCACAATTTATTTTTTCCGATATGTTACTGGCAAACGGTGTGGTTATTACGCTGGGCTTACTAATTTGTTTGTATCCAGCGTGGAAAGCGTCTCGGTATGACCCCGTTGTCGCGTTAAATAAATATTGATGTTGCATTAAATAAATATGATGTCGCGTTAACTAAATATTGAACAGGCAATAATTTATTGCCAATAAGGTTGAGGGCGCGATGAGCAATATCATATGTAGAAATGTATGTAAGACTTTTATTCAAGGTGAGAGTGAAATAAAAGGCTTAGACAATATCCAGCTGACTATCGAAAAAGGTGATTTTTTATGTTTATCAGGACCTTCTGGCTCGGGTAAAACAACATTATTAAATACTTTAGGTGGCTTACTTACGCCAGATAGCGGAGAAGTGTTTATTGATCAGCTGGATATTATGCAGCTTGATAATAACGCGTTAGCAGACTTACGCTTGGAGAAAATAGGTTTTGTGTTTCAAGCTTATAATTTAATTCCGGTGCTGAGTGCGGTTGAGAATGTTGAGTTTGTAATGCAGGTTCAAGGCGTGCCAGCCAAAGAGCGTCGAGCCAAAGCCATTGCTATTTTAACTGAGGTCGGTTTGGCGGATATGGTCAATCGCCGTCCGTCTGAGCTATCTGGTGGTCAGCAGCAGCGTGTTGCCGTTGCGCGTGCGATTGTGAGTAATCCAGCGATGATTTTAGCGGATGAACCGACCGCAAATTTAGATTCTAAATCGGCGATTGCATTAATGGCGCTGCTGGTGCGTTTAAATCAGAAACATGAGGTGACGCTTGTTTTAGCTACTCACGATGCGAGAGTGATGGATTATGCACCCCGCCAAATAAAAATGGAAGATGGCCGTATCATGCAAGATTATCGCACTGATACGAAGCCAATTCAGTGAAAGGCTTGCAGTTAATATTACAGCTTACCGGTTTTACCGTGATTTTAAATTTTTCGGTTTATGCAAACGACAGTGCACTGGTGTCGACGCTAGCGGAGCATGTTGAAGTGCAAGGGCATTTGAAATTTAGCGGCGCGTTATCAGATACCGATAAAACCAGTGTCTATGATGCAATTGGTTACTCTGAACTAAAAGATGCCGACAGTGATGCAAGGTTCAACATCGATGGGTATTGGGGACCATGGCAGATGGAACTCGATTATCAATTGTTGCTGACTTACGGTGATATACAAGCATTGCGTCATGCGCCGCTTGGTGTTTATTTGGGGAGCAAACCGATCAATGATGATAAGCGTTTGTTTAATTTAACCCAGACCTTTGTTGATGATGAGAAACTTGCTTTAACGCAGCGCTTAGATAGAGTCAGTGTTAATTACAGCAAAGATGCGCTGGTATTAAAAATAGGGCGGCAAGCGATTAGTTGGGGTAATGGATTAGTGTATACGCCGATGGATCTATTCAACCCGTTTGATCCGGCTCTGATTGATACTGAATATAAAACTGGTGACGACATGGTTTACAGTCAGTACCTGTTTGATAGCGGCAATGACGTGCAGTTGGTATGGGTTGTACGAAGAGATGAACATGGCAATGTCACCGACGATGTTGATTCGAGTGCGATTAAATATCATTTTTTTCAAGCGCAATCTGAATGGGATCTATTAATCGCTAATCATTATCGCGATCAAATTGTGGCAATTAGCAATGTCACTAATGTGGCAGGCACAGTATTAAGTAGTGATGTGGTTTACACGTATCTGGATACTGACAATGTCGTGAGTGCAGTACTAAACGCATCTTATTCTTGGGTTTTATTGGATAAAAATATGTTTGCTTTTGTGGAGTATTTTTATAATGGCTTTGGTCAAAAAAACGGTGATTACAGTCCAGGTGCATTGGCGGGTAATCCTGCATTGTGGCAACGGCTTGAACGCGGTGAGCTTTATACGTTAGGACAACGATACGTCACCACATCAGTGAATATTGAAATGACGCCACTGTGGATGTTTACCCCGAATGTACTTATTAATTTGTCTGATACTTCAGCGTTGCTGCAACTGATTAGTTCACACAATCTCACTCAAAATACCCAGTTAACAATGGTATTTAGTGTACCAATTGGCCCTGATGGCACTGAATACGGTGGCGTGACGGTAACTCAATATGGAGAACCGAAATATTTGTCAACTGAATGGACTTTTTTTGCTGAATTAGCGTGGTATTTTTAACTTTTAAGAGACCAATTTCGTCGTCAAAAACTTGAGGAACTTGATGGCAACGATTAAACCATATGGTTGGGGTATACGAAGTGATTTACGGTGTTATTATGTTAATTCGCGAAAGAATTATTTAGTGTTGCATAAGGCTTTATATGAAGATTCAAATATCGGCAAGTAATGCGCTGTGTAAATGGATGAAACTAGATTTAGATAGAATAATCAGTGTCGACGGTAAACGTATTGGTACACAAACGATCACTACAGATGCAGAAACACTTGCCTGGCAATGTCAGGTAATAAAAAACAATCCCCAGTCTCACGAGGGTACGGTTATCGCGGTTGAATCCCGTAGCCGGTATGTGATGATCTTCCCTAATTTATCTCCTCCAACGCAAGCGGAATTCGAAGCGCTGTTTTTAGGGCGACTGTTTATTGAAGTGGCTAATTTGATGCTACACAGTAGGGCGATTGAAGAGTCTGTTGCTGACATCGTTGCCTCTGAGTTTACCGCGCAGAATAAGGGATTTTGTTGGTTTAAAAATACCGACTTGAGTGTAAATGGCCATGTTAGTGATGCCGAGTCTTGGATCCGTCAAAGTTGTGATAACAATGACGTAACGGCTTATAGCGATGATGAAGCGTATGGTTTGTCTATGCACATTAATGAAATGCGTAAACGTATTGCTAAAGAAGGGCGTAATAGCCGTTTTGTTCCGGTCAAACGTTTGCTTGAAGATGCTTTATTTCGTTTTGCCAAAGGCTTATCCCGCGATAGTTATCCCGAAACACCTAATGGCCACTTTCCCAGCCCTTACCCAAAGTCGATTTCAGATAGCAAACAAGAGCCGAAAACGATACCTGATAATGTGGTTTGCTTAGCAAGTTTTCGTGAACAAAAATTGCAGTAAGGTAATATCTAGAGTGCTTAGCTAAAGTTTAGTGGACGCTACCAAGTGACTCAATATTGAACCTGAGTCACTTGGTTTTATATAATATTCCCATTTTATTCCAAACAGAAAGCCCACCACTTACATGGGTGGCGTACCTTGTTTAAACTCTTTAGTTATACTGTCCCTGAATTCCGGCGTATCTTCATAACCGTGTACTTTGGTGCCATGCTCGACAACAGCTTTCAGTAGTTCTTCTTTAGAATCAGCAGCAAGTGCCACAGAGCATTTCACATCACCGGGATAATCGCGACAATCAATATAATACCTAGCCATAATCATGTACCTCTTAAGCCTGTTAAATTGTCGAGTCGACATTGAATCATTTGGCTGATTTAGTCGACCAATTTTAAGAACGAATTAGATATGTTCTAGAGCTTAATTATAGCAAAATATCATTTTCTTCCAGCGAAATATAAAATCAAAACGACTGCGCTAATTCACTTTCTGTCATGCTCACACCTTTGATCTGGACATAAACGTCCTGCCAAACAATTATGTTGTTAACTTATTACAGCCACTAGGATGTTTAAAATGTATTAATCACTCCATTTTTCGTCATTTGCCACATAAAACTATAATTTATAATTAGTTATTGTATTATTTATGCTAACTATTTTGAAAAGTATAGCCATAAAAGCTATTATCCTTGTCTTGAAGTTAAACTCTGTAAAAAGCTGTTAAATATGAAAATTACCAAACCTGAACCGGATATTGGTGCACTTAAATTAATGCATATTGGTATGCGCTTGCTAATTGAAGTTATTCTCCCTAATGGGATTAAATCACAAGCTACGTCTCGCTTAATCGGTTATAAAAAAGATGATTTCATTCTGCTGGAATATCCGATGGGACGAGACTCTGGGTTTGATCAAGTTTTTCTAGAAAATGCTAGCATCATTGTTCGGGCAATTACAGATACAAGCTTTCGAGATATTGTTGCGTTTAAAACGAAGATTAATACCATCATTTATCGCCCTGTTAAAATGCTTTCGCTTGATATGCCGATAAATATAGCTACCCATAAGATCCGCGAAGAGCCTCGGGTTGACGCCGTATATACTGTCGATATTAAGTGTAATGGAAAAAAATGCCTAGCTAAAATGATAAACTTTTCTATTTCAGGCTGTGGTTTAGTACTTGAAAATAAAGACATATATATACTTAAGGGAAACAGTATAACCATTAACTTATCGATATCTTCAGATATTAAAGCCGAACTTGAGGGGGATGTAACAAGTGTTCTAGCAGACTCTGGTCAATTTAAGGTAGGTATAAAATTCAATCAAAATCAGCTTGAACTGAAAAAGGAAATTCTCCACAATATCATCATTGAAATGAGTAATAGTGGAAAGTTTTCGCTAGGAGGTATTTTTTAACATCGCCCTAAAATATAAAAATACCATTATGGTAGAAAAGACTGAAGTTCAGTCATCAAAACGACTGCGCTAATTCACTCTCCGTCATGCTCACGCCTTTAATCTGAGCATACACTGTTTGCCCAACCGTTAGCGCCAAATCATCACATGCCCACGGGGTGATGTTCGCCCATATATGCTCCTGACCAAACGCTAATTTTACTTGTACATTATCACTGGTTTCTGAATGGATGATCTCTGCGATCGTCGTCGGTAGAATATTACGAATACTGCTGTCTTGTGGACGAGCCAGGCACAGTGAGACATGATTAGCATGAATACGTACGCGCAGTTTACTGTCTATCATTAAAGGCATGCCATTAATCCACAGGTAGGTACCGTCTGCGAGTGATAACTTACTCATGCGATAGCGCTGATTCAGCTCTGTGATTGTAGCCATTAACAGTGAGCTTTGCTCTTTGGCGGGTAACCAGGGGCGCATTTCAGCGCTGTCCCAGACTGCTTGTAAAGGACCATTCACCAAGACCTTGCCTTTATCTAATACCAGCATGCTATCAGCGAGTTGTAAGATCTCATCTAAGCTATGGCTAACATAAATAATAGGTAAGTTGAGGGTTTTGGCTAGCTGTAATAAATAAGGGATTAGTTCCCGTTTACGCGGGAGGTCTAACGCAGCCAGCGGCTCATCCATTAATAACATCTGTGGACGTGTTAACAAGGCGCGACCAATGGCTACACGTTGTTTCTCACCGCCAGAAAGGGTTGCTGGATAACGGCTCAGTAATTCATCTAAACCAAGCAGTTTTACCACGGTATCAAAATGCACTTGGTCTTTATCTTTATTGCCGTAATTAAGATTGCCGCGCACGCTGTAGTGGGGGAATAACCGCGCCTCTTGAAACACGTAGCCTATACGACGTCGTTCAGGAGCAAGATTGATCTTTTGCTGCTGATGGTAAAGATGCGTATCACCTAAGGTCAGCTGACCATTATCCGGGGTTGATAGACCGCCGAGAATATTCACCAACGATGTTTTACCTGCACCAGAACGCCCGAAGATCGCGCAGATACCTTGCATCGGAATTTGCGCATTAACTTGTAAATCTAAGTCGCCGAGCTGTTTGTTTATATCAATGGTTAACATTATGATGCGACTCGCTGTTGGGCTTTTTTGGCTAACCACTGTGATGCAGTTAATGACAATACCGCAATGACAATCGCAATCACACACAGACGTGCGGCTTCATGTTCGGCACCTGGTGTTTGGATAAACGAGTACATCGCCAGTGGAATGGTGCGAGTTTCGCCGGGAATATTCGATACAAAGGTAATGGTTGAACCAAACTCGCCTAAACTCCGAGCAAAAGCGAGCACCATGCCTGACACAATACCGGGTAAGGTCAATGGCAGGGTAATGGTAAAAAATACCCGTAAGCGATTACTACCAAGTGTACGCGCAGCTTGTTCTAAACGTATATCAACACTTTCAAACGACAAACGGATGGCGCGTACCATGAGCGGAAACGACACTATAGCCGCGGCTAATGCTGCCCCACGCCAACTAAAGCTGAAACTCCAACCAAACCAATCATAAAGTACCGCGCCAATACTGCCTTGACGGCCCATAGAGATTAATAGTATGTAGCCAATCACCACCGGCGGTAACACCAAAGGCAGGTGGATAAGACTATCAAATAACGACTTCCCTGGGAATTCACAACGGGCGAGTATCCACGCACAAACGATGCCAAAAGGTAGGCTGAATAATACCGCTACGCTAGATACTTTTAAACTCAGCAGCAAGGCTGCAATTTCATAATCACTTAACAAAGCTATCTACCTTAAAACCGTATTTAACAAATATTGCTTGTGCAACGTCTGTTTGCAAGTATTGATAGAAGGCTGTGGTTGCGCTATTAGCATTACGTTCGACTATGACTAATGGATATTCAATGGTCTTATGAGTCGTAGCAGGGAAGGTCGCTACCGTTTTTACTTTTTTAGCAACTTGAGCGTCAGTGGCATAGACAATACCAAACGGTGATTCACCACGCTCAACAAGCGCTAGCGCACCACGCACGTTATTGGCACGGGCTAATAACGGCATCGCTTGCGACCATAAATCAAGACTCTCTAACGCTTGTTTGGCATAACGTCCCGCGGGTACATGATCGGGATCACCAACCGCAATGCGACTATCACCAACTGCTTGGGTTATATCCCAATTTTTGGTTAATGCGATGCTATTTATTGGGCTTGAGGTTGGCGCGATGAGCACCAGTGAATTGCGTAATAAGGTCACTCTTGACTCAGCAGCGACGGCATTCTGCGAGACTAAGTAATCCATCCATTTTTGGTTCGCAGACAAATAAAGCTGTGCGGGCGCACCTTGGGCGATTTGTCTTGCTAAGGTTGAGGATGAAGCAAAAGAAAATACTGGGTTTATGTTTGTTGGGTTTATTATTGAGTCTGCTTTGAATGTATCGCCAACTTCAGTTAGGGCATTGGTGAGAGATGCCGCGGCAAAGATCAGCACGCGTTCTTCAGCTATTACGTTACAGCTGAGTGTAAGTAAAATAAGGGTCGCGAGTTGCTTGAATTTATTGCGATATCTTGGTGGCATTAACAACCTCTCATTTCTATTTTATTTGACGTATGATAAATAGCATTACGTTATATAGTTGACTATATAACGATTGGAAAATTTTAGCCCTGTTAAGGTCGATTAACAAGGCTAAATGTTATTTTCTTGGTGGGAGTTAGATAACGACTCTATTCCGACCTGCTGTTTTTGCCTCATAGAGTTTTACATCTGCACGTTTTAATGTGTTCTCAAAACTCTCTTCGCTCTGACTATTATGTAATGCTATACCGGCACTTAATGTGACACTAAATTCATTATCGTCATTTATAAAACATATTTCAGACACTTGATGACGGATCATTTCAGCCATATTCACTGCCGAAATTTCATTTTTAAAGAAGCCTATGAGGACAAATTCTTCGCCGCCGTAACGCATGCAGTAGTCGCTTTGTTTGGCATTGTGGCGCATTACTGTTGCGACTTGTTTTAGCACCTTGTCGCCATGGTCATGGCCGTGTATATCGTTGACCAATTTAAAATGGTCAAGATCGATGAATATTGCCGTAAGGTGATAATCGGTTACCTTGCTGTGATTAAGCAGCGCAGGTGAAATCTCTTTTAAAAAGCGTTTTGTATATAAATTAGTGAGCGCGTCGCGTACCGATAATTCACTTAATTGATGTACGAAATAGTTAATAATGACAATAATTGTAAAGATGAAGATGAGGAAACCAAACAGTAAAACCCCTGAGGTTCTTAATACAGCCCAGAAAATATTCGATTTCATATCATCAAGATAAAGTCCTGTACCAATTAGCCAGTCCCAAGCCGCATAGTGGGCTACATAAGATATTTTCGGGAACTCTTCTGCGGTATTTAGTTTAGGCCAAGTATATGAAACCCAGCCACCGCCATTCCTTGCCTCTCGGTCAAATTCTTGAAAAATATATTTGCCATTACTATCTGCCCAATTGGTCATATTAAGACCGACTAAATTAGGCATGTAAGGCTGTATCAGGATCTTACCTTTATTATCGTTGATCCAAAAATAACCATCATCACCATACGTTGCCGATTCAAGTGTGCGCATCGCCATTTGTTGTGCATCAGAAGTGGACAACTTTGCTGATAATTCTAATTGGTGGAAATGTTGGATAATACCAAGCGCTGATTCAATGAAATTTTTGGATTGGGCTTTTTTTTCTTCTTCAAGACTAGTGGAAAAAGAGTGGTAAAAAAACAATACAAAGGCAACTATCCCGATGATAATCATTGCAGACAGGCCAACCAATTTATTTTGGAGTGGTAGTCGGTACGACTTTGGAGATAAATTGTGCATTGTTACTCCCAACGAAAGACAAAATAGCTGTTTGATATCAATATGCAGGTGGAAAATGAATGCGCGATTATATATGTTTATTGCTTCATTGGCGCGTTTTTTTACCATTGATTTACATATTTCACTATTAAAGTTAGCGGTAACTTGAATGATGGCAGTACAGTAGCGCGAATTGCACTACTGTATTAGTTTTTCACGTATTGAGTCAGCGCTATGCAGACATAATATTAATGATCGTTGTATCGGTGTTAGCCATACCATTGGTGACGAGCAGGCCGATATTACGGATACTTGATTCAATGTCATGGGCAATAATACCTTGGTCAAATGCTTGGGTATCATTCATAGCCAACATAAAGGCGGTAACTGCGCTACTTGTTGAGGTTTTTACTTTCATTGCACAGGTTGATTTTGCGCCATCACAGACCATACCTGAGCAGTCGCTTAATACATTTTGGATGGCATAACATGACTGTTCATAATTACCGCCAGCAAGGTAAACCATCGCCATTGCAGCCGAGGCACTCGTGACCGTATTCCCACAGAATGCTGATAGCGGTGGATAGTGTTGCTTAATATAAATTGCGCCGAGATGACTTAGTATAAGCGCGCGAGCGAGTTGTTCATCACTGGCTTTATAATGCTTGGCAATCATCTCGACAGGAACCGTTGCAGCAATACCCTGATTGCCACTGCCATAATTACTCATCGCAGGTAATGTTGCACCACCCATACGGGCATCGGATGCAGCTGAAGTACGCATGACAATCGAATTATTTAGGTCTGCGCAGCTGTTATTACTGAAGACCAATTTACCGTTTAGTGTTGTCTTGGTTATTTGCGTATGACCACCACTGATCTCGACAACGGCAATATAATCTCGACATTTTGCTTCGACATGGCAGTAAATGAACTCTTTTGAGTCGGTACGTTTAACAATGACATTACCGGTATCGATTAGGGCTTGTGCTTGTGTCACTTGAGGCGGGGTTATTTGTGCTAATACTTCTAGCCCTGCTTCTGGATCACCGGCAATTGCACCGACTGCCGCAGCAATAGCTAAGCCAATTTTACCGGTACCGGGTACAAACACACCCATTGAATTTTTATACAGGTTATCGGAAACGTGAACGGTGAGCTGTTCTGCTGTTGCTGGTAGCATGCTGGCCGCAACGGCGGAGGCGTACGCGGCTGAGATAGGTTCAGTGCAGCCTAACGCTGGCTTTACAAAAGTATTAAGTAGTTGTTTATATTGCTGCCATTGCTTAGTCATAGGTATTCCTCATTGATGCTGAAGCATACCCTCAGCAGCGTCAGTGCTTGACGTTAACGTACGCTGTCTTACACTTACTTACATTTCAACACTTACTCTACGCCTATGTTGAGAGAATATTTTTTCATATATGGGAGTGTTTATACGATTAAAGAGAATAAATTTCTCCTATTTGACACTGATACTCCTCATTTGTGGAGCGGTTCACAGTTATTGACCGTGTTTATTCTTTGTTATGTAATTTAATGAGGTTTATTTTTCAGGGCGATTTTAATCAGAGTCATATGCATAGGGTTGTCGTAGTCGACAGAGTTGTTATTATTTTTCTGATGACGCACAATACAAATCTCATTCTTAAGCAGATGATATACCATGGATTTAAAAGCCTTATTGACCATTTCCGTTGCAGATAAAGTGTTTGCTAACCCCAAACGGATCGCATTGTTACAGCAGATACAAGTCTGTGGTTCGATTAGTCAGGGCGCAAAGCTCGCTGGTATGAGTTACAAGACCGCGTGGGATTCGGTGAAAGATATGAATACCCGCTTGCCTGAACCCGTGGTGCATAGTGAGAAAGGGGGGAAAGGTGGTGGTGGCGCTAAGCTAACCGTTTTTGGTGAACGCTTATTACAAATGTATGCGCTGACTGATCAAATGCAAGATATGGTATTAGCAGCCTTACAAGACCAAACGATCCCCATGAATAATCTATTGGATGTGATGGCCCACCTGTCATTGAAAACCAGTGCCCGTAATCAATTATCAGGTACCATCTTATCATTAGACAATAGCCTAACGAATACAGATTCTAATCATGATGATTTGAATGTACGTTTGCAAGTCGAACTGACGAATGGCTTACGACTCAATGCCAATGTAACTCAAAGCAGTTGTGCTCGATTGTCTTTAATTGTTGGCAAGCCGATTTTATTATTATTTAAAGCGCCTGCAGTTACGCTTAAGGAAAACAAAACATCGAATAGTCCTGAAAATCAACTGCGTGGCGTTGTGCATGAAATTCACAGTAATCGTCACACAACAGAAGTTAGCATGAGGCTTATCGATAACGGTTTGCAAGATAACAACCTTGCCCCGCAACTCATATATGCGTCTATTGATACGCAATTAGCAAATGAGCTAAAACTTGTGAGCGGCGGTGAGTATTATGCGGTATTTTCATCAACTCAAACTATTGTTGCTTGTATGAGTTAATTGCCACTTAAGGTCAGTCATAATAATGCAATGTTCGTTTAATGCGAACACTGCACAATGGTTAAACTCATTTAGTTATTATTTTTCAAATCCATATACGACCTTGCCTCAATACCCTGTTCATTTATCTGTAAACCAGTGTTCAAGCGTAAATTATAATTTTGCATATCTTTCAGTTCCTGCGGTACTTCCTGACCGCTGAGTTCTGCTGCTGTCACCAAGGGCGTAAAAGCTTTGCGGTAATTGATTGATAGGCTGTAAATCCCTGTTGCTGTTATTGGTTTATCACCCAGTTCAATGGCGATTTTTTTGGCTTTATCACCGCTAAAAATAACCATATGCTCTTTATGCATGACTACTTGGGGATTAATGCCAGGTAGTGATGAAAATGGAATCAGTGATGATAGTGGAACTACTTTACCGTTTGCAGGTAATTTAACGTCTGCCAGCTCTGGTCTAAACGTCGCCATAATATTAAATAATGTTCTTGGGTCGCTGGCTGATAAACTGATGATGGTATCTAAATTTTTGATGACCACTTCACTCTGACTTTCATCTAAACTGTAATCAAGTACCGCGCCCGAAACACCTTTAATACCATTAGCCATTGCCGTCATTACACCAAGCATTGCGGGATTGTTCTGCTGAATTTCGGATTGCATCTTTTGTAATGGAGGGCAGATATAACTTGGTTGTTGTAATTCATTCCAAACGCGACTGATTGCGGGTGATAGGTTGCCGACATCAACGCCAATACCAAGAGCTAACACGGTATTATTTAGATCGTTGACGTATTCAGGTATAAACCCAGCCAACTGTGTTAGGGCTGTTAAAATGGTTTGATTGTGACTCTCGATCACCATCGCCATCTCAAGCGTTGTATTATCGTCATTAATGTCAAATTGATGGAAACCAAACACAGTTCGTGGCCAGTTTCTGGCAATACTGGTGAGTTCCTTTTTACATGCAGGTTGCTGGTAGACTTGCAGGTGATCTTGCTCCTGTAATACCATTAACTTAGCAATATGCTGACCAAGTAAGTTCTTATCTGGTGATGTTATAGCTTGAACTAGGGCTTGGTGATTTATATAGCTGATCGCATCTTCGGTAAAACCGTGTGTGCTAATAATATCATTGAGCAGGTTTGAATTTGCTAAAGAGTTCTCTACCGGCGTTATTCCCAGTGCATTTTCCAATAATAATGGTTGGTTTAAACTGCTATTAAAAGTGACGGTTAAGATATTATTATGTTGACTAATAATTAACGCTAACTGTTCTGGATCTGTTTCGTCAGTAAGTTGGTAGCTGCGATAATCACGCTGTTTTATTTGACTTTGCTCATGGCTAAATCCACTTTCAGCTTCAGCCTTATCCAATAATGCCCATATCGCATCTGGGTCGGTGACATCTATTTTGAATACCGGGATCATACCTAAGGTGTACAGATAACCTTGTACCTCCTCTGCAATACCAAACGTAGCCATGAAAGTATCTGCATCTTGCATACTTTCTAGATAACTTTTAACTAAATGTAAGAAAAAATTGATCTTAGTATCTGCAGGGTCGTAACTCTCACTTGAGTATAAAGCTGTAATCAGATCATCGGGTGATTGGCTATAATTGTAACTTATCGAATTAATGTATGCTCTGATAGGGAAGGGGGTTAATTGTCCTGAAAACAGTGCTGTATTTGCAGGAATGTAGTCTAATATTGCGTGCTCATTTGATGTTTGTTTTTTCGTGAGTAGATATCCCGCCGTGGCGATAGTGATAATTAAAGCGCCTGCAATTAAAGTCCGTTTCATCGTATCCAATCCATTTTATATTGTTAATTCCAGTATGGTATATTTATTCCGTTTTCGTTATTCGCTCGTCATTTTTAGTGTCACTACATTATTTACATAAGCGCGATACGTAAATAAAATTATATAAATATTAATTAGAAATTAGAAATAAAGCGATATATACAAAAATGCCTATTAGGATTAACTAATAGGCATTTTTATTTCTATACTGAGCTAAGCACTACAAACAAGCTAGTGAGGTCATGTGAACTCATTATACAAATGAGAACTGTACCCCTAAATTATAACTAAACTCGCTTTGGGTGCGATTCGCATACTCAAGGCCTGCTACGAGTCCAAAGGTAGAACCGAGTTGGAAAACGTTCTTTAATCTGACCATATTCTTATGTTCTTCAACTGCTTCATATTGGTACGAAAGATCTGTCATCCAATGTCTAGCAATTTGAGCTTTGATCCCTGCTTTGCAGTAGCCCGAGGTCTCAGCATAATGCCGCTCATCTCTATTCGCACTGTGGTTAACGACCCCGCAAGACACAGGCACTGAAAATGTTGATGAGCGTTTAATGACATAACCCATCCCTGCTGACCAGGTATTTATTTCAGAGCTAAATCGGGTTTGGAAATTAGCATCACCTTCAACAAATATATCGCCAATAATATTGGCATTCACATCAAGATATAGTCCTGCTAACCCTTTATTTTCTGAGTTATTGTATTTATCGCCAAAATACGGCGTCATTGCATCTGATGAATAATTCGTTGCTTTATAACCAAAGCCGACATAGGTAAAATTATCAGCAATATCTGTGTTGGCATAAACATTAGTTGATAATAATAACGTGAGTAGGAACTTTTTCATGTGATACCTTATTTTCGATGTTAATTTAATCTGTATTGGCTCATTATCCATATACTAAGATATTGTATTTTATAGCTCAATGAGAAAAATGTAAGATTTTTAAGTGATATACAAAAATGCCTATTAGCGTTAACTAATAGGCATTTTTTATTACTCTATTTTTCTAGAATAGCTATCGATTAAGCCGTTGTTTGTTCTATCGGCGTGTCTGCTGATTTGTCCTGTTTTGACTTCAACAATCGACTGGTAATAGTACCAGCTGCCATTGAGCCACTGACATTCAGTGCAGTACGTGCCATATCGATTAATGGTTCAATCGAAATAAGCAGTGCGGCGATAGTGACAGGTAAACCCATCGCAGGTAATACGATAAGCGCCGCAAATGTTGCACCACCACCGACACCGGCAATACCAAACGAGCTCACCATGATAATTGCGACTAGCGATAAGATGAAGCTAAAGTCCATTGGGTCAATGCCCACACTTGGCGCTACCATTACCGCTAGCATAGCAGGGTAGATACCCGCACAACCATTTTGACCAATCGTTGCCCCAAATGATGCAGATAGGTTGGCAATCGCTGGTGGCACGTTTAGCTCGTTAATTTGCGCTTCAACATTTAGTGGAATAGTTGCTGCACTGCTACGAGAACTAAAGGCAAATGTGAGAACAGGCCAGATTTTTTTGAAATATTCTGTTGGTTTAACACCAACGAATGAAACTAATACGCCGTGTACAACAAACATCAATAAGATAGCCACGTAAGATGCGACGATAAAACCGAGTAAGTTAAGAATGTCAGTCGGGCTTGATGTTGCGACCACTTTCATCATTAGCGCTAAGATACCGTAAGGTGTGATCGCCATGATCATTTTCACTAAACGCATGACGATGGCTTGCGATACATCGACAAAGGTATTAATTGGTTTTGCTAATTCAGCATTTTCGGCACTGACTTTTAGCGCCGCAATACCCACTAGAATACCAAAGATAACTACGGCAATAATCGATGTTGAGCGTGAACCTGTTAAGTCAGCAAACGGGTTAGTTGGGATGAAACTCACTAACATTTGCGGAATACTTAAGTCACTTACTTGACCTGCTCGTGATTCAATCACAGCGACACGGGCTATTTCACGAGAGCCTTCTGTTAGACCTTCAGCCGATAAACCAAACAGTTGGGCGATACCAATACCAACAAGCGCTGATAGCATAGTTGTAAATAATAAAACACCAATTGTTAAACCACTAATTTGTCCCAGCGAGCCTGAGCGATCAAGTTTAACAACAGCTGAAATCATTGATACTAATACTAATGGCATGATCACCATTTTCAGTAAACCAACGTAGCCTTTACCGACAATATCAACCCATGCGAGGGTTTCTTTAATCACGCTACTGCCTTCGCCATAACCGACTTGAAGTATTAAGCCAAATACACTACCTGAAACAAGACCTAATAAAACCAGACGTGAAAGAGTGTGACCCTTTCGTTGTTGGCCATTTAATAAATAAATGAGGATACCGAATACCGCTAAGTTAGCGATAACAACTAATGACATGATAAATTCCTATGGATGGTTTAGCTTAAACAACCGGATAGCACTACCTTGTGCCGTGTTTTTAAGCTATTTAATAACAATGATTTATGAATATTTCAGCAGATTACACTAGTGATTAGCTTGTCCAAAGGAATTAAAAATCATTAGATATTACTTTTTAGCATATAAAGAACTGTTTATTTTTAATATGTTTTATTGCTGGGCTGGTTTTGAGTTATTAATATTTAAATGATTGAATTTTAGATATTAATAAATATAAAAAGCCATAACGAAGAAAACTCGTCATGGCTTTACCCTGCAGGGGCGGAAACAATTTATTCTATTGGTTCGTATGGAGGTTGCTTTATAATCAAATAGTGATACTAGTAAAGTTGGGTAATAACCCTTTTACCATGCAGTCAGCACCTGCGATTTGTTGATGGTCATGATGGCGATTAACTAAATGTGACCGCGAGACTGAGCAAGATCATGACTAACACTGAGAGCATACCCATTAACGGCAGGGTAAACTTAAGCCATGACGAATAACCAACACGGCCAATTGCCAAAGCACCCATTACGACACCTGATGTTGGCGTAATCATGTTTGGTAAACCTGATGCAGATTGATAAGCGGTTACCACTAATTCACGACTTACACCAGCGAAGTCCGCTAACGGTGCCATGATAGGCATCGTCAACACAGCAAGGCCAGAAGAAGATGGTACGACTAAACAAAGTACCGCTTCAATCCAATAAATTGCATTAATGAAGGCTATATCACTTAAACCACCGAGTAAACCTTCGGCAAAATTTAAAATAGTATGGGTTATATTACCGTTGTCCATCACCACAACTAAACCGCGTGCGATGGCTATGATTAATGCCACACCTAACAGATCTCGAGCACCGGTAATGAAACTATCAGTTGTTTCACTTTCGGTTAAACGACCTACAATACCCGTGACAATAGTCGCACCAATAAATAACGCGGACAATTCACCCATCCACCAGCCTGCTGCAGATACACCCCAAACCATGATAGCAAATGATAGTGTGAAAATAACTAATACTGCTTTTCGCGTACCTGTTAATGTCAATACTTGTTGGCTTTTACTGTGTAGAAAGTGCTGTTCGTTATCTGTTTTTTGATGGAAAACTAACGACGCTGACGGATCTGCTTTTACTTTTGCTGCGTAACGCATGACATAAATCACGCAAAGCAACCAGCCGAATACCAAAATGATGGCGCGTAAGGCAAAGCCGTCCATGAAGCTGATTTCTGCTGCATTAGAAGCGATTACTGTTGCAAAAGGGTTAATAGTGGAACCTAAACAACCAATACCTGCACCGATCATAATAATAGCCACCCCGACAATACTGTCATAACCTGCGGCAATCATTACTGGAATTAATAAGGTATAAAACGGTAGCGTTTCTTCCGCCATACCATATACCGTACCACCCAGTGCAAATAATCCCATTAAGATTGGGATCATCCATTTTTCATGGCCATTAAGGCGTGTCATTGTTGCTGCTATGCCAGCATCGATAGCGCCAGTACTGGTCACAACGGCAATAAAACCACCAATGATCAAAACAAATAAGGCGACATCGACAGCGCGAGCTGCATAACTTGATGGATCATAAAAACCTTGCACTGGTGCCATTAATACTTCAACGATACCTTGTGGATTTGCTTCTACGGTTTGGTATGAACCTACTTGCGGTACTTTTTTACCCAAGGTGTCATTCATTTCCATTTGATATTTACCTGCTGGGATCACCCAAGTCAACGCAGCCATCAATACCGTGAGTAGAAATAAGATCGTATAGGTAGAGGGAAATTTAAGTTTCATTACTGGTATGTCCTTATATTAAGTTTACAGGTATGTCTTTATATTAAGCTACGAAGTGCATGATTTCTGCTATAGACATACCTGCTAAACCCATTTTTTCGAGTGTGCGTCCTGCAGTAAAATAATCTGTATCGTTATAAGCATTGTCTAGGTGTAAGCAAGCCGTAACAATAGGTGTTTCAATATTGGTTAAGCGCCCAAACTCATGGCAAGGCACTAATAAATAGGCCGCATCTTCGGTGATATAGCGGTTAGATGCTGAATTTGGCGCACTATTTAGCTTACCGTGGGTTTCGGAAGTGCGGTTAACTTGGTAAACATCCTCACACTGCATTGCATATAATGCATTCATTGACTCTAACTCCGGAACCAATGCTAAGCCTAATGCATTACCAATTTGCATGCGCTCATTTTCCATTACGGCAGCAGCTTTAGCCGTTGATGGTGAGCAGCAGTCTTTGTAATAGTTAAACTGACCGTCGAAGTTTTCTAATAAACCCATGTTTAAGGTTGTTAATAATGGGTGACCACCAAAGTTAATATTTTCAAGTCCGACGCTGATCACGTTAGCCAGAGCTGTTAATGATAATGGCATGATTGGCTGTAGTTTTGCTATTGCTTCTGCAGTTTTGTGTGCAGGTAAAGCGGCGACAGGTAAAAATTCTTTCATGCCTAAAATCGCCAACTGTGCAGGTCCGACAATACGGGTTGCCCATGGAATTGAGATCGCATCGACAAAGGTAATATCGAGATCTTGATAACCTTGTTCTTTTTTTATGCGGTTGAGCACCAATGAACCATAGTTACCTGGCATTAGCATGATAATTTGCCCATCCCTTAGGTGCGGTAACATATCAATAAATAATGGTTCTTGAGCAAATGAAGGTACAGGTAAAATGAGCAGTTCAGAAAATGCGATAGTTTCAGCCAAGTCTCGACTTACCTTCGTTATCGGTTGGAAACCGGCATAAGTTAAAGTAACATTATTAAACTCAGCTAATGCGGTAATACCAGCATGCTGTTCAATATCGCTAAGCGGTTGATCAAAACCGCTTGAACCGTATAGACATACTTGTGCACCTTGCAACGAAAAGTGATAAGCCGCAGTTAACCCTGCGTTACCGGAACCAATAACAGATACTCGAGTGGACATAATTATTCCTTTTTACGATGATTAAATTTCGTCATCAGTGTAAGGAAGAGTCATCTGCTTTGAACAATGTCGAATGGTTTTGGTTGTATGCAAAAATGTAATGCTACGACATGGTTTTATTATTATGATGTTGATTAAAATAGGGTTTATCTAATTTTACGCTTGTTTCACTGCTACCGTTAACTGTGATCTTAGTCGATATTACTGTCATGTAGGTCACGCATCGCACCAATATTTAAATGAATACCCATCTCATCAGCCTGTAACATAAATTGTTCAATAAATAACTCGGCATGATGATGCAGGGGTTTTAATGCTGGATATAAAATCTCTAATTCAAAGGGTAACGAAAATTTTAGTGGTCGCATGACGACATGATCATGTTCACTTGCCATATGAGCGGTAAAAGGATCTGTGATGGCAATACCTATACCTTCGCGTACTAATGCCGCCGCGGTGCTTGCAAGTGAAACTTCTATACATTCAATTGTGGTTAAGTTGTATCGGCGTAATAACAGATCTATTTTTAATTGTGCGGAGTCTTTTTCATGGCGAATGAGTACTTGTCCTGCGATATCTTGAATATCGATTGCAGTGAGCTCTGCTAATGGCGATGTTGCTGGAATCAAGCAAACACATTCACTGATTACCTGTTGTGCCATTACTCCGGGGTAAGCTTGAGTTACAAAGGCAAAACCAATATCAGTGGTTTGGCTCTGAACTTGTCGTACAACGCCTTCTGAGCGGTCGGTTTTTACGGCTATTTTCATGCGTGGTGATTGTTTGACTACGGTCGCTAATATACGAGGCAAAAAAGCATGCGATAATAATGGCATTGTTGCTATATTGAGACTACCAAAATGGTTGGCTCGAATAGATTCTGCAGCATTATCCAACCCCGTAATCGCATCAAATACCTTGGTGACTTCGAAATAGAATGCTTCTCCTTCACAGCTTAGTACTAAACGATTACCTTTACGGATGAATAATTTAAAACCAATACGTTGTTCCAGCCCAGAAATTAGGCGGCTAACGGCGGGTTGACTTAAATTTAGGCGTTCAGCGGCGGCTGTTACCGTTTGGCATTCAATGACAGCTTTAAAGGCATTAAGTTGGGTCAATTTCATTATTATAATAAGTATATAGAATTATGTATGTATCCACAGAGTAACGGATATAACACTACATATCGAGACTTTCTACAACAGATGTTTGATGATATTAACCTGAGTTGGAGTATTGATTTAGTCGCGCTATAGCTGTCTCAGATCAACGCAAATGCAGTTGTTAATGCATTGAAGTGAAAATAAAGTTGAATTATTCAAAAAATGTTGAATAATAGGGTCACAATATAAGTGACTCAAGTCACAACAATAGTCTGAAACAGGAACAATACTCACATGTCTAACTCATTTGTACTCGTGATCAACTCTGGTAGCTCATCGTTAAAATTCGCACTTATCGATTCCAATACCGGGGATACTGTTCTTAATGGATTAGGAGAGTGTTTTGGCCTTCCTGAAGCGGCTGTTAGCTGGAAATATGAAGGGCAAAAATCTGAAGAAGCAATCACAGCTGAAGGTGATCACCATGAGCTGGCTATTAAACGTATCGTTGTACTACTCGAAAGCCTAGGTCTTACGTCACAGATTGTGGCTGTTGGTCATCGTGTTGTACACGGTGGAGAGAAGTTTACTAGCACAGTAAAAATTGATGAATCTGTCTTAAACGAAATTCGTAACCTGTCAGACCTTGCGCCATTGCATAATCCTGCAGCTGCCAAAGGTATTGAAGCGGCAATGCATGCCTTCCCTGTGTTGCCACAATTTGCAGTATTTGATACCGCATTCCACCAAACTATGCCAGCGAAAGCATTTACCGGTGCAATTTCTCACAAGCTTTACAAAGACTATGGTATTCGTCGCTATGGTTTCCACGGTACAAGCCATTATTTCGTGAGCCGTGAAGCCGCTAAGATGATTAATAAACCTATTGAAGAAAGCAGCTTCATTTCCGTGCATTTAGGTAACGGTGCTTCTGTATGCGCGATTCGTGATGGTCAAAGTGTTGATACAAGCATGGGCTTTACACCACTTGCCGGTCTAATGATGGGTACACGTTGTGGTGATTTAGACCCAAGTATCATTGAGTTCTTGCTGAAAAAAGGTTGGTCACAAGATGAAGTGTTTAAAGAGCTGAATACTAATTCAGGCTTTATGGGCGTATCAGGCTTAACCAGTGATTGCCGCGGTATTATCGAAGCAATGGAACAGGGCCATAAAGGCGCGACATTAGCATTCCAAGTATTTACGTATCGCGTAGCTAAATATATTGCGTCATACATGGTATCGCTTGAATCACTTGACGGCATTATCTTTACTGGCGGTATTGGTGAAAATGCACTACCGATCCGTAGTGAAGTATTAGCTTACTTGAAGATCTTTGGTTATAAAGAAGATCTGGAAGCAAATAAAGCCGCTCGATTTGGTAATGGTGGCTTGATCACTGTAGCGGGTACACCTGCTGTGATGGTTATCCCAACCAACGAAGAATTCGTTATTGCTCAGCAGTCGGTTGAACTACTGTAAATAATCATTTTAATTTAAATAATAATGAAACCCGCTCTTGTAGCGGGTTTTTTTTCATCTTTTTTTTGTTAACTTATGGCCCGAATGTTCAGTTATTTACAGTAATCCTTGCTGTTGTTAAATATAGTAAATTTAATAACGATCACATCGTATTAACTCTATCATTAACCATGCTGCAACATTAAACACTGGTTTTTGATCTATGGTATTGCTTATGTATCGTGCCAGATTCTGGTTCGATGTCTAGTATAGTTAGGATGTGTTGATGGTATGATCTTTTAATCTTGTATGTATTTACCATTTTCTTGTTTGCATTTGACTCTTGTTATTAAGTGTTAAGGATAAAAACATGAAGAAAAAATTATTAGTTATAGCTCTCGGATTTTCCAGTTCTATTTTATTAGCCGGTTGTGGCGGCGGCGGCGGCGGCGGTGACAGTGGCGGCGGCGATGGCAGTTCGGGTGAAGTAAGGGCTCCCGTGTCCGTTTTTTATAATGTGAAAGTAATTGATGGTTATTTAAAAAATGCGCAAGTCTGGCTTGATACTAACGGTAATAAACAGCTTGATGTGGATGAACCATCGGCACTGTCTGGTGATGGTGGCGTAGCTAAACTGGATGTCACTAATGTAGTGGATCCTGAACAATATTCTATTTACGCACAAATCATTAGTGGTCAAACCGTAGACGAAGATAGCGGCATCCCTGTTGCCTTCGATTATATGATGTCAGCCCCACCCGGTGAGCAAGAGATCACACCATTATCGACATTAGTGAGTATTGAAATTGAACAAAATACTGATGGTAGTGAAACGGATGAACAATTAGCTGCGGCTAAACAAGCCGCAGTAGCTAAGGTGGCCAATGATTTTGGTATTGCTGAAGGGGATGTTTTAAGTGATTACATTGCAAATATTAGTGCAACAACTACTTATGTAGCAGAAAATATTGTTAGCTCTAAAATACTCCCTGATGACGAGAATGAATTTACTCTTGTTATTGCCGATGGATCGGATGATGCCACAACGTTTAATAAACTGGTGGGCGTAGTTAGCGATAGGATTGAAAATATAGTTAAAGTCACGGCTGAAGAAGACTTTGCGGGAATAGGCGGGGTTTTTGATAGCGTTAATGATTTAGATTTAGTTACTGACAACGATGCTGATGGGATCCCCAATGCATTTGATGATCTGCCTGATGATGCAAGTGACTGGTTAGACACTGATGGTGATAATATTGGTAATATAGCCGATCCTGATGATGATAATGATGGTTTTGATGATGGTGATGATAAAGATCCTCTTGATCCACTGGTTGGCGAATATGAAGATTGTGACGTTAGCTATGCGAAGCCCGCTTCTATTGATGATTTCAATGCTCAGCTTGCAACCTGTGATGTATTACCTGGAATGAATTTAGAGGGCAATACGATCACACGTATTATCCCAGACTCAGGTCAAACGCGTACTTATACCTTTAATATCGATAAAACTGCTGATTTTTATCAAAATGGCGTGCAATATTACCGCCTATGGAATACTGATGCCGAAGGCAATGTAGAGCTTTACTATGGTGATCAAACACTAGAATATGTCATTCGTTTAATTGACAATGTAGATGGACAGTCTAAATTCGCAGTATATGCGAATGGCAGTCAATCTATTTACTCTTGGGGCGGTTTTGTTGATATTGATCTCTCAATTGATGTGCTTGCATGTGCAGAGCTTGACTCTGGCGATGCGCCGCTAGTGTCTCGTAGTTACGCTGAATTCAAAAGCGCCGTAACATCTTGTCAGAGTGGTAAATTAGTTACTGCATTCAGTTCTGATTTTATTAACAAGGGTATGATATTAACCACAGGTAATGCGTTAAGCCAAGCCGATGATGTTGAAACATATCAATTCAATGAAGACGGTACTGGTACATTCACTTATAACGAAGGCGCGGGTGATATTAGTATCGATATAACTTGGACAATCTTCGAAGAAGGCGTTATTAAAGTTGCGTTGACTTATATAGATGAAAATGATGCAGCTCAAACCGCGAATGACTATCTCGCGATTGTTGAAACGAACGGTATTAATTATAGTGTTAAAGTCTTTAGTCGAAGTACTGACCTTGAAGGCCTCGGTGATGCTGCTGGTGGTGATTTATGGAGTACAGTCATGAGCGTACCTGATACGGAATAATGAGTGTTTAAAGTGCTTATATCTGATAATTAAAGAGTGATAATGTAATGCCCATCAGTTAACTGGTGGGCATTTTATTTTAGCAAGGTGATCATTTCATTCAATTTCCCCATCGTAAAACTTTCTCTTGTTAATCCATCGCTTAATAGCGCATTATAATGATGCATAAATACAACATTATTATCCTTAAGGAAGGTTACAAGATGGATCACGAACAAGCATATGAGATTGGTACACCAGGTCAAGAATGGACAGTGGAAGATAAAGCCGCATGGTTAGCCAAGCAAACTGTGGTACGCACTTATCAACAAGAGGTGCTGGCTAAGTTAACACCGCTACAGCAAAATTTTGATATTGAGCAGTATGGTGCCTTGTCTTATGATCCTGCTCGTTTTCCATTATTTGTGGTGAAAACACGTGATTGGGATAATACTAAACCGACGATTTTGGTGACGGGTGGCGTCCACGGTTATGAAACCAGTGGTGTCCAAGGCGCAATTCGTTTTATAGCAACTCAAGCACTAAATTACAGTGCAGAGTTTAATATTATTGTCGCACCTTGTGTCAGCCCTTGGGGTTATGAAACGATTAACCGCTGGAACCCGAATGCTGTTGATCCAAACAGGTCTTTCGTTGACAACAGTCCCGCAGAGGAATCAGCAGCATTAATGCAGTGCATTGCTAAGCTTGATGTGAAGATCACCGCGCATATCGATTTACATGAAACCACTGATACCGATAATAGCGAGTTCAGACCTGCATTAGCAGCGCGTGATGCCGTTGTGCATGATAACTGGAACATTCCCGATGGTTTTTATTTAGTCGGTGATACCCTTAATCCAAATACCGAATTTCAAACTCATATCATTAATGCCGTGAGTAAAGTAACGCACATTGCCCCTGCTGATGAAAGTGGGCGTATTATTGGTGAAAAGCTGGCTCAGTTCGGTGTGATTAACTATGCCACTAAAGCATTAGGTTTATGCTCTGGATTCAGTGATTGTCTTTATGGGACCACAACCGAAGTATACCCAGATAGTCCCTCAGCAGATGATGAAAACTGTATTCAAGCTCAGGTTACGGCTATCACCAGTGGTCTTGACTACCTAATAAGCCAACATAACTAGATTCAAGAAATTATAAATAGCCGCAGTACGCTTTTATGAGCCTATTCTTAACCAAAATTGTTGTAATTTTATACACGATTCGACCTTTGTTGGTAAAACGATTACCATCAAAGGCTAATCAGTGTTTACGCACTGCCGCTGTATATATTGTAATGATATGACGTGAACCATGGCTACATGGTTAATCATCACGTTATAAGGATAAGTTGTGGATTTATTAAATGATGAAAAGTTTATGCTGCGCGCATTAGCGCTTTCTAAACTAGCCCTACCAAATTGCCGTCCTAATCCACCTGTCGGCTGCGTCTTAGTGAAAGATAATGTCATTGTGAGTGAGGGTTATACACAAGCACCTGGCCAACACCATGCGGAAGCACAAGCTATTGCTAAATATGCGCACTCACTGGAAGAGGTAACTGCTTATGTTACGTTAGAACCTTGTTCGTTTGTTGGTCGTACGCCATCTTGCGCGCATAGTCTCGTCGGTCGTAACATAAAACGTGTAGTTGTCGCTACTGTCGACCCAGATCCTCGCAATAGCGGTAAGGGTCTTAAAGTACTAACCGATGCGGGTGTTGATGTGGAAATGGGTGTTTGCCAGCGTGAAGTCAGTGAGTTTATTAACCCTTATTTATTGAAATAGCAAGATTACGTTATGCTATTAAACGAGATATAATCGCCAACTAGCTTAGTATTTAGCTAATTTAGTAGTATCTAACTAATAGTAATATTTAGTTAATAGTAATATTTAGTTAATCGTAGTATTTAATTGATAGATGGATTTACCTTAAATGAAAAAATTAGTTGTAACAATAACGGCATTAACATTAACACTTGGATTAACAGCCTGCGCAGAGTTAAAAACAGTCGGTCGTGACATCGGTCATGCAACAAGAGATGTGACGACATCAATCGGCCACGCTTCTCGTGATATTGCTAAAGATGTTAGTAACGAAGTAAAAGACTGAGTTGAATCTTAGTTTATAACATGACCTAATGCATAAAAGTGCTCTCTCATATTCCTTGAGCACTTTTATACCGTCATATCACTACCATCTCCCATTGGCCCTCCTTTACAGCGCCTTTTTAGCATTGTGGCCTAAACGTATCCCGTCGCGAATATTTAAACCAATCATAGTCAAATTTGTCGTACCTGCGATTATTTCTAGAATTTGCACTGCCCAATATAGCTCATCAAATTGATCCAGTGCAGACCATTTAGCTAACACTATCGCGGCAGGTAATAAAATTAACGTGCCATTAATTGCCGCTAGCTTCATTCGGCGTTGCTTGATTTTAAATACGCCAGTCATTGCACCCGGATACAGTATTTTTGCCGATTTACCTGTGACCATCATGGCAGCAATGAGTCCTGGAATGAACAGTAGGATAGTATGTTTCACTTGTGCTATTTGTGCGGGCGTAGCTAACACATCAGCAATGATGGTGCTGCTTAGAAACGAGGTGATTAATAGAAATGCCAGTATAGCCGCTGCTTTGTGTATGCTTTTTAATGTTTGAGTCTTCATGGTTACATCCGAATTGAGTGATAAAGTTATTACGATAATGATGAGATAAACTAAATTACCAGCGAGAACGATATTGGCGATGACAGTTACGACAAGTATTATTTGCTTGTTTCAATGCATCTTTTGCAGTGCGCTTATCTTGTTGTTGTATTGCCGTATCCATTTTTATAAAGCTATTATTCATTTTCTCTAATGCCGCTTTAAACTGCATATTGTCATCCCACACTTTACCCTTGGCTTTACTGTCAAATTGACTCCCTGATACGAATAAGTGTTGTAATGACGCAGAGTTAGCTGCTAGTTCTGAACTTAATACTTCGAGTTGTTGCCAGTTTGGTGACGATTTACCGAGTGCTTTATCTATCTGTTTTTGTTGTGTTTCAATTTGTGAAAAGGCTGCTTGGCGTTGTTCCACATCTTGTATTAATGACGCGGTTAATATGTTTTCTGATGCTGCAACTGATGTGATAACAAGACTAAAGGTAAGTGACAATGCTGTGATTATTGCATTAACGCGTTTTGATACTGACATGGTTTACTCCTGATTAAATGTTTAGGTATGCCCTTGTGGACTTGCCATTTAATTTACACTGCAACTGTTGCTTGTGCAATTGTTTTGTTGTAAATTGTTGTCTCTTTATTTTATTCGGACATTTGAAAATGAAAATTTGGGATTTACCAACACGTTTATATCATTGGTTACAAGCAGGATTATTTATAGGATTAATTATTACCGGCTATAATGGCGAGGGACCGCATATACAATTAGGTTTAGGGTTATTATCATTGATTACTTGGCGGATAACATGGGGGTTTATTGGCAGTGATACCAGTCGATTTAAACAATTTATTCGCTCACCAAAAGTGATTATGCAGTACTTACGTGGGCAGAGCGATGAGACACCCGGTCACAATCCTGCTGGAGGTTGGATGGTCGTCGGTTTGTTGCTTTGTTTATTTTTGCAATGCATCTCTGGCTTAGCTATTGCTGGCTTTGCTGATAATTTGCCACTAGCAGAAGTTTGGTTAACTGATTGGTTATATGATGGCTTTTATATTATCCATGATGCACTTTTTTATCTATTACCGGCTCTTATATTTTTCCATGTTGCAGCTATTATTGGTTATAAGTTACGTGATAAGCCGCTAGTATTGGCGATGATCACAGGCTATCAAGCCAAGTCGGTCACTCTGCCTTTGTATTTTGGCTCAAATTTAAAAGCCTTATTGGTGCTTATTGTTGCGGTATTAGTTACCATGGCAATAGTTGCGCTTTCATAATCATATTAGGTACAGAATGGAAACAAAATTTGATCGTCAGAATAGTTTTGGTTGGTTACTCAATGTAGTTGCCAATAAAGCGTCTAAAGACTTTGATACTGAGTTAAAAAAACACGGATTGTCATTAGCATTATGGCCTACGCTAATGTGTTTATGGGAAGAAGAGGGGGTTACTCAACGTGAAATAGCCTTGAAGTCCAAAGTTGAGAGTTCAACAACGACACGGACACTTGATAAGTTAGTAGCTTTAGCGCTGGTGGAACGTAGGGATGATCCAAATAGCCGCCGTTCTTTTCGTATCTATCTAACCGATGCTGGCAGATCATTAAAAGAGCAGTTATTACCTATTCCGCTGGCTATTAATAACAATTTATTAAGCTCGTTAGATGCGCAAGAGCAGCAACAGATGATCAGTTTGTTGAAAAAATTAGTGACTGATATTTAGCATCTGATATTTAGTACCTATAGCTCAAAACTTTACTTTCATTATTAGCGGTTTAATCAATCTATCACTATATTTAAAGGTATCTTTTAAATAACTGGGTAGCAGAAATGAAAGGGATAATCTTTTCTGAGTTTTTAGAGTTAGTGGAAGATAAGTTTGGTCTAGACGTTTGTCAGAACATGCTCGATGATAGCGATGACGAAGGCGTTTATACGACGGTTGGCTCTTATGACCACAAAGCGTTAATAAAGCTGATCATGGCATTAAGTAAATTGACAGGGATCTCGCCTGAAGACTTACAAGCTGTGTATGGTGAGTCTGTCTTTAAGACGCTCTATAACAGTATGCCTGGATTAGAGGGGAAAGCGTTATCGACCTTTGATTTTATCGAAAAGGTCGAAGATTTCATTCACATTGAAGTGAAAAAGTTGTATCCCGATTCGAACCCTCCTAAGTTTAAATTTATTTCCGTGACTGAAGTAGAAATGGTCATGGACTACATTTCAGCCCGCTGCATGTCGCATGTTTGTTTCGGCTTAATTAAAGGCTGTAGTCAACATTTTAATCAACAAGTAGATATTAAAATGGAACCATTGAAACAAGATCAATCAGAAGTTCGATTCACATTACGCTATCTGTAATTTATATAGCCTAGCAATGGGTATTTTGATGGTCGGAGTTAACAAATGGATTTAGAGCGGCAAATTGTTTTATTAAAGCAGAAAGTTGCGCGTGAAAAAGCCTGTCGGAAATCGGCAGAGCAATTACTTGAAGATAAAAGTAATGAACTGTTTTTGGCCAAAAAAATGGTTGAAGATACATTAGTGCACGTGCAACAAAAAGCGGAGCAAGATATGGCATTTTTGACCTTTAAAATTTACCTTGATTCTATTCTTCTCGACTTCAGCCAGTTATTTCTTAAAAACTCAATCTCAGATACATTATTACAACGACTTTTAAATCATATCTCCCATGTTGATAGCATAAGTGCAGTGCAATTAAAGATCCAATCCATAAATGTTGCTGATAAAATAACAGTATTGAATGCAGGGGGCTGGACGCAATGGCAAGAGTCCGCTGAACAAACTTCATCGTGCCGTTGGAGCAGCGATCATCGGCAGTTACACATAATTATTGATGGTGAAGAGTCTAAACTTGGTGTGTTCTCTGTTGCTCTTGAGACTAAAAAAGAATGGCAACACACGATTGAAAAACAATTATCATTATTTTCAGAAGTGATTAGTGTTGCCTACCAACGAAAATATCTGCTCGACCGTACTATTTTAGAAATGCACAGAGCTGAAAACTCCGAAAAATCGACACGTGATTTCGTTGCTATGATTAATCACGAGTTACGTACCCCGTTAAATGGCTTACTTGGTTCTGCGGACTTAATGGCTGATACTAAGATCGATACGCAGCAAGCAAGACTTCTCACCACTATTCATCAATCAGGCGAACTATTACGTGTCATTATTAATGACTTGTTAGACTTTAGTAAAATGAGCGCCGGTATGCTTGAGCTCCTGATTAAGCCTTTTGAGGTTGTCAGTGTTAGCCGTGTTATCGACGATATTTTTTCTATTCGTGCTGAAGATAAAGGATTACAGTTTGAGCTGTTTTTTTCAGAACAGATCCCGCTAGAGTTACTCGGTGATGCCGAACGGATAAAACAAATTTTAGTTAACTTGATTGGTAATGCCCTGAAATTTACCAGTGAAGGTAAAGTATCGGTGTATTTTTTATGGGAAAACGAACAGTTGGTATTTAATATCGTCGATACTGGCTGTGGTATTTCACTCGATAAACAAAGTAATCTATTCGAACCTTTTGTACAGGTTGATAATTCTAGTAATCGAAAGCATGAAGGTACAGGGTTAGGGCTGTCAATTTGTTTGCATTTAATTCAAGAAATGCAGGGCGAATTGATACTCACGAGTGAGTTGGATAAAGGCTCTGAATTCAAGGTATGTCTACCTTTGGCTATACCCGCTAAGAATATGCAAACGACGCAAGTTGAAGAAGAGATTGATTATCCTATTCATGAGTTAACATTACTTGTTGTTGAAGATATAAAAATGAATCAAGTTGTCATTGAAATGATGTTGAAAAAATTAGGCTTGAATTGTGATATCAAAAATAATGGCGAAGAAGCGCTTAGATACCTGGAACAGCACAATGTGGATATTATTTTAATGGATTGTCGCATGCCGATAATGGATGGTTTCGAAGCAACGCGAATATTACGTCAACAAGGGTATACTAAACCCATTATTGCATTAACCGCAGGCACCACAAATATTGAATGTGAAGAATGCTTAGCATGCGGTATGGATGCTATCGTCAATAAACCTTATCAATTAAAAGACCTAGAGAAAATCTTAAATCATTGGGGAAAACGATTAAGTAACCCCCTATGAGAGTGACAATGCTTTCTGGCTATGGTCGTTCAGTATTGGCTGTCTTTAAGGTGTGATAACCTGCCCAAATACGGGTTGCTGTGGTTATCCAGCATAAAGCGGCAAAACTATAAGCGATATGAGCAAAGTACTGTGGAAACAAGCATAGCAAGATAAAGCAGAATATTGTTTCTGTACCCTCCGTTAACCCGCCTATGTAGTACATAGATTTATTTTTATAAACGGGATTTTCAATATTTTGTTTACTCGCCATGATGGCAAAGGCTAAGAAACTTGTACCTGTGCCAATAAAGGCGAAAATCAAAAATGCACCAGCTACTGCATTCGCGTTAGGGTCTGCAACCACAAAACCAAACGGTACCAGTGAATAAAACAAAAAATCTAAGGTTATATCTAAGAAACCGCCACTGTCACTAATCCCCTGTATACGCGCTACGGCGCCATCTACGGCGTCAAGTATGCGGTTTAAAAGTATGAATATCAAAGCAATATTGTATTCTTGCTGTGCCAATGCTGGAAAGCACATTAACCCAAGGACAAAACCCAACAGGGTAACCTGATCGGCTTTTATGCCTGTCTTATGTACCAGTTTGGCTGTGGTATTAATCGGCCAGCGGATAATTTTTATCACATAACGGTCAAGCATCTTGAGTTTCCTTATTCCATGGCCAGTGTAGGCATCTACTCCCGTTAGGGACATCGTCAGCATCGTGCGTTACCATTAATACTGGTAATTGCCTGCTGAGTGTCTGGGTAAATACCCAGTTTCTAAATTCACTACGTAATGATTTGTCTAACTTGCTAAAGGGTTCATCGAGTAATACCACAGCAGGTTCAGCCAGCAACAAGCGCATCATACTGATACGCGCGCGCTGACCGCCTGATATTTGCATTGGCGACTTATCCGCAAGCTCGACTAAGTTGAGCTCGGCCAGTGTTTTTAATGCCTGTGCTTTACGTTGCGTTTTTTTTATGTGGTTGGGCAGGGCGATAGCCAAGTTTTCCCAAATATTTAAATGCGGGAATAATAAATCATCTTGAAATAAGATGCCGATATTACGCTTTTCTGGCGGTAACTCATTTAATAATCGTTGTTGATAATAGCATTCACCTTGATAGCTAAAGTCAGCGGACTTATGCCCTGCGATGGCACTTAACAAACTCGACTTGCCACAACCACTGGGTCCCATTAAGGTTAATATTTCACCGGGTGAAACAGTGAAAGAGATGGGGGCAAACAACGGCCGCTCACTACGATCAAGAATGCTAAGATTATTTACTGATAGAGGCATTGTGTGTTCTTACTCTATTGATTGATGTTAATGAAGCCGAATTAGCATTAGCGCGTTGCTGTTCGAGAGAGCCTGTTTTACGGCTTGCCACGATCGCGATAATATAAAATATGAATGGTGTTATTGATTGTAGTAACGCATAGATGGCGCTGATTCGGCGATCTTGTCCGCTAGATAACGCAACCGCTTCTGTTGTCAGGGTTGATATCCGCCCTGCGCCTAACATTAATGTCGGTAAATATTGCGCTAGACTAACGCTAATACCAACAGCCCAAGCGATCCAAATAGCGGGCAGTAATAACGGGCGCTTTATTTGCCACCATACTTTGAAAGGCGACATGCCTAGACTGGCACCAACTTTATCTAAACGTTGATCATAACTGCGCCAAGGGCCATCGAGGGCAAGGAATACGTAAGGGAATACAAAGAAAGTATGCGCCCACGTGACCCAGAAATAATAATATTGATGAGCGATATATAAAGTTGCGACTTGCATGCCAAACAGCAAGGATAACTGCGGTGCAAGCATCGGGATTGAAATCAGTAATCTGGGTACTTTAAATTTACCCTTGTTTAGGCTGGCCTTGATACTGTGCTCGTGTATCACAATGGCAAAAAATAATGCGATTGTGGCGCTAACTAACGCAATCGTGATGCTATTGGTGATGATGTCTAATAAGTAATACCATTCTTGTTGCCAAAAACGCAACGACCAGGTCGACGGCGTAATATCAGGAAATCGCCAGCGTTGAGCCACCGACCACAATAGTAGTATTGGCAATGTCGTCAGCGTGATGAGATAGGTGATGGTAATGATACTCTTGCCACCAATCGGCAGCGAAAAGCGTCCACTTGACTGCCAAGTTCGACATTTTACCGTTATTATCCATTCAGTTAAGCGTATCCCCAGTAATACCACCAGACACAACAATAGCAGCAGTAAGGCGCCAGCTGAAGCTTTAGGTAGCGTTGCAAGGTCAGCATCATTCAACCATTGCCAAACCAGTACCGCAAGAGTCGGTGGCTGAGTTGGACCTATGATCAAAGCGACATCAACAACGGAAATACTGTATGCCATGACGGCGAACAAGGAGAAGCGGATCTTCGGTAACCATTGTGGCAGAATTATCTTTTGCCATGCCTGAGCATTGTTGTAACCCAGACTTTGTGCGGTGATAAGTGTGGTATTTATATTTAATTGTTTCAACAGTGGGATACTCATGAACAACAAAAACGGTATCTCTTTCAGTGTTAGTGCCGCAATAAGGCCGAGTCCATATTGGTCATGTATCAGTTGCCAATTGATTTGCTCGCCAAGTAGCCGCGCGATAAAGCCACTCGGGGTAAACAAAAACGCAAAACCAACCGCAAAAGCCACATGTGGCAGCGCCATAATCGGTGCGAGTAAGGTTTCTATTTGCTTCCACCAACGGCTATGCCAGCAGGATTGTAGGATCGCAAAGCAGCATAACGCGGATAGTAAAGTACTGGCCACACTCACAAATAACGTCAGCACAACGGATTGTGATAACCCCGGCCAAGCCAGTAATTGCGTAAATCCACCAAGGGATAGCGCGTATTGGTCGATGGCAGGAATATAGCCAAATGCAGCGAGTAGCAAGCCAACTAGCCCTGGTAATAGCGGTAAAAAACTAATAAGAACAGTCAGTAACACGATCAAGTTAAAAGTGAATGCGGCGACTGACCGTTTTTTTAATGTGGTGAATATAGCGTTCAATTAGTGCCCGTAGCGTTTTTGCCATTCCGCTTCAAGCGCAGTTTGCCAGCTTGGATGTGGTTCTGGAATTGATTTAAACAACTTAGTATTTTTTGCTGAACCGGTGATATGTGATGATGTTAATACTGTTGGGTCGCCCCAAATGGCTAAATCACCTTTGCGTGATTGGGCTTCAGGGCTTAACAAGAAGTTAATCGCCACTAACGCGCCTTCTTTAGCTGAAGCATTCCAAGGTATTGATAGAAAATGGATGTTTGATAATGCTCCCGCTTGCATAGCATAAGCAACAGTGGTTTCGCTAAGCTTACCGCTTTGCTGTGATGTCGTCGCTTCGTTAGGGTTAAACGAGATGGCTATATCGAGCTCACCATCATCTAATAACTGAATTGTTTCAGCCGCACTGGCTGGAAATTGCTTACCTTGACGCCAAGCAACAGCATGAAATTTGTCGAGATAATCCCACAATGGTGCTGATATAGTAGCAAACGTCTGAGTATCTACAGATTTATATAATGGCGCATTGTCGCTGGCTAATTCTAATAATGCGGCTTTGAGGAAACTGGTGCCATGGAATGACGGTGGTTTTGGATAGCTGAGTTTATTTGGGTTCTTAACCGCGTAAGCGAGTAAGTCGTTGAAGCTTGCTGGTGGATTACTGAGAGTTTCGGTATCGTAAATAAACACCAGTTGGCCGACACCCCAAGGTGCTTCGAGGCCTAACGTTGGCTCAGAAAAATCGTTATCAACAGGCAAGGTTTTATCCACATATTGCCAGTTTGGTAATTGCGTTGCGAATGAATCAGTGATCAGGTCATAACGTTTCATTGATTTGAAGTTTTCACCGTTAACCCAAACCATATCAACACTGCCATTGGTGTTCTTTTTTGCGGTTTTCTCTGCCGCTAAGCGGGTGATGGCCTCGGCAATATCGCCGACTTTAACGTGTTTAAGGCGCACGCCGTATTCACTGTTTAAACGCTTATCAGCCCAGCGTAAATAGTTATTTATTTCAGGACTGCCGCCCCATGCATAAAAATAGACCGTTTGCCCTTTAGCTTTGCCTTCAACAGCTTGCCAATCGAGTGCTACGGCTTGACTGAAGGTACTGACAAGTAATAAGCCAAGACCGACGAATAATTTACGCATGAAATATCCTTTTCTTAGTGAATGCACACTACAACCTGTAATGTTTATAAATTTAATTATAACTGATTGTATTTATATTCATATACTCATCTTAGTCGTCTCGGCATATAGATATAAAAATAACAGAATTACCTACGCTGAATAATGCTGTACAGTTAAGGCTTCATTTTGGGTTAAGAGCGTAGCAGCGAAAAGCATGACTAAATTTAAACCGGCACTGGGCCTGAGTAATAACCACCTGCAATCTATGTTGTCTAGCTCTGGCCCTCGAAAATATTTCGAAAAACGACGTGCTAACCAATTACTCTGTTTGGCAAAACAGCATATTATCACCACGCCACAAGGGGTTAGGTTAGAAGGTTTTCTAAGCAGGAATAACACCACTACGCCATCGAAAGGGCTTGCTGTTATCCTGCATGGTTGGGAAGGCTGTGCTGATTCACTGTATGTATTATCCAGTGGCCAAAAATTACTGGATGTTGGTTATGATGTATTTCGCCTTAACTTTCGTGATCATGGCGATACGCATCATTTAAACTCTGAACTGTTTAATTCATCACGCCTAGAAGAAGTAGCCGAAGCGGTTAAATATCTTTGCGCAGAATTTGGTGGTCAGCATAATGTGTTATGTGGTTATTCACTCGGTGGTAACTTTTGTCTCCGTGTGGCGAATATTGCTAAAGTTGCAGGCATTCAATTACATCAAGCTATTGCGATTTGTCCAGTATTACACCCGCCAACCACAATGGCTGAATTAAGTGCTGGTTTTCCATTATATGAACAATACTTTGTCGCGAAGTGGAAACGTTCGTTAATCAAAAAACTGCGCTATCATCCGCAATTAGGTTATGGCAATGCATTGAAAAAATTAAAAACGCTTGATGATATGAACCTGTTTTTTGTCGAACGTTATACCGACTTTACCAGTCGTGATGAATATTTTGAGGCTTACTCTGTGGTGGAGGACGGCTTACGTCAATTGGCGATCCCGACAACCATAATTACCTCTGAAGATGATCCTATGATCCCCGCTCGCCACCTCAAACACTTACACCAATCGAAATGGCTGAGTATAGACCTGCAAGCGAAAGGCGGGCACTGTGCGTTTATTAAAAACTGGAAGTTTGAAAGCTGGGCCAGTGAGCGTATTACCCAGCTTGTCGAATAATAGAATAGTAGAATAATAGTGTTTAGCGTGAGCAATGCTTATTGATACTCGTCATAAAGTTGATTAATGACGGTACGTGATTCGCCAGAAAAGGCAGCCCAGTATTGACTAAGGAAACAGATATATCACGTTCTGGATCTGCCCATAATAGTTTATTAATTAAACCAATATGGCCAAATGCTTGGGCGCTATTAATGCCCCATAAACCGACAGGGCTTGCGCCGAGCATCATGCCTGCGCTATAACGCATTGGTATCATCAGCGTACGATCAAATTCGAACGAGCCATTTTCTCGCGTTAAGCGTCGTACTGTTATTGGCTGGCATATCTGTTTTCCTTCCCAAACCCCATTGTTTAATAGCATTTGATAGAAACGTCCCATTTCTTCTGCTGTCCCCATTAGGTTTGCTGAGGGGATAACCGCTTGTTGAAAAACGGGAGTATTGCTCACTTGTGCGATACGTGAAAATGAACCACCTAATGCCCGCTTAATAAAGTATGAAATAGGATACATAGCATTGATACCAGTTGCATAATTATCCGCTAAATCAGTGGCTTTAGTTTCATCTAACCCATAACTAAAGTATTTCATCTTCATTGGTTTACGTACTCTTAAATCAAGGAATTGTTGTATGCTCATCCCACTTACTTGCTTGATTATATTTTCTAAAATATAACCGCTACTTATTGCGTGATAAGCGAGCTTACCTGTTTCTGAATTCGGTAGCGGTTTAGCACAAAGCTGTTGCCAAATTTCGTCATTATTGGCAAGCGCATCAATACCCAATGAACTTGGCATTGTCGACATACCACTGCGGTGTGATAAGACTTGATGGATAGTGATATCTTGCTTACCGTGTTGGCTAAATTCAGGCAGGTGAGCGCTAACCGCATCGTCCAAGTCGATGAGCTTATCTTCATTCAATAGATGGATTAAAAATGCCGTCACCGCTTTTGAGCCTGAAAAATAACAAATAGGCGTTTCAGGTTGCATTAATCGAGCATGGGTATCTGGTTTTTGATTTGGTTTGTGACCATTAGCATAACCAATGGAACGGCTAATAATAATTTTACCCTGACGGCGAAAGCATAATGAAATAGCAGGGTGGGTGGCTGTTTTATAAATGTCTTCAACCGCTGTCCAGATCACATCGACCCCCTCTTGCGTCATACCCACTGATGCTGGTTCAACTTCTTCTTCACGATTGACTGTGGTGACTGTCGCCAGTGATTTTGGCAGCTGGATGGTATTACCAAGGCGCAGATATCTGTTCGCAACTACTAAACTCTTCAATCCAAAATCAATAATCATGTCGTTAACTCAAGTCTTAAGGGATAAGGATGAAGATAGAGTTATATTTTAGAATATACAATTAGGTTTGTTTTATTTGATCTCGGTACTTGTGTCCGAATATGAAGGTTAATATACTCGAGGTTAATTTTTACTAGCGTTAAGATTAAAAATGCAATATTTAAGATACTGATAATAAATGAAATATTGTATTTTGGAGTGAGTATGGAACAGAGAACTCAGCAATATCTGAATGAATATTTAGCCACGTTGACAGAAATAGATCGCCAACGTTACCAATCATTTAGTGCAGATTATTTTTGTAATGATGAAGTGAATGCCAACCGTTGTGCAGATCTCATCAGTAAAGGCATTAAAACCGCGACTTCTAGTATGAAGCATTGGTATGAATAGGGTGCTGAACCTATGCCAATAGCAGGGCATTTATTAGTTGTAACAGATTGGAATGGTGAACCTACATCGATTGTTGAGATAACGGCGGTGAGTGAATGCAAGTATGCTGATGTAACCGCTGAATTTGCTTGTTCTGAAGGTGAGGGCGACCGCTCACTTGATTGGTGGCGAGCTGCTCATTGGGACTTTTTTTCCAATGAATGTCAGGCTGCTGAGATCGAAGCGAACGAAGATATGATGTTAATATTAGAGCATTTTCAGGTTGTACATGGTGCTGCTGCTTAATTGTTTTAGTTATTATGCTATTAGGACTCCGATATGTTTAACTTCATCTATCTTTAAGGGTGAGTCTAACAGAGGGAATGATACTTTATGAGAATAATAATATTAGCGATAGTGGCCGTGTTTACCTTAACAGCCTGTAACGATGAGCAACTGAACAGTGTCGTGAGACAAGCGAATGATCCCGTTTATAGTGGTAGCCAGGAAGGTTTATTAAGCTATGGCGAACAATTATGGCAAGACCCAAGTATTGGTAAAAGTGGACTTGCTTGCGAAACTTGTCATACCGGCGGCGCGGCATTAAACGCGACCTTTAAACAACCTTATCCCCACCATGTTGCTATGGTCGAAGCTCAAACCGGACTCATGTCTATAACTGCAGAGCAAATGGTCCAATTCTGTATGTTAAAACCAATGCAATCGGATATTTTTGCATGGGATTCAAAAGAGCTAGCCGCATTAACCTTGTACGTCGAAAGTGTCGTTCAGCCTGACTACATCAAACAACATCCTTAAGAGCATTTCTCGGTGCTTTTGTTAATAACAATCGTTATTACCCACTAAACGTTATGATGAGCCTTTGAGTTTTAAGGCTATCACCGCTGAAATAGCGATAAATAGCGCCGAGATCCATAAGCACATTTCCAAACCATAAATTTGAAATACCCAGCCTGATAATACCGTGCCAATTAATCGACCCATCGCGTTAGCCATATAATAAAAGCCAACATCCATAGACACGCCATCACTGTCAGCCAAACTGACGATTAAGTAGCTGTGTAACGATGAGTTAATGGCAAACAAACCACCGAAAATAAGTAAACCGACGATAATTGAAAACTGCACATAGAATTGATAATGCAGGGCGATGGCGATCAACACTGGCACCACCGCGAGATAGCCAGCCCAAAGCGCCGCTGAACGTGGCGAAGGGTTTTTCCCGGTGAAGCGTGGCGCGATTGATTGCACCATGCCATAGCCGATAACCCAGCTTGCCATAAAGCCGCCAACCCACCAATGGTCCCAATGAAAGGTCGTTGCTAAGAACACCGGCAGGGCAACCACAAACCACACATCGCGGGCGCCGAATAAAAATAATCGCGCTGCTGAGAGTAAGTTTATCGAACTACTTTTAGAAAATATCTCGGTAAACTTAGGTTTGTTTTTGGCTTTGCCTAGTTCGGCTTTTAAACTGAATAAACTCCACATCCACACCAGTAATAACATGGCTGCCATGAGCATAATGGCGTCTCTAAAACCAAATGTAGTGAGTAGTACACCACCTAAGAAAAAGCCGACGCCTTTTAACGCATTTTTAGAACCCGTTAAGACCGCTACCCAGTGGTAGAGTTTATTATTACCATTATCGTCATTAGCATCGTCACTGCCTGTTGGCACCAGTAATTTAATGGCACTTTTGGCGCTCATTTTATTCAAGTCTTTGGCAATACCGGATAAGGCCTGGGCGATCATGACATAAACGACAGTCAGCATGTCAGCGGGTACGGTTAACATCATCAATGCTATAATTTGCATGGCCAAGCCAATGTTCATGGTTTTGTTTAACCCTAAACGCGCGCCTAACCAGCCACCAATCAAATTAGTGATGACCCCAAATACTTCATAAAACACAAACAACATGGCGATATTAATTGGGCTGTAGCCAAGCTGGTGGAAATACAGCACAACCAGCATGCGCAATGCACCATCAGTTAAAGTGAATGCCCAATAATTACCGGTAATGATGAGATATTGTTTTATTTGTGGGGAAATACCCGCTAACGCTTTAATCATTTGTCTAAGCGACCTACCATACGAACGAGTTCAGCTGCGCGGTTTGCATAGCCCCATTCATTGTCATACCAAGCATATACTTTTACTTGTGTACCATTAACGACCATAGTAGATAAGGCATCAATGATGCACGAACGTGGGTCTGTTTTGTAATCAACAGATACTAATGGGCGTTCTTCATAACCCAATATGTCTTTCAGCTCTTGTTTAGAAGCTTGTTTGAAGTAACGGTTAACTTCTTCCGCGGTGGTTTCACGTTCTACTTCAAAAACACAATCGGTTAACGATGCATTCGCCAGTGGTACACGAATAGCATGACCATTTAATTTACCGATTAACTCAGGGAAGATATTGGTGATCGCTGTTGCAGAGCCCGTAGTTGTTGGGATCAAAGAGGTGCCACATGCGCGCGCACGGCGCAAATCTGCATGGGGCGCATCCAGAATGGTTTGGGTATTGGTAATGTTGTGGATAGTCGTCATTGAACCATGTTTAATGCCGATCTTTTCTTTTAATACTTTCACCACTGGCGCTAAACAGTTAGTGGTACAAGACGCAGCCGTTACAATCGGATGAATATCTTTATTGTAAAGGTCATCATTCACACCCATGACCACATTTAACACACCGTTTTCTTTCACTGGCGCTGTGACGACAACACGTTTAACGCCTTGGTCTAAATAAGCTTGTAGTAGCTCTGTGGTTTTGATTTTACCAGAAGCTTCGAGCACCACATCACAGCCAGACCAATCAGTATCTGCAACGGCGGTATTACGTGTGCAAGGAATAAAACGATCAGCGATAACCATTTGATCGCCTAGGTAATCTGCTTGGTGCTCCCAGCGGCCATGAATTGAATCGAAATTAATTAAATGCGCTAGTGTTTCAGCATTACCGGCAGGATCATTAATTTTTACGATTTCAACATCATCCCAATTAAACGCAGCACGCATTGCCAGACGACCCATGCGGCCAAAGCCATTGATACCGATTTTAATAGTCATTTTATTCTCCAAAATACAGATAATTTAAATTTATGTTTGAATAATGTTTTTAAATTAAGCTACTTTAAGTGCCGTAATTAAAGTAGCTTAATTAAAGTGTAGTCATTAAGGTTTTGAATAATTAAAAACATTTTGGCTACGATTAATAATAGCGACGAGTGACAGCATGATCGGCACTTCAACAAGTACCCCCACCACCGTAGCGAGTGCGGCACCAGAATGTAGACCAAATAATGAGATTGCAACCGCGACTGCCAACTCAAAGAAATTTGAGGTACCAATCAAGCATGCTGGACCGGCAATGTTATGCGGTAGTTTTAGCTTTTTAGCCGCAAAAAACGTAATAGCAAAGATCATGTAGGTTTGTAACGCCAACGGAATGGCAATAAGTACAATGGTCTTGGGATCGTTAATTAAGGTGTTAGCCTGAAAACCAAACAATAAAACAACGGTGGCTAATAATCCTAATATAGACCAAGGTTTTAACTTGGCGAGCACATGCTGAATGGCTTCTTTGTCATTGGCTTTGTTTAACTTCCTACGCGTCAGAATGCCTGCAAGCAAGGGTAATACCACATAGAGTACAACAGAGAGAAGTAAGGTTTCCCAAGGCACGTTGATATCGCTGACTTCCAGTAAGAATGCTGCAATAGGCGCAAATGCAAATACCATGATGATATCGTTCACAGACACTTGTACTAAAGTATAGTTAGCGTCACCTTTGGTCAATTGCGACCACACAAATACCATTGCCGTACAGGGTGCAACGCCAAGTAAAATCATACCAGCGATATATTCTTGTGCAGAGCTGGGATCAACCATATCAGCGAAGAATACTTTGAAAAATAGCCAAGCAAAAGCAGCCATAGTGAAAGGTTTAATGATCCAGTTAATGAATACAGTGAGGAATAATCCCTTGGGATTTTTGCCGACATCTTTAATCGCTGAGAAGTCGATTTGCACCATCATTGGATAAATCATGATCCAGATAAAGATAGCGACAACCAAGTTAACGTGTGCAATTTCTAAACCTGCTATTAGCTGAAATACATCAGGTTGCCAAACCCCTAAAATAACGCCTGCGGCGATAGCAAGTGCTACCCATACCGATAAATACCGTTCAAATATACCCATGATCATTTACTCGCAGTGTTGTTGTGTGCGTTCAGGACGTTTGCCCATGTCGTTTAGGCGCTGTATATCTGCGCCAATTAAGCTATTATTTTGTTTAGCACTGAGTGTGATAATAGATGTTATCCAAGGTGCTAATACTGGGTTGATGGCATAAAAAACCCACTGTTTGTATTTTCTAATAACCAGTAATTCTGCTTTACGCAGCTGCGCTAAATTGCGTGAGATACTTGGCTGGCTTGCAGTCAGCGCCGAGATTAATTCACATACACACAGCTCTTTTTCTTGATTGATGAGCAAGATAATTCTGAGTCGTGTTTCGTCAGATAAGGTTTTGAAAAGTTGTACTGGTTGCATATAGCCTCAGTCATACATCTGTTTTTTGTTATGTTCAGTATATGTGTAAATTGTCATATACGTCAAATGTTATATGTGAAATTTGTTATATTCACTAATTGTGCTATTTGAACCTTGTTATATTATCTGTTTACCGTGTATTTAAATTAATGCTGGTGGCTTATGATGAATCAACAAGCTGAATATAAATATTGGTTATACATAATATAAATTTAATACCTAAGTAGTATAAAGGGATTGTTCTAATCCATAAACTATCTTAAAATTAGTAAATTACATCACGTCTTAATTCTAAAAAGTTTATCGCTAATCATGCTCAGGGTTCTCATGTCGAGGGTATCAGCACTTAGTTCACCTTAAATAGGCCATCGTAAATGGATAGTACTCTTTTACTCTTTATCGCCACTGCATTCAGTTTTGGTATGATCGTTAATCTTACGGGGTTGCCACCTATGGTTGGTTTCCTACTGGCGGGTTTTGCGCTTAATTTTTACGGCTTTGAAGCGACTGCTGGTTTGCAAACATTTGCAGATCTGGGTGTTACCTTACTGTTGTTCTCGATTGGCTTAAAGCTAGATATACGCACCTTGTTTAAAGCAGAAGTATGGGGCGGGGCAAGTGTGCATATCTTTGCCAGCATTGCTTTCTATGCGGTGGTGTTATTCATCTTAAAACAAGTTGGTTTAACCTTCTTTACCAACCTAGATACCTTCTCGCTGGTACTGGTTGCCTTTGCATTAAGTTTTTCAAGTACGGTATTTGCGGTAAAAATTCTTGAAGAAAAGAGTGAAACCAACTCGTTATATGGCCGTATCGCGATTGGTATCCTGATCATGCAAGATATCTTTGCTGTGGTTTTTTTAACAGTATCAGTCGGTAAGATCCCCTCGTTGTTTGCAGTTATTTTATTAGCATTACCGTTAATTCGACCGCTGTTGTTTAAACTGTTAGACCGAGTCGGTCATGGTGAGTTACTGGTCTTATACGGTATTTTCCTTGCTCTGGTACTTGGTGCTGGACTGTTTGAATCGGTAGGCATGAAAGCCGATCTTGGTGCCTTGATTGCGGGTATGTTATTAGCGGGTCATGCCAGTGCCAAACAGATGGCAAAAGCCTTGTTTAACATGAAAGAGATGTTACTTGTTTGCTTCTTCCTCAGTATTGGTTTGGGTGGATTACCGACCGTTGATCACTTGTTCGTCGCGGCTATTTTAGCTGTGGTATTGTTTGGTAAAATCGCTTTGTACTTCGTGACCTTAGCGAAATTTAAATTACGTGCGCGTACGTCACTGTTTGCCGCATTCTCGCTAGCTAATTACAGCGAGTTTGGTTTGATTGTCGCAGCGCTAGCGACTTATAAAGGTTGGTTATCGCAGGACTGGTTGATTATTACGGCGCTGGCGGTATCGCTGAGCTTTGTTATTGCCTCGTTATTGAATAAGTATGCCGATGATATTTATAACCGTTTCACCGATAAGTTAGCACGTTTTCAGGCTAAAGATCTACACATTGACGATCGTCCGGTTTCACTGGGTGATGCGGAGATCTTGGTTATGGGTATGGGGCGTATTGGCGCTGGTGCCTATGATGAATTGAAAAGCCAATACGGTGATAAAGTGTTAGGCCTTGATTATAATAATCAGAAAACCTTAGATCATTGTGAATTGGGTCGCCGCGTTATCACTGCCGATGCGCTCGATACCGATTTTTGGAATAAATTGGAAATGACCGACAACATTAAATTGGTGTTATTAGCGATGCCAGATCATCATGGTAATCATTATGCCGCAGAGCAGTTACATAAGCTGGAACGCTGTAGCTTCCAAGTGGCAGCACTGGCTCATTTTAAGAGTGATGAAGATGAGCTCAGAGCACTTGGGGTTAACCCTGTTTATAACATGTACCAAGAAGCGGGCGCCGGTTTCGCCCACCATGTTTGGACTGAGTTAAACATTCCAACGCCGCAGGTTGCAGATAAGTCATAAGGTAATGAGATGAAGGTAATGGGCATGGTGAATTGCTCGTTACCTTTCCTAACTCGTAATTCCTTCCTTACTAGGCATCGCCAGCATGAACACGCTTTTGATTTGCGCCTAGCATGTTGTAAATATCATATCGAATAAAACCTATCCATTCGTGCAATGCAAAATCAGTTAGTGCAAAGTTATAACCTAGTGGCAGCCATGATACTGTTGCCGACATATAATCGGCTCTGATTGGCGTTGCACGCACACCAAAATGCTCGAAATACAGCTGGCTACGTTTGATGTGTAATCCAGATGAAACCAACACGCTATTGTCGAAATCACCTTTGCTGAGTATTGCACTGGTAAATTGGGCATTCTGCCATGTGTTAAGGCTGTTTGCTTCGGTAATAATATCAGCAGTATTAATACCAATTTGCACTAAACGTTGTTTATATACCGCGGCTTCTGTAGTACCCAATTTATGCGTGTCACCACCACTGACAATGATCTTACATTGCTGCTCTGTACCGATACATTCGTTGTAAAGCTTTGCCGCTTCGTAGATACGTCCAAAAGCATGGAAAGGCGGTTCTATATTATTAATAGTATCAACATTATCAATACTATCACCGACCTTTTCTAAACCAGCGCCGAGCACGATAATGGCGTTATTATCCTGCCACTGTATTGTTGGTTTTTGCGCATAATCTTGCTGAAGTTTATCCAATAAGTATTTAGGGATGACGCCGGTGCTGATAAGTAAAGTGAGTAAAACGGTGCAGCATAATAAGACTGATTTGGCGCGATGACAGTTAAAGACGCGCAGTACTAGAAAGATAATGATAAGTAAAGAGATAAGCAGCAGGCTCATTGATTGTCCTTATTGAAGTACGAATAACAGAGTATTTCACCAGAGTATAAAGCAATAAAATAATATATCATTGTTTAAGCTTCTGGTCGGATGCTTATAAACAACTGAAATTTAATATTAATATACACACATTGCTTTTATATTGTTCTACATGAACTTAGTTAGGAATAGATTATGGACGATTCAACACGACAGGGATATTTAGCTGCATTTGGCGCGGTAATGATCTGGTCGGGATTTATATTAGTGTCACGCATGGGCGGGATCAGCCCCTTGCTGTCATACGATGTTATTGCTATTCGTTATGTAACGTGTGCGGCTTTAGTATTCCCTTTCTGGTTACTTAGATTTCGATTCAAATTATGGCAGCCCAAGTTTATTATCTGCAGCCTATTTGGCGGCTTAGGGTATGCGTTATTCGCCTTTCAAGGTTTTGAAACCACCCCTGGTTCACAGTCTGCAGTATTGTTACCTGGCTTGATCCCTGTGATGATTATTGTGTTGTCTGTGGTGATAAATAAGCAAAAGCATCCTTGGAGTAAGTGGCTAGGTGTTGGCATTATCACATTGGGTATTGTCGTGCTGTTTCTACAAGAATTTCTCGCGCAAGGGACGTTGTCGATAGGCCACTTAAGCCTGACAGGCGCAGCATTCTGCTGGGGGATATTTTCGGTATTATTAAGCCGCTGGCAAGTCACGCCTTGGCAAGCGACAGCGAGTCTAGCGATGATCACCTGCAGTATTTACATGCCGATTTACTTGCTTTGGTTACCGAGTCACATCAGCTTGGAATTGATTAATGCTGGATTATGGCGCGATATGTTACTACAAAGCTTTTATCAGGGTTTCATGGCGACCATAGTGCAAATGCTGTTGTACGTGCGCGCGGTGCAGATTATTGGCGCCGCGAACATGGGCACTATGATGGCAATGGTGCCAGTTATTGCCGGTATCAGCGCGTTATTTGTGTTTGATGAACCAGTTAAGTTAAGCCTCATTATTGCCATGATGGCAGTGAGTATTGGTGTCTGGTTTGCAAATACCCAGTATTTTAATCGTAAGTAGAATGTGGGGTTTATCAGTTAACACATTTATGCCTCTATTACGTGTTAACGCTGTTAATCACTTAAAAAATTAGCTTGGTAGCTGGTTCATAAAAAGCCTCAAGCTTGCTAGTTGGAGGCTAATTTTTAGGGATACAAACCATGTTTAGAATGACGTACCCATCAACAATACCCCATGAGTACTGATTAATGACCGATAATGCCATCTTGATTTAGAGGTGTTTCAATATTTAAACTTTGTTTTAAATACAGCATCATCATTCCAGCGATCAACAATACTATCCCAATAATAATAAACCCCAAGGCTGTTAGTTGTAAGTGACTTAACAGTGCAATAACGACGTAACTCAAACTTTGTGCCAGTGTAGAAAACAGTTTTAACCCACCTTCAACTCGTCCTCTTTCTTCCATCACGATAACATGATGCATTTTATTGGTTCTCGCAATACGATTATATGAATTGAAAAACCCAAGGACAATAGTGAGTAATATAATCAAAGTAGGGGAAAGGTAAGATCCCATCAAAATAAGTATTATCGCCATCGCTAGAATCGAAACAACCATCGCATTTTCATGGTCATAACGCGTTAACAGGCGAGCAATAAGGAGCCCACTTAATAACGCACCTAGGCCATAGCTCATTTTCCATGTCGCAAACCAACTACCGCTAATATCTTGCTCAGCAAAATAGATAGGCACAAGTTTTACCAGAAAGGTTAATACTGGATAAGATAAGCAAGACAATGCTAGGAATGTATAGAAACGTTTTTGTTTAGAAAATATGTCTTTACTTGCTACAAGCTGTCTAAAGAATGCTTCTTTTAATGATGGACTGAACTGACGCTGATAAGGCGTCACGATATAGCATAATCCAGACAGGAATGAAGCGAATGTAGCTAAAAAGGAAAACTCAAGCATTGACCAGTGTTCAAGTAAAACAATCCCAAGAGCGCCGGCGCCAAGCGTTGTTACTTGCATCACCACTTCTTGATAACTTGATATTTTAGCGTATTCATCCTGACGATAGTTTTCTTGTGTAAAAGCATTATTACAACTCCAAGCTAAATCATTACTTAACCAAAAAATTAACTGAGCGAAAGCCAAAACCCAGTGAGATTGAAGATCGTTGTAGTAAGTAATAAACACGATTAACGCGGTCGTAGCTTGTATTAACTGCATCAATATCAAAATTGTCTTTCTTGAATGGCGATCTATCAAAGTGGCAAAAAATGGGGTGAAAACAAAGGATAAAGAAGTGCAAACTAATGCCGTAATCGCCACAAAAAAGCCCATACCTTCTTCTAAAAGCATGCTCCAAGGTAACGCCATCATAAACATGCCAGATGAGATACCATCAAAAAACCGGGCAAATAGATAGGGGATAGTTCTATTTTTCATTTAATGCTCCATGCTTTTTATTTATATTGCTGCTAGTCTAATACCTCAACCTATGTTGAGGTAAAGTGATATCTTTCATAGATTAAAATATAAAATCAGATAGGACATCAGATGGAAATGAGCGTTGGGAAAGTGGCAGAAAGGGCTGGTGTTAAAGTATCAACCTTGCATTTTTATGAGAAGAAAGGGCTTATTCAAAGTTGGCGTAATACTGGAAATCAGCGTCGCTATGACCGCAGCGTATTAAGGCGAATATCTGTAATTAAAATGGCTCAAAAGTTAGGCGTGTCTTTACAAGAAGTGACAATTGCGCTTTATCACTTACCCAAAGAAAGTGCACCCACAGAAGAACAGTGGAGGGCGATGGCAAATACGTGGAAGTTACAGTTAAACGAACGTATTAACAGCTTACAAGCTTTAAGGGATGAACTTGATGAATGTATTGGTTGTGGTTGCCTATCCATTAATAAATGTAAGCTAAGAAACCCACAAGACATATTAGCTCAGGAAGGCAAAGGGGCGGTATTATGGGGAAGCTAGAAGCATCGACTTTCGGTCTCAACTTTTACTTTCCTCTGTGTAAGGCGTTATAACGCCAAATAGCCTTTATTTGATAGAAATGGGCTATTTTTTATTAATCATTTTTAATTACTTATTAATTTGATATTGTTGATGGTAATTAAATTGGAATGTAATTCACGTTATACGGAATTTCGTATAATTAACGGTTATATGCCCCTTGGAGTATTGTCGTAATGGAAATGAATACATTAATACTGTTTGTAATTGCAGCGCTATCTATAAACCTGATTCCTGGTCCTGACGTGATCTACATTGTGACAAATACCATGAAAGGAAAAATGAAGTCTGGTATTAAAGCTTCACTGGGTTTAGGTGTTGGCTATTTGATTCATACTTTAGCTGCTGTTTTAGGGCTTTCTGCATTAATTTTGAGTTCTTCATTTTTATTTACAATCATCAAATATTTAGGCGCAATCTACTTGCTTTACCTCGGTGTGCAATCGCTGATTAATTGCTATAGAAATGAATCTAAAATTTGTGTTGAAAATACAAATGAAAAACAAAGTAATGTTTTCAAGCAAGGCGTTATTGTTAGCGTATTAAACCCTAAGGTTGCAATGTTCTTTTTAGCATTTCTACCGCAGTTTATTGACCCTACTGGACTTAATGCTACAAGTGAGCTACTGACCTTAGGTTTGTTATTTAGTGTGTTGGCAACAGGTTGCAACTTGTTCTATGCCAGTTTAGGAAGTATTTTATTCAGCAGTCCTAAAGCACAGAAATACTCAAGGGTACTTGAAGGTGTATCTGGAACTATCTTAATTGGTTTAAGTGCCAAAATAGCTTTAAGTAGTAATAAATAGTGCATATAACAAGGCGTTAATCTCAATGTTATTATACTTTATGTAATGCGAACTGTATTTTTAAAGCCTAAGCCAGTTTTGTCCAGTTGTGGCTTGGGAAAACACTAAGCCAAATTTCCTCAAAACCCATCACTAGCAATAGCATTAATAACATAGCTCAGGTAAGGTATTCATTTGTAAAGGAATGCAGGAGATTAAAATTATGCCGTATATCAATATTAAAATCACAGATGAACAAGTAACGAAAGAGCAAAAAGCGCAGTTAATCGCTGGTGCAACGCAATTGCTGGTGGATGTCTTAGGGAAGAATCCGAAAACCACCGTTGTTGTTATCGACGAAGTGAATACTGACAACTGGGGAATAGGCGGCGAAGTCGTGACTGAACTACGCAAAAAAGCTAAAACCTAACGCTGTAAATAGCATTGTAAATCCGTTAGCAATTACCCAAGTCGCTTGGCAATAGCCTCTATTGCCATCGTCACACTAATCGGTACCGCAGCTTGATAAGCGTGCAATGCATAGACATTGACCTTATCGAGCTGATGCTCTGGTAACAGCTCGGCCAACGCATTGTTATGTTTCGCAAAGATAAAATCCGGAATAATACCAACACCGAAACCTTGCTCTAGCATGCTTAAGCAAGTGGGTAGGGTGTTGGCCTTATGATGGGTTTTAAAATTCAGTTCAAAGCGTGGCGTGCTTAGTTTATTACTACGACTTTTCTTACTGCTAAAGCGGTGATGAATCGACTTTTCTTGCCAATGGTTAGCGACGTAGGGGATTTTAGCTAATGAGTTAACCTGCTTGCCAGCATCAGTATTAGTATTCGTATTATCAGCCAATTTTAATGCCGCAATATCTGTTTGGTGGTTGTTAATCGTCTCGACTGAACCACACAGCACATCCCTAAAATCACCAATGCGCTTTTGTTTGAGGTTACTCATCTTCGACTCCCCAACCCGTATCGCAATATCAATACCTTCTTGCATTAAATCTGAGCGACCATCATGACTAATCAATTCGAGTTCAACGTCTGGGTAGACATGAAATACTTCGTGCAGTGCGGGTAAAACTAGATGATCCATCAACGCATGCGGTGCGGTTATCTTGATTAGACCTTGTGGCGTAAGCTGTAATTTTTGCGCATCTTGCCATGCTTGCTCTGCCAGTTCATGCATGGTGCAACATTGTTGATAAAAGTGCTCACCTGCTGACGTTAGGCTCTGTTTTCGCGTAGTTCGCTTAAGCAAGGTGACTGCAAGCTCGGACTCAAGTTGTTTAAGGTGCTGGCTGACAACAGATTTAGACACATCGAGTTGTTCCGCTGCTTTGGTTATCGAACCGAGTTTGACGACATACATGAATACCGTCATTTGTTTCAATTTACTCATGATTTATGCTTACCTAATGTCATCTAGCGTTGTTGGTTGTTGGTTATGGCCATTGTTCTGTTTATCTTAACAGTGTTTTCTTATTAGTCTGTTTTTGTTTGTTAATTATAACGCTAAAGTAACGCCATACACTTATATAACAGCCATACAATTCATGGAGCAAGACGATGACACAAGAACAAACTCTATTAGCATGTAAAGCCGGTATCGCAGCATGGCAGACAGCCTTTAATAATCAAGATGCAGCAGCTTGTGCAGCGCAATATGAAGAAGGCACTGTGATGCACGCGCGTCCGTTTGGCACATTCACTGGTCGTGAAGAGATCCAAACATTTTGGCAAGGTATCATCGACCAAGGTTTTAGCTACGTTGATTATACCGAAGTTGAATGGACTGCAATGAATGATGATAGCTATGTATTAACCGCTAAATGGACTATGAATAAAGCATTCGGCGTAGTGCATCACGAACAATGGCGTATTCAAGCGGATGGTAGTGCGTTATTAGCGGCTGATGATTTTGAAGTGCAAGGCGAGCGCTAAGCTGCGTTGTTGATGAATAGCAAAGGACGAGCGATGGTAATATCACTCGTCCTTTTTTTTTATAACGTCGGGTCTATCGTACCAGCAATAGAGTTGTTCGTTCTAAACCAACCAGCTATCGAGTAGCGTGTTGATTTAGCCATAAGTACTTCATGGGGGAAGCGCTCACTTTCAAATACCACTAAAGAACCTGCTTTTGGTGCTACACGTGCGATCACATCATCAGAGTCTTGAGCATAGATGAGTAATTCACCACCAGCATCGGGCGTATTGAGATAACAGACGGTAGTAAACACACGGTTGGATTTACCTTTAAAGGCATCAAGGTGCTTTTTATAAAAATCACCCACTTCATATTTTGCGTAATGACATTCATAATCGAATAAACCTAAGAAAAAGTTGCGATTCACTTCTAATCTCAACTCATCCGTTAGTGCCATAAAGTCAGCTTGCGCAGTACTTGCACCTGTTAACCATAGGGTCTTATCTTTACGTATTTGTTCGTTTAGTTGTGAGTCTTGGCGACGGCCAATTCCTGCGGCTTTAAAGTCTGGTTGGTTTTCAAGGCAATCAGTCAGTAATCGTTCAATAACACCTTCAGGTAGTGCATCTTCGATGACTGCATAACCATACTCATGAATATTATCTAAAATTGTATCCATGGTGGCACGAAAATTATTTTTTAACGTAATGGGAACTGTGTCCACTTGATTTCGTTATATGGGTAAATGAGAAGGTGAGTATACGCTGTTTGATCCATTTAAATATGATTAAAGATAAGGCGTGAGTGAATAATCACTAACAGCAAAATTTAAGTGATTGAAGTTGTTAAATGAAATAATAATAACAAGATGTTACAGTGAGTAATATAAACTAGTTTCGATAGGATACGTCAATGATAAAGTGGCCCGCAGTGATCAAATATCAAGGTGAAGATGAACTCATCTACATTGCATCGTTAAGCGATTGGTTGAATGACGCCGACTTATGCCAATCGTGTTATGAACTAGAAGACCGCTTAATCGATATGAGTGGGGCGTTATTTTCGCTACCGAGCGTCTCAGCAACTGTTAATACTACCGCGTTTGTGGCTTTAGATGCCCAGATCTCGGTGCCCGAATTTGTCGAATTAGTTCGTCAACATGCGGTTATTGAAAATTATTGTTGTTCTGCAAAGATAAATGCCAAGACCCACCAGCAAGTGATTGCGATGGTAAAAGAAATCAATGCACTTTAGGTCGGAGTTTTAGTCATGGACGATCATGTCGTTATTTTAATTATTGCCTTAATCGTGTTGTTTTATGGTTTTATCTCAAAAAAGCTCGCTCAGTTTGATGTATCCGGTCCTATGGTGTTTACCGTATTAGGGCTTATTTGTTCACCGTTTGCTTTACATATTACCGCCGTTGAGATTGACGCTGAATTTGTCACTGTGCTGGTGGAAATCGCGTTAGTGTTGGTATTATTTAGTGATGCTGCATTGCTCGATCTTAAGTTACTGCGCCGTTCGTGGCAGATACCCGCAAGATTACTGTTTATTGGTCTACCTTTGACGATCATCTTCAGTACTGCGGTGGCTATATGGCTATTCCCTGATCAACCTGTTACTTACATGATATTGCTGGCGCTACTGCTTACGCCCACAGATGCCGCCTTAGGTAAAGCGGTGGTATCTGATCCCAAAGTACCGAAAATGATCCGCTCGAGTATCAATGTCGAAAGTGGCTTAAATGATGGTATTGTTTTACCAATTATACTCACAGTCGTGGCGTTGATAACCAGCGGGCTAACCAGAGCGGATGATTATAGCTGGGTTTGGTATGTCGCCGAGCAGATCGTGTTTGGCATGTTAGTCGGTGGTATTATTGGTTACCTTGGGGCAAAATTGCTCAATAAAGCCATACAGTACAATTGGATTGAAGAAAGTTATCAAAACCTGATCCCAATCGCCCTAGCTATTCTGGCATTTTATCTTGCTGAAGCATTCTTAGGTAATGGCTTTATTGCTGCATTTTTTGCTGGTTTATATATTGGTAATACCAGTGCGCAAGCGCGAATACATATTGAAGAGTTTGCCGAAAGTGAAGGCGAGTTATTTATTCTTATTAGTTTCTTCTTATTTGGTTTAGCGTTTGTGCCGTTAACATTACATGATATTAGCTTAAACGTGGTTATCTATGCGTTGTTAAGCCTCACTGTATTACGTATGTTACCGGTGATTATTTCATTAATCGGCACCAAGTTAGACATGGCTAGCTGCGTGTTTATTGCTTGGTTTGGGCCGCGTGGTATTGCGTCTATTTTATATGTGCTGATTGTGGCGCATGAAGTCGGTGATACTGTCGGTTTCGATACTGTTTATGCCGTTGTTACCTTAACTATTTTAATGAGTATCTTTGCCCATGGGCTTAGCGCACAACCTTTTGCTAATTTATACAGTAAACAGCATAAAGATCTGTCTTAGGTAAGAATGATTTATAAGCAGTAAAAAACAGCGATTTTACTTTTCGTAAAATCGCTGTTTATGTTTATATTAAATTAATAAGCACATTTGGCTTACCTCATTAATTATTTTTACTTAACCGTTGTACTTAATACACTACCTTCAGAGTTTTCACCAATGCCCACAGTGAACGGAAGTGTAACGAAGTGATAACGCGTTGTTGCCATGCCATCATGAATCGCGATATTGAAATCGTAAGTACCGCCTACTTTCATTATTTTATCGTCTTCTGGAGAACCAGTATCTAGCTTACGCTTAAAGATAACTGTGTATTTACCATCTGTCCATGAAGATGCAATTTCGTTGTTGTCACTAGCAGAGCCGCCGCCTTCACGATTTATACGACCTTGTAGGTACTGACCGTCTTTAATTTTGCTTGCATCGTATGGCATAGTGTTCACACCTTCGATTAGCGCAATGCTTTTGCTTAAGTCAGTGAAATCAGCTTCGTCAAGTGCATAGAAACCAGTCACAGATTTATCGAACATGTACTTCGGCACGCCTTTCTTTTTGTCAAAGTTCCATGTAAATACTGTTTTGCCGGAATCATTCAGGCGGTATTCAAGTACGTAACCATCATCGGCAGCGCCTGTTGGAGCACTACGTGCTGAGCGCCATTGCATCAAATCAACAAATTTACCATCTGCTTTAAGTTGATCGATCTCTTTTTGGGTTTTAAGTTTATCCCAGTTTAGACCATAACGTTCGGTACGCGTATCGGGAAGATATTTACGAATATCATTTTTACCTAAACCATCTTTGCCAATTACGGGTAGCGCTGATACATCACGTTTAGTTGCTTGACCAATATCACGCTCACCACGGTGACAAGACATCCAACAACCTTGTTGGGCAAATTGGTCGACACTGCCGTCATCAATCATTAATGAGAAACGATCTTCGTAGATGGGAGTGTATGGGTTTTTACCTTTATCACCACCAATAATGGTCCACTTACCATCTTCAAGTATGATCATATCATGCATACGCCCCGGGAACGGCGATTCAGTTTCCCAAGTACCTTTTACATAAAGATATTCTGAATCGTTAGCAAATTGGAATTCTGCTGCTATTGAGCCGGGCTTACCTGCAACTTTATCTAGGCGATCATTTTTAATTAATAGATTACCTAATCCTTCCTCTTCACCTTGGTGGCAATTAGAACAAGTTTTAGTTTCAAAACTTGGTTTTGTTGTACCTTTATGCGCTGGCGAATTGATCCAATCAAAAGTGATCATACCCGGGAAAAATAATGTTTTTTGTACTACTGGTACATTTTCCCAGTTAACGTCTGATTTAACACGACCGTCAGTCATATCATAAGCACTCACTGTCGTTGTTAAACTCGCAGCTAAAACCAGTGCAACATTCTTTGTTACATTTATAAATTTTTTCATTATTATTTTTTCCCCATCATACGGCTTAAGGTTTCATCTTTTAATATAAAGTGATGGTATAATGCTGCACCAACGTGTGCCGCCACTAAAAGATAACAAACGATTTCAAGAATCGAGTGTGCGCTGTATGCAAAGTCAATCAGTCCTGAATTACGCTCAGAAAAACCAGGGATAGAAAATAGACCAAATACCACAGTATCTTTTGCTTTAGCTAAAGCGATGAGTAAACCACTAAGTGGCATGAATACTAGGATGCCATATAGCGCCATATGCGCCATATGCGCTGCAAATTTCTCCATATTATTGCCCAGAGCTTTAGGTTTACCCGCCCAGTTCATCCAGGTAATACGTACCAAATAAAGTACCAGTACTAATAGACCCAAAGACTGATGTAGATTAAAAGCAGCAGAGTCTGCGGTTGGGTTAACGAACATCAGCAACAATGCGGCAATAAATGCGATTGCTGAAACGATGTGTACGACTTTACTCACTGAACTGAAATGTTCAGTAGGTACAAAAATTTTCATATTTTCTCCAAAATAATAAAATGATTATTAAAGCGATTATTGGGCTGGATTATGGCCATCCCAACAGTGGATATCCCGACCCCAATGGTGACATGTAACTACCCCTATAGTGGCATGTTATGACTTTAACTGTGACATATTATGACTTCCACTTAGACATAATATGTCCCTTGGTTGATTTGGATCAAATTTGCATCAACGATAAAAATTAATTTTGTGGCATAGTGCAAAAGAAGTTTTACAGCGGATTTAGTGTTGATAATAAACCGTCAATTTAAATTTATCACCATACCCATTTAGGGACGGTGACGACATTGGGTAAATAAATAGATGAGTATGATCACGCGATTACACTATTTTAATTGTGTTGTGGAAACAGGCAGTATCTCTGCAGCAAGTCGTGCTTTCGATGTGCAACCCTCTTCAATATCCCGGCAACTCGCTGCACTTGAGGCGGAGTTAGGCATTCGTTTACTCAATCGAACCACGCGTAATATTGGTTTAACTGAAGCTGGTTCGACTTATTATCATTATTCTCAGCGTATTGTTGCCGATCTCGATGAGGCTAATCGTGCGGTGAATGATTTACAGCAAAGCCCTAAAGGTAATTTAAAAATCAATATGACCGTGGGTTTTGGTGAGTCGTGTGTATTACCGCTAGTACCCGGTTTTATGAAAGCCTATCCAGATGTAAATATTGAATTAGAGCTGACTGAAAGGGTTGTCGATATCGTTGAAGACAACGTTGATATTGCCATACGAAGTGGCCGTTTATCTGACTCGAATTTAATTGCGACTAAGTTAGCGGATAATGACTTTTTACTCTGTGCCACACCACAATACTTGGCTGAACATAGCACCCCGGAAACACCGGATGATTTGAGTGATTTCAACTGTATTTGTTATGGTTATAGTGGCTGGCGTGATTGGTATTTAATGGGCAATAAGCCGCGTAAACTAGCCATTAAAGAAGGACTGATTGTGAATTCGGTCAATGGTCAAAAGCAATTGGTATTAAACCATGCCGGTTTGGCATTAATGCCTGGTTGGGCTGTCAGGCGTCAGCTTAATAATGGTGAATTGGTCCATGTGCTTGCGCAACATAGCTTCAGTCCTTACGAGCGACTGAGTTCAACCTATGCGCTGTACTTAAAACGGGATCTTATTTCCCCTAAAATCAGGGTGTTTTTAGATTATATAAAACAACATTTATGATCCCGTTAAGGACTTGTTAGAAGGTTAAGCCTAACGCGGCTAACGATTTAGAATTACTGTTAATATCAGCTGCTTCACGTTCTACTAACTCAGTTTGTTGCAGGTTGTGTTGTGAAGCATCACTGATATTAACGATATTGCGGCTAATTTCTTGTGACACCATATTCTGCTCTTCTGATGCACTGGATATTTGAATCGCGAGATCGGAAATATCGGTGATCGCGCCATAGACATTTTGCATCATGGTTTGAGTGCGTTGTGATTCATTGACACAGAGTTCGGCAGACTCTTTACCTTGTTGCATGGTTGCCGACCATTGCACTAAAGTGTGTTGGATCTCGTTAATCGAGGTTTGAATTTGCTCTGTCGCTTTATGGCTACGGGTTGATAACGCTCTCACCTCATCAGCCACCACTGAGAATCCACGACCATGTTCACCAGCGCGAGCGGCTTCAATAGCCGCATTCAGTGCCAGCAGATTAGTTTGATCGGCAATACCGCGAATTTCTAACATGATCGAGCTGATCTTTTGGGCTTCCTCCGACAGCATGCTTGCTGATGCGGCTGACTGTGCTACATCAATCGCGAGTTGACCCACTTGAACCATAGTACCTGACATGGCTTTGGTTGCGCTTTCACAATCATCATGGGCGAGTTGCACTTTTTCCGACGTTAATAGCGTACTTTGCGAGACTTCTGCAATTGTCGATGCCATTTCGGTGATTGCGGTTGCGACTTGATGTAATTCCGCTGTTTCTTGCTCAACCCCTGCTTTAGCTTTGTGGGCTGCAGAGGTAAGGTTGTCAGCACCAGTTTCGAGTGAGCGGCTACTATCAACCACACGGCCTAAAATAGTCTGGATCTTGCCTTCTTCTATTTTCAGTTGGAAATCGACAATACCTTGTGGTTTCAACCCTGAGAATACATAACGAGAAACACTGTCATAACGCTGTTTTAGACTAGCAAAATAACGCGGTACCGTGATCAATTCATTGTAGAAAATGATAAAAGGCAGTAGTGGTAATAGCATACTCAGGTAAGGCATAGTTTGACTGAAGAACAGTATTAATGCGCTTAGCGTAAAGAAGGTTAACGGTTTTAACAGCGGACGTTGGTACCATTGGAATAAGCTCTTGCCGTTATTAATGGTCGTGTAAGCCGCCTGAGCTGCTTGCTTGTCTTGCAACGCGAGGTTTTTACGTACCGATTGATAACCAACTAATTTACCCTGCTCATGAATTGGCGTAACAAACGCATCAACCCAATAATAGCGACCATCTTTACAACGGTTTTTAACCGCGCCACGCCACGGTTTTCCGGCCTCTAAATTGCTCCAAAGGTCTTTAAAAGCAGCTGCCGGCATATCGGGATGACGGACAATGTTATGGTTTTTACCGACTAATTCATCAAGTGAAAAACCGGCGACTTGGCAGAAAACGGCGTTAGCGTACGTAATAACCCCCCGAGTATCGGTGGTAGAAACTAATTCATCTTGCACATCAAATGAAACTTCTTCATTAATGACCTGAGTGTTTCTTTTATTCATTACTTGTTTATCTCCGCTGTAGCCGCTATAGCACTAAATTGTCATAGGTATTTTAATTGGTATTTAATATGCCTCTTAATGGGTGCATGATACCTTAAATTTTTTGATAATAGGGCGCGAAAAGTTAAATTAGTGTAAATGTTTTATTACTAACTATATTATTCTTAACTATATTCTTATCAAAGCGTTAGCTGAATGCTATCTATAGTCATGTTAATACTATTTTACTGAACAGGGGGTTAAGCAGACTTTATGCTAATACCGAGTTATAAATGCGGATTAATGTTATCATTACCTCCTCTTTATCATCGGTTTTACTGGCATGATTGCAATCTTAAAAAATAACGCCTTGTTTAATTGGCAGAAATTAAGCTTTAGACGACGGTTATTATTGATCATGACTTTGTCCGGTATTGTTAAATTATTGATCTTGTCGATTGCTGGATTTGCTTATTTAAAGCACTGGGAAGAACAAGATAGTGGTAATAATGCCCTTGGTATCGCTAAATTTTTGTCTACATCGCCATGTGTCATTAAAGCGATAGAAACCAATAATCCTGAACTCATCCGAGCTAAAATTGAATATTTACGCGCGTCGGTCAATGCGGCGTTTATTGTTGTGGGTAATAAAGACGGTATTCGGTTATCTCATCCTATTAATGAGCGGGTCGGTAAGCCGATGAAGGGTGATGATAATTATAGAGCCTTAAAACAAGGCTTATCTTATGTTTCCGTTGCTAACGGTTCATTAGGCAGGTCTGTCAGAGGGAAAACCCCGATTATTGATCGCAAAGGTAATATTATCGGCGTCGTGTCGGTTGGTTATTTATTGACGAGCATTGAAAGTAAAGCCGATCACTTTCTTATCTTCCTGCTAATTATGATTGCGCTCGTGGTACTCACTAATGCGTTGATCTCTAATTTTACCGCCAAGAAATTTCAAAATGCGATATTTGGCTTTGAACCGGAAGAATTCGGCCGTTTGTATATGGAACTTGAAGTCACACTCAGCACCATTAAAGAAGGGGTGGTGAGTATTGATGCTAATGGTTACTTACGTTCTATTAACCGTAGTGCCTGTGATATTTTTAAAGTGCAAGCGGAAGATGTACTGAACCGCAAAATGGATGAAGTATTACCCGAGAATAATTTGACCGAAATTTTGACCAGTAAAGTCAGTGAGTATAATGTTGAAATGATGATTAAAGGCCAAGCAATTGTGGCGAACAGGCAGATCCTCATTGTTGATGGTCAAGTTGTTGGTGCAGTATCCAGTTTTCGGCTTAAAGATGAAATAAGCGAACTGACCAAACAGTTATCGCAAGTACGCGAATATTCGGATCTATTACGCTCGCAAACCCATGAGCATAGCAATAAATTAAATACCATCAGCGGGCTTATACATTTGGGTAAAAATGAAGAAGTGCTGAGTTTAATTGGACAAGAAACAGAGCGCTATCAGCATCTCATCCAGTTCTTACGCGAAGCGATCCACGAGCCTATGATTGCCGGGGTATTGTTGGGTAAAAGTGAAAGAGCCCGAGAGTTAGGGCTGTTATTAGAGATTGATGAAGGCTCGCAGCTATTAGCCTTGCCTGAGCATATTCGTGCAGAGGATATGGTGACGGTATTAGGTAATTTTATTGATAATGGTTTTGATGCTTGCAACAGCAGTCATACTAGCAAGTCAGAAAAAAAAGTAACGGTGAGTATTTCTGATTTTGGCGATGAAATCATTATTGAAGTAGAAGACAATGGTTGTGGCTTACCAAAAAACATTGCCCAAGAAGAGTTGATTAAGCAAGGCGTATCGAGCAAATCAGAAAATAATCGAGGCGTAGGACTTCATCTTGTTAATCAAATTATTAGCCAATATAACGGGCAATTAATGATGGAAAGCATAGATAATAAAGGAACAAGAATGACGGTGTATTTACCAAAACAGCATGCTGATAAGGATATTGAAAATGACATCAACTAAGGCGATTAAAGTCTTAATCATTGAGGATGATGTGGGTATCGCTGAGATCCACCGCCGTAATTTAATGAAAATAGATGGCTTAGAGGTTATCGGTATCGCCACTTCGAAAGCAGAAGCTGAAACCTTGCTCGATGTATTAACACCCGATTTAATCTTGTTGGATGTGTATTTACCCGATGGTAATGGTTTAGATATTCTGCGTGATTTACGTCAACAGCAGCATCAATGTGATGTGATTTTGATTACTGCAGACCGTGACGCGGATACATTACAAGCGGCAATGCGCGGTGGGGTGGTTGATTATATTTTAAAACCAGTGATCTTTGCGCGCTTAGAAGAATCGTTAAATAAGTACCTCAAACAGAAAAATCAATTTGGTAACCTAGATGATTTAGATCAGCATTTGGTTGATTCGATGATCTCTGTTAGCGTTAAAAACCCAGCTGCATCACGTCTACCTAAAGGCATTGATAGTGTCACCTTGGATAAAGTACGTAGCTTGTTTACTGACCATGAGGATATCACTGCGGATAATGCGGGGGTATTGATTGGTGCAAGTAGGACTACGGCAAGACGTTATTTAGAGCACCTCATTAGCACTGGTGAACTGGTTGCTGATTTAAACTACGGTACAGTCGGGCGTCCAGAACGAACTTATAAAAAACAAGCGAGATAATGCTTGTTTATGCAAACCATTAGTTAGTGAATGACTATTTTATTGATGAAAAAAAACAGCGCTTAGAGCGCTGTTTTTGTTTCCGTTACCGATCAAACCGTATTGTTAATCACAGTCATCGACAAATTCTGACTTCTTTGCTCTGCGACGGTTAAACGCGGTCAGTAGTAAAGGTGTGATCAGTACTAAGGCTGAAATGACAGTGAAAGTCAGTGTTATTGGACGTTCCCATAAGAAGCTTAACTCACCATCACTGATCATTAATGAACGGCGTAGGTTTTCTTCCATCAAACCACCCAGAATAAAGCCCAGTAATAACGGTGCTAAGGGGAAGGTCGCGAGCCTGAGGAATATCGCTATCACCGCCACTAAGATCATGATAAACACATCAACAGTATTAAACGAAACCAGATACACGCCAGTGATTGAGAAGAAAATAATCATCGGCAGTAACACTGTTCTTGGCACGGCTAATAGTTTCGCAATATACGGGATCAGCGGTAGATTCAACACCATCAATACTAGGTTACCGAAGTACATTGAGATGATCACTGACCAGAAAATCTCTGGGTTATCGACAAACAAGCGTGGGCCAGGTTGGATGCCGTAAGAGATCATTGCACCCAGCATAATCGCTGTGGTACCAGAACCTGGAATACCTAAGGTTAATAGTGGTACAAATGAACCACTTGATGCGGCATTGTTCGCGGCTTCCGGCGCTACTAGACCACGAATACTACCTTTACCAAATTCATCACGTTTATCTTTAGGGGCAAGGTTACGCTCTAAGCCATAACTTAGGAATGCCGCAATCGTTGCGCCTGCACCCGGTAATACCCCGACAAAGAAACCCAGAATAGAAGAACGAATTGCCACGGGGGCGACTTCTTTGAATTCTTCTTTAGTTACCTTCATGCTACCTATTTCAGATAGGGCACTGTTTTCTTCTGCTGATGTATCTGGTTCAGGTTTTAAAATACTGAATAATATTTCCCCGAGGGCAAAAGTAGCCATCGCTAATAATAAGAAACTAAAACCATCCATCAAATCAGTTAAGCCAAAGGTGAAACGTTCAACGCCAATGCCTTTATCAATACCGACTGTTGATAGCATTAAACCAAAAATCGTCATCATCCAGGCTTTTAATACCTGACCTTTACCCGCAAATGCAGCAACGGCAGATAGACCAACTAGCATTAAGGAAAAATAATCCGATGATTGAAAACTTAATGATACTTTGGCTAACGCGGGTGCGGCGATTAATAGCATGATTGCAGACAGAGTACCGCCAGTAAATGATGCATAGGCGGCAAGTGCTAATGCTTTACCGGCTTGGCCTTTTTTAGCCAAGGGGTAACCATCAAATGCGGTGACCACGGTGGACGAACAACCGGGCGCATTGATGAGAATCGATGATGTTGAACCACCAAAAATGGCACCATAGTAAACGCCAGCCATTAAGATCATGCCCGAAGAAGGGTCTAAACCATAAGTAATGGGGATCATTAACGCAATCGCGGAAATCGGCCCAAGACCGGGTAGCATACCAATAAATGTACCAACAAAACAACCGACCATAACCATCATTAAGTTGGTTGGCATGATTGCTGTGGATAAGCCTGCTAAAATTCCATCTAACATAATTATCGTCCTACAAGCTTAAAAAGAGGTAACCAGGTTCAAGATAAATATCCAGAACTTTGGTCAGTAGTAACCAAAACACAGTTACAAAAGGGAAAGATGCACCAAACAATACCGCTTTGCGGCGTTCGCCAAGTAGCCAAAAACCGACTAATAAGAATAAGCTGGTTGCCAAGACGAATCCGAGCCAAGTTAAGCCGATCCCATACGCGGTCATTAAGGCAACGAATGCGCCGAGTAGACGCCAATCTAAACTGCTTTCATCAGCAGCTTGTTGTGCGCAAGCATTAGTACTCGAAGCTGTCACGGGTGACATGACGATAAGCAGCAGTGACATGATGATGCCACCGGCGGTAAGTAAATAAGGTAAAGTACGTGCCGTAAAGGCCTCGTATTCGTCACCAGGGAAAAGCTGAATTTGGGTAGCTTGGTATCCGTAGATTAAGCAGACCAGGAGGAATATTAATCCACTGACTCGGTCTCGGTTTAAGCGTGGTAAAGGTGTTGATTGCATGGATGCTCCGATTTAAAAGAAAGCCACAGTGAATGTGATTACTGTGGCTGTATCATGGGGATGAATTAGTTTATTTTAAGAAACCTAACTCACGCATCAAGGCACCCATTTGCAGTTCTTGTTGTTCTAAGAATGCATAAAAGTCTTTATCTGCTTTGTAGTTATCAATCCAACCATTACGGTCACGTACTGTAGCCCACTGGTCAGTCTTATACATTTCACTTAATACTTTGTTCCACTCTGCAACTTTCGCATCACTGATACCCGGTGAAGCAAAGAATCCACGCCAGTTAGCAAATACGGTGTCGTTACCCATCTCGGTAAGCGTTGGTACATTTGGCGCTGCAGCTAGACGTTCTGGTGCTGTGATAGCAAGAATACGTACTTGACCACTTTTAGACATTTCCAGTACTTCACCTAGACCGGTTGAAAGTAGTGGTGTTTCACCTGACAATACTGCTGCCATTGCTTTACCGCCAGCGTCATAAGCGATGTAGCGCACTTTACGGGCATCAAAACCTTCGCCTTTAAATGCCGCTGCTGCAATCAGATGATCCATGCTACCGCGCGCAGAACCGCCGGCAATTTTTACTTTTCGTGGGTTTTCTTTAAATGCGGCAACAACTTGTGACCAGTTTTCAAATTTAGAATCTGCTGCAACAACAATTGCGCCATAATCGGCAATCGTTGTTGCAACGGGCGTTAGGTCACGGAACGACTGTGGGAAAATACCAGTCAAAGAACGGATCACAATCGGTGTCGAGTTAACCATTAAAGTGTCTTGCTGACGAGCCGCAGTCTCAATCATGTGAGCAATCGCTTTACCGCCACCGCCACCAGAAAGATTTTGATAAGAGACTTTGTTCACTAAGTCAGCCTTCATTAATACATCGCCAGTGCCTCGGGCTGTCATGTCCCAACCACCGCCAGCACCGCCAGGTACAATAAAGTGAATTTTCTCTAAATCAGCAGCCCAAGCTGCTGATGAGAGTGTTGCAATACTTGCCACGATAAGTGATGAGGCTACACGCTTCCTAAATTGCTTTAGCATGGTATCCATTCCTTGTGTTTATTGTTATTAGTTAAATAGCTAATGTTTGGTATTAATGGTTAACACCAATGGGGAGTGATGTTACGTTAATGTTGGCGGTGTTGTTGTGACGGGATGGAAACTGTAAATAATGGCAATTAACGACGTTGTGGTCGTTTTGTTCATAAAGTTCACAGCGGGGTTTAGATTAATAGAGGATATAAAAAAGCCGCCTCTTTTATTATATATAAATAAATGAGGCGGCTTTTATATCTTTTACAAATCAGTGTTCTCTACGAATTTTTTAAACTGTAGTGAGCAAAATTAACTACTGGTACTGTTTACTACAGGAGCACTTTTATTGGTGATTGTGCTGTCACTCTGTGCCATTGATTCTAGAATGGCATCTTTTTCTGTCCACATTTGCGTTAAGTGCTGCTGAAAACCAATTTTGAATGCACGGTCTTTTTGATAATCACCACGCATTTTGACATCAATATCAGCCACGCGGATATGTACGTGAACATCTTTTACTTCACCACACAGATATTGCCAAAAGCTTGGCGTCTGGCCTGAGTAATAAATCGAAACATCAACGATTTTGTGAATATGCTCGCCTAATGCAGAAAGTGCAAACGCGAGTCCTCCCGCTTTTGGTTTTAACAGATGTTTGAACGGCGAGCTTTGTTTGCCATGTTTCGCGGCGGTTAAGCGCGTGCCTTCAACAAAATTCATCACACTAACTGGGCTTGATTTGAATTTAGCACAGGCTTTACGGGTTACTTCGATATCTTTACCGCGTAATTTGGGGTTTTTCTTTAATTGTGCGCTGGTATAACGACGCATGAATGGGAAATCTAACGCCCACCAAGCCATGCCTAAAAAAGGCACAAAGATAAGCTCTTTCTTTAAGAAGAATTTTAAGAAGGGGATCTTTTTATTTAATACCCGTTGTAAGATCAAGATATCAACCCAAGATTGATGGTTAGCAAGTACCATGTACCATTCTTTTTCAGACAGTTCGATATCAGCACTGTGAAGATGAATATTAACTGGGTGTATAAGGCGTTCGATTATTACGTTAACGCGGATCCAACTACTGGCACAGAAAACTAACAATGCAGAGCAAATTGATTGTAGTTTTTTAATTGGCAGTAATTTAATAGGGCTTAAAACAATGATTGGGATGACCCAAAACAATAAATTTATAAACCACAATACAAACGCTAAGCAGCCTCGTACAAATGACATGATACTTCCTAAACAGTGATGTGCGAAAAATAGAGTCCCTATACTACTGTTCAGCCTCAGACTACTCAATATTAAACTATCGCATAACGAATAAAATGAGCGTATACGCCTAAAGGTCGGAGCAGTTACGGCTAATACATAAAACATACGATGGTTTCAAGTCACACTTTTGAGGTAAATATTGAAACCACAACGATAATTTAATATAAACACTGTCTCCTCGTCAGTAATCATTTATTCTATGATCAGTTATATATTTTTTATTTAAATTCGATGTAAGCCATTACTTAAAAAGTATTTTTTATTTTAATCATTAAGGAAGCGCATTTATGAATACTGCAATTGATATACTCTTAACCCCGTGGCTTTGGATTGCTATTGTCGTCATCTTTACTATTCAAAGAAGCATATTATTCATTCCGCAAAACCGAGGTTACGTCATCTATACCTTCGGACGTTACAGCGGCACATTGCAAGCTGGGCTTAACTTTATTGTGCCTTTTGTACAGCGCGTTGCTGCAGATCGTAACTTAAAAGAACAGTCGTTAGATATTTCGTCACAACTGGCTATCACCAAAGATAATATTACGTTGGAACTTGATGGTATTTTATTCATGAAAGTGACTGATGCGGCGGCTGCGACTAATAATATTACCGACTATAAATTAGCGGTAGTACAGCTGGCGACAACAACAATGCGTAATGCTATTGGTTCGATGGAACTCGATCAGTGTTTCCAAAACAGAGATAACATTAACGCATCTATCTTAGCGTCGATGACAGAAGCGACTCAACCTTGGGGTGTGCAGGTAACACGTTACGAGATTAAAGACATTACACCGCCTATTTCAATTAAAGAAGACATGGAAAAACAAATGGCGGCAGAACGTGAAAAACGTTCTGTGATCCTCACGGCTGAAGGTGTTAAGACTGCTGCGATCACGCAAGCTGAAGGTTTGAAACAAGCCCGTGTATTAGATGCAGAAGCGGCTAAAGCAGAGCAAGTACTGGCGGCTGAAGCAAGTAAAGAATCACAAATATTAGAAGCGACGGGTAAAGCCGAAGCGATTCGATTAGTGGCCGACGCGGATTCTAATGCGCTAAATGTAATTGGTGCTGCAGCTATCACTGCTGAAGGTCAGCAAGCGGTGCGTTTGACATTAGCACAAGATACCATTGCTGCGCATAAAGCCATTGCATCTGAAGGTTCTGTGATTTTAACCGATGGTAAAACGGGCGATAATATTGGTAATACGGTTGCTCAAGCGATTGCCGTTTCAAGCGCACTGAAGTTATCTGAATAGTGAGTTTGTCTTCTATCAATGGAGTTTACTAAATGGATACATTAATTAACTACTTACAGAACCATCACGATCAATTACTTTATATTATTGGTGCGATAGCATTGATTGTTGAGTTGAGTGTGACGGGGTTAAGCGGGCCATTACTGTTTTTTGGTCTTAGTTGTCTGATCACTGGGGTATTGGTTAGTACTGGCATAGTCCAAGGCTGGGAGTTTGAAGTATTATCGGTAGGCCTATTGTCTGGCGTGGTAGCTCTATTATTATGGCAACCGCTTAAGCGATTTCAGGGCAATCGGTTGGTACAAGATACCAGTAGCGACATGATAGGACAAACCGTACCGGTGAGCGAAGTTGTCACGATGAACGGCGGTAAGGTTCGTCATTCCGGTATTAATTGGAATGCGCGGTTAAGTGAAACCGCAACGGTTGAACTCCTTGACGTTGGTCTACGGGTTAAGATCGTTGCAGTCGATGGCAACATTCTAATCGTTGAGTAGTGACTAGAGATTATTTATAACATGAGCTAGATAATGCCTAGAGTAAAAGCTCGATGCATTTATCAGCGACTTAACTCATCCGAGCAGATGAGATGTTTAATACACAGTTCATAAAACGCTTGTGCTTGAGGAGAGATAGTATGTTCTGCAAGTCGAAAGATGCCCATCTTTCGTTCTAGCAGTGGGTCGATAAGGGGTAACCACACTAGGTCTGTTTCATTATTGGGAAAGGCCAATTTAGGCAGTGTGGTTATGCCAATTCCCAGTTTTAATACAGAGAATAAAGAGGTGATATTCTCTACCGAGTAAAGCGCTTTATCAATAAGCACCCTTGCTGCGGTTGGTTCTAGCAGTGTACAGGTGCCGTTATGAATAAATGGCTGATCCAATAATGCCCGCCATTCAATACCGTTAATATTACGTGCAATGGGATTATCCTTTAAGCATACCACCCCAATTGGGTCTGAAATCAGTGGTGTAAAATCAACTGCTGCAGCGTCTAAATTGGCACAATTCCCCAACGCTAAATCTACTTCGCCTGACAATAATCTGGCTTCGACGCCAGCCGCGTTATCATCAATTAAACTGACCTCGACATTGGGGTAGTCCTTACAAAACCGTCCCAGTACGTTAGGAATGAGCTTCGCCGCTACCGAGGGCACACTAGCAATACGCACGCGACCTTGTTGGCCTGCTGCTGCTGCCCGTAAGTCATTATCTAATGTTTTATAAATATGCAGAAATTGGGTGACTTTGGGTAAGCATATTTGACCAAAGGGCGTGAGCGTTGACTTGTTGCCCGATTCAAATAGCGGTTGCTCTAAGGTACGTTCAAGCTCTTTGATAGAGGTTGATAATGCCGCTTGAGAGCGATTCGCTCTGCTTGATGCTGCGCGGAACCCACCTTCTTCGACCACTAAAACGAAATGTCGCAATTGTTGTATTTTAATATCCATCTTTAATAGCCTATGAAGTATGTTGTGATAAAGCCTGTCTTGATAAAAAGTATGTCGTGATCACGCTTTTATGGGGTGATAAGTTTTTCTTATCAATCGTACAGAATTTACCGTTAGATTTATCAAGAGTCAAATGGCAATATTCACAACATTGAAACAAAGCAGCTACAAATGGATATAAACATGACAACTCAAAGCTACCCGGTAAAAACTGAATTATTTGCGTCTAAAGCGCCACTCGAATGGGCGATTGTAAATAATGGCACTTTATATACTGCGCAGATCCCGATTGATCAAACTGGGGCAGTTGTTGCGGGTGGCATTGAAGCACAAACTCGCCAAACCTTTGATAACCTGGTCCACACATTAGAATGTGCAGGCGAGTCGCTTAGTTCAGTACTGCAAGTCTTAATCTATGTCACTGACCGTGAATATCTAGCAACGGTGAATAAAGTATATGCCGAATATTTTGATGCACCTTATCCCAATCGCGCTGCCATGGTCGTTGCGGGACTGGCACGTGAAGAGATGCTGGTCGAGTTCGTCGTTTATGCTGCGGTCAGTGAATCGTGAACGCAGTATTAAAGCAAAATTAAAGCAAAATAAAAGATCAACTATACTCACGAATGTAATCTAAATTACTTAATGTATCGCCGAAACAAGGAAAGTCACATGACAACTCAAACTCAACGCATTCAAGCAGAAAGCTCACTTTATATTGGCGGCGAATGGCAAGCTGGTGTTAGCACTGTCGCTAACATTAACCCGTCAGATATCAGCCAAAACCTGGGTAATTTTGCACAAGCAAGTACGGCGCAAGTACATCAGGCTATTTCGGCGGCAAAACATGCTCAACCAACATGGGAAAAGACCCCACTAGAACAAAAACAAGCGGTACTACAAGGTATCGGTGATGAGCTGATTGCACGTTGTGATGAACTGGGTCGCTTACTATCAAGTGAAGAAGGTAAACCATTCCTAGAAGGCCGTGGTGAGATTTATCGTGCTGGCCAATTCTTCCAGTACTTTGCAGCTGAGGTATTACGCCAAATCGGTGATAGCGCCGCGTCAGTTAGACCTGGTGTGACGGTTGAAGTAACGCGTGAAGCTGTGGGTGTTGTTGCTATTATTTCCCCGTGGAACTTCCCAACGGCAACTGCGGCGTGGAAGATCGCCCCAGCATTAGCCTTTGGTAACAGTGTTATCTGGAAACCGGCCAACCTAACGCCAGCCAGTGCAGTGGCATTAACAGAAATCATTCATCGCCAAGGTTTACCAGCAGGTACGTTTAACCTGGTACTGGGTAGCGGTTCTGAAGTCGGTAATGTATTAATTAATTCAACGGAAGTAAACGGCGTGAGCTTCACCGGTTCTGTTGATACAGGTCGTAAAATTGCTGCTGCAACAGCGCCAAACTTTGTGCGTTGCCAGTTAGAAATGGGCAGTAAAAACGCCTTGATTGTTGCTGATGATGCCGACATTAATATTGCTGTTGAAGCGACTATTGCCGGTTCATTCTCGGGCGCAGGTCAAAAATGTACAGCGTCTTCTCGTCTTGTGGTGATGGATGGTATTCACGATGCGTACGTAGAAGCGTTAATTAAGCGCATGAGTCAACTGAAAGTGGGTCATGCACTTGAAGACGGCGTGTTTATGGGCCCTGTTGTTGATGGCAAGCAATTAGACGCTAACCTCGCTTGGATTGATACAGCACGTCAAAGTGGCGGCGAACTGGCCTTTGGTGGTGAACGTTTAAGCATGGAACATGAAGGTTTCTACATGTCGCCTACACTGTTTATTAATACTAAAAATGATTGGTCGGTGAATCAAGAAGAAGTATTTGCGCCGATGGCGAGTGTGATCCGTGTTGCTGATTTAGAAGAAGCGATTGCGACAACAAACGATACCCGCTTTGGTTTAACCAGCGGCATTATCACCCAAAGTCTACGTACGAGTACGCTGTTTAAACAGCAAGCACAAACCGGTTGTGTGATGGTTAACTTACCGACTGCTGGTACGGATTACCATGTGCCGTTTGGTGGCCGTAAAGAGTCAAGCTTTGGTCCGCGTGAGCAAGGCCAATATGCAAAAGAATTCTATACCGTGGTGAAGACTGCTTATCAACGTGCTTATTAAGTTCGGTTGAAAGCGGTATCGAAAGCATAGCCAAGTTAATAAAATTCAGATGAATAATGAAGGAGTCGGTATGTATAGCCAAAGGATTGTGATTGACGGGTTGCAGTATTGCAATTGGGATCGAGAATACTTCCAGACATTAAAAAACAGTGGCATTACAGCTGTTCACGCGACGATTGTCTATCACGAGACTGCGCGTGAAACGTTAAGCCGTTTTGCTGAATGGAATTTAAGGTTTGAACAAAATGCCGACTTGATTATGCCTATCCACTCTGTTGCTGATATCGAGAAAGCCAAGGCGTTAGGCAAAGTGGGCATTTTCTTTGGCGCGCAAAACTGTTCATCGATTGATGATGAAATCGGTTTGATTGAAGTAATGCGTCAACAAGGTCTGCTTATTATGCAATTGACTTATAACAACCAAAGCTTACTGGCGACTGGGTGTTATGAGAAAAATGATAATGGTATTACCCGTTTTGGTAAGCAAGCGATTGCAGAGATGAACCGCGTTGGCATGATCATCGATATGTCACACAGTGCAGAGCGATCTACACTTGAAGCGATTGACCTTTCGTCACGTCCAATTTGTATCAGTCATGCCAATCCGACGTTTGCGTTTGAAGCACTGCGTAACAAGTCGGATACGGTGATCAAATCGTTAGCAGCGCGTGGCGGGTTATTGGGATTTAGTTTGTACCCATTTCACCTACCCAATGGTAGCCAGTGCACTTTGGATGATTTTTGCCAGATGGTCGCGAAAACGGCCGACATGGTGGGCATTGATCATCTTGGTATTGGTAGTGATCTGTGTCTAAACCAACCGCAAGCGGTATTGGAATGGATGCGTAATGGACGTTGGTCTAAAGCCATGGATTATGGTGAAGGTTCGGCAAGTAATTCAGGATGGCCTGATTCATTGCCTTGGTTCTGCGGCAGCGCAGGCATGGAGAATATATATAACGGATTAATGCGCTACGGATTTTCAGAATCTGAAGCGGGGCAAGTATTAGGCGAGAATTGGTTTAACTTTTTAAAGCAAGGATTAGAGCCTATTTCGTAAGTCGTTACGACACATAGAACGTCAGCCCACCCTTAATCGACAGGGCTGGCGTAAACACACCTTTGCAGTTGCAAAGCATACCTCTGGAGTCAGAGCATGTCAGATTTAACCAAAAGCGCGAAAGCGGCGAGCTTAAACAGTGATGGTAGTAATACCTCAAGCTCATCAAGTGATAGCGCAGTAAATGAGAATAAGTCTACAGCGGATAAATTGGGTTTTAGTAACCCAGCTTTTTGGTACAGCGGTAGTTTTCTTGCTGCCTTTGTACTATTAGCGTTATTCGATGAAGCCTTATTGTCTAGCCTTGTGAATAGCGGGTTCTTGTGGGCTGTAAAAGTCTTTGGCCCCTATTGGCAAGTTTTGTTGTTATTAACTTTTTTGATTGGTATTTGTTTAGCCGCTGGTCGTACGGGGAAAGTTATTTTAGGCGCGCTTCCTGAGCCTGAAATGGATGGTTTCCGTTGGATGGCTATTATCTTTTGTACTCTACTTGCAGGTGGTGGTGTGTTTTGGGCTGCGGCAGAGCCTATTGCGCATTTTGTGAGTCCACCACCTTTGTATGGTGCACAAGATAATATTCAGCAACAGGCTGTTAATGCCTTGTCACAATCGTTCATGCACTGGGGTTTTCTGGCTTGGGCGATTGTCGGTAGCTTGACGTCTATCGTGGTAATGCATTTGCACTACGATAAAGGCTTACCGCTTAAACCGCGTATTTTGCTTTACCCTGTTTTTGGTGACCGCGTACTCACTGGCCACACTGGCGCCTTGATTGATGCGTGTTGTATCGTCGCGGTTGCTGCTGGCACCATTGGTCCTATTGGTTTCCTTGGTTTGCAGGTGAGTTATGCTCTCAACTTCTTGTTTGAGATCCCTAATGGTTTTACTACACAGCTTATTATTATCTTATTTGCGATTGCATTATATACGCTCTCAGCGCTAAGTGGTTTGAATCGTGGTATGCAAATGCTCAGTCGCTACAACGTCATTCTGGCTTGTGTGTTGATGGTTTACATTCTTATTTTTGGTCCAACTAACTTTATCTTTAATGGTTATATCCAAGGTGTGGGTAGCATGGTCGATAACTTCATACCTATGGCTACATACCGTGGTGATGAAGGCTGGTTGAGCTGGTGGACGGTATTCTTCTGGGGTTGGTTCTTAGGTTATGGCCCGATGATGGCAATCTTTATCGCGCGTATTTCACGTGGTCGAACAATTCGACAACTCGTTACCACCATCAGTATTATTGCGCCGCTCACCACGTGTTTTTGGTTCACTATCGTCGGTGGTTCGGGTTTAGCGTTTGAAATAGCAGAACCGGGTTCAGTAAGTTCTGCATTTGAAGGGTTTAATCTACCAGGTGCGCTGCTTGCGGTGACAACACAATTACCGTTCCCTATGATCACCTCGATTTTGTTCCTGATCTTAACGACGATCTTTATCGTGACGACGGGTGACTCGATGACTTACACCATTAGTGTGGTGATTAGTGGTGACGCTGAGCCGAATGCATTTATCCGTGCTTTCTGGGGCATCATCATGGGAATTACAGCCTTGATCCTTATTTCACTTGGTTCGGGAGGTATATCTGCACTGCAATCGTTCATTGTTATTACTGCAGTACCGGTTTCTCTCATCTTATTGCCATCACTTTGGAACGCGCCACAGATCGCGATGAAAATGGCGAAAGACCAAGGTTTATAGACCAGTCTATTTATAACATGGAAGGTCGGTAACTCGGCCAGTTTATAAGTGGATAGTTTATAAGTAGATAGTAGCGACAAAATGTGAAGCAGGGCGGTTAGCAAGCCGCCTCATTAAAACAATTATAATTAAAATGGAAGTTAATAATATGGATGCTCGTCCTTCAACTTGCGGTGGCACTTATATGCGTGATCCTATAACCGTTATGGCGCCAGAAAGACTTGGTGCAATGCATCAGAATCGGATTAGTTTTGTACGTACGTTAATCCGTAAAATGGCACAACAAAAATGGCAAGTCACTAAGCACGACTGGCAGTTATCACCCCAAGGTTTTGGTCACGTAATTTACAAGTTGACGACGTTAAATCACGTTTATCACTTGGTTATTTTTTGTGATGAAATTGCCGATGAAGATCGTAACGATCGGGTTATCGCCGAGAAGTGGGACGTGACCTTCGCCCTTGTTTATGGTGATGTTGATGTTGAGTTGTTAGGACGCTTACGTGCCAATGTGCCGTTGCAAGAAGCAGGACGAAATCCAAATAAAGTATTGGTATTAGCCAGAGCTAACAAAAGTGTTCGCGTATTTGAACATCTTGTTTCTCACTTGGCAAAAGGCCAACAACCGAATGCCAAAGAACTTGCTGAAGTGGGTTACATTCTACGTACCACGGCCGTTTATGGTAATGGTAAATTTGGTATTGCAGATTTTAATTGGCTTGAAACAACGGAAGATTTTAATCAGTCATTCAGTGCGCAAATGTGTGCCGTGTATATTTTGCGTGAATTCAGCTTGGATTGGGTGCATTACATCGCGAATCAGCAAGGTGGTGATAAGGCGGTCAGTTTAGATATCGACTTGCAACGTTACCTTGGTATCGGTAATGCAACAGGTCTAGGCATGGCGCCATACTTAATCAATCATCCTTGTGTTGTTGATAAGTGGTTGTCGTCACGAGAGTCTGCGCTTACGGCTGTATTGAATACTGCGGTGACGATTAACAAACTTGAACCCTTACAACATTTATTGCAAAAAGGTCTTTGTCATTTAGATCAAATTATCACGATAAATGCACATCAAGACGGCCTTAATACCACCGCCATAGGTGAACTGCATGATTTATTAGGTAAGTTAGAAAGCCTGTTGTTACAAAGCGCAACCTGGCATGAGTTGGTTGATTACAGCGGTCAGTATAGTTTGGAAACGCAAGAGATACTGCTGTCGTGTTTGATGGAGATTTATCCTGAGTTAGTCGATAGCTATGAAACCAAGATGAATTGTGATGAAAACCTAAATCTACCGAGCGGTAAGCGTATCGAAGATTTGATTGCGGTTTTGGAAAATCGTTATCGCTGGGCCATTGATACTGACTTTAAGCAGCCAGAAAATAACTATTGGTTTTGGTATCGTTCACAAGACAAAGAAGAACCCCGTTTAGGCGTTCGCGGTGAAGAACCAGGCGAAGACCGTGAGTTGCCACTTGATATTGGTCGTCAAGCGTACCGTCTTTATCATGCATTACTGATATGTAAACCAAACATGCAATTGGCTGAATTTTTAGTGCTACATCCTCAATATCGCGCTATTTCGCGTCGTGTTTGGACGCTCGGCAATAAAGAAATGGGCGAGATACAGATGAACGTATTGCACAAAACTGCATTGCCAATGCATTTGTTACGCTGCAAATTAGCGGTCTTTGGTGCCACTAAATTTGATCCACGTTCAGAGCGTTGGGTACGGGTTACCTTTTTTCAAGGTGCACCTTTACTTAATGAAATTCATGATGGCGAGTGGTTATTCCCGTTGTTACCGAGCCATTCATTAAATCAAGCAGTAGCAGAAGGAGAAGCGTCATGATTGTTTCACATAATGAATTAACAGCCGTGGTGAACAAAGCCTTTCTTGGCATGCGCCGTACCTGTGGTGAAGCCGATATTATTGCTAATATGGTTGCTGGCTTGCAGATGGTTGGTTTGAATGGTATTGGTCATTTTAATAATGCGGCACAGTTTTTAACTGCCGAGAAAGATTGCCCTGTCGATATTTTTATGACTAATGAGGGTGGCTTAGTCGTTGACTTGCATGGCTGTAGTTTGGCCTGTCACTTGCCTGTGGTGATTGACTATGCGATTGAAAAAATGGTGGGTAAAAAGCACCTGACGATTGAATTAAAAAATTGCCACAACCGTTGGCTGGCGTATAACGAATTGGTGAAACTCGCCGCTAAAGGCTTGGCTTGTAAAGCACAATGGAATAATGGTTCGTCACCACAAAACACCCTGTATATTTTAAATCAAGGTTGTGTGTCACCAGAGTTGTTTTTATCTGATCATCTCGATTTAACGGGGCGTACGTTACATGATATGACCATTCAATTATCAGTGAAGAATTTTGATATTGCCGGTTACTCTGCGGGTTACGAAAGACATATTAACTCTTCAGCACTTAATAGCGCGCAACGTGATACTTGGTATGATGGTATTCTTGTTGATGATGCGGAGTGGGAAAAATTGAAGAAAACCGCAACGGCACTTTTGGTTGAAAATAGTGAGGCATCCGTTAAGGGCGCAGGGGAACTGGTTTAACCGCTGTGGTTACCAGGCTAAAAACTAGCTACTGCGCTGGTTAGTTTTTAGTTCAAGTTCAAGCTCAGGTCATCGATTTACTTGTGCGACTACCTCGGTTTTTAATGCACTTCAATATGAGGTAGTCACAGTCTTGGGTCTTTAGGGGGTGGTAATTGTTACACGCGATAGTTATTTATATACGATAGTTATTTAGCGTATTAATCACTTCTTCTGACTGACGTAAGGCTCTTAATTGGGTAAACAAGTCAGCGGCTTCAGGATATTGCTTACGAAGATAGCTAAACCATTGTTTTATTCTATTTGGTAGATACTTCTCTTTATCACCTCTAATCTCTAATTGGCAATAATTTTGTAATAACGCGACGACATCAGCCCAAGGCATCGCTGCTTGGTTATATTTAACCACTGCACCTAAATTGGGTAAGTTTAATGCGCCACGACCAACCATTAAATCTTCACAGCCTGTTACGGCTAAACAACGCTGACCATCTTCGTAGTTCCAAATCTCACCATTGGCGATAACCGGAATTGAGACATGTTTTTTGATTTCAGCAATTGCTTCCCAGTTAATCGCCGCTGCGCGATAACCATCGGCTTTGGTGCGGCCATGTACGGTTAGTTCATTGGCTCCAGCTTGTTGCACTGCGTCGGCAATTTCTAACTTTTGATTACTGTCATCCCAACCTAAACGGATCTTGGCACTGACAATATGCTCTGCAGGTACAGCTTCACGTACTTGCTTGACGATTTGATATACCAGTTCCGGTTCACGTAAACACGCGGCGCCGCCTGATGACTTATTCACTTGCTTTGCGGGGCAACCAAAATTGATATCTAAACCGTGAGAACCCAGTTCAATCGCTCTTACTGCATTTTCAGCCATCCATTCTGGGTGTTGTCCTAATAATTGAATGCGAACAGGCGTACCGGCTTGAGTGCGGCAACCGTTGTTTAATTCTGCACAATAGCGGTAATAAATTTTCTCTGGTAATAGTTGTTCGACGACTCGAATAAACTCAGTTACGCATAAATCGTAACCACCTTGCGCTGTTAGTAACTCGCGCATCAAATTGTCAACAACGCCCTCCATTGGGGCTAAAACTACGCGCATGTTATTGTCCTGCGTTGGCAAAATGAGCGATTAAAACAGAATTAACCATAATTGCCAAATATATCGTATAATAATTTCTTCAAAAGGACGTTAATTTTAATACTCGCTTGCATATCAACAAGCAGTTACTTAAAATTTATCCCCAATATTTATTTTATATATTGAGCACGTGTTATAGCCAAAGTTATTTGGTGATATGACAGTTCGCTCATCAAATTAACAGGTTGAAACATGAACCAAGATACACTCGGGTTTATTAAAAGCAGTATTAAATCAATTCCAGATTATCCAAAAGCAGGCATTATCTTCCGTGACGTAACAAGCTTAGTTGAGAATGGCCCAGCATTTTCTGCCACTATCGACTTACTTGCAGAACGTTTTAAAGATGCTGGCTTTACTAAAGTTGCGGGCACTGAAGCGCGTGGTTTTATCTTTGGCGCTCCGTTAGCAAAAGCACTTGGCCTTGGTTTTATTTTAGTGCGCAAGCCGAACAAATTACCGCGCAAAACAATTGAACAAAGCTATGAGTTAGAATACGGTACTGATACGTTACAAATTCACGTAGATGCTGTGGACGCAGGCGATAAAGTACTTATCGTTGACGATTTACTTGCAACTGGCGGCACTGTGGCGGCAACTGTGTCACTGATCCGTCAGCTTGGCGGTATTGTTGAAGACGCTGCATTTGTTATCTCACTACCTGATCTTGGCGGTGAAACTGTATTAAAGAATCTTAATGTTAATATTACTAAATTAGTGGATTTTGACGGCGAGTAATTCGTTGTCACATTCATTATCGTAATAATCATGATTAGCTGGTGGTCGACTGCCAGCTATTTTCAGTCCCGAGCATATTAGTGCTTATCAATATTAAGTAATCATTGAACTGTTATGAGTTATCAAGTCTTAGCGCGTAAATGGCGCCCGCATAATTTTCAGCAAGTTGTTGGTCAACAACACGTGCTGACCGCTTTAGTTAATGCGCTAGAGCAAGACCGTTTACACCATGCATATTTGCTCAGTGGTACGCGCGGTGTGGGTAAAACCACCATTGCACGAATTTTAGCCAAAAGCTTAAATTGCGAGAAAGGCATCACCAGCACACCTTGTGGCGAATGTTCAACGTGTGTCGAGATCGATCAAGGTTGTTATGTTGACCTGCTCGAAATCGATGCAGCATCTCGAACCAAAGTGGAAGATACGCGTGAGTTACTTGATAACGTGCAATACAAGCCCGCTCGTGGCCGTTTCAAGGTGTACTTAATCGATGAAGTACACATGCTTTCTAAGCACAGTTTTAATGCGTTATTAAAAACGTTAGAAGAACCACCTGAATATGTGAAGTTCTTACTGGCGACAACAGATCCACAAAAACTGCCTATTACCATCTTATCGCGTTGCTTGCAGTTCCATTTAAAAGTCCTAACGACTGAGCAGATTTCTCAGCAGTTAGTGCATATTTTATCGCGTGAGCATTGCCAGTACGAATTGTCGGCATTAAATTCAATTGCGAAAGCGGCTGATGGCAGTATGCGTGATGCGTTGAGTCTAACCGACCAAGCATTATCCCATGGCGCAGGTGAAGTATTACACCAAACTGTGTTGGATATGTTGGGCACGCTCGATCACACCCATATGTTGCAACTACTGCGCTTAATTGTCAGCGGTGATGCCAATAACTGTATGGCTAAAATTGCCGAAGTTAGCTCATTAGGGCCTGACTTCGACCAACTGCACGTTGAGTTAGCAAGCTTGTTACACCGTATTGCCATGGCGCAAATTTTGCCATCATCCGTGGTTGATTCCGAGAATGCTGATAAAGTGAAAGCCTTGTGTGACGAGATGTCACCAGAAGATGTGCAGCTGTATTATCAAATTACCTTAACAGGCCGTAAAGAATTGCCGCTTGCACCTGATCCACGTAGTGCGTTAGAAATGACGATATTACGTATGTTAGCGTTTCGTCCACAAGGGCGTTTACAAGTGCCAGAGAGAGATGTGACGCCAGCACCTGTCGCCATTGCACCTGTTGTGACTGAGACAGTTGTGGTTGCGCCGGCTGAACAAATGCCTGTGCAAGCTCCAGCACCATTACAACAAGTACAGCAAGCAGCAGCGCCTGTCGCTCATGTATCTGCACCTGTAACGCAGACAGCTGTTATTCGTGAAGCTGATGAAGCGGTGACGAATTTAAATCTAGAGCAAGACGAGCTGTTACAAGCTGCGCAAGCGATGGGTCATGTCGAACCACAAAGTGCTGAACCACAAACCGCTGAGCTGCAAAATTATGCCGCTCCGCAAGTTGAGTCAGCAAGCGTGGCTCCGCAGGCTTATTCTTCGCCGGAAAATACAGCACAGAGCCATGCGTCTAGTGATGTAGCGCCGCAAGATAGTGTTGCGCCAGAATATGCGCCACAGCCAGTAAATACCGCACCGACACAAGCTGCGCCAATTCAACATGAACAAGTAAATACGACACAGCAACAACAAGCACCGCAACAGCAGAATCAAGTACCTGCGCAAGCACCGGTAGCTGAAAACAGTGTTGACCAAGGGCGTAAAACACGTAATTTTTTACGTAGTCGTTTAGGTACAACTGCAAAAAAGTCGACAGCGGCGAAGAGTGAACAGGCTCAATCGTCGTATGTACCGCCGAAAAAAGCGGTAGCACCTGTTATCCAGCATACACCCGCTATGCAGAGTCGTTTTAACGCCCCTGTAAGCCAACCTATGCAGCAACAAACACAGCAACAGTCTCCACCGACATGGGACGAATTGCCACCACTTGATTCGTATCAGGACCAAGGTAACTATCCAGACCAAGGACAATACCAAGATCCAGGCCCTGCTCATTATCAAGGTCAAGGTCGAGGTCAAGATAGCTATCAAGGTCAAGGCAATTCACAGAGCCAAGGGCAGGGGGGTTATAACAATCAAATACCTGCGCAAGGTTTTGCTGAACCAGCTGTTCGTCAGATCGATCGCTTTAGTCAGGTGGCTGTTGATATTAATGACTTGTCACCAGCGTTTCAGGGACAAAAATCGGCTAAATCAACGACCATTACACGACTAGATAACAAATTACGTGATGAAAATGATCCGTGGTGCTGTTACATCAATCAGATGAGTTTAGGTGGGCGAGTTCGCCAAATGGCATTGCACAGTGTAATGGAACATGAACCTGGTCGTGTTACTTTGACCATGAACCCAGACCAACGTTACGTTACCAATGACAAGTCTCGTCAGCAATTAACTGAAGCGCTTCAAGAAGTACTGTCTGAGTCTGTTGAGTTAGTGATTAACTTTGGTGAAAACCCAAGCAAATCAACGCCAGCGCAACTTGAAGAAATAATTTATCAACAACGCTTAGCGAATGCGACTAAAAACTTGTATGATGATAAGTATATTCAGTTCTTTATGAACCGTCTCGGCGCTGTCATTGATGATAGCTCAATTGTGCCGTTATAATTTTTATTGTGTTGATATCAATCGTTATCAACCTTGATTTTTTTCCAGTAATACCCATATAGTATGGATATTCAATGCGCAACAATCAGTATTCAGTTATTGTTGTTCGCGGTAGACAATAGAAAGAGAGTTTAATATGTTTGGTAAAGGCGGAATGGGCGGGCTAATGAAGCAAGCTCAACAAATGCAAGACAAGATGGCTAAAGTACAAGAAGATCTAGCTAACATGGAAGTAGTTGGTGAATCTGGTGCTGGCATGGTTAAAATCACTATGACTGGTAGCCACAACGTACGTCGTGTACAAATCGACCCTGAATTGATGGAAGACGATAAAGAGATGTTAGAAGATCTTATCGCTGCTGCAATCAACGATGCTGCGCGTCGTGTTGAAGAAGAAAACAAAACAAGAATGGCTGATGTTACTGGCGGTATGAAATTACCACCTGGTATGAAAATGCCGTTCTAAGTTGAAAGATAGATAATATCAGTCACTTGGTCCCTGCTTTACCTTTTGGGGTTAAGCTGGGGTCAAGTTGTCCTAGTTTTATTGCTAATTCATTTCTATAATCAGGGCGTTCTCCTGATATCCATTGCCCATAAATCTTTCTGATCATCCCCCAATCAGCATGTCCCAGTTGTTTCGCTAACCAAGTTGGATCTGCGCCTACCATCAACATTTGGCTCGCAAACGTATGTCTTAATTGATATGGTTCTCTGTGAATCAACTTTGCTTTACGTAACCAATTCTCCCATTGCTTTGGTGCAGTTGTTAGTTCTGGACATTTATAAGGTTTGTCACTTCGACTTAAAAATACTCGTCTGCGATTAACTACATCAGGCTTAGACAGTTTATAATAAATATTTTCAGCGATTAGCGATTTAAGATAAGTTTTTGCTTGTTGTCGTTTTAATATATCTAATGCGATTGGCATCAATTCCACTTTTCTTACTGAAGCAGCTGTTTTAGGTAGCTTTAATTGTCCCCCACGATTCAAGTTGTATTTGATATGTACTATTCCAGCGGCTAGATCTACATCTTCCCAGGCTAGTGCTTTCAACTCTCCAGGCCTAATACCAGTCCACGCTGAAAACTCGATCATATCTTTGCTTTGTTCAATATGTATAACATCTAACAGCCTGATCAATTCAGCTTGAGTAAAAGGCTCTGGTTTTTGATCGTCAATTTTTTCTTCTGCTTTAATTTTACGTGCACGATCGAACGGACTAATGCTAATTATGTCATCTCTGACCGCTTCTTTAATTATCCGTTGAAACAGTAAAGAGTAGTCGTTAACTGTAGATTGTTTTAGCGTTTTCAAACTTTCTTTTATCGTTTTTTCAATGTGAAGATGTGTCAGTTTAGTTATTTCAATATTGATAAGTTTATGCTTCGTTAACCATGTGTTTAGTGTTTTTAATTTTGATTGTACGCTGAGAGACAACTCGCCGTCTCTTTCCACTATATATTTAGTTAAATAATCTTTCACGGTTTGCTGACTTAAATTGTTAGCGGAATCAGCTGGGAAGTGCTTACGCCAAAATGCACTTGTGTCATTATCATATAGGCCGCTGGCAATATCCGCTCTTATAGAACCTAGTCGCGTTATTGCTACGTCTATGTTCTTCTTTGTTAGTGTTATACCAAGGCTTTTACGCGTTGGATTGTTCTGCCCAGGAAGCTTAAACTGTATACGTAAAGCACCGTTGTGCATGCTTACACCCCTAGCGTTTTTTAATTTTATTTCTAAGTCTTTGCTCATTTGATATTCCCTTATAATATTTTATTCAATTCTTTTAAGTTGATCATGATTGCGCAGCCCTTATCTTTTTGTCGCCAGACTATGCCTTCCGGATAATGCTCGTTAGATATACGCTGTATTAGTGCGTTGCGGCTGAGGCCGACGAGACCTGCCGCATGTTTAATTGACATCCAACCTGTGTGGCCATAATTTTTAGATAACTCTTCAACTTTCATATGCAGGTAGTTAACACTCGCCATTAGATTTTCTAAGTCAGTATTATTCATATTTAAATCAGTATTCATTAAGCACCTCGGTTTTATACATATTGATATTATGATTAAGATAGTAGGTTTTTTATTTTTGCCAAGGAGTTTTTCATGAAAATACAAATGAAAATCTTTATAAATCAATCGTATACTAATTTCATATGAGTATTGGTATACAATGAATAGTTTTTATGTGCTATCGAAAGAGTTAGGACTGGTGTTATAAAGCTAGAAATTGAATTCTATAAATTTGACAACAAGTATGTCTCTCATTACATAATCCAAGTAAATATATCAGGCAATAATCATCAAAAAATTAAGTTCAACTCATATATTTTAAAGGTAGTTTAATGGCGCTGCTTTGTTGGTATTTACGATAAATTGGTCTGGTGTAAGGGTATTTTCGTTATTTAAAACTTTTTGGTGTTTTTTTACTGTAAAAAATTTAAAAAGTGTCCTCTTGTTATATTTGAGAACAATAACATCTTTTAAAAGGCTATAACGTTCGTTTAAATTGAAATTTTTATCAATTTAAACGAAGTTAGGCCACCGCGCAGCGGTGAAATTAACCAGTACTAAGAAGGTTTTGATTCGGTAGGTATTTATTGATCATTTATTCACTTCAAATCTAATTATTTAATACTAATCAGTTGCATGGAAAATAAGTCATAAGTTAGCCTTGCTAGTTAAACGTTTACTTTAAAGGCTACGAATTATTTGTGGGTTCAATTAAGAAGGGCGCTGGGGTGCAATTGAGACTATAAACCTAAATAATTTTAGAAACTTTAGAGCAAAAGGTTAGTGCATAGTTGTCGATCCTGATCTTACAACCTTGGTAGGGGCTAATGGGGCATCTAAAGAGAGTGGAATTGGCAACTTGTTTAGATGCTGGCTTTGTTGGGTGTAGTAGCAGAATGGTAATCTTTTAAATGCATATTTTAATGAATCAATAAAAAGTAAATCTTTAAAAATCAGCAATTACAGTCTTAATGAAAGCGCGTAACTCGAAAATTCAATTTCGTTAGAATGGTAACTCACTCACGTCTTGCTCGTATCGGTTTGCCATTGATTTACTCATGTAAGGAGTAGGTGTGGTTTTTCACATAGCAACCGCTTACAGGGCCATACAAGATTAACAATGACCCGCCCGAAAAGAGGGCGGAAGTGAACCAGTTTATGGGAGTGAGGCTTCAGTGAGCCTTGTTAATCACTCGGTCTCTATTCGCGCAGCGGTATTAAAGATGTCTTTATATTAAGTTCTGTATATTGTGCATGTTTTTCATATCAGTTATGCGTTAAAATTGTTTAATACTCTTTAAGGCTCGTTACCATGACTCAAGTTATCAGAAGAAAACCTCGTAAAGAAACTAGCGAATCTAGTGCTGCTGCTTTTGCTGAAGCTGCGAAGAGTGCTTCAATACCGTTGAAGTCTAAACAATCCGATCAAGATCGAAATTCTGTCAGCTAATTCTAATCTTTTAAAATACTTATTTTAATGAATCTAGAAAAGTAAATCGTTAAAATTTACTAATAACAGTTCAATTAGATATCGTAATTTGAAAATGCGGTTTTCTGGCTTCAAGTGATCATTCTAAGCCGCTTTTTCCCCTTTTCTTGTTAGAGTTTCTACTCATTCATATTTTGTTCATGACAATTTCCCATACATTTTATCATGCAAAATTTATCAACTAAGTTAATCCTACTTACTGTGTAATGAAAAAGACTAGATAGGCTGATTTTATACAGTGTTATTGGTGTTTCGGTGAACGCAGTCTCAATTTGTCAAAAGGCAGTCAGGTTTATCTTGTAGCCTAGAATTAATGTCAATATACTCAATTACATAGCGAGCCTTGTATATAACTTATAAGACTAAATAATTTACAGGACGGCTCGTTTTCCCATAAGCATGTAATTAATAAATTTGAAGTATAATCTTATTTTTCAATTGATTAATCTACTTATATTGAGGTGAATGAATTTGGGGAATCGAGAGTCCTGTTATACAAATGTTATGTTTTTGGCGACAATCGACACAAATTTACGATTAAAAGATTTGATAAGCTTAACTAATCGGCAGTTTATCTATAAGGAGTATCATGAACCAGTTATCCAATATTATGTATAGAGAGAGTAACGGTTTTTCTTATTCGTATTTCGAAAATTACAGTGATGATTGTAATTGCATGTGGAGAAAAGTTACTGAACCTGAAAATGTCTACACGATCGAGCGTATAGATATATTACCTGAATTTCGCGGGAAAGGATTCGCTCGAGAGTTGATCAAAGATGCTATCAAACGTATTGAAGCCGAATGTCCGAAAGCTTGCGTAGAGATCACTGCTGAGCCAGATGAAGATAGTGGGATATCTGTTGAGAATCTAGTAGGTTTCTATGTATCACTTGGATTTGAAAAGTATCAAAACTTCGGCTCTCGCGTTCATCTTCGCTTGTATCTGGATGATTCAGTGAAACCGCATACAGTCTACGACTATCCGTTCCACTTCAAATAAAAACATAACGCCTTGCTAAGCGGCGTTATGTGAGTCTTGCATTTCGTGTGCGATAGTAACCAAATTAATTAACATAGTATCAAATGGAATCTTAAGGAATAGTTTTGGATAAGATTAGAGAAGAGTCATTTGTATCAGAAATTGAGCGACGTTTAATAGTTTCGTCGTTTGGTGAAAATAACAAAAATTGTGTTGTTGTTCGTCTTAATGATGATTTGACTGAGAAAAATAGTATTCAAGAAAGCACTTTTAAGCTTAGAGCTCATGGTTTCAAGGCAAGCATTACAAATGCCAAAAAGTCTTCATTTGTAATTTTGACAAACACTAAAGGTATTTCTTTAATTGGGAGCATCATTGATGTTGAACGACATGATTCATTAGAGGGGCGAATTAACATTTACTTTCGAGACCCTTGTCATATAGATACAAATGAATTGTCGAAACATATAACTTGGAATAATAGTAATCCTGTACGAACAATTAGCCTTTAATTTTAATAAAAATCACATAACAAGCCTCTAAATTAAAATTCACCAAGGCTATCATGCCATTTGCTGAGCAAATCGCCCGCCAGCACATGGCTTCACTTATTAGAGGGGCGTTATGTTTTAGGAGGATTAATGACGTCATGTAAACTGTGTGGAGATTCAGATGATTTAAAAAAAAGCCATATAATTCCTCGGTTTTTGTATCGATACATGCTGAATGTGACAGATGGTAATTTAACCCAATTTAATACAACACTTAACCTATGGCAAAAATCAAATCGGCAACTTAAGAAAAAACTATTTTGTTCTGATTGCGAGCAATTACTAAGTGATAACGAGTTGGAGTTTTCAAATATATTTAAACAGATCAATGCTAGTACCGATAAGACTATTTTTTCATATTTAGAGTTAGATAGTGAAGCCCTAAGTAAACTTGAGGTACAAGGTTATACCGAAGACGAAATAAATACGTGCCTAGAATCTAATCCAATTTATGAAAAAATATCTGTATTAGAATATTTTTCAATATCCTATATTTATAGAGAATTACTTAACAATTCTTACGATGTCCCCGAGAGTGAAATAATTCTACTTCAGAACTTTTTATTAAATAAAGGTGACTGTTCATTTATGCTTCATATCCGATTGCATAACTCAAAGCCTAGCTTTAATATGTTTTCAACAGCAATAGTTCTTGATGTATTAGATGACTGGAAACACTATGTATTTTATCTTCCAAATATGCAGTTTCATGTAGCTTTACGTGTACAGGGAACCCCTGAGCATATGGATAAAACAATAATTTTCCCTTCTGATTTTTTCGAAGATGAAATCGGTAGTGTCGAATTGATAAGAATGGCTCAAAAAGGTTCAAAAAAAGCCGCTAATTTAAAATAAAACATAACCAGTCAATTAAGCAGGACTAAAACAGTTGGCCATGCTCGTGCCTCGCTGATTTTGGCCAACAATTTTTAGCCTCTATTGAGGCGTTACATTTTAATCATTACTCCCAACTATACAGGTATTCAGAATAGTGACTTTTGTAGATATAAAGGATTTGGTTCAAATTGTTTTTTGGATTTTTGCCAGTTCAATAACCTTTTTAACTTATAGAAATATTAATAAATCTCTCCTCAGCCCAGTAAACACAGAATATCAAAAGCGTGTATTAGAAAATCTATCTGTATTGAGCAATAAGTTATTTTCAGAATTAAAATCAGGTACTCAGGACTATCGTGGGCACTCTTTGCAAATGCAACCTATTTGGAAGCAGATGCAAAGCTTATATATCGAAGACAAAGATTCCACGCGGGAAAATGGTATTGATATTTTAGATATCAACATAACAAGCGAATTCTTATTTTCACAAAACTTAGCTGATGAGGTTCGTTATGATCCATTTATACCCAATGAAATAAGGGAAGCTGTCACAACTTATTTAGATTGTAGAACTAAAGTTAGCTTTGATTCTACGGTATCTTCACTTCATGATACATTAATTAATATTGACAAAATAATAGAAGCTAACGGTGAAGTACCAAGTTCATATTTCGAGGAAGACATAAATATCTTTTTAGAAAATACTTATCTCGACTATATGGATAATAATGGTTTTAGTGATGAGATAATCGAAGAGATGAATAAGAATATAATGACCCAAATTCTTGAATATATAGACTCTTTCAATCCAAGGTTTAACAAGAATTAAAAATGTAATAAGGCGTTTAAAACGGAACTAAAACAGTTAATTAGGTTTCGCTCCGCTTAACATTATAACCAACAATTTTAGTCCGCTTAACGCGGCGTTATAGCTTCGGAGAGTTATGGAATACTTAACACTATTTAAAATGCCCAAGGCGATGAAAATAACCGGAAGGTCTTCGAGTATTACTAATTCATTTATAAACTCAATTATTCCAGTTATTGAGCCTACAAATGATGAGGTGAAACACGCCTTAGATATTCTTGAAATGGATCATTATTCTTTTCAATGCTCATATTGCGGTACCGTAGCAACAGAGTGGGATCATCTTCGCCCCTTGGTTATGAATAAAAAACCAACAGGCTATGTTTCAGAGATTCATAACTTGGTTCCAGCCTGCGGGAAATGCAATCAATCTAAAGGAAATAAAGATTGGCGAGTATGGATGATTAGTGATGCAGCCCTATCTCCAAAAACTAAAGGTGTTAGTGACATTCAAAAAAGAATGGAAAGGCTTGAGCGCTATGAAAATAATGAGGTTCCAACTAAAGTTGATTTCGAGTCTTTGGTAGGCAAAGAAAAGTGGGAGCAGCATTGGAAAAATTGGGAGGTTGTACAAGAAACTATGCGTAATGCACAAGTTTTAGCAACTGAAATAAACGAGACTGTAGCAAAGTCTTATACACAGCTATAACAAGCACCTGCAATCAGACTCCGCAAGTAGTTGAGCTGGGCGTTATACAAACATGGAGAATTACGGTGAGAATTGATTTAGATTTTTATAAATCACTATTTTTAGCATTTCTTGAATCCGAGAAAGCACATGTGACATACCATGACTTAATAGAATCAGGTGTAGAAGTCAGCATAAGGAATGATCTGAATGAAAAATTTATTTTTCATATGCAGCTGTGTATTGATAACGGATTAATAAATAAAGAAAAACAGGAGTGCCACAATCTTGAATCTCTTGGAATAGGTAGTTCTAAAAACAGTCAGTATATTATTGATATACCAATGAGGCTTAGTCAGAAAGGGCATGATTTTGCTTCGGCTCTTAATAATAAAGAAGTGTTCAATAAACTTAAATCAGAGTTTAAAGATATGCCTTTTAAAACAATTTTTGATGGTGGTCAGAAATTGTTAAACCATTTCCTTAAAAAGAAGATGGATCTGTTGCTAGCAGAGGCGTAAATGTTTGTAAAAAAGCGCTTAAAATGGAACTAAAACAGTGGGCTCAGTTTCGCTCCGCTACACATTATAGCCAACAATTTTTGTCCGCTTAAGTGGGCGTTACAAGAGGTATTAATGAAAGTAGACATTACGAATATCGTTGTTGCTTTGTGTTTGTCTATAGTTGGTTATTACTATGGGGCTTCGCACAGCAACATATTGATTTTTCTGATTACCACCGAACCTCCGCCAGCTTAAGCAGACGTTGAGGCATCGGTGCCGTTCGAATACTTGATACGATTAACTGCTCAAGCATATTCTTTAAATTAAACCGTCGATTAAACTTAAAGCAGAACTCTGCCAAATATCGAGGTAAATGCTTTTGGTTAATAGCATGATAAGTACCGTGCATTGAGTTTTTAACATTACTTATCATTGTATTAACCCATTTAAAGTAAGGCCAATCAACACTATCTGGGCCACCGCCAGTTACGACTGCAAGATGTAGCATCTCAGCATCTTTAACTCCACGAAAGCACGCTAGACCATCTGAAATAACTATCGCCTTCGGTGTGAGGTGAGCTTTAGCCCAACGCGTTATTTCTACTCTGTTGAATCCATCTACAGCGCTAAGACGCATACCAATCGGATGACCTTCATCATTGATTGATACAGCTGCAATAAAGGGGCGCTTTCCTTTGGCTCCACGGCCTCTAATACCACGTCTTACGACACCCCAGTAAGCATCATCTATCTGGACATAATCAGCTAATGGTATTTCATCATCTCGCTCTTTCATCGCTTGCATTAGCTTTTGCTTTAACCGCCAAGTGGCGTTATACGAAATACCAAGTAATCTTGATAGTTCAAGCGCTGAGATACCGTTCTTTTCTTGCGTTATAAAGTATATTGCAAGAAACCACGTTGTTAATGGCAACTTAGAATGAGCGAAAAGCGTTCCAGATATCAATGACGTTTGAAAATGACATTTATTACATTGATAAAGCGCTCTTGATTTCAGTTTACGGCACTTGTCGTGGTCACAATGAGGGCAGTGATAGCCCATCGGCCAACGCATATCGAATAAGTTATTGTGACATTGAATTTCAGTGCCATATTTATCAATAAATTGATGAATCGATATGCCTTTTTGAAACTGAACTTTATTTTTAGCCATGACCTAAACCTCATCACTACACTCATTTAAGTATAGTTTACGAGGGCTGAGCATTAGTGGTAATCAGATAGATTTAAAGGGTAGATTTATAGTGTTGTTTGTTTTCTTATTGCGATGTTTAAATCTTCTAATTGTTCTTTTTTACTATGACTCAAATAATCAGAAGAAAAGCTCGTAAAGAAAGTAGCTGCGAGTCTAGAGCTTTTGCCAAAGCGGTGAAAAGTGTTTCAATACCTCTGGAGCCTAAACAATCTGATCACGATCGAAATTCCGCCGGTTAAGTAAACGTTGAGGTATCGGTACTGTCCTCATTCTATGCTTGGATAAAAGCTCAGCGCTAAAGCACTACACAAACAAACAAACAAAAAATTATCCCTCTGGTATTTCCTGAAGCCAAACCTGACCAGTAAATTACACTGACTGATACGTAAGGTTGAATCGTCATCTTTTAGCATTCACATATTCATAAAAATACGCCTTTAAATATTTTGATGAGCAGTGGACATGAAATAAATAGTGTATAACTAGAAAATTCCTCACCTAGTGTTAGAGCTGTTACCATCCACAATATGTGTATATCATTTCCTATACATTTATTATGTATAATGAAAGTGCACTCGAATTATAAAAAGACATTCAGGTTTATCTCACAGCTCAAAATAACATCGATATAATCAGTAATATAGCTAGTATTTTCCATAACTTACAAGAATAAATAATTTAAATTATTGGTCAGCTTTCCTTACATAAATTATCAGCAAACTTGAAGTGTAATGTTATTCTCTATTGCTCTTTGTAATGGTAAATTAACTTGTAAATATAGACGTCCTACAAACTTAGCTTTGGAGTTGTGAAATTGAGAGTGCTTACTAAGTTTGATCCGAGTAACAGGAAGCTTCGTTATGTGGGGCTTTAAAAGCGCAAAAAAATTATTAACCACGGACCTAGTTTTTGATTTTGGTTCTTTACATACATATTTGAGGTTGAGTAATGATTGTAGGCCCCTTTTTCAGTGAAAAAGATAGCGAGTTGTTAAGGCAAGGAAGTGTTCGAGATTATTTAGGACTTCTACCTGTTTGGAGTAAAATAGCTAGAAAACTTGAACCTAACCTGTCTGGTGCCATCCGTTCTTACAAAGGGCTAGAAGCCGTTCTATTTATTTATTATCTTGAAAAAGAACATGGTACTGAGTCAGGAACTGAAAATAATAGTTTCCGGATATTTTTCCAATATATGGAAGCGCTTATTGAATACTATTTGTATTATTATTTAAAGATAGATCCATGTTATGGATCTCGTCTATTAAAAGGGAATAGTACTGATGTAGATATTAAACTATCTAGTGCGACGGCAGTTAACGGGCTTTATCAGTTTTATCGGGGTACCTGTCGTCGAGCTGGCATGTTATCCGATTCTTGGGTGTTGGATGAAACCGTAGTTGTAACGATTGAACCAATATGTACAGTTCACGGCCCTGGTGTTAATAATCTAATACAGTTAATTGAAAAAAAAATATTAGCTAAAGATATTTCAATTAAGCCATTTGAAGTATTTTCAGATGAGAAGATAGTCGCTTTATTTAAAGCTTTATTCAGCTCTGAAGAGTTAAAAACGTATATAAGGAATGCCCTATATGCAGATAATGATCTTAAATATTATGCAAGTGCTTGTGCTTCAGTACGCTCATTTCGAAAAAAACGAGGTGGCGATTCTGAACTTAATTTGGCACAACACCTAGAAACATATATTGCTGCTGATAATAAGCAGTGGCCATATTTTAGTGAACTTAAACATATCAAATACGCTGAACCATTCTTATCATTATTGGATGACAGCTTTCAGTTGTTGCATCTACATGATGGCCGAAAATTATCTGAGCTTGAATCTATCTTGATTGAAACAAGCGTTATACAGGTAGCGCAAGTTAAAGCCGTTGACTTCAAAAGAATAATATCAAGTAATGGCGATTATGAGACGAGCCGGTTTAAATTACTGTTTGGTATGGCTAGTTTACTAGCCAAGAAAGATGTGAAGTCATTCTTATTGGCATTACTTGAGTATCATCGAAGTATTATGAGCGCTCGAGGGGCAGGTGCTATGATCCTTCTAGAAGAGGGGCGGCTTCGTGTTACGTCTGAAATTCACAATTTAGAACAAACAAGATTGTTAGATTCAATTCGTGATAAAAGCCCCTGGAAAAATGGCTATTACATTAATATATCTGCCGGGATATACAATCAACTTAATGGTGTGAAATGAGCAATCATTCTTTAATACGTGATGCGTATCAGCAGCTATTAGCTATATTTGAGGGTGGAAAGGTAGAGTCTCTTTTGTTTACCAGTTTTAATTTTTCAGCCAGTTTCTTTGAAAATAATATCCTTCCATTAGCTGCCGGATGTCCTATGAAAGAAGTCGGAGATATGCAGGCTGCACAAGTTAATGAGGTATTAGAAAATACACAAATAACAGTTGTATGTGATCGTTCTACACTTCCTGAACCGAAAAGTAATTACCGTTACGGTCAGTTGGCCGTCGGTTTGAAGAACGCTTTCTTTCATCCCAAGATTATCCTGGCCACAGGCACCTTGGAAGATGGGACGCCTGTGGCTGAATTAATCGTTGGAAGCTGTAATCTGACGCTTAGTGGTTGGGGCCTAAATCGAGAGGTTGCAGGGGCCTGTACGGTGGGTAAGCAACAAGCTGATAATCTACTACCTCTTGTTCACTGGATATCAAAAATGGCCAAAGCTGAGGTTGATCGCCTTAACATTGATGATAGAGATATTAAAGAGGAGGGGAATGTTAGGCAAAACCTTAAATCTATAGAAACGTTCTTAATCGAAAACTGTCAGAAAGAAATCACTTTAAGCCCGCGTTTTATGCTGCGTTTACCCGATAGAAGGGCTGATAAAACCTATCTTGAGTTACTTACATCCGGTATAAGTCAGCCAATTAAATCTTGCAGGATCGTCTCTCCATTTTGGTCTAACCATGAAAACCTTAAGGCATTAATTGAGACGCTGAACAGTAAACATATTGATTTTGTACCATCAATTAACCATGAGGGGAGATATTGTTTTCCCTCGGATATGCGTGATTTCCTCACAGAATCTAGTTTTTCGAATGGTTACCAAGGGTTTGTTAATAATGATCGTTATACCCATGCAAAATCTGTCAGCTTAGTTACCAAAGATACGACACATTGTTTTATTGGTTCTGCAAATTTTACGAAAGCGGCTATGGGCAATATGAAGCAGGGTAATGTAGAAGCGATGTTACATTATCAACTAAAAGATACTACATATATTGATGCCGGTTTCATTAATTTAAATGGGACCACGATGAACTGGGCAGATGATTCAGATGCCGATGATCAAGTACCAACTGTTTCATCTTACGTAACCCATGCTTCTTATAATTGGAAAACACAAATCTTTATTTGTGTACTCGAATGTAGTGAGGATGCATTTAATCATGTTGAAAGGGGGCTGTTTAATCGTAATTATCTAGAATTTAAAAAACAAATAGATGGCAGCTACCTCACTATTTTGAAGTTGAGTGTTAAGCAACCTATATACTTTATGAAAATCTTATTTACCGATAATAATGAGCAGTGCGTCTACCAAGGATTAGTTGCTCAGTGGAATGCCGAGGATGATGAACTCATTTATAGCCCTAAACCTCAATTGTCAAAAATAATGGATGACCTCATTGCGCTAGACCCTATTAAGGGACCAAAAAGAAATGCTGGTAGTAAAGGCTCGATAAGTGAACCTGGAGAGGATGAGTATGAAGAAGAGAGATCTTTTGACTTTTTTACTATTTATCAAGCTTTTTATAAACAACGAAAATACTTTTTTGAGCATCCGGAAAAAGACCCTTTTAATAGCAGTTCGGTATTCTCTCTATCAGTAATGTTTCGAGCGATTAATCTTGAAATTGACAGTCGGACACCTAAATCTGGTGAAATGAATAATGAAGATGTTATTTATTATTTTATATTTCTTAGTGAACTGGCCTCAACAGTAAAAGAATTGGCAGCTAATTCAGAGTTTGGCAATGCAAATACTCTGATGGATAAAATTGAATTGACTGTATGGGAGTTAGAAACCCCATTTAAAATATTGGTTAGTGAATCGAGAATACTGAAGCAGTTTCTGCATACGGAATCTATTGGTGAGAGTACTGTCGACGCAATATTAGGATGGTTCAAGAAACAGGTGGATTACACTTATGAATAATTCAATTAAAGATAAGTTAGAGTCAGAAGCCTCATATATTCGCCAATATATAGCCTTTGATGGGAGTGGTAATGACGATCACACTGATCAAGCTAAAATGCAAAGTATGGGGGTTGCATCGTTGTGGCACCGAATTCAAGAAGATGGTTTTGCATATTTAGCCGATGAAGTAGGTATGGGTAAAACCCGCCAAGCAATGGGAGTTATTGCAACTCAGTTTTTAATAAAGCCTGATTCTCGAGTTGTGGTAATTTGTCCCGGTAGGCCGTTACAAGAGCAGTGGAAGTCAGAGTGGAATTTATTTGTATCAGGCTGTTTACGTGTTAATGATGGCATTCTGAAATCAGCCTTGGATAATAGTGTTAGTAAGCCTTTAGCTTTACATAATCGTTTATCAGAATTTGCCAGTTCCTTATTACTGGATGATGATCGGATACATCTTTTACGTTATTCTTCATTCAGTCGCCCAATTGGCTTTAATGGTAAGGACTCTCAAGAACAGATTAAAACTCTGTACAAGCAGAAATTAAATGAAATTGGCATTGCAGATATCAATGCAAAAGAGGATGAAATATTTAATTCAGTTGATATGAAAAGTAATGACTGGAAAAAGGGATTAACGGCTTGCTTAAATACCCAATATGCCGAACAAATACAAACATTGTTTAATGAAGATACTCGGCATATTGATCTTATTGTTTGTGATGAAGCGCAGTATCTTCGCCATACAAGGAACTCAAGAAATAGACACTTAAATTTATCGCTAGCCTCTAAACCTAATAAATGGCTATTTTTAAGTGCTACTCCATTACATAGTGGTCAGAGTGATATAAAAAGTCTTGATTATTATATTTGTACACATGAGCGAGACAGTAAAACCCTCGAGTGCGCTATCGAATCATGCGTTAATATTAGTGCCAGAATGAAAGGAACATTTAAAGGCCAAAGTAAGACTGATGTTATTGATGTATTAGATGATTTCCTCGTCAGGCGACCTCGGCATTATAGCGACTCTGCTAATGAAGATTATGACAAGGTTAGTTATCGTAGCTATAAAACTGATGCGGCGATTGCAACCAATGATGCATTTTCAAGCATGGTGACAGCATTGGTCCAAAAACGTTTGGTGAAGTCTTTAACTGGTAAAAATAATAGGTTCCGCCAGGGTGAGTGTTCGTCTTTTGAATCTCTAGCCAGTTCTGTAAAGAATATTGTTCGTAAGAATATTGATGGTATTTCATATACAAAAACAGAAATGGAGCCATCTGGAGGTGTTTCTGAATCAGATGTACCCCCAGATCGTGGTGATATAGATCAGTTGAATAAATCACTAAGGCAAGTACTGATTGATAACAAGCTTGCTACTGAATCAGATGTAGAATTAAAGAATATTCCACATCCAAAACTCTACCATGTTGCCGATCAATTAGTGGAGAAAAGTCTGAAAAATGCACCGAACCATAAAACACTGGTGTTTGTAAGGCGTCTGGCAACCGTGGAGGAGTTGATTGATTTATTGAAGCAACGTTTTCAAAAGTTGATTGATAAGCGAATTGATGATTGGCCATCCATTATTGATAAAATTCAGTTGGTTGGTGGCAATAAGCCTACGTTTTCAGGATGTAATGATTTCTGGAATATGAATGACCCTGATGAAGACGCAGGGCCTATTCAGGTGGCACAGGAGAACGGCGACTCTAATTTTATAGAGCCTGATCTATCCTACTATAAAGCAATAAGCCAGAAAAGTGATAAGCAAGAACGTAACGGTATGCTGTATTCATTTTTAACACGCTTATTACAACCGACAAGTAATGATGGTAAAAGAAAAAGCCCTTTAGCGTTTTTGGTTCCGAATGAAGAAGAACAATATAAACACTGGGAGTCTCCACTATGGCACAGCCTATTGGATGCCATTTTTGATGAGGGTGAAAAAAAACCTGATTGGCTGAAACAGCAAGAATATACAGTGGATATATTGATGCTTAAACGCTGTATTCTACAGAGTATGCGTCGTTCAGATCTCCTGGTCGATCTTTATATTTTAAACGGATTCATCAATATTGAAGGCATTAACACTTTAAGCGAAAAGCTTATCTGGATCCTGAGAAAGAGCAAGGATGGTCAACTCAAATCAATATCTATTGACCTACACAAATATTTAAATAATTGGCGACAGCGACTTAAACAGTGGTGTATACACTTTGAACTCATTAAATCAAAGTGCTTCAAGAGTAATATTACTGATATTGATGCTGAATTTAGCCGCATGGGGCCAGTTGTAGGGCGATCAGGAAATATTTCAAATAAATATGCAGTAACTCAATTTAAAATGCCTTGTTATCCCAATATTTTGATATGTACAGATGTGCTCAAAGAAGGCGTCGACATGCACCTTTTCTGCGATGAGGTTATTCATTACGGAGTCGCCTGGACCTCTGGTGATCTAGAACAACGTATAGGTCGTGTGGACAGAGTTAATAGCTTAATCAATCGGCGTATTAACCAGCATTCGGGCGACAGAGATTCTGCCCCTAAATTAAAAGCAGGATTTCCTTACCTGGCAGGTACTTTGGATCAATATCAGGTGATTCGGGTTGTGAATGAAAAGATGTTAAGTGATCTCCGTATGGATTTTGGTAAGCGAGAAAATGAGATTAAAGATATATCAGTTGATGATATTTTTAATAATTCGGCATCAAAAAAAGAGCTTACTCTAACGCTTAAAACGCGAACATTTATCCCTAAATCATTACTACTTGAGAAGGCATTACTTAAAGATAATAATTTTCCTTATCGTGATTGTAGTGTGCATGAACAATTGATGCGATATGAATCTAAACAAAAAAAGAATATCAATGTAAAAGATATTTATCCACTGCCTGCATTAGTTGTTGAGCATACGAACCCTAAAATACAGTCATCATACAATAAAATATTGGGTGATAACCTCAAAACAAAATGGGAATACAAAAAAGTAAAAGGAAAGATGAAGTGGATAGAAAACTACGAAGTAGTGATACCGCTATCTTTATCAGATAAAGAAATGGATTCTGTTGTAGCTGGTTTTGGACGTTCCAACTGTATGTTGGAGCCGACACCAATATTTTTGTTACCTGAAGCAAAAAGTTTTGAATTCAATAAAACCTTAAATACTCTTGCTATGATTGTTACGCATGAAGCGCCTTTTAAGCAAACGATAGATAGAAAGCAAATGGTTATGCTTGAGCGAATTGGAAATTTGTTGTTAGTCAGATCTCCAATTGTATCTATTGAAGATCTTGGGCTTGATGATAAGGAATTAGCTGTATGGATAGGTAAGCAAAATAATAATCGGAAATGGGGGTATATTAATGACCATAAAGATGTCATTTGGTATTGCTGCTTAATCGCTTATCCCGAAAAATTTGGGGCTACTTTTGATAAACTAACACACCATATTTCTGCAACGGCAGATCGCCTTCAACAGCTGTATACGGCACAAGATAAAGAACGCTGGACCTATAAGGCAAAAAATTCTTTTAAGCTGATGAAGGGAACTGCTGTTAATAATGACGACATCATTAAAAAAATAAGAGTGGATAATAGCTTCCGCTCTGGTATTGCTCGTTGGTATAAGGACGTCTTTGAACAGGTTGTTACAAGGCTTGCAGAGAACGTCGATGTAAGAGAAGGGCATGTTACTGAAGTACTTAATCACATATTCAAAAGTGATAAATTATTACGGGATGGAACAATTAATTTATCAATGCCAGAAAAACCAGCATTACGCTTTTGTTTACAATCTTTTCTTGATATGAGTAATAATTCTATTGCTGGAATGACCCCTGTGGAACCTATGATTGTATGGGAGTTAGGTATTAGCACTTCAACAAAGGGAAGGCCACCAAGATTAATTATGGATGATTATCAAGATCTTCCCCACATGGAGGACTGCGGGAATTGGTCAGTGGTTGAAACTTTTAACAGTGTTAAAGTCTACACTTGTCAGGATGATGAAAAGCAGATGCGCTGGTTTGTCATATATCACCCAGCGTCCATATTGGATGGAAGGATTGAGTTATTTCTAAATTCTTGGATTCATGTTCTTCAGCGAATGAAAGGCAATACCTCTAAATTCATGAAGCAAGCTTGTGCTAATGATTTCAAAGATTTCTCAATAGATGGTAGTGATAAATTTGTTGAAGATAGTTAATGAAATAGAATTGGGTCCGCCGGGCATACACTCTTGTTAATGCTCTAGGTGATGAAATACGAGGGTTTTGCGGGTAACGAACCTGCTGGCCTTATGAGGTTGAAGAAGATCATTAACACTGCTCAGAATCTGCGTGTGTAGTCTGCTAGTATAGAAATTGGTCATTTCTTCTCTATGATTGCAGTTCTGGCTTCCAAAATACAGTTTAAGAGACTGTATTAGTACATGCAGTTAGTAAATAAGTTTAGTTGGTCTATAAAGGGCTCATATTGGCGCTGTAGAGCGTTTTGGTCAATGGGTCCTGCTTCATGAGCGTTTCTTGTGAAACAGAGTCTTATGCACTCACAGAACGTATAACTACGTTGCTGTTTTTATGGCGTGTTATCTCAATTATCAGGCGTGAGGTGGATCCAATTAATAGCTTCTTTATGATTTATGGTAATCCATAAATGGTTCATGATATTAGTGAAATATTACACAGAATATTTACGTCATAAAATTGGACTGTTCGATATGATTTATCAATAAAAATTGAATGCTTAATTACATATTATTTAATTATGTGCTCACTCTATGTGAGAGTGGAAAAAATGGACTTCGCAGTACTAGAGTGTGAGTGTTTTGCGATTTATCTGCCATCCATGGCAATGAATCTACCATCTGTGGCGATGAATCTGCCATCCATGGCAATAGAATTAATTGCTATAAATTGACTTAGGTGCAGGATCCTGATTTTCACGCTAATTCCTCCTTATATTAGTTATATAATATTTATAATTGTTATAATCGTTATAATAGTTATAACATATTTAAGAGGTTTTAAATAGTAACTCAAACGAGTAATTTATATTTAAATTACTGTTTTTATTGACAAAATTATTATTTTTAATATGAAATGTCTTTATTGTATAAAATTTTACTACTTATTTTTCACTGAATACCCAAGTGAATTTTTTGATTTTTTTCACAGTGACAACGACACATACTTAATAATATTTTAGTTAACGTTGATATTTAAACACACGATTACGATCGTACTAACTCTTCAATTAAATTTTACGAATCTGAAGTGCCATATGAGTATGCCCTAATGAAACCGCTATAGTAAAACTACTTAAACGAAACCGGATCGATTAACTCGGTTACCTTATCTACAATGGCAAACTTTAAAAGCACGTATTCAAGATAAGGGCTTTACAATTGTTGTAGACCAGCCTATGACACACTAAGCACTCGCATCAAGCCAATCTGAGATCTCAGCAATACAGCAAGCACTAACAAGCTTCATGTTAGACCTGCTATGGCGCTTGATGATTATGAGACAAGGCTGAAACGTCAAAAACAAGGAATAACAAAGGCTAAAGCAGAAGGTAAATACAAAGGTAAGCAAATAAATATTGAATTACATAAAAATATTAAAACTATGCTTGCAGGTGGGTTGAGCTACACCGATATACAAAGTGCACTTGGTTGTTCTCGGGCTACGATCGCGCGAGTAAAGAAATTACTGTGATGCAAAAATTATCATATAGGTAAAAAGTGGTTATCCCATGATGTATAAAACCACATTAAGCTTTTTTAGATTCCCTTCATTATTTATCAGAACTATTTATGAATTCAAATTGTGGTATTAACTCAGATGCGGGACATCCAATGGCCTGGGCGATACGGCATAGCTTTTCTACTGATGTAGATACCGATCCACTTTCAATCCTACTCATATAACTCGGTGTAATATCTGCTCTAGCTGCAACTTCTTGTTGGGTTAGATCTTTTTTAATTCTGGTGATCTTTATCTGTTTTCCAAACGTTTTAGCAAAATCATCCATTTATAAAAACCTTTTTTAAAGAAAAAATGATCTCATACAAACGTATTATTATCGATATCACATATGGTAATAAGTTTCCATATATAGCAATAATGTACTATGTTTATAAACTTGAATCGTACTTTTATTGTTTAGATCTATTGAACCGGTGAATTTATGGGAATTGAAAATGAGTTAGTGGCATTTCTTGAAAGTAATATCAAAGACGGGGTGAATAAGCCCAGAGATATTGAAATTATAAAGTTTTACTATGGATTAAAAGAATCTTCTTGGCCAACGCTAGAGGAGACGGCCAAAATGTTTTCAATCGGCAGTAGGGAGAGAATAAGACAGTTATTAAACGCTAAGTTTAGAGACTATGTGAACAACAATGATATTCCATCGCTTGATAATTTTGTGAAAATATTACAATCCAAAGAATATTGGCTGGTGTCAGAATTCGAAAAAGAAATTCATGCGACTGGATTAATAGATCGAGATACTCACATAAAAGGCATATTCAACCTTATTGAAGACATTGGCATTTTTTGTGGCTTCGAAATTTATAATTCAGATCTAAAGAGGTCAACAAGAAACTCTTACACAGCCAACAGAAATAGTTTTTTGATTAAAGTTGTAGACATAAAAGAAGTGATAAAACTTCTAAATAAAGCAAAAGGGCTAGGTCGGTGTGGTGTTGCGAATTTAAATTTTTTAGAAGATGATCTTGGTAATTATTATCAATTAATTTGGTCATTGATTGATAACTCTCCTGCATCTTGGATCAAAATAGATCGAGATGATCATTGGTATGTTTTTGAAAATAGAGAAAATACTCTTGTTAATTATAGTGAAAAAGTTTTTTTAGTCATCGACAGTTGTGATCCAAGTATCTTGGCTACGATTTATAAGAATGCTTTGTCTGGAAGACAGCATGAATACCCCTATCCACCTGTTGAGATTATTGAAGATTACTTAAAAGGCTCTGCATATTTTGTTAATACTGGGTCTGAACTAACATTTACAGGGGAAACTACAAAATTAACTGACATTGAAAAAGATTTAATTTTATTTTTTGGTTTAAACACTACTTTATCTTTTTCGACCCTAGATAAGCACCTAACAGAAAAAGGTTACGGAAAGCCACATATTAGTAAAGCTACAAATTATTCGCCTCTTGTATTTGTAGATAAAAGCCAAGGTCTTAAACATCATGTATATAGCTTAATTGGCCAAATGAAATCAATATCAAAACTTCAGACTGCTTTAAATTTATATGAATCGTGTGTGTTTAGATTGAGCCCATTTCTTAATACTGGGACTGATAAAATAAGAAATAATACGACTAGGAGAGAGCAGTATATTCTTCAAGATTGGCTGTTTAAAGATAAAGAGCATGAAAGTTGCGCGTTGTGTGGAGAGGAGTTCAGTGTTAATACTTTGGTGGTGGCCCATAAAAAACCAAGGTCTGAGTGTAATGAGATAGAGCGATTAGACCCATATATTGTTATGCCATTGTGTTTAATGGGCTGCGATCATCTGTATGAAAAAATGTATGTATATATCGATGGCGAAGAAGTTAAACGTGGAATTGAGTTTTCAAATGTGAAAGCTGAATCTGACTTTATTGAAGCCTTAATTGGACGAAAAATTGATTCAAAATGGCTTTTAGGTAATAAGGCTTACTTTCGGTCTCCTAGCAAGAAATTGTTGCGGACAAATTCTTGATGTTGCATTCAATCAATTCTTATTGATAACAGATGCCTTGTTACTACATTTACTGGAAGACTTCAGGGTTTTTATGAGAAAGAATGATGTTTATGAATATATCCTTTCTTTGAAAGGAACTTTGGATCATGATTTTGGTTGTGATGTGAGTGAAGTTCAGCAGCGAATTGATGATGCATATAGCTTATTTTTTGGAAAGGCAATCTGTGTTGTTACGGATTGGGTCTGGATAGATATTGAATTGACTAAAGAAGAAATGAGACGCTTCCCAAACGATTTAAAACCAATGCTTTTGTTTGCAGACACTATCCTAAGGGATTCACCAAACAGAGGCATAGACTGGGTTATAACTTCAATGCTATCAGAATATCGACATCCAGGATTATTTGTGACGAGAAATACTTGTTATGTAATAGTAGGTCTGGGACTAAGATGCAAATTATCGTTTAGTGATTTTGCTTTACTTGTGAATACCCGCCAAAAGAACCGGCGGAAGTAAACCAGTTAACTAAATATGAAATTACTGGTGTTACTCTACCACTGGTTATCTATTCGCGTAGCGGTTAAATTCCAACTCATTGTAAAAAGAACCGTAATAACACAATATGGATTCAGATCATTTTACGCTGTCACTGTTCTGGTATTGGAACTTTTGTCATATATGCATTATTAATTTAAATTACTTATGGGGTAACCCCTTAGATAGTCTGGTTTTATGTGTTGTCCAAAATGGACGGAGTAAACCATGATCTTGTGGTCGTTTTGACTCCAGTTAAGTTACTCGCCCTTAATGAACGCCCTTGTTACTCGAGCTAATACAATGGTATTATCAATTCTGTTTTCGTATTGAGAATTATTATGATTTGCTTGTCGAATGAAGCAACTTTAGTTAGAGATGAGTTAATTAAAAGTGGTCTTGAAACACCGATGGTGAATCCATCCTTTTTAACCTCAAAGCAAAGGAAAGACGGGATTGAAAGCCACTTTGTCGAAATACTTAAATTATTAGGTCTAGATCTTACAGATGATAGCTTAGTTGAAACGCCTTATCGAATTTCAAAAATGTACATTAATGAGTTATTTTCAGGACTTGATTATCAGTCTTTTCCTAAAATAACGACCATAGAAAATAAAATGCAAGTAGACGAAATGGTGAAGGTTTCTGATGTATCGTTAACAAGTACTTGTGAACATCATTTTGTGATAATTGATGGCTTTGCTACAGTGGCATATATTCCTAGAACTAAGGTGATTGGTTTATCTAAAATCAACCGTATTGTGCAGTTTTTTTCGCAGCGACCACAAGTTCAAGAGCGTTTAACTCAACAAATACGCGTTGCACTGCAAGTACTATTGGAATCGAATGATGTTGCCGTTTCTATTAACGCTACTCATTATTGCGTTAAGTCTCGTGGTATTATGGACTCATCAAGTTTTACAACAACAAAGTCTTTAGGCGGTGTTTTTAAATCTAAACCCGAAATAAGAGCTGAATTTTTAAGTTGTAAATTATAATGGTCACTTTGACTAACTCACTAATTAATATTATTTTTTGTTTAGGAATGCCGAATGCAGCTATTTGTAGATAACCTTACCGTTATTGATTGTTCATTATTAACATCAGAAAAAGGAATTACTGGTGAAAGTTTTAATGTAGATTTAATTTTAGGTGGAAACTTAAATGACGAATCTATGATTTTCGATTTTGGTTTAGTAAAAAAAGCGATCAAGAAAATTATTGATGATGAGGTTGATCATAAACTGGTGATCCCTTCTCATAATAAAGGCCTTAAAGTTAATGACTGTGGCATTAATCAGCAAGTTGACTTTAGCTATGCTGATAGCAAGCATGTGTTTTTAAATAGCCCTAAACAAGCATTTGTGTTTATGGATACTGATGAAATAACAAAAGATACTATTAAGCAGTATTTAGAAGAAAAAATATTAAAATTATTACCATCGAACATAACTTCAATTGAGCTTAATTTGCATCATGAAGTTATCGACGGGGCAAGTTTTAGATATTCGCATGGATTAAAAAAACATTATGGTAATTGCCAACGTATTGTTCATGGGCATCGCAGTCGTATCAAAATATTGCACAATTTAGAGCGACAAGCGCACCTTGAAGAATTGTGGTGTGAACGATGGGAAAATATTTATTTAGGTACTGAAGAAGACATTGTTGCTTTGGACTGTGTGTCATTATCACCGTCAGCACTCCAACACATTAATGATGCATATGTGATTTTTTCATACATTGCACCACAAGGTAAATTTGATTTAGCGATTCTGAAAAATGAAGTTGAGATATTACCTGTTGATACAACGATAGAGAATATTTCTGATTACGTTGCAAATCAAGTTGCTCAACTACATGATCTCGATAACGTGAAAGTGCATGCTTATGAGGGGATTGGCAAAGGTGCAATAAGTAGTTAATAAATAAGTGGCTGATGATATGGACGTAGATGTTGTATCATCAACCTTGTATAACCGATATTCGTATTAAAGCTCGGTTTTATCTTTTAATGATGCTTGATACTTATCTTTATTTTCTAAATATTGTGCTAACCCTTTACTGCGCAAATCGCATGAAGGGCAATCTCCACATCCAGAACCAATAATCCCATTGTAACAAGTCAAAGAGTGTTCTTTTACAAACTCTAGTTGGTTGTAATAATCAGCTAAAGCCCAAGTTTCAGCTTTATTTAGCCACATTAGTGGTGTTTCGAAGGTAAACTCTTTATCCATCCCTAAATTACATGATTTATTAATCGACTTAATAAACTCATCTCTGCAATCAGGGTAGCCTGAAAAATCGGTTTCACATACACCTGTAATAACTGTTTTAGCGCCTACTTGATATGCGTAGATACTTGCAAGGGTCATAAATAAAATATTACGACCAGGTACAAATGAATTTGGTAAACCGTTTTCCATCAATTCATGTGATACCGTTATATCATCACGAGTTAAAGAACTAATTGCTAACTCATTTAAAAGACTGACGTCTATAATTTTGTGATTAGCGACATTGAAATGAGCCGCGGCTTTTTTTGCTACCTCAATTTCTTCACTATGTCGTTGACCGTAGTTAAACGTAATACAATCAACAGAGTCGTATTTTTCTAAGGCTTGGATTAAGCATGTGGTGCTATCTTGACCACCGCTAAAAACTAGGACCGCTTTATTTGACATTAGTATGGCCTTTTAAAATTGTATGGTACAGTTAGTTTGTTAACTGTAATAATATACAGGTGTATAGATGAAGTATCCAGTAAATGAAATTTTTGAAACAGTACAAGGGGAAGGCCACTTTACAGGTTATCCCGTTATTTTCATTCGATTACAAGGTTGTGATGTTGGTTGCGCATGGTGTGATACGAAACAAACTTGGATTGTTGATCCTGATATGCAAGTTCATAAAAATACTGTAAATAAACCATGTAACGATAAACCTCACTGGGCTTATTTTACTGCTAATGAGTTTATCAAAACCATACAAGAAAATAAATTCATAGCAAAACATATCGTTATATCTGGTGGTGAACCATGCATGTATGATCTGATGCCATTAACAAGTGAGTTGGAAGCATCTGGGTATTTTTCCCAAATTGAAACATCGGGTACTTCAGTCGTGAAAGCAACGGATAGTACTTGGGTCTCGGTATCGCCTAAAATAGAAATGAAAGGTAAATTACCAGTGTTGCAAAGTGCTTTGATTAGGGCGAATGAAATAAAGCATGTTGTAGCAATGGAAAAGCATGTTGAAGAGTTAGATATTCTGCTCGAAGAGGTGGATATTACAAATAAAGTCATGTGCCTTCAGCCTATTTCCCAGCAAAAACGTGCAACAGAACTTGCAATAAAAGTATGTATTGAACGGAATTGGAAATTGTCAGTACAAATGCATAAATATATTTTTATAGATTAATATGAATAAAACTCATTTTATAACGACCTGCTCAGCATTAAAAAAAACGAAAGCGAGTCCTTTTCATCAGTTAGGAACTGCTTTAGTCGATGGTTCATCTACGAAAGAGCTAGTATCTCTTTGGAAAGATAATATTAGTCGCGCCTCTTCTCCAATGCTTGAAGCTAAAGATCTCTATAGAGGCGTGGCATGGAAAATGGCGTTAGACGCATCTATTAGCTGTAATATGAATCTTATGGTTATCTCAGCCGGCTTTGGGCTAATTGATAGTTCAATTGCATTACCGAGTTATGACGCTACATTTGCTCGACCATCTGGTAACAAGGGAAATTCAATCCCTGCGCCATTGAACGAATGGTGGGATGAGATCCATAAACAATTTGAAAACAATGACAGCTTTAAAGAACTATTTTCTAAATATCGCCATGATAAATTTATCATTTGTTGTGGTAATGATTACTTTAAGGCGATTAAAAAAGACCTGACTCAAGCGGTATCTTTTTTATCAAACCCACCAGAGCAGCTTGTTATTGTTACATCGTCATTGGCAGATTGTGATGATTTACTACGACCATTTTGTATCGAATCGAACTCTAGTGTAAAGCACTTGGCAGAAATTGCAGCTGACGGAAAAAAAATAACCGATAGAACAACGACAGTCGCAGTTGCGACATATTTCGCATCTTTATATTCGCAGAATAATGTTCCTTTTTCAAAGATTAGAAAAGAAATTAATGATAAAATAGATAGCATTAAAGTACAAAAACAGGTTAAAAGAACCTCGCGCGATGATGACTATATTGTTAAGTACATCCAAAATGCATTAATCACTGACGGTAAGTTGTCAAAAGCTAAGACATTTAAGCAATATCATTCCGATGGAAATGCTTGTTTAGACACACGCTTTGCGAAATTATATAAACAAGTTATCGAATCTAGATAAAGTAACCCCTAATTGAAATAAAGAGTTCATAGTGAAACAGTTTGATTTTTACTTCCCTGATAATAAAGATTTCGTAGACCCTGAATTTAATGGTATTACGAATACAAGAACTAAGCATTATCGCCAGTATGATGATGGTGCATATCCGCATGAGATATTGAACAAAAAAGCATATGACGGAATGCTAGTATCTTTGGCTGCTGTGGGCACAATGCAGAGGAAAGGGAAATATTACGAACAAGAGCTTACTGAAGATTTTTATTTTGGTGGTGCTCGTGAGTTTTTGCGATTAAATAAACCTGAACATCAAGATATTAAGTTGATGGGGGATTGTGGTGCTTTTGATTATGTTGGTGAATTTGAACCGCCATTTTCAATTGATGAACTGATTGAATTTTATGAACGAGGTAAGTTTGATTACGGTATTTCACTGGATCACATCGTATTTCCATATGCTAAAGATGATGAAGCGCTAGCTAAACTACCTCATCCCGATATTGCAGAATCTGAACGTCGCATTACAATAACTCTTGATAATGCAAAAGAGTTCTATGAGCGTTCTCAAACGTGCTCATTTGAAGCTTACGGTGTAGCTCACGGCTATAGCGTAAAGTCATTTGTTCGCTCAGTTAAAGAATTAGAGGGCATGGGATACCGCAGAATCACTATCGGAGGTATGATCAAGTCAAAGACACCTGATTTACTGGCTTTACTTGAAGTACTGTCTCGTGAAAAACATCCCGATACTCAATTTCATTTACTGGGTATTTGCCGTTTTGAAAATATTGATTCATATATCAAATATGGCGTAACAAGTGCAGATAGTACATCACCTTTGATGCAAGGCATTAAGGGTGGTAAATACTACGAACTTAACCATATGACGAGTAAAGTTGAAGAAAGCTTGTCAGCTCGAATTCGTCAATGTGATCATACTAATGTTCAGAACTTGATTGAGTCGTCTCGACCATTAATGAAAGCAGTTATTGTTCAGATGAGTGCGGATAATGAGTTCGATATTGATTTGTCTAATACTGCATTATCGATGAACGAGTGTGTTAAGAGATTAGAAGTTGATTGTATTGAAAAATTGATTGCTTACGAATCTGGTAGTGTGGACTTTGAACATGCATTTAAAGCATTCTGTGCATATGAAAAAATAACAAATCCTAAATATCTAAATCCACTAATTAGTCAGGTTGAAAAAAATAAACTGGCTAAAGAAATGGAGCATTACAAGACCTTCCTTAAAGATAAATTGTGGGTGCATTGTTCATGTGGTATTTGCGATAAAGGCATTATGAATATCATTTTTAGAAGTAATCAAACTAACCGTCGCCGCGGTATTCACAATTTGTCTGTTATAACTGAATTTAAAACAATCATGTTAAAACAAGTTAATGATAATGAAGGTTGTAATTAAATGGTAATGCAAGTTTTAAAAATTGAAGCTATTCAAAAAGAAGTTAATGGCGTTACCGTTTATACAGGTTGGGTTGAAGGAAAAAAAGTACGTAATATTGCCAAAATCGTACATATCACTCGTGAAGGTGAATTCATTCAAGGCTATCAACGTGCGGAAATTCCAAAGCATATCGGAGGTATTACCGATTACGTTGAATCTACTAATGCGACCATTTTAGCTAACCTTGTTGTTGGTTTTGATAAAACAGTAACATTTGAGCCTATAACTGAAGGTAGTAGTTTTGGGCATCTATTAGTACCTTATGATCCTGAATTACCATCTGATTTGTTACCTGGTGCAATTGTTGATGGTCAACAGCGTAGTGGTGGTGTAAAAAATAGTTTTCATGAATCTTACCCATTACCTATTTCAGTATTTATCTCTGAAGATGAAAAAGACTATATTCAGCAATTTTTGATATTAAATCTAGGCCGACCTTTAACTAATGTGCAACTGAATGCATTAGCTCTATATGACGATATTTATAAACCACCGGCATTAGCTGAAAAAGCATTTCCACTGTCGATGTGTGAAGAGCTAGGTTTCCGTAATCATAATTCGCCATTACATGGGCTGATAAAGTCAAACGGAAATAAAGAAGGACTAATTGCTGAGTCTTCAATCACTGAGTTTATCTCGAATGTTGAGCGGCAGATACTGAGTGTTATTGGTGTTCGTGTCTATCAGGATTTGACATCTGAGACACGCTCGCTATTCTCGAAAATTGTTGTGAATTTTTGGCTCGCTGTAACTGATGTATTTAGTGATGATTGGAATAAAAAATCACGAAATATGTCTAATACCTACATTATTCATGGTACTACGATTATTGCTTTCTCATTGTTATGTCGTCATATGATAAGAGAGTTTAAAACATCATATACTGGTATCCCGAGTGCTGAATTTTTCAAAGGTGAACTTGAAATAATCAAAGACCACTGTCATTTTAGCTCTGGGACATGGAAACTCGGAATTACTAAAAATGATGATTACCCAGAGTCCTCAAATGATAAACATTTAAGTTACAACCGACGATGGAATGACTTTCAAAATACAACATCTGAAAAGCAACTACTTGCTACACATGTGCTAAAAATGTACGAAAATCAAAAGGGATATAAAAAAGTGTATTCATTTATTTTTAAATAAATAGTATTACTTTGATATTAAGCCGGTTACTTACAGTAATCGGCTTTTTTATTACGTATTTATCAAAAATTAGCTAAACGGAATACTATGGAATAACTAACTATATTACGATCACTTAATATATATCTAAAATAGATTAGTAGATGATTAATGATGTTGTTTAAAGGACATGAGATCACCCTAAATTATTATAGATTATGACTTTATTTTATATTTAAGGTGATTTATGTCTGTAGTTGGTATCGGTTCATTAGTCAAAAGCGACAGTGAATTTAATGGTATTGGTAAAATAGTTGCAATTGATAGCGACAAAAGTAGTGCAACTATGTAAGCGCCTACTTAAACCCACCTACCAAATATTTCCAGTTATTGCATGATTATCTCTTCATTAAATGAAGGGGTAAAATCATGTTGAAAAGCAAAAAAGAACAACATTGGCAGCGCATATTTCAGCTGCAAACTGAAAGTGGGCTAAACAAATTACAATTCTGTAAACACAATAATATTAGTGTATCCACCTTTTACGCCTGGGCTACAAAGCTAAGCTCACAACCACCAAAAAGAACAAACAAGCAGAAAGTTATACCACTGATTTTTCCTGAAACTAAATCTGTGCAGCATCTTACTCTAACGTTAGCGAATAGTTATCAATTTTCATTTCCCGCGTCATTAGAACCGAGTAAATTACAGCAATTCTTAAGCGTGCTATCAGCATGACGCCACACAAACAGATCTACCTCGTTACGGGCCATACAGACATGCGTAAATCCATTGATGGTTTATCTCTAATCGTCAGTGATGTACTAGATATGGACCCGCTGAGCGAAGCTTGGTTTATTTTTTGTAACCGTCATCGAGATAAAATTAAGATCTTATTTTGGGATACCAATGGCTTTTGGCTTTACTATCGGCGGCTAGAGAAAGGTCGCTTTAAGTGGCCTAGATCTACAGATGAACAAGACGCGTTGACAATTAATCAACATCAGTTGAACTGGTTACTTTCAGGGCTGTCACTCGAGACTGCACATGTACACAAATCTTTAAACGGTCTCGCAGTGAGGTGATCGTCACTGGATCGACAATTGGCTGTTGCATGATCCAATACAGCAGGCAAACTAGCGTTATCTATTTGTATTGAGCGCTAATAAATGGCTACTGAACTGCCTGATAATATTGAGCAATTAAAACAGATGCTGGCAAGCTTGCAGCATGAAAATTAGGCACTGAACTCCGAAGTTAAAGTGTTAAATTCAAAAAATAAAGCGCTTACAAACAGCCTTAATATTGCTTTAGAGCAGTTGAAACTCAATCGTAAAAAAGAATTTGGTTCACGCAATGAAAAATGCCAAAGGGCACATTCAACGAAGCTGAAGAAAACCAATCAGAAAGTAAACCTCGCGAACGAAAAGGCCGTAAGGCCTTGCCTGAACATCTTGAACGAGAAGAAAAGTCTTACATTATCGACACGCCAACATGCGCATGCTGTGGACATGATATGCATGAGTGTGGCGAACAGATAAGCGAGCAAGTTAAGATCATTCCAGAAAAAATCAGCGTTATTAAGCACAAGCAAACCAAATATGCTTGCCGTGAATGCGAAGCAACATCAATTAGTTCATCAGTAGTGACTGCATCAAAACCAGCGCAGCCAATACCTGGCAGCATTGCTAGCCCAGAAGCGCTTGCGGCAGTTGTCGTCGCCAAATATTGCGATGTATTACCGCTCTATCGTTTGACTGATATATTTGCGCGATGCGGTCTTGAAATAACCCGAGGTACATTAGCGAATTGGTGTATCAAAAGCGCAGCACTACTCAGTCCATTAATAGCGGCAATGAAAATACATTTACTTGCCCAATCAACACTCTGTGCAGATGAAACCACCATCCAAGTACTTGATGAAAAAGATCGAACTGCACAACAGAAATCATATATGTGGGTTTATCGTAGCAATGAATATACTGCAAAGCCGGTTGTAATCTACGATTACCAACCGAGTCGCGCCCGTCGTTGTCCTGAGACATTCTTAGCGGGATACGCAGGTTATTTACAATGTGATGGCTACAGTGCTTATGAAAATATCGACGATATTATCCCTGTTGGTTGCTGGGCACATGCAAGACGTAAATTTCACGATGCTTTAGTGGCACAGTCGAAAAAAACAGGTAAAGCGACAGTAGGCCTCAATTACATTCAATCACTTTACGCAATAGAGAAAAAAGCCAAATTATTAACCCCTGAAGAACGGCAACACTTACGACTTAAAAAAGCAGAACCAATCTTATAGCAATTTCATGAATGGCTAACGAAGAGTGTAGAAACAGTCACGCCGAAAAGTAAAATCGGTGGTGCGATTAGCTATACCTTAAACCAATGGGAGAATCTGAGGCGCTATCTTTATTCAGGTGAATTAGGAATTGATAATAACGTCACCGAACGAGATATCAGGCCGTTTACCACAGGTCGAAAAAATTGGATGTTTAGCCAATCAGTGGATGGTGCAGACGCAAGCGCAGTACTTTACAGTATTGTGATGACTTGCCGTGCGAACGATATAAATCCGTATTTATACTTCCAAAAACTCTTCAGAGAACTACCGCAACGAGATGAATTTGCTGATTTAAGTGATTTATTGCCTTGGAATGCCGACCTAGAAGCCTGATGGTATCAGGCTTCACCGCTTAACTACGCGCTTACTTTTATAACGAGACATCGCAGTTTCCGACAGCGATCTATAGTGATAACCAGTATCGGCTTTCCACCGTTTCAGTTCGCCCGCTTTGAGGGCTATCACAGCTTCATTTCTCGGATGTCCAGATTCCCACAATCCTGCAATTTTTCGTGGTGGGATAGGTGGTTTTATCTTTTTGTCTTTTTATTAAGTGTTTTATGACATTCTTTTGTGTCATACGCACCACCAACCACCTGAGACTTCTGAAATACGTCTACGTAGGGGGTTGATCAACGATTGTAGTACTTCACTGTCACCAACATTAACAAGCGTCATTTCAGCAGAAATAATTTCATGAGTATCTACATCGGCCGTAATATGTAGGTTGCGCCATGTTCGACGCTTTTCATTACCGTGCTTTTTAACCTTCCATTCGCCTTCGCTAAACACTTTTAAGCCCGTTGAATCGATGGCAATATGGCGGATAGCACCTCTCTATGGGTTACGATATTTTATTTCAACCGTTTTAGCCCGTTTGCTTATGCTCGAATAATTGGGACTCCGCAGCGGTACATTCATCAGAGAAAAAATGGAATCAATAAAACCTTGTAAAGAACGTAATAGTAGGAAAAATACGCCTTTCATCATGAGTGTAGTTTCAATCTCAACATCGGAGAATTGAAATCCTCTACCACGTTTCCCGCGGTGGTGAGTGCAAGTCGATGCTTCTATGGCTGACTCGTCTATCCAAAATGTAATTGAGTCACGTTGAGTTAACGCGCGATTATACTCAGACCAATTGTAATGCTGTTCTTCGACTTACCCATCAAGTGAACCTTTTAAAATCAGTGATAATGTTCGGATCACAAGATTTACGAAAGGTTCCCTGATTTAGTCAACAACGCCATTTTAAAATGTTATGCTAAATATCCAACGTCAGTATTTAAGTTATTGGAATAATTAACGAAAATTAACCTAATGACGACACGAAAACTTATTTAAAAGATAAGTCGCTCGATATGTCGACATTTACTGGAAAATATAGGGGAAGAATTTCTGAAATGTTAGTTCGACTTTTCTAGCGTATTTATTGAGTTAAATAATGATAACATAGCCACAAATTAATTAAACAATTTGGTTTCAATTTCTGATTGTTTTATATCGTAAAGTATTTCTCATAAATCATATTATTTCGTTAAGGATATTAATGAATATGTTATTTATTTTTGTGGTGAAGGTGGTTTTTCAATTGTAATAACTATGCTGTAGGAGGTGGAAGGTAGTTGGTCGTAAATATTCACAATGAAATAATATAGTTAAAAATATATTCATAATAGTAAATAAATAACCCAAGGTTAGCTATAAATAATTATTTTATAGGTAATGTAACTATGGTAGCAACTTTGAATGGTGATTAAATTTTTATTTAATCAATTAAAATGTAAAAGCTAATAATAAGGAACATGTGAAATGGCGAAAATAAAATTAAGATTGTTAGATGATCTAAACAAAAGTAACAGAGGCACACAAAAATCACTTATCCCCAAATATATTGTAAAAATAACAGCTAGTGATCTAAATAATTACTTTAAATATGACTCTTCAGGTAAAAAGCATCCCTATAAAGTTGCAAACGATTCACTTATTGTCTTGGATGAGAATGTTCAAAGAGGTATGACTGATTTAGGACGTATTAGACAAGAAGAAAATAAAGTAAAGGATATAAAGAATTCTTTATTAGGATTAAACCATTTAGCACCTAAAGCGTTTATGGGAAACCTTGTTTGGAATATTAGGGAGCAAGGTAAAGAAGTTTTTGAAGTGTCAACAAGTCTTTTAGATAATAAACCTGCAATACAAGAAATTCAAATTAACACTAAAAAAATATTTTTGCCTGATTCTGCACATCGCCATCTAGGTATCTGTGAAGCTTATAAAGAATATTTAAAATCAGATAAACCATTTGAAAAATTTGATGAGGATTTTGAGTTTGCAATCGATGTATATAATTTAAGCTTGCAAGATGAAAAACTTTTATTTAATGAATTGAATTCAAAGCAAAAAAAAATAACGGCAGCTAAAGCAAAAGAACTAGACTTTACTTCACCTATTGGAAATTTGAAAGATAGTATTTTAGCCTATGACCAGGCAAATGAGCGCCTTTTTTCTCAAAACATTGAAGTTAACTCAAATACCAACGAAAGACATACACTGATGACAATGTCAGTTTTCACAGCTTCAATTAAGGCTATGTTTGGATTAGATTTAATTAAAGAATGTTTGCGCGATGAAGATTTAAAAAGTGAACTTTCTCAATATTATTGTGATTTTTTCTATAAATTGAAAGATGAAATAGTTGTTAAATGTACCTTCAGGAATAAAGAAAAAGAAGTGCATCCCTTTGCTAATTTATATAGGGAATACATTTATCCTAAAGAAAATGGGGATTACCCTGAGGATGAATTGGAAGAGTATATAATAGAAGCTAGGGAAGAAGCGTCGATAATAAATAAGACCATAAGAGGGCAAGATAAAATAAATAGTAATCCATTTATCAGGACATTAGCAAAAATTGGTGGCTTAATTAGAAAAATGGATGATTGGGAAGAAGTAATCGAAAATTTACAAAGTAAGCTTGTATCTCAAAAAAATGGTAGATTCTTCCAATCGGGCAATGAAGAGTTACTAAAAATACAAGAATCCACAGGTGAATCAATCGCTCGTATAAAAGATGATGGTAATATAAATATTCAAGTGCAAACCAGTACTCTCAAAACAATAGAGAATTTCTTATTGGAAGAGTTATCACTGAAACGCGAGTCTAAAATATTCCTTTGTCTCAATGGAGATGTTACTAAAGAATGGATTGATGGTTCACTTAGCTATACACATATCCTGTCTAGAGCCCAAGAAAACTACATCGATATTAACGTGCAGTTTTATATTGGGGGTAAAGTTGACCTCAAGGAACAAGATTTGGTAATGAGAGTTGAACCCAGTGTTAGTTGGAAAGGGGCAAAACTTAATGGAAAGAAAAGCGTTAAAGCTAAGAGATTGGATACATTCGCTGGCTATAAGGACACACACTACGGAAATGGAATTAAAAAATTAGAAGCTACCTTTGAAGTGACACTTCCTTCATATGATAATGATGATTCTGATATGTTTGATATTTTATTTAATTGTTATATTCCTACATTAAATGGACAGTTAGAAACATTACAGTTCACTTTAAAAGTTCAGCCTGAACCAATATCACAAGAAGACTAGAAGTATGGGGTTGATGAGTATTAAGGGGATTTTAAAAAAGCTAAATAATGATAAGTGTTTAATATCGGGTATAGCATTATGTAATTCATCTGAATTTATTGTTTCAAAAATTCAATTTCCCGAATTGTATAAAGGGAAGATATCAAAGGAAGAAAAGAATAGTTTAAGTATAATAATTAAAGAAATGGTATTGTACAAAGAGGATGTTTTAAAATTAGATCCTTTAGTAATATTCAAAATTTCAATTTTTTTCACTTTAATTTTGAATGCAAATTATAAAGGAGGGGATGAGCTATTCTTACAAGCTTATATTTTTATTTTTTGGAACGATATAGTGTTTCATGATTCAATTATTCCTGTGAAAGGGGATGTTTTTTGGATTTCAAATGGATTTTCTAAACTTGATAATAAATGTAAATATTATGAAATATTAAAAAATATAAGTTTAGTTGCATTGGTCGATTTAATTGCAGTAGACGATGATTTAGGGATTCTATATTTGATTGAAGTGAAACGCTCAGAAGTTGATGATCGATGTATTGGCCAAGTCATGAGGTATTATGAATCGAGTAATGAAATATTGTATAAGCTAAGTAGAAAATATAATATAAATTACATTAGGCCTATGATTGTATGTCAAAAGGTATTGACCCCGTATTGGAAAGGTTTGCCTTCTTGTTATAGGGACATATTCGACTTCTATACCTACAAGAAAGTAGATGGTATTTTAAATAACCCTAGGGTTACTGAACTTCATAACGCTAGAAAAAGTCTTTTATCCAGTTGGAATAAGGATTGAAATACCAATACAGTGCTCAATCGATTGCGAACGCTAAATTAAAAAATAATTATTTTATATTTATTAATTTTTAGTTGTAAGTTAGGGCTGTTATAATTCGACAGTCCTCTTGAGCTACTTGCTTGTTAATAACCTCAAATCGAGATGAAAATATGATGGAAATACTATATCTAGAAGTAACAATAAAATTTAATCACGATACAGTAGTTACTCCATTTTTAAAACACTTGGCTAAAATATCTGATTACTTCTTGTTTTGTAACAAGAGTGCCGCACATCAAGCGTATTGTGGTCTAAAGTCGATTAATAAAGACATTCTTTATCCTGATGGAAAAGGTTGATCATCAATGATTAGAACGTTAATGAACCACCTGAATAATCAAGAGCTAATAGCCGTTTAAACAACTGTTACAAAGGAATTATAATGGAAATTACACCTGAGTTAAAAGAGTTAAGCCAACGTGTCGCAGAGCACCTAATTAAGCATGAACGTGGCGATTTTTTGTTAAGTGTAGCTAGTGGTCAATTATTACCTGAAGAAGAAGGCAACAATTGGTTAGAATTAAAGAAAAAGGTTGTTGATGGCAATGTGACGGATGACGAAATAAAGCAATTAGTATTACTTTCATCCCATCATCCGTTTAAAGACGCTTGTGAACTGTATTTAGTCTGGAATTAAAGATACTGCTATTTAGATTGGATGCATTGTCTAATGAATTGTATAGCTTTAATAAATGGTCAGACAATAGCTTAATATCTTTAGGCAAATTCTGAATATCATTCCATTTTCGTAATATTCGATGACCATCAATATCAACACCAAAGTCCCACACACCTGAACTCCAATGGCAATGTGGGGCTAGGTATTCTAATTTTTGAATAAAGTAATCTTTCAGAGTTACCTCTTGGTTTTTTATGATGTAATCGTAATACATCTCATCAAATAATTGACCTGTTCCTGCAATTCCAGCACCGTGTAATAAACGTGAATATCGTGGTTTCTTGCCCCAATCGTCAGAGAATACTATTTTTACACTTGCCCAAAAGTCATACAGTATTGATATCATTGAATTGAATTCATCGGGCCTTGCTGTCCCTGTTTCAGGATCTCGATAAACATACAAAGCACCTTCTCTTAAACTATTGTCTAACATTTTTATCATTGAGTTATCGGCAACAATACCATCTGGATTAGTAATGGTTTTTATCATGCCGCTTAGTGGAGATTCTTCATTGTTATTTAGATGCTGGGTGAGTAACGATGGAAATTTTTTACGACGTAAATCAGGTGGGAGCAAGCCTTTCGTATAAGGTGCTAGTTCATATAATAGTGATTTTGATAAAGGCTTAGTTGAATTGACTAGCATAAATTGCTCACGCTGTTCTTCTGCACTGTCGGTTATAAAAACAGATGCGGGCATTTCAAAGTAGTCACTATCAGCATCTCTTAGTGCAGCTGTTCGTTGTTGACCGTCAACTATTAACCCCGGCTTAACCCAATCCTGACTATCAGAATTGAAGGGAATATTTAGATAACCAATATTTTTATTATTTTCTAGTTCTTTAAAATAAACGCTAGAATTAAATGCGATGACAATAGAATTTGGGATCATTGAATTTGGCGATTCAATATACTTTTTAATTCCGGAAATATGCTTTATAACTTCAGGACGTTGATAACCTATAATGTGATTTAATGTATTACGTTTTATTCTTGAAATATCACATACTTTATCAATTAACTTACCTTCGATCGAAATGCTAAATAATTGACGGTCTTCACTTTGCTGGATTTTTATTGCAGGTAATCTAATTATCTTCATAACAATATGCCTATTAATTATCTAGATTGTTGAGTCGAGTGTACTTTACTTGTATGTTGTGAAAGCCACGACGTTTGTTTCTCTCCGCTCCACGATAGATCACTACATTGATACCTATATCATCACATATCTCGCAGCCACAACTCTCCCATGGACGCTCTGAAAGCGTTTTATGATAAGCCTCATACATATGACCCCTTCCTTCGGTATGCAACATTTCATACGCCATCAAAATGTGAAGAGTATCATCAAGTGTAGCTTTGTATGACTCATAGGCTTGAAGCATATTTAAAACTCTTTTTTCCATAGTTCTTGCTACGTCATGCGATATAGAACCTGATTGTATTAAATTTTTTAATTTTAGATTTGCATCTATTTGAGGAACTTTAAGCGCTGTATAATAATCACCACTGATAGTGTGATAATTTTTTTTACCATCTTTAAACGCTTGAAGTAATGGTGTTGTGCTATCAAAACTTGATACACCAAGATTGCTGAATTTCTCTGCATGCTCAACTCGGGATATTCCTAATAGGTGAAACTGTGTTTTACTTTGTTTTATGTCTTTCAAATATGATAAAAGTTCTAGTAATTGATGAGACTGTAGAGGAACTAAACCACCTAATGTGATTCTGTCATATCCCATTTTCATCAACTGCTTTACAGAGTCACCATATGATTGAAGATCCCATCCATGGGCAACGCCATAAGGAATAAAGTTAGTAGACTTAGACTGGATTAAAAATTGTTCAGCATTATCTAAAGTTAAACTTTGTCTATATCGACTATCTTCTAGTTGAGAAAAAAAAGCCTCGGTATGTTTAATTTTATTAATATCGTGAGGTGTAGAGTCTGATACATGTTCTAAGTATTTACGTTTTTTATTTATGTTATCAGTGTTTGTATACATGAAAACGATATGATCTAACGATATACCGTAGTCAACGCCACTTTTTGTGTAAAAATCGATAGTATCTTCAACAGTAAACGGTGGCTTATCTTCAAATGCGTAAGAGAACGCACCGCAATCTCCAAACACTTTGATATCTGAAGGCAAACGAAAAAAACGATGTGATTTTTCTCGATAAAATCGATGTCTTTGGGCGGCACTGTAAGTCGTTTTTCCTACGTGCCCAGGAATGCCATCAACAATGGCTTTAGATACAAGTAGACCATCGTAAGGTTTCTTCTCAAATAATTCATGAGCATAACGATCATCTCGTTGCCTAACTCTATGCTCATTTCTTTCTTCTGTATTGAAATTAAAACTCGGATCTACAAAATCCTGACTATCAGGAAAAAAATATTTGATCATTTGTCATGTCCGGATACTAAATTTATGTTTTTCATTGTAATTTAGTTTTTGTGCTTAAGCTACTGGATACAGTATTTATGTTCGAAGTAGATCTGGAAAACAGGTTCAAGTAATACATGAAGAATGGGCTATTTTATCCAAAGGAATCTCACCTTCTGAATTTGAACGTATCAAGAGTGAATTTCAATCAGTCAAGGAATTTTAGACATGTATATATAAGATATGCTGTACTAACTGCTGGTATAGTTCTGCGCAAAGCGCAGGTGAAAATGTCACAAATAAATTTAACTGGTCATCAGGTTAACAAGAGAGAGTAAATATAATTCATAGTACTCTAGAGTGGGAGTTTGGCGATTAATCTACCATTCATGGCAATAGGATTAATTACCATAATTTGACCAGATCATTATCACAGATTTAAAAGGTTCAGATGACCTCGTTGATCAAGCCTCTAACTGATTTGTTCAACAAGGTCCATATAGATTATATCTGAGATTATCGATATTGGTAATATAGTGTTAGTTATTGCTATTTATTCCACATAAGCTTAGGGAATTATCGTTGGGGTCATCCAGGGGACAAAAATATATGTTAAAGCATCATATTTAATGCAATATTAATTTAAACGATGTGGGTTAAATCCTTCTATATAACAAATATTACGATTTAATGTAACTGTTAATCATAAGGTATGAAAATGCCTTTCTAATTCTTTAATTAGAATGATGGTTAAAGGGTATTTAATATCTGTTAACTAAAATACTGCGATAAAATGGCAAGTAACCGTTCTTAATATAAGAATTGGTACTTGCCATTTTTTGTAGCTATTATTTTATAACGATCACATCACAATATAAACTGGCCAGCCTAACAGACCTATTAGTCCTTCGTTATATTCCAATTGCTCTAATCGCTCAGGGCTTATATCTTTTAAGCGTTGCTCTCGATAGATTTTAGCAAACGTTAATGTGCGCACTAAACCTGCGGTAAAGAACTTACCTTGGTCAAGCTTAATCGTCTCGGCAAGCTGTGCTGGCATCTCGGTTAACGTCAGTTGAATTTGTTGTTCAACATGCTCAGTCGAAAACCAGATTTCTTCAAGTTCAATACGTGCTATACGTTGTTTGAGATCTTGTTTTACTTTTACCGGACCGAAAAATAGACGATAAAGTACCACTTCTGCAAACACGTTCTCAAGGCTTAAACAATCTAAAGGATCGTAGCTTGAATTAGCATAGAACTGTTTAAGCAAACACACTATCGATTCTTCACGGTTAAAGTCTAACAGCGCGTCTTGATAGCTCTGCCAGCCTTGCCATTCATCCGCATCACTAGGTGTTGACACTTTATCGAGTAAAGTAGGGTCAATATCGCCATACACGGACTTACCATTTAGCTTGTACTTACTGACACTGCTTAGCATACTCCAACCTTTCTGGAAGGATGTGACAATACCGTTTGGTGTCAAAAGTAGTTTAAGTGCTTGCGGAAGATCGTGATTACTCAGCGACATTAATCCCAAGCTAGCCACACCGATCACATCAAAAGCAGCATTTTCTAGTAAATGCATTTTATGTTTATTATAAAATTTATCTGCTAGTTTAAGGCTCATTAACACAGCTTTGCTTTTAATCTGAGCCAGTTGTGCTTCAGTTAATAACGCTTCTGCTTGACCATAATCTAATACTTTAGTTAAAAAAGGCCCTTGATTGCTGTCTCTTAGTACAATTTGCATTAACGAGATCCTTAATCAAGAAAACTAAACATGTCATCTACTTCAGCGTATTCATCATCTACTTGGTTTTTCTCTTTGGCTTGAAGTACTAATTCATTGACGAAACTGTCGATGATAGCTACCCAGCTTGAGTTTTCGCTACGCAGTAGATTTCGAATTGATTTTTCAACTTCCGGAGTAAGTTCACGGATCAAGGCTAACAAGCTACGTGGATCATCAATACTTAAACTGTGCGCATCTTCTTCTACACTGCGATCGGTATAACCGACTGTTTCGCCATCATCTTCATCATCATAGTTGTCTGTGATGTGACTGTGGTGATCAGCTTCTGCCTTTGGCGCTAATAGATATTCAATAAACGGGATCGACAGATAAAAAAGACCCGCTTGATCTTCAGCAATGCACTCTAAAATAGCAGCTTGTTTCGCTTCGCTATCTTGGATACGGATAAGATAGGTTAAAAAATCAAAGGTATGCTGGATCAATTCGTCGGCATTGTTCTTAACCTTTTCTTCCCAGTATAGCGGTTGTTGGCAAACAATATCGCGGATCTGTTCAGGGGTCATTAGCTCTGACATGATTGAAGGACAAGAGATATCATGGTGACTGTTTATCTGCGTTAAGGTCACGATATCCATCTGCTCGATCACTTCAACTAAAACGTCATCAGTCATGGTGCTCGCCATCAACTCAAACTTTTTACTTGCTTGTTGAGGCTCTACATCTGCCAGTTGTTTAATTTCTATTACGGCAGTTTCAATTAAGCTCTTCATTATAGCTCGTCCTCTTCCTCATCAAATTGATCGTAATAACCTTCTTCTTCCTCATCATAGTCATTATTATCTTGTTCTTTACTTGTAGACGTCGCTACGTTGTCATTCGACAATAAGAATAGAACGATACAGCTTTCTATTAATAAGGTTTCAGAGTAGTCACGTACAGCTAAAACAAGCGGTAAATCAGGCTTGTTAAAGGCTACCGTTGTTTTAAATTCATTCCATTCAGGTTGGATGCCTTCTTTTATCCAGTGAGCCCACTTGAGTTTTGCTTCAGCTGGAAACTTAACCTGTTCATAAAGTGCAATAGGCAGGTACTCAGGTACAGAATCGAGTAACTTAGGGTCTGCCAGTAAAACAGCCTTAATTTGACTAGTAAATTCAGCAAGTGCATTGGGAGTATCGGGATCGTTATAAGATTCGATATTGCTGTATGCATTTTCTTTTAATTCATCAATACGTGAGAGATCGAGTGCTTTTGTCATGGGGGCTCAGCAATTAACTAATAGGATAAAATTGATCCCACAGCTCGCGCATAGCGGCTGCAGGGTCGGTCACAATAACGTTACTAAAATTCTTTACAAATTCGCGTTTAAGCTTTGGATCTGAAAGCACTTCATACGCGTTTCTTACTCGTTGTAATTGGGCTTCTGCGTGAACTTTCTCATCATCAGATGCGCCGAGTAATTTATCAGGGTGAAACCGATTCGATAGACGTTTGTAGGCTTTCTTTATGTCGTCTTCATTTGCGCTCGGTTTAATACCCAGCACACTAAAGTGGTTAATCATATTGTTACCTGTGGCAGATTAGTCTGTGATGTCCCGATATAAACGGCGAGATCCAATATAATGAATATCCACCGGCTAAAAATCTATCAATCTTTAGCCCAACCAATAATTTGGGAGGCAGAAGTTTAACGGCAGAAAGACCAAATCACAACAGAAATCCGATATTGTTGTGGCTTAATGCATCTCTCGGCAGCTTGCGAACCGTTCTCGGGTTTACACTCTGTTATTTTATCTTCATCGTTGTCGTGTTTACAGCTTGTTTTTACGCTATTCCAAGTCGTGACTCAGTCCAAAACATCGAACTCACCTAACGGACAAAATTATATGCTAAAGCATCCGATTTAAGGTAGTATTGCGCTCAATATAGACGCGAAACCTAGCTTGTGCCGGGATTCTTTTTGGAGTTATAAATGAAGTTCAGTCCCTTGCTAGATCAATTGATTAATGATCTACAAATTTTACCGGGTGTCGGCCCTAAGTCTGCACAGCGCATTGCTTTCCATATTTTAGAACGTAAACGTGATTCTGCTGTTTCTCTGGCTCATTCTTTAGAGAAGGCTATGATTGAGATTGGTCATTGCCAACAGTGTAATACGCTGACTGAATTAGATATCTGTGCTATTTGCGCAAATCCAAAACGCCAAATTGAAAAAATACTTTGTGTTGTTGAAGGTCCGGCGGATGTGGCTGCGATTGAGCAGACCAATCAATTCAGTGGTCAATACTTTGTATTAATGGGGCACTTATCGCCATTAGACGGTATCGGACCGGATGAAATCGGTTTAGATAAGTTAGCAGAGTTATTAGCATCTGGCCACTATGAAGAACTCATTCTGGCGACAAACCCGACAGTGGAAGGTGAGGCAACTGCCTACTATATTGCTGAGATAGCACAAGAATATGGCGTGAAAGCAAGCCGTATTGCGCATGGTGTACCTGTGGGTGGTGAATTAGAGTATGTAGATGGAACGACCTTGTCCCATTCATTACTTGGTAGACAACAAATTTACTAATTGTCAGTACAGTTTCTTCTTTGGCCTAGTTTACTGATAAGTACAGGACAGTAAACATCAGGGTTGTTGGGATAGACAATGTTAATATGGCTTTAAATGTACTACTAAAATTCATAACGACCTCGGTCTTGAAAAATAAGTAATAACATCCTTGTCATTAGTCTAATGACGCAAAGAATAACAATTAAGTATAAATAATACTAGTTGAATAAAAAAAAACCGATAGTTTTCACTATCGGTTTTTTTATATGATCGATTTTATTACCATCTAGCGTAAGGCTAATTCAAGACAAAGTTCTGACTCGTCTAGCCTAAGGCTAACAGATAAATTAAGCTGCGAAGTTAGCTGCAGCGAAATCCCAGTTAGCTAGTGCCCAGAAAGCAGTAAGGTAGCTAGGACGTAGGTTACGGTAATCGATGTAGTAAGCATGTTCCCAAAGATCAACAGTGATTAGCGGTGTAACACCAGCTTCTGTGATTGGCGTACCAGCGTTAGAAGTGTTAACGATTTCTAATTCGCCTTCAGCGTTTTTAACTAACCAAGTCCAGCTTGAACCGAAGTTGTTTACAGCTTTATCGTTGAATGCAGCTTGGAAGGCTTCGAAAGAACCGAATTTAGCGTTGATAGCGTCAGCTAGAGCGCCTTCTGGTTGACCTTTTGCATTTGGAGTCAGGCTGTTCCAGTAGAATGTGTGGTTCCATACTTGTGCAGCATTGTTGAACATTGGACCAGCAGAAGATTTAACGATTTCTTCTAATGTTTTTTCAGCAAAAGGTGTACCTTCGATTAGACCGTTAAGCTTAACCACGTAAGTGTTGTGGTGTTTGCCGTAATGGAAAGAAAGAGTCTCTGCAGAGATATGTGGTACAAGTGCATCTTGTGCGTACGGTAAAGCTGGTAGTGTAATACTCATAGGTATTTCCTTATTTATTGATAGCTAAAAGCTATCCATTGCTCATTATTGATTTAATTATTGCAAGAATACTACCGCTAGCGTTGAATATATTCAAGCATTTGCACGCAATTGTCTTGTTCAATTAATAAATTGTAACTAGATACATGAATTATTAACAATTAGACTAAATATAAAACAAAATAACCCTACAAATTAACGGTGTTAACAAGACTATAATTAGCATAAAATGGCGGATTAAATTTGTATTTATATAACGCATTCTATGGTTAGAGTTTAAATAACTTAGATTCAAATAATAACTACAGTAGATGTAAACGCTAAGATTTGTGAGGACACAATGGAAACTTTAGATAAAATTAAACAGCAACTTGCTGAGAACTCAATCATCCTATATATGAAAGGATCACCAAAACTACCTAGCTGTGGTTTTTCTTCACAAGCATCACAAGCTGTAATCAATTGTGGTGAGCAATTTGCTTACGTTGATATCCTGCAAAATCCAGATATCCGTGCTGAGCTACCTAAATACGCTAACTGGCCTACATTCCCACAACTGTGGGTTGACGGCGAGCTAGTTGGTGGTTGTGACATCATCATGGAAATGTTCCAGCAAGGTGAACTACAGCCATTAATCGCAGCAGCTGCTGCAAAAGCGAAAGCTGAATAACTTTTGTTAGTTGTTATCTGTTAATTATGTTGTAAGCGTTATCATTTGTTTATAACTATAATTAGCGTACGAAAAAGGGAAGCAATTGCTTCCCTTTTTTATATCTCGATTTTAAGTAATCTCTTATTTAAAACCTTTTATAGTACTAACCAGTACGATGATTTATCTCACCGTACCAGCGATGATCTTTACAGTGTAACTGCAGCGATCCAACCAAAGATAATAAGTGGAATATTATAGTGGATGAACGTTGGTATTACTGAGTCACGAATATGATCGTGTTGACCATCAACGTTAAGGCCAGATGTGGGACCTAATGTTGAGTCTGATGCTGGTGACCCGGCATCACCTAATGCTGCTGCTGTACCAACGAGTGATGCAGTTGCAAGTGGTGAGAAACCAAACTGCAGTGCAAGTGGTACATAGATAGTAGCAAGAATTGGAATTGTAGAGAAAGACGAACCAATACCCATGGTGACCAATAAACCAGTAATTAGCATTAGTAGCGCAGCTAGGCCTTTATTATCGCCAATTACACCACCAATTGAACTAACTAACGATTCAACACCGCTTGTAGCTTTCATCACTTCAGAAAAACCAGATGCCGCAATCATGATAAAGCCAATCATCGCCATCATATGCACACCACGAGTAAAGATATCTTGGGTTTCGTGGAACTTGATCACACCACCTAACGTAAAGATAATGAAACCAGTTAATGCACCTAGAATGATTGAATCGTAGATTAACTGTAAGCTAAGCGCGGCAACAACGGCAATAATCGCCACGATAATATGGCGCGGATTATATTCAACTTTCTGTACTTCTTTAGTTGTTAATTCACTTTCAGTCAAATATTCGCGTGGTTTACGGTAACTAAATACCACAGCTGTAATAAGACCAATAACCATGCCTAATACCGGTAGCGCCATTGCGGTTGGTAACTGCTCAGCAACTACGTTTGCACCGTTATCATTTAGATTTTTAAGTAGGATATTGTTTAAGAAAATACCACCAAAACCAATCGGTAAGAACATATAGGTCGCTGTTAAACCAAATGTGATAACACAAGCGACAGCTCGACGGTCTAATCGCAGCTTATTCATAACACCGAGTAGAGGCGGAACAAGTAGCGGGATAAACGCGATATGAACAGGAATAACATTCTGTGATGAGATTGCCACTAATAGCAGAGTAAACAGTAAACCGTATTTAAAACCGTTTATTTGGCGTTGAGTACCACCAGTGCCTAAACGGCTAACGATTTTAGCCGCTAATATGTCAGTAATACCTGACTTTGATATAGCAACTGCAAATGCACCTAACATGGCATAGTTTAATGCAATTGACGCACCACCACCTAAACCGGAGTTAAACGCCGCAATAACTTCTTCTAAAGGTAAACCACCAATTAAGCCGCCTAAAATGGCACTAATTGTGAGCGCGACAACAACATTAATCCGCATAAAGCTGAGGATTAGCATAGTGAGCACCGCGATAACGACAGGATTCATTTATCTATTTTCCAATGTTAATAATTTCATTAATAGTAGTATATAAAACTATTACAAATAAGATAAGTGAATTTTACAGCTATTTATGGGTATTTATGCAGATTTAGTGAATGATTGTTGTTACAGGTGATAATTCTTAAGTATTTGATCGTTATTTTTATGTTTTTGTATTTGTTGCGAAGTACATATTGGCTGCTAGCCTTGTTATTATTCACTTGGAGTTTTATTCTTTTATTTTAAGTGGTGTGGCGCATGGATGCTTTGTGCGGGCTTTATTTAGCATTAAACCCTTATCTATGTAGGTTTTCGTTATAAAATAAACCTATACTTATCATGTTTATACTATGGTAACTCTCGATCCCGAGTAGATGTTGTTTAGGTTACATTGCTAAATTTGTTATGGCGCTTAATACTCATGATTAATTCAGCTAAAAATGTACACCAAGTTATATGTTCAGTGATGACTCTGTGCAGGAGGATCTTGTTAATCCCACTGTTTCTTTTTCCTGCAGCTGTGAATGCTGAAAGCGTAGAGAATGACAAGCAGCAGCATTTTATTGCTCAGACTTTTATCTGTGGGGGGACGATGATGTATAGCGAAAGTTGGTGGCAAACGATGTTAGTGGGTATCTCTATCGGTGCATTGAAGGAAACTATAGATTCAGGGGAAGAAGGGAATGAATTCAGTACAAACGATATGGCGGCCAATTTGTTAGGTTGTGTTGCTGGGATGTCCTTTGGCGCAACAGTGTTGAACTTTCACTATGAAAGTGAAACTGATACGGCGATCATCGGTGTTAAAGGCAAGTTTTAACTTGCTTTACATAATGAAGCTTTTGCCCCTTCGCGCATTATTCATTACGCAGGGGCATAATTACTTATTCTGTTTCAGTGTCAGCGCTTAACGTACTGTCACTAACAGCTTCAGTTTCTTCAATCATTTCTTCTTCAGGTACTGCGAGTGGCCAGCCACCCATATCTTTCCATTTGTTAACGATAAAGCAAAATAATTTTGCTGTTTGCTCGGTATCATATTTAGCAGAATGCGCTTGTTTATGATCAAAAGGTATACCTGCAGCCATACATGCTTTAGCAAGTACAGTTTGACCAACAGCTAAACCAGCCAGTGTCGTGGTATCAAATGTAGCAAAAGGGTGAAAAGGATTTCGTTTAATCTTTTCACGGCTAGATGCGGCACTTAAAAAACCATGGTCAAAAGCAGCATTGTGGGCAACCATGATCGCACGGTGACAACCTGTATCTTTCAAGCCTTTACGAACAGCTTTATAGATTTCGGTGATCGCGTCACGTTCTGGTACTGCGCCACGTAATGGGTTAGTAGGGTCGATACCGGTAAAATCTAAGGCTGCTTGTTCTAAATTAGCGCCTTCGAAGGGTTCAACGTTAAAGTGTAAAGTATGCGAAATTTTAAGATAACCATCTTCATCCATTTCGAGAATGGAAGCGGCGATCTCTAACATTGCATCTGTTTGTGCATTAAATCCCGCTGTTTCAATATCGATAACAACAGGGAAGTAGCCACGGAATCGTTGGCTAAAAGCTGATTTTTCAGTTGTGGTCATGTGATCATTTATTAGTGTTGACTTGGTTGGGATTATGCCATAATAATCCCATGTCCTCTAATCAACTTTGTGAATTTATTGCTAGTTGTCGGGATAATCAACAGGGAATGCCATTTAAAGGGCCTTTACCTTATTAAGTATTTTGCGGTTTTTTTAAATTTTTTGAGAAAAGAGACTCAAGTTATTTACCTCAATACCGATAAGTTAATATAGGCCTCGAATAAACAGGATTTTGAACCGTATGAATAACTGCCAACATTTTATAATTGCTTCACTTGTTGCTGTCGGTTCAACAAGTGCTTCAGCTAGTATGAAAAACTATGCGGCTAATTACGAATTTTCTCAATGGGAAAATAGTCGTTCTACGCCCGTGCAATGCAGTTTGAAGCATGATATTCCTCGTTACGGTCAAGCCATCTTTACCAGTCGCGCATCTAAGCTCATCAATCTTGATTTTGAATTAGATATGCAACGTTTACCTGCTCAAGCTGAAATGGCTTCATTACGTTCGGTACCACCAAATTGGAAACCGGGCAGTGCAGCGAAAGATCTTGCTGATGTAAAACTATATCGCCAATTTTCCGGTTATGTCAGTGAACAACCAGCTTGGCGTATGCTTGACTCGTTAGATTCTGGCGATTACCCAACCTTTTATTTTCGAGACTGGTATCGCGGCGGTGAGTTTATCAGTGTCGGTCTGTCTTCTGTTAATTTTCAAAATAAATACCAAGAATTCCTTGAATGTGTAAGTAATTTATTACCGTACAGCTTGGATGATATTGCGTATTCTGTTCTTGATTTTAATGCGGCCAGTGATGAGTTAACACAGCAGAGCCAGCAGCGGTTGGCGATGATTAGTGAATTCTTACAATACAGCCCTGATATTAATGTAGTCGTTGTTGATAGCTACACGGCTAGTTATGGTGATGAGCTACAAAATTTAGAAACCTCTTCATTACGTGCTGAAAATATTAAACAGTACTTCTTAGAAAGTGGCCTTAAAAATCTAGAAATAAAAACCAATGGCTATGGTGAGAAGAGTCAAATAGCGTCAAATGGTAACATTATTGACCGACAAAAAAATCAACGCGTTGTGATATCATTAGGCCAACCGATTCTTTAATATCACTCAGTTGTAATAGGACGTGTTATGCAATTCTTACATACTATGGTTCGTGTCAAAAATTTAGAAGCCTCTTTAGATTTCTACTGCAATAAACTTGGTTTAATTGAAGTTAAACGCAATGATTATGAAGCTGCACGCTTTTCACTTATCTTTTTAGCCGCTCCCGGCGATGCTGAACAGGCGCAGCAAACATCTCGTCCTACTGTAGAACTTACCTATAACTGGGATGAAGAAGAGTATGAAGGCGGCCGTAACTTTGGTCACTTAGCTTACGAAGTTGAAGATATTTATGCGACCTGTGCCAATTTACAGGCTGCTGGCGTTATTATTAACCGTCCGCCACGTGATGGTTATATGGCATTTATCCGTTCACCGGATGGCATTTCTATCGAGTTATTACAAAAAGGCGACAAACTAGCACCCCAAGAACCTTGGGCTTCAATGCTAAATGTTGGCGAATGGTAATACGGTAATATAGCAATGATGAGCGTGAGTGATAAAATATAGTGATGATTAATGTCTCACGCTCAGTTAATAGATTTTATTGGCTTCCATTAATTAAATATCAAATATACTCTAAAGTTATAATAAATAAATTTTTATGGTCATAAACATATAAAAACATGCTTATATAACTTATTGATATATTTATGTTATTCGTTATGAATAATAAGAATAACCAAATCTAAATTAATTATCACCATGTGACTTTCAATCAATCCACTCTCGCACTTTAATTCCGTATTTATTGTACCCCCTAATAATATACTTAAATAACAATATGCTATATAGATCACGGTTTTTCAAATGATGTTATGACAGCTCTAAATGACGACATTTAATTTGTTTTTTTATAGTGCTAACATTTTATAAATCATCATTTAGCTGAAATTTTGAACTATTTTAAATTGCCCTGTCAGAATTATTAACCTACAATCGCCGCCTCTTTATATACGATGGGTTTTATTATTAATGTCTACACAACTAGCTAATCCAGCACCACTGGGCCTAATGGGCTTCGGTATGACTACCGTGTTATTAAATATCCATAATGCGGGATTTTTCCCAATGGATTCAATGATACTTGCTATGGGTATTTTTTACGGTGGTATTAGCCAAATTATTGCGGGTATTTTATGCTACAAACGTAATGATACGTTTGGTACGACAGCCTTCATTTCTTATGGTTTTTTCTGGTTAACATTAGTAGGCCTAATTTTGATGCCTAAAATGGGTGTAGCAGCGAGTCCTGCTGGCTTTATGGGTTGGTACCTGCTGTTATGGGGTCTATTTACTGCGGGCTTATTTATTGGTTCATTACGTTACCCACGAGCAAAGCAGATCGTATTCGCTTCATTAACTGCATTGTTCTTCTTGCTTGCTGCTCGCGACTTTAGTGGTAGTGCGGTAATTGGTGTGATCGCTGGTTATGTTGGTATTTTCTGTGGTTTAAGCGCAATGTACTTTAGTATGGCGCAAATCCTGAATGGCGAATATGGCCGTGAAGTATTACCTGTTGGTAAACCAGTTTTTAAATAATCGCTAAGCCCGTTTTTATATGACGGGCAATTAGAGTAGGTTAAACACTGAATACTATAAAGGCGCGTTCAATGACTTGAGCGCGCCTTTTTGATAGTTAATAAAGTACATTTTTAATTAATGCTAATTACTTTTGAAAGAAAGGTGAAAACGCCTCCGTATACACTTCCTTAAAATCGTCACCAGACTTATAAATCATGTACACAGCTAATTTTTTCTGCCTTGCTAATATCATCGCCTGTTCTTCTCCCATAGCCATAAATGCAGTGGCAAAACCATCTGCTGTCATAGCTGAAGGGTGAATAACCGTGACTGAAACTAAGTTATGTTGTGCTGGCTGTCCCGTGATAGGGTCTATAGTATGAGAAAAACGTTCATCATTAAGATCATAATAATTACGATAGCTACCTGATGTCACGATGGCATTATCACCCACTGCAACAACATGCTGTACCGAATGTTCTGTTGTCGAGGCTTTTTCAATGGCAATTTGCCAACCTAAATTATTTGCATTTATGCCTCTTGCTCGTAAATCGCCACCAAGGCCAACAATATAATTTTCAATGCCTAACGACGTTAAATATTCAGCGATCACATCAGCACCATAACCCTTTGCTATACCAGATAAGTCGACATAAAGACTATCTATATCCTTACTTAAGGTATGCTTAGTGTTACTGATATGTTGAATACCAACACGTGATAGTGCAGCTTTAATCATCTTTGTAGTTGGCTTTTGTTGTGGTAAATTTTCTGGACCAAAGCCCCATAAGTTAACCAGAGGACCAAGGGTAACGTCGAATGCACCTGATGTTATCTCATGTATTCGGATAGACTCTGCAACCACCTTAGCGGTATCTTCTGATACAGGAAAATCTTTAACCGCAGGACTTAAATTAAAGCGTGATAATTCGGAGTGTGAACGATAAGTCGACATCTGCTCATTAACTTGCTCTAAGAGTCGATCTATTTCAGCATGAATAGAAGACTGTTCACTCGTCGTCAATGGAAAATGTGCTACTTTTATGTCATAAAATGTGCCCATGGTTTGACCTTTAAAAGTGCTATTAGTTAGCTGAGGTTCTGAACAGCCAAGTATGGTGGCACTAATGGCAATAGCCGCTAACCACTGAAGCCCTAATTTAAGATGCACAATGCGTAAATACTGGATCCTGGTATGTATAGCGTTAAAATTTAACATTTATATTCCTTAATTTTACTATTTAAATACAGAGGATTAAGACTAAATACCAAGTAATGTCGTGGTGATATAGAAATAAATCAGTAATCCAGTAATATCAACAAAGGTAGTGATAGCGGGACTTGCTACAACGGCTGGGTCTAATCGACAGGATTTAGCAATTAAAGGTAAAGTGGCGCCAATAACTGTCGCTGTTAGTACTTGCAGAAACAAGGCCAATGCAATAGCTGTACCTAATAATGTTAACGTTATATTACCCGGTAAAACCGCGCTACCTGATAGAAACTCGACCTTTATGAATGAAGCGGCTGCCAATGCTAAACCTATTAGACTGGCGATTTTTAATTCTTTCCAGACAACCGTTAGCCAGTTTTTAACTTTTAACTCCCCCAATGCTAAGGAACGCACAATCACGGTAGCTGATTGACTTCCAGCGTTACCGCCGGTGTCTGCAATCATTGGCATGTACAAAGCAAGTATTGTTAATGCCGCTATCGCATCATCATAACTCTGAATGATCATGCCTGAAAAAATACCGACAGCAGCCAAGCCTAAAACCCAAATTATTCGTTTACGTACATGATCAATTACCGACATATCAAGATAACTTGGTTCGTCTAGGCTACTTTGAATACCCATCTGTAAATTAACGTCTTCCGTCAGCTCAACTTGCATCACTTGCGAGGCTTGCTGCCATTGAAATAAGCCAACAGGATGGCCGCGTATATCGACAATAGGTAGGTATTCTGTCTTGCCCATTTGCAGTTCGCTGACGGCATACTCTTGATCTTCGCCAACATGACAAGGTTCAACTTGTAATGCAATATCTGCTAATAACAGATCCTCATCATGCTTAAGCAGCATGTGTAATTCTAATAAAGCATAATATCGACCATACTGGTCAACAATCATTGCCGCTTTAGCATTGAGGTCTTTGTTCATAGATTTAACGTGGTTTACTGCCTCTGCAACTGACATATTATGATTTAGCAGCAGAGGGGAAGCTGGTGACATAACAGAAAAGACGGGGCTGCTGGCCGTTCCTAATAACTCGATATCGGCAAGTAGCCAAGCGGGTAATAGTTTTTTTAAATCAATATTCTCTAATGATAATTTTTTTATTTGATAATATTGATTTAAGGTTTTATTACTAAACCAATGACGCAGCTCCTCGATTGAATTGTTTGTTAAAAACGAAATTAATTTATTTTTCGTTTCATCATTCCATAATTCAAAAGGATTATTAATTTCATTGTTTAATGTTAATGTGTTTTTATTGTTTATAAGCGCTGTATTATTGGACATGATTAGTCCTCCAATATAATAGGATTAAATATTTTTTATAATGTTAATAACAGCGATGACGGGGATATTATTTATCGTGATTTTATTTGTATTTTAATTAAAGTATAAAAAGAATTAAAGTATTAAATATAAATTCACATACCACTACACATCGCATTTCTGGAACGGTAGTAGACTAGGAGGAATGTCAATTTCCATGTGTTTTCCTATTTATCAATGATTTACTTTATTTTTGGTACAGGGTAATGAGTAATAATCGTTGGTTATTACAATGCAGCCAATGTGTAAACACAGTTGATGATTAAATATAATATTTATTAATACTTACGATAACGATAACGATAACGATAACGATAAAATAATCGAAACTAAGTATTATTTATGATGAGTTTAATACGTCTAATAATGATGAACATTTCAGATTATGGACGTTTTATATAATGAGAGAGGTATAAATAGAGGGAGGGTGTTTTATTATTTAGTATCCAACATCTATTTATAGGCTCTCCTACAACAATCGCTTTCCATATTATTTCCTTTGCTTGGTTAATTCGAGCGGATTGTAAGTTTAATGATACTTTAAGTCAATATTGCAACAGTATACTTTACATTAAATATCATTGGCTTTTATATACATTAATCTAGCTTTAATATTGTGTGAATATTGAACTCACCAGCAATTGCTGTTGTGTATAAAATATCGTAGCTTTTGAAATAAAAAATCCAGCGAATTGCTGGATTGAGGTCGGGGGGATTTTAAATATTGGAGACTAAGCACGTTGAGTGTCAGCTTATTCAATAGGCCTAAACTGAAGTGCAAGTTATAGCATTACTCTTCAGGATATATCTTATCTTTAAATTCACACAAATCTTCAATCATACAAGAGCCACAACGCGGCTTACGGGCGATACAAGTATAGCGACCGTGTAGAATCAACCAGTGGTGTACATCAACTTTAAACTCAGCGGGTATTACTTTAAGTAGTTTTTCTTCTACTTGGTCAACATTCTTACCCATCGCCAGTTTGGTACGGTTCGATACCCGAAAAATATGCGTATCAACAGCAATCGTAGGCCAACCAAATGCAGTATTTAATACCACATTCGCGGTTTTTCTACCTACACCTGGTAGCTCAACTAAGTCTTCAAGACTTTCAGGTACAACACTATTGTGTTTCTCTATTAATATCTGGCAGGCTTTAATGACATTACTGGCCTTGGAATTGTATAAGCCAATAGTTTTGATATAGGTTTTTAATCCTTCAACACCCAGATCAAAAATAGCTTGCGGTGTATTAGCTACAGGGAACAGCTTGACCGTGGCTTTATTTACACTGACATCGGTAGCTTGAGCAGACAGGGTCACGGCCACAAGTAGTTCAAATGCTGAAGAGAAGTTTAACTCAGTTTCAGGATGGGGATTGTTATCACGCAGACGCTCTAAAATAATGCGGCGTTTATCCTTGTTCATATCTTGATCCTATATATGCTAGCAATCACAACAATCTGTAATCAGTTATTTAATGCAATTTATATTATAAAGCCACGCTGAATATCGTAACTCAGCATGGCTCGACTTTTTATAATCAAACACTTTATAATTAAGTATTTGTAATTAACAACTTATAATTAAGTCGTTACGACAAATTTGTTGTAGATTCAGTCTCGGCTGCAGGCTCAACCACAATAACAGGCTGCGCTTTACGACGTTTATCGAGTTGCGCATCAATAGCATGTTTTATGGCCATTAAAAAGCCCATACCGATAAATGCACCGGGTGCTAATATTGCTAATAAGAAGCTGGTATCCGCATGGAAGACTTCAATACGTAATACGCTTGCCCAGTCACCTAATAGTAAATCCATGCCGTCAAACAGCGTGCCTTGACCTAACACTTCACGAATAGCGCCTAATACAATTAATACACTAGCAAAGCCCAGGCCCATAAAGAAGCCATCAGCCGCAGAGGGTAATACCTTGTTACGAGATGCGAATGCTTCAGCGCGACCAATGATAATACAATTGGTTACGATCAGTGGAATGAAAATACCCAGTGATTGATACAGCTCATAAACGTAAGCATTCATTAATAACTGCACTGTGGTGACGAATGAGGCAATGATCATCACAAAAATAGGAATACGGATCTCTTTTGGCACGTACTCACGAATCAATGAAATGGTGGTGTTCGATGCAACAAGCACTAACAAGGTAGCAAAGCCTAAGCCCATCGCATTCGTCACGGTAGCTGTTACAGCAAGTAGAGGACATAACCCTAAAACTTGTACTAAACCGGGATTATTTTTCCATAATCCTTGGTAAATAATATCGCGATATTGGCTCATGATTTACTCCAACAAGAAGGCGCACTTTGTAGATCTGAAAATTGTGCAGACTGATAAAAAGTCAGGATATCTTTTACTGAATTTACCACTGCGCGTGGGGTGATTGTTGCCCCGGTAAAGGAATCAAAGTCACCGCCGTCTTTAGTCACCGCCCAAGTGTGGGTATTTTCAGGCGTGAGCGTTTGGTCAACAAAGTCGTCTAACCAGTTTGATTTGCGGTGTTCAACTTTGTCACCTAACCCAGGTGTTTCATTATGGCCTAGAATACGCACACCCGTTACTTTACCTGTGGTATCAATACCAACAACAAGTTTAATATTACCGTTGTAACCTGCTGGTGCGATACCTTCTACAGCGTAACCAACAGTGTCATTATTTTTGGTTGCAGTGAAAATACGTTGTGGTTCAGAGGTGCCGAGTAACGCCTCATTAGTCATTAATTTACAGCTTTGGAAAATATTGTTGTCGTGACCGTCTTCTGGTAATAACTGATTAATAATTTTCAGTAATTGGATTTGTTCTTGTTCTGCAATACGATCTTTCGTTACCGCATGAGTGATCGCAACTACAGAAGTACAAGCTAGGGCAAATAGGGCTAGTATGGCACCATTTTTTTTCATTGATACGAACATGGTGATCTCCTATTTATGACCGTAAACACGGGGTTGAGTGTAATAATCAATTAACGGTACGCACATATTCGCGAGTAATACGGCAAACGCCATTGCGTCAGGATAACCACCCCAAGTACGAATCATATAGACTAACATACCAATCAGTGCGCCAAATATGAGACGACCTTTTGGTGTTGTTGATGCCGATACGGGGTCGGTAGCAATAAAGAATGCCCCTAACATGGTTGCACCAGAGAACAGATGGAAGATTGGTGAGCCGACAGAATCGGGTTCCCATAAGTAACCAATGAAGCTTATGGCAAATAAACCACCTAACAAGCCAACGGGGATATACCAGAGGATCGCGCGTTTACTGAGTAAGTAGACACCGCCAGCAAGGAAGGCTAAATTAATCCATTCCCAACCTAATCCAGATAACCAACTGAACTGTTCTTTAGTTTGAATTTCAGCAACTGTATGGCCCATCGCAAGACCATTTTTCAGGGTATCCAGTGGGGTGGCCATCGTGATGCCATCAATATTTTGCATCAGCTGATGGGCGCTATGACCGTCTAATGTCAGTCCGGTGAAAATAACATTAAAGATATCCCATAATGATAATTCATAACCGGTTATTTCACTCACTGGTGGCCAAGTTGTCATTTGCAGTGGGAATGAAACAAGTAACATCACGTAAGCGACCATGGCCGGATTAAAGATGTTTTGACCTAATCCACCATAAAGTTGTTTTGCAATGGCAATGGCAAATACCGCGCCCATGACACTTATCCACCAAGGGGCTAAACCAGGTATTGAAATACCGATTAACAAACCCGTTAATAGTGCACTGTTATCTTGTACACGATTGAGTATCGGTTGTTTACGTAATTTAAGAAATACGGCTTCAGTTATAATTGCAGCCATACAAGCTAAGGCTATATGGATCAGGTTGCCGGCACCAAAAAAATACCATTGTGCGGCAATGCCTGGGATTGTAGCCAAAATAACGGTACGCATCAGGTTACTGGTGCTGCTACCACTGTGATTATGGGGAGAGCTTGCTAATCTAAAGGCCATGTTATTTATCACCAAGTTGGGCTAGTTTTTTTGCTTTCGCTTTTGCTATCGCCTTGGCAATAGCTGCTTTTTTGTTATCAACAGACTCGGTTACTTGAACGTCATCGGTTGAATTGTTTGTTGTACTTGCTTCGTCTACTTGTACAGCGGCTTTTTTGGCTTTAGCGCGGGTAACTGCAGCTGCGATCGCTGTTTTTTTAGCATCGATAGCTGGAGCGGGTGACTCCGTTGTTGATTCCGTCGTTTCAATGGCTTCAATTACTACAGGCGTTGCTTGCGCAGCCGATTTCTTGGCTTTAGCACGAGCAATTGCAGCAGCCACGGCTGCCTTTTTAGCATCGACAGCTGGAGCGGGTGACTCCGTTGTCGGGTCAGCTGTTTCAACGGCTTCAGTTACTACAGGCGTTGCTTGTGCGGCCGCTTTCTTAGCTTTAGCACGAGCAATTGCAGCCGCAACAGCGGCTTTTTTAGCATCGATAACTGGAGCGGGTGTATCAGTTACTGATTCATCAGTTGCTACAGGCGTTGCTTGCGCAGCCGCTTTCTTAGCTTTAGCACGAGCAATTGCAGCAGCAACAGCGGCTTTTTTAGCATCGATAGCTGGATCGGGTGTATCAGTTACTGATTCATCGGTTGCTACAGGCGTTGCTTGTGCAGCCGCTTTCTTAGCTTTAGCACGAGCAATTGCAGCAGCAACAGCGGCTTTTTTAGCATCGATAGCTGGAGCGGGTGTATCAGTTACTGATTCATCGGTTGCTACAGGCGTTGCTTGTGCAGCCGCTTTCTTAGCTTTGGCACGAGCAATTGCAGCAGCAACAGCGGCTTTCTTACCATCAACAGATGGCGCAGAAGTATCTGCAGTAGATCCACCTGCGGCCGCTTTCTTAGCTTTAGCACGAGCAATTGCAGCAGCAACAGCGGCTTTCTTACCATCAACAGATGGCGCAGAAGTATCTGCAGCAGCTTTCTTGGCTTTAGCACGGGCGATAGCATCGGCAACAGCGGCTTTTTTAGCTTCAATTGCTGGGCTCGTTGTTATTGCAGCTGGCTCAGCACCTTCGGCTTCTCGTTTCGCTTTCGCGGCGGCTTTTCTGGCTTTACGCTCAGCAATAACGGCTGAATTGTCTGGCAGGTCAGAGTTTGAATTAGTTGTTGCTGGTTGTGCTGCACCAGCCGTCGCTTTCTTGGCTTTAGCGCGAGCAATAGCATCAGCAACAGCTGAACCTTTACTGGTTTGACCCTCGCTTGGTGCTTGTTCTGCCGCTTTGGCTTTTTGAATTCGTTCCATGGCCGCTTTAACAGGATCTTCACCCGTTAACGCTTTCGCTGTCGCGCGGCGTTTTTCTGCTGCGTCTTTTTGGCGCTGTTCGCGTTGCGCTTTCTCTAATGCTAAGCGTTCATTACGTTTTTCAAAACGCTCTTTTGCGATCGCAGCAGCAGCAAGTTCAGCATCGCTTTCCCGTAGTTCCACTTTGGCAATACGGTATTGATGCACCAGCGGTATTTGGCTTGGGCAAACATAACTACATGCACCACATTCAATACAGTCCATGAGATTGTAATCAGCTAACTTTTTCACGTCTTTAGCTTGGCTATACCAATGTAATTGCTGTGGTAATAAATCCACAGGGCAGGCTTCTGCACATTCACCACAACGAATACAAGCATCCGCTTCTCTGACTTGCGGAATTTCATCTTTAATCGGTGTTAAAATGCAATTACCAGTTTTAGTTAATGAAAACTGCGCATGGGGCAGGGTAAAGCCCATCATAGGGCCACCATAAATAATGGCAGCAGCTTGGTTTTCATTACAATTAAACTCGTTAAGCAGTTCTTTGACCTGTGTACCAATCAAAGCTTGGACATTACGCGGTTGTGGAAATGCTTTACCGGTTAACGTCACGATTCGGCTTAATAGCGGCTGGCGATCAATAATCGCTTGTTTAACCGCATAAACAGTACCGACATTTTGCATCACGATGCCAGATTGTGCCGGGATCTGACCTTTACTGATCTCTTTACCCGTTAACATTTTAATGAGCTGTTTTTCACCGCCATTAGGGTATTTTGTCGGTACTTTATGCACCACGATGTCATCGTTTAGCTTAAGCTTGTTGATCGCGGCTTCTAAGGCTTGTGCTGCATCGGGTTTATTATCTTCAATACCAATAACACAAAGCGCAGGTTTGATCATGTGACGTAATATTTCAATACCTTGAATAATATCGTCAGCACGTTCACGCATTAATATATCATCAGACGTGATGTAAGGTTCACACTCTGCAGCATTGATTAATAAGAATTCAATCGGTTGTCTATCACTTAATTTAACTGCGGTTGGGAAACCTGCACCGCCCATCCCCGCAACGCCTGCTTGGCTAATTTGCTGCTGTAATTCTGACGTTGATAGCTGTTTATAATCTAACGGTAGCTGTGCTGGTATTGCATCATCTAATTGATCGCAAACAAGCTTAATCGCTATTTCAGGTACCGCAGATGGCTGAGTACTTGGATATTGGGCAATGTGTTCGATTACACCTGATGTAGGTGCATGAACAGGTACTGCCATAAATGAATCGGAAGCCGTTAATGGCTGGCCTTTTAATACTCGATCGCCGACAGCAACAATGATTTGACCACCTTGGCCAATATGTTGCTTAACAGGGATGATAAGGTGTTTAGGAATACTTGCGGTAGTAATCGCTAAACTTGTAGACTGGGTTTTGTTTTCTTGCGGATGTACACCACCAAGATAGCGCCACAGTTTACCATTTTTGATTTGTTCGATTAATGACATTATGTGACCTACTTAATATTGACGACTGGGATAGAATCTAACTGCCATTTCCAAGCAGTTTGTACTGGTTCCATCACGATACAATCGGTCGGACATGGTGCGACACATAATTTACAACCGGTACAAGCATCAACAATAACAGTGTGCATTGCACGTGTTGCCCCTGCAATGGCGTCAACCGGACAGGCTTGAATACATTTAGTACAACCAATGCAGTCTTCTTCAATGATCCGTGCGACGAGCTTAATGCTGGCATCATGTTCTTGTTCTGCGACGGGTTTAACTTCAACACCCATAATATCAGCAAGTTTTTCAACTGTAGCAGCGCCACCTGGCACACATAAATTTACTTCTGCACCATTAGCCACGGCTTCGGCATAGGGTTTACAACCCGGATAGCCACATTGGCCACATTGTGTTTGTGGTAGCTCTGCATCAATCTGTTCAACGACAGGGTTACCTTCAATTTTGAAACGAATAGCGGCCCAGCCGAGCCCGAGCCCAAACAAAGCGGCGAGAATAACAAGGGTAATAATAGCAATAAGAATAGTAGTCATAATTATCAATAGTTAAAGTTTAACCAAGCCCGTAAAGCCCATGAACGCAAGTGACATAAGCCCTGCGGTGATCATAGCGATTGAAGTACCCTTAAAAGGGGCCGGGACGTTTGCTGCTGCAATTCGTTCACGCATTGCAGCAAATAATATCAGTACTAATGAGAAACCAACTGCAGCGCCAAATCCATATACGGCACTTTCGACAAAGTTATGTTTTTCATTAATATTGAGTAGTGCCACACCAAGAACCGCACAGTTAGTTGTGATAAGTGGTAAGAAAATACCTAATAAACGATAAAGGGTAGGGCTGGTTTTATGCACCACCATTTCGGTAAATTGTACAACAACGGCAATTACCAGAATGAAACTAAGCGTGCGTAAATATTCTAAGCCAAGTGGCGTTAAAATATAGGTTTCAACTAGGTATGAAGACATTGCCGCAATGGTCAATACAAACGTTGTTGCAAACGACATGCCTATGGCACTTTCTAATTTACTCGACACACCCATAAACGGGCATAAACCAAGGAATTTGACTAGTACAAAGTTGTTTACAAGCACAGTGCTGACTAGCAGTAAGAGATATTCGGTCATGATGAAGCAATACAGTTACTATGGGAGGCCATATTATCGGGTATCTGGATCATTGTTACAATAGGAAAGAACTAAATTGATAACGTAAAAAGACTAAAAATCAATTAGTCTCCTTACGTTATCTGGGGTTTTTGGTGTTTTAACTGGCTATTTTGCTTAAAGGAGCGGGTCTTGCGATGAGATAACCTTGGAGCCCGTCGACATACATAGATTCCAGTAATTGTTTTTGTGCTAACTCTTCGACGCCTTCGGCAATGACTTGGCAACTCATGCGGTGGGCTACATCAACGATCATCCGCAAAAATTGTTGACTGGCATTATCATTGGTAATTGATTGGATCAAGCTGCTGTCTATTTTGATATAGTTGGGTTTGAGTTCTTTAAATAATTTAAATGAGCTGATACCGTGACCAAATTTACTAATTGCTGAGCGACTACCCACACGGCGTAACATATCAAGAGCGCGTTTACTGGAGACTATATTTCGTTCTAATACCACTTCATCTATTTCGAACACCAGATTCGTGGCAATATTAGGCTCTCGTAATAACAAGCGTTCTAACCAGACAATAAATGCGCTACTTTGCACGGACTGAGACGTTAAGTTAACCCCCCAATGACTGTTACCATCCATTTGTGTGCGACTATTACTGATAATGTTTTCAATAATGATTTGATCCAACTTTATGGTGTAATCCAAGCGTTGAGCCATGGCAAACAAGGTGTGAGTTGGTAGCACCGCATTATTACTACCAATAAAGCGGGTATATATTTCTTGGTAATTTTTCATATTACGATGAATGGGTTGTACTGGTTGGCTAAGTAACATCAGGCAGCGTTTGCTGATTATCTCCTCGATGACCTCTTTCCAATAAGATTGACCTTGATTATCCTGTTGGCTGTCTTGTTGTTGGAAAGCCCAATAGTTTGGTCCTTCCAGTTGCGCTTTCGCTAATGCGGTATCTGCACGGGCAAGTACTTGCTCGGGCTGATGGCCTGAATGAATAGTGGTAATGCCAATATAAGCGACATTGTCTAGTTCATGCAGAGTTTGATATTCATCTAAGTTCGCTTTTATCTCTCGTGCCAGTTTATGGGCGACAGCAGCGGTCATATTCGGAATGATAATGGCAAAATCTGGGCCTGATACGCGATACAACTGGCTATCTGGGTAGCGCTTTGTACATTGTCTTAGCATATTGGAGATATCTTTTAGATAGTTATCTCCGAGTTGAAAGCCGCTGTGTTTATTGATATGCCCCAGGGCTGTGGCTCGAACTAATGCGAGGATTGCAGATTGAGATGGCTTTTTATCGGATAAGATCTCCACTAGTTCACCACGAAAATAAAATCGATTGTATAAGCCCGTCAAATTATCCATGTTGATTTTTTTTGATAGTGCTTCAATTTTATCGTGCTGACCTTGTAATTCTTTATGATGTTCAGCTTTATGTTGAGCAAGAAGGCGAGTGACAGTAGGGAATGATTGGCGCTTTGCTTTTGTGGCATGACCTATTTCGTGCAGCATGTTTTTTTCTAGGCCTACTACTAATCGCTTAACAGATACAAGGCATAATAAATAAGCGATAAATAGTGAAATGCTAAAAATGCTTAATAACTGAATAACCGCGTTATCTTTTTCACTAAATTTCAGCTTAAATTTATAACTGAATAAGTCAGTCGCGCCGGAGAAATTTTTAGCTAACTGCGGGAATACCAGCTGGATCAGAATAGGGTAGTTGATATTTGCTTGCCAACTTGAAGACACTGATTCTGTTTGAATGAATAATTGGCTTAGCGCGAGGCGCTCGGTTAGTAGCTTAGTATTGTTATCATTGATCGAATCAAGCGTTATTTTTTGACTTAATGCATCATTAACAGCACTACCTTGAACCGCCAATGATGAGTTTACTGAATGGTAGCTAAAACCTGCTGCACTGATCAACATACATAAAAAAACAAATGTGAGAAGGAGGTTGCAGCGAAAATAATCCGTCATTTTCATTATTCCTATAATTTATACATCCCTGTTACTTTAGGTTAACCTTTTTGAAACAATAAAAGTATGGGTTATTTGATTTCGATAAGGAATATGCGATAGAGGACGATATTTTATGATGAGCTTTAGATAGATACTTTTAGAATAATGTTTGGATAAATAAGTTAAGAGGGGAAATAATAGAATGTAGATATGAATTATAAAGAAGTGGCTCCCCTTGCTAGACTCGAACTAGCGACATATGGATTAACAGTCCACCGTTCTACCAACTGAACTAAAGGGGAATTATTCGTTTGCTTCTACTGAAGCTGATGTGTTGTGATTATTTATACAACATATCATTGCTGGTGTTCTCTATTTTCTTGTTCTTTATGCAAAAGATAA